>QOPG01000021.1 GCA_003331585.1 Gammaproteobacteria bacterium | reverse complement strand
CATTGATTTGACCAAAATCTCAAAACAAGCCATGTCTGCCATAAATTTTCCATCTCAAAATCCGGATGACAGTTTTCAATGATTAAGCCTGTATTTTCAAGGTCACTCAATGCTTTTTCACATAAACCTAAAACCCCATTTTCCATAGGCAAGTAGCCATTGTAATTCCCCAGCCAACCAATTTTGGTATTACTTAAATCGGCGGATACCATTTTTTCATATGCGGGCATTTTATCCTTTAAACTCAGCGGCACTCTCTTATCAGGGCCGGCCATAGTAAGCAACAATCTTGCCGTATCCTCAATATTTCTTCCCATGGGGCCATCGGTTGAAAGTTGCTGATAAAATGTATCGGTATTTGGATAATACCCATAAAATACTGGCACTCTCCCCTGGCTTGGTCTAAAGCCAATAACATTGTTAAACGCTGCCGGATTTCTCAATGATCCCATCATATCACTGCCATCAGCGACAGGTAACATATGAGTCGCTAATCCAGAAGCGGCGCCTCCACTACTTCCTCCTGCTGTAAGTGATGGATCATAAGCATTTCTTGTCACTCCAAAAACTTTATTGTACGTCTGTGACCCCAGGCCAAATTCCGGTGTATTTGTTTTTCCTATGAAAATCGCTCCTGATTCTCTTATTCTGGAAACAAATAGGTCATCTTTTTTTGATAATGTTCCTGCTATAATTGGTGAACCTTCACTGGTCTTAAGTCCTCTCGCGTATGCAAGGTCCTTTATCGCATGAGGAATGCCATGCATCCATCCTCGATATTGACCATGGTCTAATTCTGCATCTGCCTCCTTTGCCGCGTTCATCAAGAAGTTTTCATCGAGTATGCTTACGATCGCATTATATTTCTTGTTGTATTTATTTATCTTTGATAAATACGATTGCATCACCTCAGAACAACTGATTTTTCTGAGACGAATTAATCGGGATAAATCAGAAACTGAATAATCTGTAATATCGCTCAAATTTTTATCCTCCTTAAATCCATATAATGATGGTAGAAGCCCAAGCGAAGCAATAGTCTTTATGGTATCTCTTCTTGAAATTTTTAAAGATTTTTTAATGAGTACACTCAGCCAATTCAGAACATAAGATTGATTATAAGATATAAGACTGACGGAGCCATTAAGCAGCCCGCACCCGTATAAAATGTGGCAGTCATCGCACCGTATGGGACCAGCTTTGGATCAGTTGCTGCCAATCCACCTGCGACACCACTAGTAGTTCCCATCAAGCCACCAAATATCATTGCCGCATGAGGATTATTGAGCTTTATCAATGGAGCAACAAAAGGGGTAATTATCATTACCAATATCGATTTGATTAAACCAACCGCTATACTTAAAGCTATCACGTCAGCTGATGCAGAGAGAGCTGTTCCTGTTACGGGACCAACAATATAAGTCGCCGCACCGGCACCAATTGTTGTAATAGAGACTGGGTCAGTATAGCCAAATAATACAGCGACAATTGCTCCGATAAAGAAAGAAAGAATCACGCCTAATACAATTGACAATGCTCCTATCATTCCGGCTTCTTTTAGATTTTTAAGATCAACGCCAAATGCGGTTGCCACAATAGCGAAATCTCTAAACATAGCTCCACCCAGTATTCCAACACCGGCAAAAATTGGTATATCTGCTAGTCCTCTTGTCCCACCTTCATATAAACCACCTGCGTATGCCAATATTAAGCCCAGAGTAATAGCTATAGCAGATCCATGAATAATACCAGCAGTTAGATTTCTCGAGATCCAGTATGAAAGATAAGTTACCACACCAACAAACAGAAAGGCTGTGATTATTGAATTATCAATTAATGTATTAATTAAAATTTCGATCATCAGGATTCTTTTGTTTTAACAAATTTATAAAGAAAAGGTATGGCAAGAAAACTCAAAATAACTACAAAAACGCCTGCTGTAATAGCCATCCAACCACCAGATATGGCTGCTAAAACATTTTGTTTCGCAGCCATGGCAACAACGATTGGAATATACATTGCATTCCAAAAATTAATACCGGACTTAGTAATGTTATCAATCTTTATATTTTTGGAGTTTTTGTTTGCAATAAAAATCAGTAACAGCATAGCGATACCAATGCCGCCAACATTAGCATCAATACCGATTAAGTAACCTATAAGTTCTCCAAAAAAAACACCTGCTATCATACAAAATGACAGTAATGCAACGCCATATATCACCATAAAAATGTCCTTAAAATCACTGCAATCAATTTTGTTGTTTTTGTTCTATCTATTGTTTTATCATTATTCAACAAATAGGAAAAGCATGACAAAAGAAAATTACAATTTATTTAGTCTCTTCGATGAATCCATCAGTCAAGATCAATCCAAACCCATACTAATTCTGGAAGATGGCACAGAATATAATTATGCAAAGATCAATTCTATTTCGTCTCAAATTGCATCTTACTTTATGGATTCAGGTATCCTCCCAGGTGAGAGAATATCCGTCCAAGTTGATAAAAGCCCTGAATCACTCTGCTTGTATTTAGCTTGCTTGAGAGCTGGATTAACTTACCACCCTTTAAATCCAGATTACACTGAAAGTGAATTGGAATTTTTTATTTGTAATGCAGAGCCGTCTCTAATTGTATGCAGTGATGAAAAAATAGAGTCATTCAAAAGCCTAGCTCGGGCTAATAATATCAGTCACGTTTATACGTTAAATCATGACGGAAACGGAACATTAATTGAACACTCAAAAAATTCTATGAAAGATTTTGTTACTTTCTCAACACCGCCTGATCACATTGCTGCATTACTCTATTCTTCAGGAACGACCGGAAGACCAAAAGGAATAATGCTGACTCATGAAAATCTAATAAGTAATACTGTTACTCTTTCTGAATATTGGGAATTTAGCAGAAAAGATGTATTACTCCATGCGCTTCCGATTTTCCATGTTCATGGTCTTTTTGTGGCTATAGGATGCGCTTTATATAGTGGTGCTTCGATGTACTGGTTATCAAAATTTAATGAAAAATCTATCATAGACAATTTACCGAATTGCACAGTTATGATGGGAGTGCCCACTTATTACACCCGATTATTGGCATCAAAGGAACTCTCTAAAGATCGTTGTATGAAGATGCGCTTGTTCATCTCTGGCTCTGCGCCACTGCTTGAGGAAACTTTTTTTGATTTTGAGAAAACTACAGGCCATCAAATATTAGAAAGATATGGTATGAGTGAAACGAATATGAACACTTCAAATCCTGTCCAAGGTCAGAGAAAACCAGGCACAGTGGGACCGCCTCTTCCTGGCGTCGAAGTGAGAATTGTTGATGATAATGGAGAGGAGCTCGAAAAAAACTCGATTGGAAACCTATTAGTGAAAGGTCCGAATGTATTCAAAGGTTATTGGAAAATGCCTGAAAAAACTTTGGAGGATTTTACTGAGGACTCTTTCTTTAAAACTGGTGATAAAGCTAAAATTGATGATGATGGATACGTCAGCATTGTAGGCAGATCAAAAGATATGATAATTACTGGTGGATTAAACGTATATCCTAAAGAAGTCGAATTAATACTTGATGAAATTAATGACGTATCTGAGTCAGCAGTTATTGGTGTTCCTCATTCGGATTTCGGAGAAGCAGTAGTTGCAGTGATTGTCAGAAACTCCTCGTCCATTGAGCCTGACGAAAAAGAAATAATTTCATCTGCAAAAGATCAACTTGCCAAGTACAAATTACCGAAGCGAGTAATTTTTGTTGATCAACTCCCAAGAAACACTATGTCTAAGGTGCAAAAAAATATTTTAAGAGATAATTACAAAAACTTATTTAGTTAAAATAAAAAATTTATGCAACAAAAGTCGAAAAATAAAAGTAATTACTTCTATCTATCAAATACTCAAAGACCGATGTTAGATCGAGCTGATGGAATCTATCTTTGGGACGAATCAGGAAACAAATATATAGACGCTTCCAGCGGTCCTATTGTTTCAAATATCGGTCATTCTAATCCCTCTGTAATAAAAGCAATGAAAAAACAGATGGATAAATCTACGTTTGGATATCGTTTAAATTTTTTCAATGAACCTGCTGAAAAATTAGCCTCATTGACAGCCTCATTGATGCCTAGTGGTTTGGATCAAATTTTCTTTACTTCAGGTGGATCTGAATCAGTGGAAAGCTGCATTAAACTCGCGCGACAATACGCAGTCAATACAAATAAAGAAAAAAAATGGAAAATAATATCCTTGTATCCTTCTTATCATGGAGGAACTCTGGGTGCGCTAGCAATTACAGGTATGGATCCTTTTGTTGACCCATTTTCTAAATTAATGAAAGTTATGCCAAAAATACCTGCAGCCACCTGCTATCTAGATAACGATAATCTCAGTGAGGATGAAAGAGGAATCAAGTATGCCAATCTATTGGAAGAGGAAATTATTAAGCAAGATCCTGAAACAGTACTTGCCTTCATTCTAGAGCCAATCGGCGGTGCATCAACGGGAGCTCTGGTACCTCCAAATTCCTATTTTAAGAGAATAAATGAAATATGTAAGAAACACGATATTCTTATCATCGCTGATGAAGTTATGACGGGTGCAGGAAGAACGGGTAAATTTCTCGCTGGTGAACATTGGAATCTCGAACCAGATATAATAGCTATGGCAAAAGGATTCGCAGCTGGTTATGCCCCTCTTGGTGTGGTAGCCGCAAAGAATACTATAGTCAATGAGATAAATAATTCTGGTGGATTTCTTCATGGACATACTTATGCTGGAAACCCCCTCGCATGTTCAGCTGGATTAGCTGTATTAAGAGAAATACTCTCCAAAAATCTAATCGAAAATGCTCATATTCAAGGCATCACACTTAAAGAAAAATTAAATCAATTGAAAAATGAATTTAGCTTTATTGGGGATGTTCGTGGGAAAGGGTTATTAGTGGCTTTTGAGTTGGTTGCGAATAAAGAAACGATGGAACCTCTTCCTACATCAATGAATGCTGATACACTGCTGGTTGAAGAAGCTTATAAAAAAGGTTTAATAATCTATTCTAGAAAAACACGTGGTGGCACAATAGGAGATCACTTTATGATTTGCCCTCCTCTTGTTATTAACAAGAAACAGATTGATGAGATTTGTCTCATCCTAAGAGAATGTTTAAAAAACATTCAATCCAAGTTGAACCTCTAAAGAATGAATCAAAGCCCAAAAATAAAAATCCAACCTGGAAGAGAAGGTGATGCAAATGACATTCATCACCTACTCGAAGAACTCGCTGATAGTATTGATATGAAAGATAAAATGAAAAGTGTTCCGGCGAATATAGTTCAATATGGCTTTTCATCAAATCCATTATTTCAAACCTTACTCGCAAAGCATGAAGGAAATGTTATTGGATTGTGCCTCTATTTTTTTACGTATTCTTCCTGGATGGGTGCACCGGGAATTTATATTCAAGATCTTTTTGTTAAAAAAAAATATCGAAAACAGAATATTGGTAAGAACCTAATAATCGAAACAATCAAGAATAATCAATCAAAAGATATAAATCATTTAATACTAAAAGTTGATGAAACAAATATAAGAGCAAAAAAATTCTATGAAAGACTGGGTTTCGAGTTTAAATCAGAAGAGCATACTTATTTTATGAAAGCAGAAAACATATCTGCATTGGGAGAATAAAGGAATGAATGTAATTTTTGCAAAAAACCAACTCTTACATTCCCCAAAAAGTTTTATGGTAGGCGGGCATATGGTGGATCATCCAGAAAAGCCAGCAAGAGCAGAAATATTACTTAGCGCGGCAAAAGATTTTGGGCTCAAAGTACTGGAGCCCGTGTCTTATGATCTTCGATATATACAAAAACTTCATACAGAAAGATATATTCACTATCTCAAAACAATCTTCGAGCGATGGTCACGGCGAACGAATACCTCTGATGAAGTTACTCCTGGAATTCATCCAGACAAGAGGTCATGCGGTTATCCCAAGTCTGCGGAAGGTCAAATTGGTTTTCATCATGCCGATCTCTCCAGTCCTATAAATAAGAATACATGGGAAGCAGCATTTTGGAGCGCTCAAACAGCTGCTCATGCAGCAACTATAGTAAAGAATGGAGAACAAGCTTCATATGCCTTATCTCGACCACCGGGCCATCATGCAGCAAAAGATTATGCTGCAGGTTTTTGTTTTTTTGGAAATTCCGCAATAGCTGCGGAAGCTCTGAGAGATAAATACAAAAAAATTGCTATCCTTGATATTGATGTACACCACGGAAACGGTACGCAAGATATTTTTTACCATCGTAATGATGTTCTAACTATTTCAATCCATGCGGATCCGGTTCGTTTCTATCCTTTCTTCTGGGGCCACAAAGATGAAAAGGGGGCTGATGATGGAATTGGGTTTAATATCAATATCCCACTTGAGAGAGGGACAGAAGATGATGGCTATCTCGTCGCATTAAATAATGCGATAAATTCAATCAATAACTTTACTCCTGATGCTCTAGTAATTGCGCTCGGTCTTGATGCTTATGAAAAAGATCCTCTAAAAGGTTTAGCAGTAACAACAGAAGGCTTCAAAAAAATAGGGGCAAGAATTGGTGATATGATGTTACCTACAGTGATAGTTCAAGAAGGCGGATACCTCTCTAAAGAACTTGGTATGAATCTATCTTCTTTTCTTGATGGTTTTACGCATGGAGCGGGACTGTAAATATGTTTGAATATGCTATTGAAGCCATTGCTATAATCTCAGGAAACTATCTTGCCTTGCTAGACACAATAAATAAGTCATATCGTGAGCTTATTTTATTGCTTGAAGAGGCATTAGTTGCCAATTAGAAGTTAAATAAAACTTCAATTAACCATAATTCAATTGGACTCCCCAATGAAATCTAATCTTTTTTCAACATTATCGCTTCGTGATGAATTGCTCCAGAGTATTTCAACTTTAGACTATAAAATAATGACAGATATACAGATGCAAGCCTTACCACCATTACTAAAAAATCGAGATATATTGGCTCAGGCAAGAACTGGAAGTGGTAAGACTGCTGTATTTGCTATCGGTTTACTAAATAAACTAAATATTCAATCTTATTTTACTCAAGCAATAGTAGTTTGCCCTACTCGTGAGTTATCAAATCAAGTTGCTATAGAAATACGAAAACTTGCGAGTAGTATAGCGAATACTAGAGTGGTAACCCTTTGCGGTGGAAAACCAATGGGCCCCCAATTAGCATCTCTAAAACGTGACCCACATATTGTTGTCGGGACACCAGGTCGAATTTTAAAGCATTTAGAAATTGGAACACTAAAACTGAATAGAATTGAAACATTAGTGCTTGATGAAGCTGATCGGATGCTGGATATGGGTTTTTATGATGATATTTTGAATATAATAAATGTTACACCTCTATCAAGACAGACACTTCTTTTCTCAGCAACATACCCAGAAAAAATTAAACAAGTCAGTGATAAAGTACAGATAAAACCAAAAGACATTCGCATTGAGTCAAGCCATGACATACCAGAGATAAATCAAATTTTCTTTGAGGTAGAAAAATCTCATCGGATCAAAATGGTATATAAACTTATTTCACACTATAAGCTTGAATCAATATTAATATTTTGTAATACAAAACTCTTATGCCAACAATTGGTGACTGATTTGAAGCCCTATAATATAGATGCGCATGCCTTGCATGGTGATTTAGAACAGTTTGAGCGTGATCAGATTCTGACTCAGTTTTCAAGCAAGGCATGCTCAGTATTAGTTGCAACTGATGTTGCGGCTCGCGGTATTGACGTGATAGATCTTTCAGCTGTTATAAATTTTGAGCTAAGCTTTGATCCTGATCTTCATATTCATCGCATAGGTCGAACAGGGCGTGCTGGTGCAAAAGGTCTTGCACTAAGTTTATTTTCAAATAACGAGAGGCAGCGATTAGAAGCGATTGAGGAGTATCAGGGTAAGAAGATAAACATCGATGATTCTAATAGTTTATCGAATTCAATAAACTTTAAATTATATCCACCTATGGTATTACTTTTCATAAATGGTGGAAAAAAAGAAAAACTTAGAGCTGGAGATTTGCTTGGAGCGCTCACAGCAAATGATGGGATTATCGCTAAACAGGTTGGTAAGATTACTTTATTTGAAAAATTTAGTTATGTTGCTATTGATCGTAAGGTGTGTAAATTAGCATTGCATAAGCTGAATAATAACAACATAAAAGGAAGAAAGTTTAGGGTACGAATTTGTTAGATTTGAATTATTCGGAAAGAGATAGCAATGAAAAATAAAATCAATTTATACCTTTTCTTATGTAGTTTGTTTTTGAATGCATGTGGAGGAAACGGAACTGACTCCATAAATATAGTTATGCCAGACATTCTAATAACTTCTCCTAGCTCATTTATTGTCAGCGAAAATAAAACATCGATTGGTATAGCTTCAGGAACGACTATAAATAGTACGGACGTTTTATCATATTCACTCTCTGGTGATGATGCTAATGCTATTTCAATTAATCCTTCTTCTGGAGCTATGATTTTCAAAAGAGCCCCAGATTTCGAAACTAAGAATTCTTATCAAGTTAAATTAAATGTTGAAGCTGGTCCACTCTCTAAGTCGCAAGATGTAATAATTTCTATTTCCAATACTCAAGAACCGATATCTTGGGAGGAAGCCAGTCCAGAGTCAGTAGGTATGGACCCAGGAAAGCTAAATGATGCTTTTGATAAAATTTTCGCTGATGGTTATTGGACACAGGCCGCATTAGTAATTAAAGACAACAAACTCATCTATGAACGCTACAGAGGACTCAAAAGCGGGGAGGAAGAAGTACTTCAAAATTCACCAACCAGGGATCCAGCCTATACTGTCCAGGAGAGATGGGGTCTTAGAGATAAAAATAGTGTTGTCACATCTTGGTCAACAGCAAAGTCATTTACCAGTGTCCTAATTGCAATTGGAGTTGAGCAAGGCTTTATAAGTTCCATAGATCAAAGTGCATCTGATTTTATAGTTGAATGGGCAAATGATTCTCGCAATCAAATAACAATTCGTAACTTACTAGATATGCAGTCTGGTTTGCATAAGGTTTGTTGGGTAAATGATGGATTGGCTCCTTGCACTCGTAATGGCAATGATGCCGATATTATGTATGTCGATAATCAACTTCAGCCATGTATAAATCGAGAAATGGCTATCACAGGAGTCACATATCCTTGGCATGATTCTGGTACTACAATTTTTGAATCAGGTAACTATGAATATAATAACTGTGACACCATGGTTTTAGGAGAAATTCTGTTTCGTGCCACAGGAAAAAATATAGAGACTTATGCGGATATTAATTTATTTTCAAAAATCGGAATGGACGCAGAGTGGTGGCAGGATAATAGTGAAGATGGAAATTATCTGTCATTTTGCTGCATTGACGCTACGATAAAAGATTTCGCAAAATTTGGACAGCTAATGCTTAATAATGGAATGTTAGACGGCGAACAAATAATACCTTTATCATATATCGATAAAATTAAAGATATACCAAATAATACACCAGAGAATTTTTTTGGCTTCCCCAATTCAAGCTATGGTTTACAATTTTGGACTTTATATCAAACCCAAATACCAAATGTTGGTGATTTTCCTGCGGCTAACACTATTTATAATACTGAAGGTTATGATGGTCAGTTTATCTTGATAGATTATGCCAATAATATGCTTGTTCTTAGAAACAGCATATACCAACCCTCCATTTACGCTACTGGCGAGAGAAAATGGATTCTGAAAGATCTCGCGACAACTTCAAATTTTATTGCCTCGTTACCTGGATATATGGGATTGAATGTTACTAATCCATTCAATCCAGCAAAGTTTCTATATGATGTAACGCAGGCTATCAACTGATAATCAAAACCAACACCTAGCCTTCACAAGAGCCCTAATCTTCCGAAGAAAATCAACAAATAGGTTTAATATAATTGAAACATTTAATCTAGATAATTTAATTGTATAATTATGGTTATATCCAATAAAGGCTCAAATGATCAAATACGATTTAAGAGAGTATAAAAAACTCACCAATAAACAATACCAGATAGAAAAATATCGCTTACAAGTTGAATTATTGAAACTTCAAGAAGACGTTATAAAGCACAAAAGAAGGATTGTTATATTGTTTGAAGGTAGAGACTCAGCAGGAAAAACAGGAACTATTCAGCTTTTTTCAAGATACCTTATTCCCTCTAGCATGAATTACATTAATTTAGGTGTACCTTCTAAATCGGAATCAAAAAACTGGTTTAAAAGATATGAAAGAAAATGGCCAAAAAAAGATGCAGATGGAAAGATAACCTTCTTTGATAGGTCGTGGTATAACAGAGCATTAATCGAACCCACGTTAGGGTATTGCAGTCAAAGGCAATATAAAAATTTTCTGAATAAAGTAAATTCATGGGAAAAAAAACAAATTAACAAAGGGATTGAGTTGACAAAATTTTATCTCTCTATTGATAGAAAGACTCAACAGAATAGATTAAAAACAAGAAAAAACAGTCCAATCAAATATTGGAAGTTCTCTGAAAGTGACGCAAAAATAATTAGCAAATATGATGTGTTCACACTTTACAAAGAACAGATGTTTGAAAAAACATCAACGACTATATCGCCTTGGATTGTGATTAATGCTAATAATAAAAAAATTGCACAAATATCTGCTATGCATTACATACTGAATAAAATTGATTATGAAAATAAAATTGTGTTGGAGCCAATTAAATCAAATGACGATATATCAAATTACACGTATAATTTTGAGGGCGAAGTTTTTTCAAATTTAACTTACTCACAATACAACATTCTTTCTAAATACCTTGGCTAAAATAAATAAAATTTCTTCTATAGATATAGGAAGTAATTCAATAAAGCAGAGAATCTATAAAGCAAGTAGTAATAATGAACTAATAAAGGAACTTACCCAACATCGAAAGCGTATTCCACTCTCTTTAGGTAAAGACGTCTACAGAAAAAATAAAAATTTAATTAAAAAATCAACAATCAAAAAACTTGGAAAAATTCTTAAAGATTTCCAAGAAAAAATTTTTAATGAAAACATAACTCATTCAAAAGCCTGTGCCACAGCTGCATTTAGACATGCAGCTAATCGCCATAAAGTTTTATGTGAATTAAAAAAATATTCCAATATCAATATCGAAGTAATTTCAGGAAAAGAAGAAATTGCTTACATTGGTAATATTGATCTCTCACCGTATGAATTAACTGAAAATTATTTAATTGTTGACGTTGGTGGTGGAAGTACAGAAATTTTAGTTAAACAGAATTCTCATACACTTGACATGGAGTCTTTCTCTATCGGAACTATATCTTTGTCTAAAAAAAATGTTAGCCGCAATGTATGGGAAGCAATGAATAAATGGCTTTGCCAATTTAACTTCGAGGGTACACCTATTCTAATTGGTATTGGTGGAGGCATTAGGGGTCTTCTTGGGGCATCAAACAGAAGGTTAGAATCGAACAATTTTTATCAACTATACGAAAATATTTTATTCACTAGTGTAAATGAAAGAATGTCAAAATTTATTATTCCTCGTGATAGAGCAAGGAATATCCATCATTCTGCTTTCATTTATCAACATATATTAAAACTTACTGGAATAAAAAATATTAGAGCAATCCCGTTTGGGCTTTCTGAAGGAATTGCATTCTCTATTATAAAAAACAATAAAGAGTAATGGTTCCCGAGTCCGGACAGCCAAAAGATCTCTTACTAGAGTGCGATACAGAGACCAGATCAAAATGGTTTGTAAGCTTATTTCTCACTATGAGCTTGAATCAGTGCTTTTTCAAAAGTTTTTGCAACATTACTCCAAGATAAAGATTCGATTGACTCTGCACAAATTTTAGAACTTATTTTCTGAGCATATGAAACTGCCACATGCAAATCGTTATGAAGATACCCATTAATCTCATTAATGATGATGTCCTTAGGACCTGTCACAGGATACGCAGCTACAGGTGTTCCGCAGGCTATCGCCTCAATCATAACGATTCCAAAAGTGTCTGTCTTTGATGGAAAAACAAAAACATCGGCATCAGAATAATATTGTGCAAGTTCGTTATCAAATTTAGGTCCAACAAATTCAACAGTTTTATATTTTTTTTTATACTCATTGAGCATGGGTCCTGATCCAATCACAATTTTTTGTTTAAGTGTCTCTAATTTAAAAAAATCTTCAAGATTTTTTTCTTTTGAGACTCTACCAACATATAACAAATAATTTTGCTTAGATGATTTTTGTCTTGGGTAAAAAATATTTTTATTAATAGCCCTATTCCATAAAGTTAAATGCTGAAATCCTTTTGATGAAAGTTCATCAATCTGAGAGCTAGTGTTTACTAATGTTTTGTATGCTTTTCCATGAAACCATCTCATATAACCATAAGTTAAGAATAAAGGAAGAAAGAGAATCTTTTTAAAGTAATCAGGAAATTTAGTATGTATGGCTGTTGTAAATTGAATATTATTTTGAATCGCAAAATTTCGTGCAAATAAGCCCAAAGGGCCTTCTGTAGCAATATGTAAATAGTCCATATTTTCAGTTAGATAATGTCTTATTTTCCAGGGGTTTATTGCTAGAGAAATTTCTGGATAAATTGAAAATGAAGTACATTTAAATAGTAGAGGATGGATGATCACTACTTCATAATTTTTCTTTTTTAATTCTATTTGAAGAGCATTTAATGTTGTAACAACACCATTTACCTGAGGAAACCATGCATCTGTAACAATTACAATTTTCATGCAGCCTCATTCGTTATATCAAGAATTTTATCATTGATTAATCCTCCATAATGAATTATTTCAATGCCACCATCCTGATTTTCTACCAGCGCTGTACAAGACTCTACCCAATCACCACAATTCATATAGTCTACCCCATGAATTTTTCTTATTTCTGCATGGTGAATATGACCTGAAATTACGCCTTCATATCCTTTCTTTTTACAAGCCAATGCAAGCGTCTCTTCAAAATCGCTTATAAAATTAACTGCTGATTTAACTTTGTGCTTAATAAAAGCAGAGAGGGACCAATAATTTTTATAGCCAAATATTTTTCTAAGTGCGTTCCAGAAACGGTTAAAAGTCATAAGTATTTCATAACCAACAGATCCTAATACTGCAAGCCTTCTGCTGTATTTTGTTACAACATCATATTGATCACCATGTATTACAAGGATTTCCTTACCGTCCTCAGTTGTGTGCACAGCCTTATCTACCACTTTTATATTTCCTAGATCTAATGGAGAGAAAGATCTAAGAAATTCGTCATGATTACCTGTTATGAAGATGATTTCTGTTCCTTGTTTTGAAAAAGAAAGCAATCTTCTTACAACATTAGTGTGAGATTGAGGCCAGTAAAAATTTTGACTTAATCTCCAGCCATCGATTATATCTCCAACTAAATAAATCTTATCGCAAGAATATTTATATAAGAAATCTAATAGTTTTTCAGATTGGCAACCTTTTGTTCCTAGGTGTATATCACTGAGCCAAATAGTTTTATAATGAGAATCAGATTTACCAGAATTATTCATATACCCACCTATATCTCCGATATTATGTGGTTTAAATGCCAAGTTTTAGTACTAAAATTCCTCTTTTATGATAAAGGTACATGTTTACAAAAATGTGAACGTTAAGTTTCTATTTTTTTACAAAGATATAGTAACTCCCGCTTCCTATCATACTCAGCTTCAACTTCTTCCATCATTTTTTGAAGCAATCAAAACCAACACCTAGCCTTCACAAGAGTTTGTTGATTGTGTAGGCTTTGTTTATGAATAAAAGCATCTTCTCAATGAACACGTTGTCCAAGTATGGTGATCTTTTTCAGATTATTGGTGTGATCGGTATAATTTCTTCGTTAATCTTTGTCGGTCTTGAATTAAGGCAAACGCAAAAGATAGCTATTGCAGGACAGCAACAAGCCAGAACCATCCTAAGAACCAATCAACTTCTTTCGGCTTATGATTTTACTCCAGAAGAAATAGGAGTAGAAAACATTCCTTGGAGTCAACAATCCAATCTTCAGAGATATACCAGAGAACAAAGACAAGTATATTATTGGACTGTTCTTGAGAATAACTTCTATCAATATTCACAAGGCATGATGGATGACGAGATATGGAATAAAGAGAAACAATATATTGATATGCAATGGAGTCATTGTCATTTACGTCATGTATATGAGGGTCAGGTCTTTATGGAGTCCTTTAAAGAATACGTTGCCAATCTTCCAGATCCATGTGTGAATGGAAATTATTCTGATGGACTGATAAAAAAGTTTAATTAGACACAAATCAAATCTACTTAATAGCCAAATTTGGCTAAAAATGTTTGAGCATAAGAATATATACCAGTACCCCACCATGGTCGGTTGCCTGCCCTTGAACAGGCAAAGCTTCATACAGATTACAGACAAGCTTACGCTTGAAAAAAATGTGCTATATTAAGAAAAGAACAAGAGATATATAGGAAAAAATTCAGCAATCTACACCTCCCATATACCTCCCAAACAAATCAAAATTTGCGAAACTCAATAGAATAAAGGGATACAAGCTATCTATGATTAATGATCCACAATGGTTTTCTATTCTTCCTCCAATAATTGCAATTATCTTAGCCATCAAAACAAAGCAGGTGATACCCTCTTTATTCGCCGGTATCTGGATCGGGTGTTTCCTATTAAATGAGTTCGATCCAATAACTGGTTTAGCAGAAAGCTTCGAAAGCATCATTAATGTTTTCAGTGATTCTGGAGATACAAAAGTATTGATTTTCACTCTACTGATTGGGGCATTGATAAACACAATTGAGAAATCTGGAGGGGTGAGTGGTTTTGTAAAGTTTCTAGAGAATCGTAAATGGGTCCATACAAAACTAAGAGCTCAAATGCTTGCTTGGTTTACGGGGATAGTGATTTTTATAGAATCCAATATTACATTACTAGTTGCAGGCTCAGTAAGTAGACCACTATTCGATCGTTATCGTATTTCAAGAGAAAAGCTAGCTTACCTAATAGATGCAACCTCAGCGCCTGTTTGTGTAATGGTTCCACTAAATGCTTGGACCGCAGTTATTATAGGACTTGTTGCATCAACAGGAGTTGATAATGCTTTCGAAATATTCATAAGATCTATTCCTTACAATCTCTATGCAATAACTGCAATCATCCTAGCTTTGTTTTTCATCATCAAACAGATTGATATTGGACCAATGAGAGCAGCTGAAGCAAGAACACAAAATGGTCAAATTACCTGGCAAGAAAATCATGTAGAGGCCGAAGTGACTGATAAAGAGGAAGATTCTGCTTCCCAAAAAGATGCTATTTTTATGATTGTACCAATTTTAACCATGACCTTCGCAATGCCCGCAGGACTTTTCTTAACTGGTGCAGGAGACATTATGAAAGGTAGTGGATCTACAGCAATATTTTGGTCTATATGTGCTGCATTATTTGTATGTTGGTGTATGTTACTCTCAAAGAAAAAGGCAAACGTGAACGATCTCATGAAGTTATTTATGGAAGGCGCAGGAAATCTCCTACCAATTGCATGCATTCTTCTTATGGCCTTAGCATTGGGAGATATCGCTAAATTATTGGGAACAGGACCGTATGTTGCAGGAGTAGCTGGAGCGAATGTACCAGTTATATTCTTAGCTCCCCTCGTATTCTTGGTATCTGGTTTTATAGCTTTTTCGGTGGGATCAAGTTGGGGTACATTTGCAATTATGATCCCTATTGCAATGTCAATCGCAGCGACGTTAGATCTCTCTACTTCGTTAATGTTGGGTGCCGCTCTCTCTGGCGGAATATTTGGTGACCACGCATCCCCGATAAGTGATACAACAGTTGTCGCATCCATGGCAGCAGGCACGGATCACATAGAGCATGTAAGAACTCAGCTTCCTTACGCGCTTATTGCAGGCACTATTTCAGTGATTGGTTTTATTATACTCAGCATGATCCCATAGCCCGCTATGCAAATAAGATACAGGCCCTGACATTAATACGTCTTCATCATCCCCTAATTCAATGATCATATTTCCAGCTGGCAGTATCACGTTAATTTTTTTATTGGCAATTAATTTCCTTTTGAAGGCTGCATAAACAGCTACACAAGCTCCAGAGCCGCAAGCTGCGGTTAATCCAGCACCTCTTTCAAAAACCTTTAATCTCAAATTATTCATATCAATAATTTCTGCGACGCCAACATTAACTTGCTCAGGAAATAAATTACTCATTTGAATCTTAGGGGCCCATTTTTCAATATCGATATCATCCAAACAATCTACAAAGAAGGTTATGTGGGGATTACCAATATTGGTTATTACTGCATCTGTAAGAGGTCCGATATTTATGTCTGCATGTAGTGTATTAATATTTTTTGAAAGAGGTATGTCATCTGGCTTCATCGATACTTTTCCCATATGACATTTCACCCAATCATTTTCTATTAAATAACAATCTAAAACTCCTGCTAATGTCTCTATCCTGATCTCTTTTCTATTCATATTTTTCATTAACGCCCAAGCTAGACATCTTGTTGCATTTCCACAAGCCTCAGCTTCTCTTCCATCTACATTCAGTATCCTCATAAATACTGCAGCATTATTATCTAAACCAAGCTTGGTGGGATTTTGAATAATAATAACTTGATCAACGTTAATTCCGTTTTCTGGATCACAAATTTTAATAATTTCACTTATGTTTGGATCGAATGACCGGTATCGACTATCAAATATTGCAAAATAATTTTTTAATCCATGCATTTTTAAAAACCATCTTTCTTCTTGCCTTGTTTTCGTGAAGAATTGAGATAGATCTTTTTTATCTTTTGTCATTTTGTATGTTACTTTTAGCTGATATCGAATTCTTATTTAGTTAAATTTAAATAACTTTCTTCTAATATAGCATTAGAAAAATTATAGGGGTGATTTGTGTCAACAAAATTATATATAGAAGACACCTATTCAAAATCTAATCAAACTGTTGTCTGTGATAGCTTTGAAAATGAAATTATTCTTGATCAGACGGTATTTTATCCTCATGGAGGAGGACAACCGGGTGATACTGGAGAACTACAATGGAATGATAAGGCTATAAAAATAATAAATACCTATAACAATAAGGATGGTTCGATTGTTCATGTTGCTGCTGATATGAAAGATATACCTCGTAGTGGCGATACTGTTATTACATCAATTGATTGGGTAAGGCGATATCTTCATATGAGAATGCATACCGGTCTTCACCTTTTGGGTTCTGTTTTAAAATATGGAGTAACAGGAGGAAATATTTCTAGTGAAAAAAGTCGTTTGGATTTTGATATGGAAGAGCCTGTAGATAAAGAATATGTTAACAGTCAACTTGAAAAACTTGTGAGTGAGGATCATCAGGTTACTTCATCATGGATCACACAAGAAGAATTGAAAAAAAAACCTGAATTAATAAGAACAATGTCAGTTAGACCCCCAGAAAATGCTAATAACATAAGACTGGTGAAAATTGGAAGCGTTGACCTTCAGCCATGCGGGGGAACTCATGTTAAATCGACGGGCGAAGTTGGAAAAATCGTGGTCAGTAAAGTTGAAAAAAAAGGAAAAAGAAATCGACGCGTTAATGTTAAACTGATGAACTAATTATGGAGAGAGATATGGCAACGGGAATAACAAGGCGTTCGGTTTTGAGTGGGATGATGGCTGGTGTTACGTCTTTATCATTGAGTCCAAACATATACTCACGAGTAGGTCCACTTGATCATATCGTCCGTCTCAGTTCCAATGAGAATCCATACGGACCGAGTAAAAAAGCATTATTAGCAGCTTCTCAAGCTTCTTCGATGGGTGCTTATTATCCTAGTAAAATTACAATGGAATTAATTGAATCAATCGCCAAAAAAAATAATCTCAACACTTCTCAAGTCACATTAAGCTCGGGCTCAAATGAAGTCCTATCTGCGGCTGTAGTTGCTTGGGGTAAGCGTGGAAAAATACTTAGTCCTGAATTTACATACGATCTTCACTTAGGTTATGCCGAAAGAACAGGAACACAAGTCATACGACTGCCTCTAGACAGTGAGATGTCAATCGATCTCGATGCTTTTGAAGATGCTATTGATGATAATGTAAGTATGATTTATTTATGCAATCCAAATAACCCAACAGGAAAAACGATAGATGGTGATGTTCTAAGAAACTTTTGCCGCAGAGTTGGAAGAAAAGTGACTGTTTTGGTAGACGAGGCTTATAACGAACTAACAGAGAATCCAAAGTATTCGTCCATGGCTGATCTAATTAAAGATGATGAAAATATCATAATTACCAGAACGTTTTCTAAGCTATATGGCATGGCAGGAATGAGAATTGGTTATGCTATGGGCAGACCGGATCTAATAAAAAAAGTTAGAAATCATGTAATGGCATGGCCCAATATCGTTGGTTTAGCTGCTGCAAATGCAACCTATGAAGAAAATGATTTTATAGAATATTCTCTAAATAGAATTAACGAAGGAAGAAAAATTGTCAATGAAGTCTTCAGAAATAATGGCATAGAACCACTTCCATCAGAAACGAATTTTGTTTGTGCTGACATCGGAAGACAAGTCAGTGAGTTTGAGCCGAAATTAAGAGAGATGAATGTTCAAGTTCACAGAGCTTATCCTCTTTATCCTAGACATCTTCGAGTTAGTATGGGAAAAATTGAAGATCTAGAAAGATTTAGTGATGTATTCACTGACATCTATCAAGCATAGACTTATCTGATTTTAGGAGAGTAAAGTTCTGCTTCTGCTTTTGATAGTTGACTAATTTTGAAGTTCCAATCCGTTAATGTAGAACTAATACGTAATCGGTATCTTCCAGAATCATTAAACAATTTTACTCCATTACCAGCGTATTTAGTCTTAAAAATTCTACCTATCAAAAAACCTGTTTTTGCATCAACCAAAGAAATTTCAAGTCCCATCGTTTCACGGTAATTGCTATTTATTCGCCAATCAAGAATCCAAGGTGCCCTAACCTCAAACTCTGAAGTTGTGATTGATCTCTTGCCAGAAAATTCTCTAATTAATTCTTCTGCTTTTGATTCAAAAAAGAAAAATGGTAACAACGAAAAAGCAAATATAATTCGCTTAAGAGATCTAAAGAAATAGTTTGATATAATTTTTTTCATAACCAAAACAAATCTTAACTTATCTTATGGTTTATTAAAATTCTATATCAGTTAAAATTAACAAATGAGCCAAATTAAGGCATAATCGCACCTCAATATTTACTATCAAATACTAATGAAATTGATCAATAAATTTTATAATAATAATCAGTTATATTTTCTAAAGCCCTCGCTTATAGTACTGGGGCTATTTATGAATGACCTTGCTCTCTCACAAAATAATAACTCGTCAATCAGAGTGAAAATAGATAACTCTGAAATTATTGATGTAACGAGAGCAGAAGCAGATGTAAACATAAAAATTGATGGAAAGATCGACGAGCAAGAATGGCAATCTCTCACAGTATATGACCCTTATAAAGTTACAGAACCTGATACATTAAGTGAAACCACTTACGAAACAAAAACACGTTTTTTCTATACATCTTCCGGTTTCTATTTCTCTATGGAGATGGAACAACCAAAAAATACTCTCGTAAAGCGTTTCAAGGTTAGAGATGACTGGCAAACACAATCGGATAAAGTTGGCTTTTCTTTAGATACTTCAGGTGATGGAAAATACGGTTATTGGTTTTCAATAGCATTAGGCGACTCTGAGGGTGATGGAACTCTTATGCCAGAGAAAATTTATACGGCTGATTGGGATGGTGCATGGTATGCCGCTACTAGTGAAACTGAAAATGGTTGGTCGGCAGAATTTTATTTACCATGGTCGCAAATGGCAATGCCTAAAGATACGGATGATAGAATTATTAATCTTTTTAGCTTCCGAGAAGTTGCTCACTTAAATGAACAATGGTCTTGGCCAGCACTTCCGGACTCCATTCCTCAATTTATTAGTTTATTCCAACCCACAAGAATGAATAATGTCGATCTCAAACAGCAATGGAGCGTTTTTCCTTATGCTTCTTCGTCTTATGACAGAATTGACAGTGACCCACTTACCAAAGCAGGTGTTGATTTATTTTGGAGACCGTCAACAAACGCACAAATCACGGCAACGCTAAATCCAGATTTTGGTGCTGTCGAAGCTGATAATGTGGTTGTTAACTTATCAGCTAATGAAACTTTCTTTCCCGAGAAAAGATTATTCTTTCAAGAGGGAAATGAAGTTTTCGTAGCAACTCCCAGAGCCAGTGATTATGTTTGGGGAGGAAGAAGTAAAGTTACTGTTTTAAACACGAGGCGTATCGGAAGCAGGCCAATACTTCCAGATACACCAGATGGTGTAAGTTTCTCAAAAAGAACACAAAAGACCACAAAAGCAGATTTAAATGGGGCGATCAAAAGTACTGGTCAGATTGATAAATTTCGATATGGGATTCTTTTAGCGTCTGAAGACGATACTGACTTAATGGCAGATGATAATAAAACATATAACCAGGTAGGCAGAGATTTTGGCGTATTTAGATTGCTTTACGAAAATACTGATAATGGTGATACCAGAGGTTTAGGTTTTATATCAACAACGGTAGCAAAACCAGAAACCGATTCTGTCGTCAATGCGGCAGATTTTCATTATTTAAGTGAATCTGGGATATGGAAAGCAGACGGTCAATACATTCTATCAAAAACTCATGAGGATGGTTCTGGAAAAGGTGGTTTTTTTGATATTGTTTATTCGCCAGAAAAAGGTAAAAGAAATCAACTCAAAATGAGTGTATTTGATGAAAAAATGGAAATTAATGACTTAGGATTTAATCAAAGAAAAAATGTTAAAGACATACAGTACAACTATACATCTATAAATTCTAATTCAACCAGATTTAGAGATACACAAGTAAATGGGTATATGAGATACGGAGAAAATTTTGATGGTCATCGTATATCTAATGCTATTGGAGGAAGTGTTAATTTAACGCTTAATAACCTCAATGAGATTCAGGGATCCTTTGCGCATTGGCCTACCCGTTTTGAGGACAGAGAAAGTTATGGTAATGGCACTTTCAAACTCAGGCCGAGACAAAGACTGAGGTTTGAATATAAGACCAATCCATCTGAATCTTTCTCTTATGGTGGAACATTGACATATCAAGCGGAGGATATGAAAGGCAGGAAAGCCGAGGGTGAGCTTGAATTTACATGGTACCCAATGAGCAATCTTAGCCTTAATGCAGAGTTAAAGTATGTTGATGGAAGTGGAGGATGGTTGTTACATCAACAAGAAAAGGATTTCACGTCGTTCTTTCATCACAAATGGGAGACAGAATTTAAACTCAACTACTTCATAAATGCCAAGCAACAACTAAGCTTGAATCTACAATGGGTTGGTATTCAAGCGCACGAGAATAAATTTTATGTGATAGATGCAGATAGATATAGACTCAATGAGATCAGTAAACCTTACTCAGAGAGTGATAATTTCAGTATATCCGATTTAAGTCTTCAACTTCGATATCGATGGCAGATTGCACCCCTGTCTGATGTATATTTTGTTGTTACAAAATCAGGCTCAAATACTGCAAAATATACCGCATTCAATGATCTTGCCGAAGATACATTTGATAATCCTCTGAGTGACGAAATCATTCTAAAAATTCGGTATCGGTTTGGATCCTAAATTTACAGATTCACCTCAAACAAAACCTCATTTCTTCTCATAAACCATGGTGTAAATGGCGCATTGTATCTTGCATAAATCGCATCGCCAGTAATTGTGATATTTTGTGTTTTGAGATTATTTAATAGACGATTTTCGTGTTTTTTAAAATTCTTTTCTGTCCACCTACCTGAAAATTTTATTACTGCCATTGTCCTTTTATCGATATTTTTTATTCTTATTCTCTTGTCATTGGGTTTTGGAAGATTACTTTGATTGTATTTTTTCTCCATAACAAATCTGTAAGTGTAAACACTAGAATCTGATGTGGAAAATACGGGTGCGGTCATATTCATTTTTTCTGAGGATTGAATGTTCTCAGACTCCACAGGAGCAGTCATGCTCATTTTTTCTGAGGATTGATTATCGCCAAATATGTAACCTGCTAAGATTCTGAATGCTGAATTTCCTGAATTCTGATAAGTGCCATTAATATCTACCTCTGCCACCATATAAGGCTCATAATCTCTAATCTCAAAATCGTCATACTTCTTAATTATAGTGTATGAGGGTTCTTCTAAAGCGCTCAAGTTTCCACCGAAAAAAATGAATAAAAAGATAAGCATATTATAATTTTTAATTTTTGAGCACATAACATATGAATCCTTAGTTTAATATTCTAACTTCTCGCCATTCCAAGAGAAAAAACAACCCGTATCAGCAATAGTCAAATTATCAATTACATTAAGAAGATTCTCAACCGCATAATCAGGAGAAAATAGTTTATCCTTTGCTACGCCCCTTTGATATGGTTTGGAAAGATTTGTATCCACCGTTCCTGGATGCAAGCTTGCAACGATACAATTTGGTAACGATCTTTTTATCTCTATTGAAGCTGTTTTGATCAACATGTTTAAAGCAGCTTTTGAAGACCTGTATGATGCCCACCCACCGAGTTTATTGTCAGTTATTGAACCGACTTTAGCGGATAAAAAGGCAAAAACCGATCTTCTGTCAGGATTCATGAGAGGTAGGAAATGCTTCATAACCAAAATTGGTCCAACTGCATTTACTCTGAAAATCTGATTTATAGCATCAGGTTCTATTTGTGATATTCGT
>QOPG01000020.1 GCA_003331585.1 Gammaproteobacteria bacterium | reverse complement strand
TTTGACTGAGTTATCTTTCGTATCTTTTCGATTGATATATAACAATAAAAATATACACATTGTTGAAAACAATAATGCTGTAGTTTTAGGGTCTATGAGTGAGGACAAGATACCGGCAATTAAACTGCCAATTGCTGGCCCCCCAAGAACAATAATCGTCCATAAACTTGACACCCGACCTCTCAATTCATTAGCAACTTTCATTTGAACTTCTGACTGAGAACCCACTGCCACAAATGTAATAAAAAACCCAATCATTGAAATCATTAATGAACCCAACCATAAGCTTTTTGTAAAGGCGAAAAGAAAGCAAGATAAGCCCATACCATAGCCACCATAAAGAACTGCTTTACTTAATTTCATGTCAAGATATCCGGTCATATAGACAATACTTGCAATAACGGCACCAAACCCAGAAGAAGCCATTAAAACTCCTAAAGTCCCGCTGTCACCCTCAAAAATAGTTGCTGCAAAGACCGGTAAAAGTTCAATCAATCCTCGTCCAAAGAAGCTACTAATGCCGGCAATTATTATTACATTTTTTATAAGTTCATGATTTAGGGTATAAACTAAACCCTCCTTTAGTCTTGAAAAAAAACTTTGTCCAATATCTTGCTGGTTTCTAAGATCTTTCACTTTAATGAATGCGAGTATAATGATTACAGGAATATACGTAATTGCGTTGACCAAATACGCATAACCCAAACCATAAACAGCAACAATATAACCGGCTATGCCTGGACCCAAAAACCTGGATAAATTGAAACCTGCTGAGGATATCGCCACGGCACTTGATAATTGGTTGGTTGAAACTAAAGCCGGAATGAGTGCCAATCTCACCGGGGAATATGCGCTGTTAGCTATACCATATAGCAATGACAAGAATACAAGATAAATAATATCCATTGAATCTATAAAAGTAAGAATACTTAAAATAATTGCCACAAACATTAAAATAAAATGCATGACAATAGCATTTTTCTTCGGTTTGAATTGATCTGCAAATACACCAAAAAATGGTGTCAAAATTAAGAGCGGTATATATTGAGCTGCTGCTACAATTCCAACAATTATTGCAGACTCACTCAATTGCCAGGCATGCCAACCTAGCGATAATCGTTGAACCCAGACGCCCAATACTGAAAATATATTTCCACAAAAATAAAGCATGAAATTTCTGCTAGAAAATGCAGAATTATTTGAAAAAAACATAGTCTTTTAGGTTGTTGGATTTTATTGTTAAAGGAGCGCGAGAAATTCTTTATCCTGTTCCTACATATGGTATCAAACGCCCTAATAATAAGACACTAAACCATAATAACAATGAAATGTATGCTATGGCTTTCGCAGTTTTGCTTGTATCTCCATAAGGATTCCAATTTTGCATTTCTGGTTTAACTTTAACCACGAACAACAAGGCGTTAATCCCTGCTATTGCGATCAGTAGCATTTTCAATTGAAATCCAATATTAATTGCATAACGAGCGGGATCTCCTAAAAAAAATAATAATCCAGTCAATGCATTAACAAAAAAACCAATTGCAGCTATTGGTAACAAGGCGCTTGTTCTTTCTACATTCATACTTTGTGCATATCCAGCTAGGCGGACGTCAATGACTAACATCGAACCAAGCAACAACGACAGTCCAATAAAATGAAGTATCTCAAGAAGCGGCCAAAGCCAAGTAGTACTCAAAATAAAATTATTTATCGAGCTACCCTCTATTAATTGAACTAGTATTTCAGTCATAATCTTCCCATCAAATATATGCAATTAATCTGCCGCCAAAGATTGCTCCTAACCATACAAACAATGAAAATCCAGCTAAAATTCTGTCTTGAGTTTTTAATTTATTTTTATCCTGATCCCAAATCTTCGCTGACTTTTTTAGGCGACAGTGAATTTTTACTCCAATAATTGAGCCAACAAGAATTGAGCTAATTTTTACGAGGAAGGGGGTATTTGTTATATAGAATGTTGCTTGAGAAGAAAACAGGGCAAATCCGGATGCAGCATTAATAAGTAATCCTATCCAGGCAAGTTTACAAAATTCTATAAAAGATGAAAGCTCAAGAGATTCAAACAAGCCCAGAATTCGAAAATTTAACATTGTGAATATTCCAACCACCGTCGCGAGTCCAATTACATGGAGACCTAACATTATTGGATATCCCCAAATGGATTCACCTACCCATATGGATATTGAGGAATATTCTAACCATTCAAGCATCTGATCCCCTCATATTCAGAATTTATGAACTAATTAAATAATAGATCTAATCTATGTTTAACTTATATGCGATCAAACCACAAACAATCATGGGAAGAGCAAAAAATATAAAATTAGCTGACATATCATAGCCAGCCAAGATTAAGTAGCCGGCAACTGCTGGTCCTACTACAGCACCAGATCTTCCTAAACCAATAGCCCAGCCTACCCCGGTACTTCTTATTTCAGTGGGATAGGCTTTTGCCGCAACTCCATAAAGACCTGTGAATGCACTCTGCTGAAGTATGCCTATCAAAAGTATAAGTATGAACAATATATTTAATTGATTGGGAACGAGCGCAAAAATAATCATACTAACGGCTGAAACAAGAGATAAATTTAAAATTAAGTTTGTCAGCTTCCATTTAACTGAGAGTATTCCTAAGAGATAAATTCCTATCACACCCCCTAAATTAAATAGGAGAAATGCATCTCTACCTACAGCCATATCGTAACCAGCATTTTCCATTAGTTTTGGTATCCAGCTCATTAAGAAATACAATGTTCCGAATGCGCAGAAAAATGAAGTCCACAGCATCAATGATAATCTGCGGAATTTCGGTGACAACAACATTCTCATATTACCTATCATGCTAACTGTTACTTCTCTGTCATTATTTGAGGGTGGAAGTTCATTAATACTCGGGGCATTCAATTTTAAAAGTATTTTATTAATCTTCTCGAGAGCATTATTGGGCTTCTTTTCGATGAGGTATTTGAGAGACTCTGGAATCATCAACCAAGCAACAATGACCATACTAACTGTAACAACACCCCCAAAAAGAAACATCATCCTCCAGCCGTATTCAGGGAGGATATATCCAGCAACTACAGAAGTCATCATTGCTCCGGTCGGATATCCTGCAGTTACTATGGCAACAGATAGTGCACGATATTTATCAGGACTGTATTCAGCAGCGAGAGATGCTTGACTTGCCAAAAGAGCACCTGCGCCCATTCCACTTATGAATCTTAATAACATAAAAGGAGTCAGTGACTCTACTTTTGAAGTCATGATAACTGAAATACCAACAATCATTAGACTTAAAATTATTAATGCACGCCTTCCAATGATGTCAGCTATTGGTGCCAATGCCATGGCTCCAACCATCATCCCCGCTAATGCAAAGCTAAAAATCCAACCAAGAAGATCTGGGGTTAGAGCTAAATCCACAGAAACTGGTGACGCAACCACAGCCATGGCTGTTATATCAAACCCATCAAGCATATTGAAAATAAAGCAAAGAGAAACAACAAGAATTTGTTGAGAAGTAATTGAACCATTATCTATAAATTCGTTGATATCTTTAATTGAATTATTAGTTGACACCTTTCAGCTCCGTGATTTTTTTAATATTATTTATGCTTACCAGATTCCCAACCAAAAGAATCGCCAATTGTTGCTTGAGCAACTGTCTCAGGTAATTCCTCGATTTCGGTTGCCATAGAATCATTCCAACGATTCAAGAACCCGAATAAGGAAATGGTTGCAACTATCTCAACAATTTCAGCATCATTAAAATATTTGCCTAGCTCATCAAAATGTTTTTTTTCAGTTTGGCTTGGTGACATCGCTCCATGAAGCGCAAGATCTAGAGCAGCTTTTTCTGATTCTGAGAATAGTTTACTTTCCTTGAAGTTCCATACTTCACTAATTTTAGTTTCGGAAGCTTTGTAAATCTTTGATAGATTTGCCATATGTGCCTGACAGTACCTACATCCTGCCACTTGACTTGCTATCAAACTGACAAGCATTTTTAATTCTTCGGAAACTGTACCCTCATACAATACAGCTTGATTCAGTTGCATAAATGCGCGAACTATATTTGGTCTTCTTACCATTGTTTTAATACTATTTGGAGTGAACCCACGCGTTTTTTTATAGTGATCAAAACGGTCCAAAATATCTTTTGGCACTTCTTCTGTAGATGAGGGTTTTAAGTGCGGCACAAATATCCTCGATATTTTTTTATGGAATTCAACTTAATGAGAAACTCGCTACAGTGCAACCTACAGCAAATATTGGTAACTCAGCGGTATAAAAATGTAGATCGCCTTTTCCTCCGGCGGCAGCAGCAGCTGTAATAAAGGTTCTTATCTCAAAACCACCTTGTCCAGCATCTCGATATGTATCTTCATCACTATAACTCAAGAGAGAATCTTTATCGTTACGCATCAATTTATCAAGAAATTCGCGATCCCAAGCTTCATTAATTTTTCCTGAATCAGGAGTTGCAGGCCAATGTGAGATGCCTCCTGTGCCAACTAACGCAATTTTTTCCGGAACAGCATCGCATGCCCTCCTCAATGCTTCTCCAAATGCCCATGATCTATGAAGAGGGGTAAGTGGAGGGCCTTGGCAATTTATATTGACTGGTATGACAGGAATATCATATCTAGGTGTCAGAAAATTTAATGGAACCATAATTCCATGGTCAAATTTCCATTCTTCTGAATAAGACACATCTACCGTTTCCATGACTGATCTTGTAATTCTTTTTCCAAGATCTGGCGCTCCAGGAATTTGAGTTTTTTCAATCGCTAACCATTTTGGATCTTCAATTGGACCTTCATAATTCTCACTTATACCTATGCAATAGGCTGGCATATTATTCATGAAGAAATTTGCGAAGTGCTCTGCTGCAATCACAATAATTGCTTCCGCACCTGAGTTAACTATATCCTGACGTTGCGATTCGAGTGCCGAATAAAATTCATCCCTTTTTTCAACATTTTCAACCATGTGGGCTCTGCCAGTAATTCCTGGAGCATGACTAAGTACACCCGTATAAACCAAACTCATTTAACTTCCTCCTCACTTGTAAAGCTTTTACCTCCTCCAGTCATGGCATAAACTCCATCCCTTACTTCGCCATGATCTTCAATACCATCTCGCATTTTATCCAGATAATCAAACCACTCTATACCAAGAAATGCAGCGAAATGCATAAGAATTTGGCCGTTTACACCAAGCACGTATAACAAACCTATGTCTCCTTTTCTCAGTGCATCACTCTCTTCATCAGTCAATATGTAATTAGATAACAATGTTTCGATATCATCCTTATATTGCTTTTGTATAGATTCATCACGATTAAGTTCGTATAAAAATTTTTGTAGATTATAAAGGCTCATTATTTTCCTAATTTAGGTACTGTGTGAGTGCCAAAAGCAGTGCATATATTCTTTGTTTCCATATAGAAATCAAAACTATAATCACCTCCATCTCTTCCAATTCCACTTGCTTTCATGCCTCCAAAAGGTGATGGCAAATGTCGATTATTTTCCGAGTTAATCCATATCATGCCAGCATCAAGTTGATGTGACAATCTCAAACTTCTACCGACGTCACTAGTCCATAAATATGCTGCCAATCCATACTGTGTATCATTTGCTATTTCCAGTGCGTGATTCTCATCTTTAAATGAGATAACACTTAACACCGGACCGAAAATCTCCTCCTGTGCGACTCGCATCCTGTTCTTCACATCTGTAAACAGAGTCGGTTCAACATAATTACCAGCACCATTTATTGAAAAAGCTTTACCCCCCATTTTGACTGTCGCGCCTTCTTCACCTGCAAGGTCAAAATAACTAAGAACTTTTTTCAGATGTTTCTCATGTATTAGCGGTCCAATCTCAGTTTCAGGATCAAGCGGATGACCGACTTTTAGTTTTTTTATTCTTTCGCAGAGTTTCTTTACAAATTCATCCTTAATCGATTCTTGAACCAAAAGTCGGCTTGATGACGTGCATCTTTCCCCATTAAGACTAAAAATCATGAAAATTGTTGCATCTAATGCTTTTTCTATATCGGCGTCATCAAATACAATAACTGGATTCTTCCCGCCTAGTTCAAAGTGAACTCTTTTGAGAGAATCGGCACCCTGCTTCATGATTTGTGATCCAGTCGACGACTCTCCAACAAACGCAATAGCCTTGATATTTTTATTTTCGGTTAATGATCTACCTGCTGTTTCACCAAAGCCATGTACGACATTCATAACACCATCTGGCAATCCTGCCTCTTTAATGATTTCCGCCAAAATCATCGCTGTATATGGTGACCACTCTGCTGGCTTGTGAACAACGGTACAGCCAGATGCGAGGGCCGGTGCAATTTTCCATGTTGAAAGCATAAATGGGGTGTTCCAAGGTGTAATGACTCCAACAGGGCCAATGGGTTGCCTAATTGAATAATTAAGATGCTGATCTGCAGGAAGCGCTTTACCATCAGAAGCATTAGGCGCCATATCTGCAAAAAATCGAAAATTGGCCGCACTTCTAATTGCGGCTTTACTCATAAAACGAATTGCTTGACCCGAATCATAACTCTCAACAAGCGCAATTTCTCTTGCTCTCTTTTCAATTCCATCTGCAATTTTATGAAGTAATTTTTGTTTAATTTTACCAGAAGTCTTTCTCCATTCATCTGAGACATTTTTTGCGATATCGCATGCTAATTCAATGTCTTCTTCAGCACCAGATGCAATAGAGCCAATTTTTTCATTATTTACTGGAGAATAATTCTCAAATGTATTTCCAGACAAACTCATCACTTCTTTGCCACCTATAAAGTGTGATAGCGTCTTATTTTTATATTTATCGAGATATTTTTCGATTTCTATTAAATTTTCACTAAGATTTTTTGTCATCACTTTCCCTTACTCAGATCTTTTTTTCATATGTTCACGTATATTACTGTCTTTCCATCTCAAGTTTGCATCCAATTCCTGTATCTCAAAGGATAGAGCAACAGGATTAGAATCAGAGAATTCAGAAAAAAATTTCTTCAAAGTTAAAAATAGTTTTTCTCCAGCCTCTTTCTTTATGCCTTCTGATCTTCCAGGTGCAATTCTCAAGGCAACATTCACAAATGTATTGGAGGAATGACCATCTGCAACTAAAAAATGTTTTCTAGCAACAGCGCGTGTTCTTAGACCACCGATAGGCAAGGCATCAATTGATGCTGCTGAATTATGCATTGCTTGAACCAAATCATTTATTTCTATGTCGTTTTCAATATTCTTAGAATACTCTATTGTCAAGTGTGGCATTGTAATATCGCTCGAATTTGAAATAATTTAACATGTTAAGTATACTGGATTGGCAGTGTTCGTCAAGCAATCAAAAACTATTTCAATATGAGGTTACCAAATGCAATTGGATAAAATAAAGGGATCAATTCCACCAATAATCACACCAATAAAAAATGGCGAGGTTGATTATGATGCATATGCATCTCTGATCGAATACCAGATTAATAATGGATCGCATGGAATTCTGGTTAATGGGACTACTGCAGAACCATCTACTCTAACAATTGAAGAAAGAAATAAATTGGTTGATATCGCAGTGGAGGCGGTAAATGGAAAAATTCCAGTTGTCGTTGGCACAGGTTCGCAATCATTTTATGAAACTGAGATCCTAACATCACATGCCATTAGGGCTGGCGCAGATGCTTTACTGATTGTTACTCCTTATTACATAAAACCACCTCAAAGGGGATTAGTTAAATATTATTTAGAACTTACGAAAAATACTGATACGCCATGGATGATTTATCATATACCAGGAAGAACTGCTGTAAGTGTCTCGCTAGAGACACTAAAAGAAATAAAAGATAAATCAAATAACTTTGTCGGTATGAAGCACGCAGTGAATGATCTTGGATTTGTTACGGAATGTCTTTCTGTGTTTGGTCCCGATTTCAAAATTTTTGTAGGGCTAGAAGAACTTTCCTTTCCTATGATGAGTATTGGTGCTTGCGGATTAATGAATGCAGTTGGCAACCTTCGACCAAGAGTCCTATCTGAAATGTGCGAAGCCATATGGGCGAGGGACATGGACAAAGGTTTGCAACTGCATCAAAATTTACTCGAAATCAATCAAGCAGTTTTTTATGACACAAACCCAATTCCCATTAAATACATGATGAAAAAACTCAATATCATGCAAGATAATGAGCATCGACTACCAATGACATCCGCAACTGCTTCACTTGAAAGAAAACTTGATGAAGTCCTCAAAAGAAGTGGTTTAATTCAGGAATAATAAGATGAAATTTGCAAGCTTTAGGTATAACAATAAAAACTCATTTGGCCTCGTAAAAAACAACAAGATAGTTGATTTAACTGAATGCATTGAAGGTACCAAGGATTTAAGAGAAGCAATTACTAAAGATCAACTATCTGAACTTATGGAATTATCTATTTCAGAAAACAATGAAATTCCACTAGATGAAATTGACTTTCTTCCCACAATCACCAATCCAGAGAAAATCATCTGCATTGGAGTAAATTATGCAGACCGAAATGCTGAATATAAAGACGGATCAGAACCACCAAAATATCCAAGTGTATTTATGCGATCAAGGGAGTCATTAGTGGGGCATAACCAGATGATCTTGGATCCACCTGAATCTAGTCAACTTGATTATGAAGGTGAAATCGTCCTAATTATTGGAAAAAGTGGAAGGAGAATACCCCGAGAAAAAGCGTCTAATCATATTGCTGGAATGACTATAATGAATGAAGGCTCAATAAGAGATTATCTCAGACATGCAAAATTCAATGTTACTCAAGGAAAGAATTTTGAGGCGTCTGGGTCATTGGGTCCTTGGATGGTAACTAAAGATGAAATAAACCCTATTTCTTGTCTGGAAGTTATAACAAGAGTAAATGGAGAGTTAAGGCAAAATGATACTACTGATAGTCTGATGTTTCCTTTTGATTACCTAATAAGTTATTTATCAACTTTTTATCATCTAAAACCTGGCGATATTATCGCTACAGGAACACCTAATGGAGCGGGCGCTCGTTTTGATCCCCCAAAATATCTAAAGGAAGGAGATCTGGTAGAAGTCGAAGTTCCTGGTATTGGTGTTTTAAGCAACAAAATAATATCAGAAGTACCTTAATCATTTTGACAATGAAGAAAGAAAAATCTGTACCCATCAGAAGCTTTAAAAAATCTCTTCCAATGCAACTTTTGAAAGCCAGAGAAGCTGCAATGTCGAGATTTCGTCCAATGCTAAGAACACACGGTCTAACAGAGCAAAGATGGAGGGTGATTAGAGCTATTTATGAGCATGGCTCAATTGATGCAAGTGAATTAGCAAAAGAAAGTTTTCTGTTATCACCTAGTCTCACAAGAATTCTTAAATTCCTAGAAAAAGAAAAGATCGTAAAAAGAATTGGTGATAAGAGCGATCTTAGAAGATCGGTTTTCAATCTTACCGACAAAGGTGAGAAAATTATAAAGAATGTAGCTCCTGAAACAGAATCACTATACCGAGAAATAGAACTACTTTTTGGTGAAAAAAAATTCAATCAAATATTTTTGCTGCTGGAGAGATTCTCTAGCAAAGTAAACAAGGACTGACTAAAAACTAAGCTTCGTTTAGAAGATTATCCACTCTTTCTATCATTTCATCTTTGTTATAAAGATCAAAATAGATGGAATGCATAACGTTAGGTGGACCAAAAAAATAACGTTCATAAAGAGTTTGCCTGCCGCCAAAACCAGAAACAGAAAGATCATGAGCTAGACGGAACAGAGCTATCCTTTCTTTACTCTGGAGATTCTGTAGCTGGAAATACTGGCTAACATCATCTGCTATTTCATTCGTTAGATCACGTTCGCTCGGAGTTGCCATCAGAGAACTGGAGCCCAGTATTTGAACTAGCTCTATTAAGCGAGGATACATTTTTGGAAACAAGTTCCTCGAAGTATCAAGAGGTCTTCTGAGAGGGATATAAGTACCGTATTCATCTTTGTGTGCGTTCTGTTCAGCATAAAACCTCAGGGATCTAAGAGTTTCTGTCATAAACATTGCTTCAGCAATAAGTCCTTTTATCGCCATATCTTTATCTTTTCCTGAAGCTTTGGCCATAGCGCATAATAATCCGACAATAAACTCTGCTTTCGCAAGTTTCCCACAAACCACTTGATGCATCATTTGCGTAACAGCATTATTTTGAGCGAATGCCCTATTACAAAGATCGGGCTCTCTGTATATAAAAACTCTCTCCCATGGAACAAATACATTTTTGAAAATAACTACCGCATCCATCTCTTCATATCTTGAGGATAATGGAGCATCGTAATGAGATTTAGCATGATCATATGTATCTCTACAGATCATCCGAAGACCAGGAGATGCTACAGGCGCCACAAAAGCAAAAGCATACTCAAGATCTGAGCCCTTTTGACGATTTAATAATGTTGATGGAAAAACTTCGACTTCGTCCGCCTGAGGGCCTAATGTAGCTAGGAGCCGTGCGCCTGAAACAAATATTCCAGCATCGTTTTCTTTCACCACTTTCAGCGAAACATCTTTGTCTGATTTCCCCTGTTTTGACAGCTCAAAATTTACCGTTGGATTCAAGAGTGAATGGGTTAGGATCTTGTCATTTGTCGCAGCATAATGATAATAATTACGCATATTATTTGCGAATTCTTTGCCGCCTTCTTCCAACAGTTCTGCGCCTCCGTAGAATGCGGTGATCGATGCATTCTTATAATCTGGCGTTCTACCGAACATGCCATTTGACCATTTAGCCCATTCATAAAAGGCCTCGCCTCGCTTTATTACATCATCTTTGGACTTTGCAACTAAGAAAGATGTAGCTATTCTTTTTTCATTTAACTCAAATGTTACTTTATCCTGATATTCTGGATCGGTTTGTTTATCCATGAAACCGGCTAGAGTCTCTGCACTTCTTTTTAACCCATCGTGCTCTGTGACATCCTTCACTCTCTCGCCATGTAACCATATCTCTCTGTCATCTTTCAGACCATTAAGATAATCAACACCTTTTCTTACTCCAGCACCCTCTATTAATTTTTTTTCTGTATTACTTTTCTTCATAGCTTTATTGTTTTTTACTAATTAGTGATATTTTTTCAAGACTTCCAACCAATTGACTCCATTGATCATGAGTAAAAGATTCTCTAATTTCATTATATATGTCATTGACTCTTGGCATGACTTTTGACTCCAAATCTTTTCCTTTTTGCGTTGCTAATATAAAAACTACACGCCTATCGTAGGCTGACCTATCTCGTTTAATTAAATTTGCTGCTAATAAACGATCCACTATACCGACTAAGCTTGGTGGAGGTATCAATGTTAATTCTGCTAATTTTCCAAGTGCTATTTTTTCATGCTCCCAAAGCACTCGTAAAATTCGCCATTGCTGTTCAGTAAGATCGTAATCATTAAAAATACATCTAAATTTAGGTAAAATTCCATCTAATGCCTTATAAAGCATTATTGGAAGGGATCGACTGAAATCTTGTATTGCCATTTCATTCCACTATTATTAATATATTAATAATTAATATATTAATTAAACTACGATCAGAGTCAAATTTAAATAAACAAACTAACCAAGGAAACTGACGCATGATTACTGAATCACTTGAAGCATCAAAAAACAATTTCATCTTTACCGCTGAAACTACGCCATCAGTATCTACAAATCTAAATGAAAATGTTGAAAAAATAAGTAATCTTATTGGTGTGGCAGACGCAGTCAATATAACTGATGCACCCAACTGCAAAACAAAACTGAGCAGCCTTGTTGTTGCTGGTGAAATAAATAAAAGCGGACTTGATGTAATCCTTCAAATTACAGGGAGAGATAGAAATCAAATCGCTTTGGAATCCGAAATATTGGGTGCTCTTTCACTGGATATAAATAAAATCTTATGCCTCTCAGGAGACAGGCCTCCAGAAGATGGTCCGATGGCAGTTAATGAAATGAACAGCTCCGATCTCATCAATCTTTTGAAACTAATGTCTAAAGGTAATCTCTCTGATGGAACAGAAATAAAAGAACCAATCGAACTAATATCAGGGTGTGCAGACAGTATCCATGATCATTTTGTAAGAGATAAGCACTCTGATTTCTTCGTTGAAAAGGTAAATATGGGTGTCAGCTTTGTGCAAACACAGTATTGTTATGATATTGATCTCTGCAAAAAATATTCACAATTTATTCAAGAAAATAATCTCAGCGCATCAACTAAATTTATAATTGGTTTAGGACCATTAAAATCAGCTAAGCAGGCATCATGGATGAGGGAGAACTTGTATGGGGTAAAAATACCCGACTCCATAATCAATAGACTAGATCAATCAACTTCTCCATTAGATGAGGGGAAAAAAATATGCGAAGAAATAATCAAAGAATTAATGGATTTAGACGGAATTTCTGGAGTGCATCTGATGGGTCCAAATTGCGAAGATCAATGTGCTGATCTCATAAAGATATTTAGATAAAATATCAATTCTATGCAAATAAAGATTGCAACAAAAACAATCGATCATACTTGGGATACATCCATTATCCCTACAATGTCAGATTATATAAAAATTCCAAATAAATCCCCTTCGTTTGATAAAGATTGGCAGAAACATGGTTACATGGATCAAGCCGTTAGACTATTGAAGAAATGGTGTGAATCACAGCCAATTAAAGGCATGAGAACTGAGGTAATTCAAATAGATGGAAGAACGCCATTATTATTCATTGAAATTAAAGGTGATTCAGATGATAAGGTTCTTCTCTACGGTCATTATGATAAACAACCTGAATTTACAGGATGGAGAGATGATCTTGGCCCATGGAAACCAGTAGTTGAAGATGGAAAATTATACGGTCGTGGAAGTGCAGATGATGGATATGCTTTATTTTCATACCTAACTGCATTTCGAATCCTGCAAGAACAAAACATACCGCATGCCAATTGCGTTATTATGCTCGAAGGATGCGAAGAGAGCGGAAGTTATGACTTACCTTTCTATATGGAAAAACTCAAACACAAAATTGATTCTCCTTCATTAGTGGTATGTTTAGATGCGGAATGTGGAAATTACGATCAACTATGGTGCACATCATCACTAAGAGGTAATTTAGTTGGAGTATTAAGTGTAGATGTTCTCTCAGAAGGAGTGCATTCTGGCTCAGCCAGCGGTATTGTTCCTTCGTGTTTTAGGATTGCAAGAGAGTTATTGAATCGTATAGAAGATCCAAAAACTGGAAATATTCTTTGTTCGGATTTATTCACTGAAATATCAGAAAAAACAATGGATCAAACAAAGATTGCAAGTGATATTCTATCCGACTCCATTTATAAAAAATTTCCATGGGTGAGCCTGGAAAAAGACTCATATGAGACACCATATGAGTTAATGCTAAATAATACATGGAAGCCAATTTTGAGTGTTACTGGAGCCGATGGATTACCTAATAACGAAATTGCTGGTAATGTATTATTACCCAATCTTCGTTTAAAGCTTTCTTTTCGACTCCCACCTCCATTGGATACAAAGGCTGCAGGGGAGAAAATTAAAAAAATTCTTGAACATAAGCCACCACCCAATTGTAAAATTAAATTTGAGCCAGAATCTGCAATGTCTGGCTGGGAAGCGCCGCCGATTGAGGATTGGCTGGAGGATTCTATATCTGAAGCATCGCATTCCTTTTTTAACAAACCGTCTGTTTTTATGGGTGCAGGAGTAAGCATTCCTTTGATGGGATTGTTAAGTGAAAAATTTCCCAAGGCGCAATTTCTAGTGACCGGTTTATTAGGGCCCAATTCTAATGCGCATGGACCGAATGAATTTATGGATATAGAAACTGCGAAAAAATTGACTGGTTGTGTCGCAAAAATAATTGCGGATCATCACTTAAATTCTAAATAGAGGAAACTAATGCAATATTTATCATTGATTTCGGGTGTGATTGTTGGTGTTATTTTATTCCATACAATTTACGTAACAAGGACGGTATTCCATCAGTTAGATGAGGGGAATACTAAGATTTTTCTGAGAGCTATATTTCCTAAATTTTTTTTATTGCTCAATTTTCTTGGACTGGCCTTCCTTCTTACTGCCGGTTATGTGAATCCTGGGGTCAATGGAGCATTCATATTAGGTTGTTCTAATACAGCACTTCCAGCGTTAGCTTATTTTTTAATACCCAGCACAAACAAAGCTAAAGACATGGGAATGGAATCTAGGTTCAAATTGTTGCATTCGGTTAGTGTGATATTAACTTTAGTATTATTGATTTCTAATGCTTTAGTATTATCCATTTTGTGAATGGACAGCACTTGTAAACACAACGTCTGTAGAACTATTTAAAGCTGTTTCTGTTGAATCCTGTAATACACTAATAACAAATCCAACAGAAACCACTTGCATTGCAACTTCTTCAGAAATGCCAAATAGCCCGCAACTCAATGGAATCAACAATAAACTCCCACCGGCAACTCCTGATGCTCCACATGCGGATAGAGCTGATACAATACACAATAAGAGGGCACTAAAAAAATCCACATGAATACCTAGTGTATTCGTTGCTGCTAAGGTTAGAATTGTGATAGTAATTGCTGCACCGCCCATATTTATAGTAGCTCCTAATGGAATAGAAACTGCAAAAATATTCTTCTTAAAACCCAACTTTTCACAAAGTCTCAAATTTACTGGAATATTTGCAGCGGAACTTCTAGTAAAAAAAGCCGTTAACCCGCTCTCTTTTAGAGCAATAAGAACAATTGGATAAGGATTTCTTCTTGTTTTTAACCAAACGATAATAGGATTAATCAAAAGCGCCATAATCAACATTGAACCAACCAAAACTAATATTAATCTAACGTATTGACTCAAAATATCCATTCCAGACTCGGCAAGACTGCTTGAAACTAAACCAAAAATTCCAATCGGCGCCAATTTGATTACCATGCGAACAATATCGGTAATAATTTTTGTAATATCATTGAAAGTTTGTTTAGTTGTCTGCGAAGCATTTCTGACGCCGATGCCCACTAAAATACCCCAAACTAAAATCCCAATGAAATTGCTATTCATGATTGCGTTAATCGGGTTGTCTACTATCTTATACAAAAGATTTCTTAAAACTTCATTAATCCCTTTTGGGGCTTCTATGACTGAATCAATCGTATTTAAATAGAGGTTAATCGGAAATAACTTGCTCATAAGAACAGCTAGGAAGGCAGCACTGAATGTACCAAAAATATATAACATGACGATTGGTTGTATTTTTGAATCTTTATAATTTGTTTGATTGGCAAGTGCGCTTATCACCAAAAATAAAACCAAAACAGGAGCAACCGCCTTTAGACTCTGGACAAATAACTGACCAAATATTCCAGACATGCTTGACCACTCTTGAGAAACAAGAGAGAGAATTACGGCAAAGATGATTCCTATCGCAATTTGAATTGTTATATTCAGATTCAGTAATTTCTTCAAGAAAGTCATTCAAAAAATATTTAGGATTTAAAGATAAATACTTCTTAAAAACCAATACCCGGAACACTGTCCATAATGCCCGGAAGATCCGCATAACAGGTGCAGAATCTGTCTTCAGCATCTTTTTTTCTTCCAAATCGTCGGTCACTAATTCTTCTTCGAGTCTGACAAATTAGTGTCTCCCCCCTACGGCATTGCATTTGTTCTTGAGAGGAAGGTGAAGTAGATGGCGCTCTTGCTGATGGATATTCTGGTTGCTCCATAGAGCCGGCGCAGGCGGAGAGTAGGAAAAGCATGATCAAGTTGATACTAATGTTTTTCATCTAGCTCCTTTATTGTCCGTTCCCCAAAGTATCAATTTTCATGTTACCTATCAAGTCAGATTCCTGCTGACAATAACATTTTTTCGCTCTTTGATTCTTTCTTCCGTATCGACCATCACTGACTCGATGGGGAGATCGTGTCTCGCAGACTAACACCTCACCTGCGTTGCACTTTAACCCTTTATTCTGTGCTGAAGTTGAAGTGGATGGTTCCCTAGCAGGCTGATATTCGGGTTGGTCTAATATGCCAGCACACCCCGAAATTATTAATAATACAACGAGACTGTAAATATTATTTTGCATACTTTTTTATTGCCCATTTCCTAAGACGTCCATACCCATATCCGATAAATCGGCTTCCGGCTGACATGAGCACTTTTGATTTTTTCTACTGTTTCTTCCGTACCTTCCATCACTGATGCGATGTGACTCCCGTGCCTTACATACTAAAATCTCACCAGCGTTGCACTTCTGATCTTTGCTGCTCATTGCCGTTGATGTGTTTCTGGTTGACTGATTCTCACCAGTTGAACTTGCGCATCCCGCCAAAAACAGAGCCAAGATTACGAATACAGGCATTTTATAAGTGTTCATGCTGATTCCTTTTTGATTTAATAAAATTTTCTATCTATATGACAACTTAACTCAAAATTTAAGGTAAATCATCTAAAAATAATTTACTCACTCAATTAAGAAATCCATATATTCGTAATCTCTATTTTTTTCTGATACAAAAGTGAAATGCCACCATTCCAGATCGTAATTTTCGAATCCATTTCTCTCAAGTAATTCTTTTAAAAAAAGGCGATTCTCTTGTTCATTCGAGGATATCAAATTGGTCACTGTATGTGATTTTGAGTCAAACAGATCGAATTTTGAACCCATATTCATCTCTTTAAACTCATTGTCTTTCATTGAAACAATAGTTAAATCTATTGTATTTCCTTTACTGTGGCCAGATTTTGCGGCTATGTATGGACCTAATAATTTGTCTTTTTTGATATTAGGGTAAAACATCTCTTTGGTACTTTGATCATTCGTATCTTCTGTCCATCTAATAAATTGATCAACTGCCCTTTGAGGTCGATAACAGTCAAAAATTAGAAAAGTCATATTTTTTGAAGTTAATTCATATGTGGCTTTCTTTAATGCATGAGCAGCTTGCTCTCTGAGAAAGCATTTGTTCGCGAGATACCCATCAACTCGGTTACCAGTAAAATTATTTTCGCCATTATAGCGAGCATCAATAATGACCTGAGGAATAAATTGACCAACATCAACAAAATCTTCAGGAAGATTATAAGGATTTGTATATTCTGTATTAGAGTTACAAGAAATTAAAAAAAACAAAGTAATAAAAATATAAGCATAGTGGATCATGGTTATCCCCATAACTCTGGATTATAGGTTAATTTAGCGTGACCACTTTTTAGTGATGGAGCAACATCACTTGCAATTAGAAATGGCCCATCAAGATCAACAAATTCATTATTTTCAGTTAAAAGTAACGCCGGAGCCATGGCCAATGAGCTTGCGACCATGCAACCAATCATGACTTTAAGTTTTTGTTCTTCAGCTTTTTTAATGCATCTTATCGCTTCTGTTAAGCCGCCTGTTTTATCTAATTTAATATTTACACAATCATACAGTCCTTTAATCTTCTCAAAATCACTTGAAGTATGAAAAGATTCATCTGCGCATATGGGAATTAAATGCTCAAAATCATCGAGATAACGATCATCGCTTGCAGGTAGCGGTTGTTCAATTAGATCCACGCCCATACTTAAAAGCTCACTTTGATATGATTTTAACTGATTAACAGTCCATGCCTCATTAGCGTCTATGATTATTCTCGCAGAAGGAGCGACTTCTCGAACAGCCGAAACAGATTCCAATACATTTGATGCATTTAATTTTAGCTTCAAAAGACTGCATTCACCTAAACTCTCAGCTTCTTTAGTCATTGCAGTTGGATCGTCAAGGCTTAAAGTCAATGCAGTTTCAATATCTCTCGGTTCACTTTGATTAAGTAGTCTCCATACAGGTGTTTTTTTTATTTTTGACTCGAGATCCCATAGAGCGCAATCAATGACATTTCTCGCGGCTCCTGCAGGAAGTAGATTACCAAGATTCTCCCTATTTAATCCATTTTCTAGCTCATTAGTTAGTGTATTTATTTGCTCACATACGCTATTAATGGATTCTCCGTATCTTTGGTAAGGAACCGATTCAGCTCTTCCTAGAATTTCCCCTTGTTTTATTTCAAGTCTTATCACATCAGCAGTGGTTTTTGTTCCTCTCGAAATAGAGAATGATTTTTTCAATGATATTGAACAGATTTGACAAGTGACTTGTCTTAACATGCCTTACCCAATAAATCATCCACAAACTCCTCTATCCCTAAAATCATTGGATCAAACACAATAAGTCCTGACGCTTCTTTTAATTTATCGAATAAAGCGAACCTTTCGAGCTCACTTATTAATGATGAGTTAACCGCAATGCCAGAAAATTTTGCATCCTTATTGACTAGATAAGCGGCTTCTAAATTTGATTGAATGCATTCTAGAATCTCAGGTAATGGCATATCTGGTAAGCCTCGCATGTGAGTTCTCGTCGGTTCATGACACAACACAAGATCTGTCGGTTGAGCGCCATGGATCAAACCTAAACTCACGCCAGCAAAAGATGGATGAAATAATGAGCCCTGACCTTCAATAATATCCCAGTGATTGTCATCATTTTCTGGGCACAGTTGTTCTATAGCGCCACTGATAAAATCAGACACAACCGCGTCGATAGGAACGCCTTCCCCATTAATAAGAATCCCAGTTTGTCCTGTTGCTCTAAAATCAACATTGATTTCTCTAGTCTTTAGCTCTCTTTCTATCGCTAATGCGGTGTACATCTTTCCGACAGAGCAGTCTGTTCCAACAGTCAACAATCTTCTACCAGAACGAGGAATCGCCGAAGCAATTGGAAACGAACCTTTTGGGATACGCGCCTCATGCAAGATGATGTTATTTTTGTGAGCTACTTCTTCTAATCTAGGTACACTGATTAACAGCTGGTGAAGCCCCGAAGCAATATCAAATCCCATTTCAGCTGCCTGAATCAGTGTTGAATGCCACGTCTCTGAAATCCCGCCACCGCGATTTGCTACACCAACTATGAGTGTTTTTGCACCCATATTTTGAGCCTCATCCAGAGATAATTTAGGAATATCCAGAGAAGTCTGGCAGCCTTCTAATTGAATCTGACCGACGCAATCCTCTTTTCGCCAATCCGCTATGCCAAAAGCCACTTTTGCGGCGAGATCATCTTCAACGTCGCCAAGAAATAATACGTATGGTTTTTTTAGTTTCACTTTGTCTTAATTTAGTAATAAGCCCCACTTTGTGGGGCAGTAATATGGCGCGCCCGGAAGGATTCGAACCTCCGACCGCCTGGTTCGTAGCCAGGTACTCTATCCAGCTGAGCTACGGGCGCATTTGCATATCCAACAGATTGATTATATTAATAGAATAACATTATTACTATGCTTGATTAAAAAGTTAATTATTGCACCTAAGAGGATAGCTTTTGAAATTGAATGAAATCATCAGATCAGTCATCACTTCTTTTATAACAAGTGATGGATTACGAGATACTAAAAGGCAATATTATGAACTTAAAAGAAAAATTTTACGGCGACCCCATGAGGTTCACTTTTTCTTTCAAGTTGATGATCCATATAGTTATTTAGCTTCTCAAGTTATCGAAGATTTGGAAAAAAACTATCAGATTGCAGTCAAGGTTCATTTGGTTGATAGGCCTAAAAAAAATTCCGTCCCTATGCGAAAAGCCCTGTCCGTTTATTCCATTAAAGACGCTAAGTTGATTGCTGCGCATCATGGTTTGGATTTCCAAGATAGTTATAAACTTCCTTCTAAAAAAAATCAAAATATCGCTCTTCGCGCACTTTCTACTTCAAAAAATAAAATCACTGAAACCAGAAAAATAACTAAAAAACTTTGGAGTGGGAATATTAATGATATTGAATCTTCAGGAATAACAGATAATAAGATCAATGAAATAATTAAAATGGGGAGCAAAAAAAGAGAGAAATTAGGGCATTACCAAGGTGCGATGTTTTACTATGGTGGAGAATGGTATTGGGGGGTAGATCGATTGCCATTCCTTGAAGAAAGATTGAAAAAATTAAACTTAAGAAAAAAAGAATTAAAATCAGTAACTAAATTTCAGAAAAATACCTCTTTTGAGGAAACAATGGATGTATCTCATCTTAAGGTTGAATATTTTATCTCAACAAGAAGTCCTTATACTTATCTTGCCTTACCTGAAATACTTAACCTAAAGAAAAATTACAAAATAAATAGTGTTATAAAACCGTTAATGCCCATGGTAATGAGGGGTTTGCCGGTTCCAAAAGAAAAAGTGATGTACATTGTCAATGATGCAAAACGAGAATCTTCTCGCATTGGCGTATCCTTTGGAAAAATTTTTGATCCATTAGGTGACGCCATTAAAAGAGGCTACTCTCTATATCCATACGCAAAAAAAATGAATAGAGATGGTGAATACCTTCTTGAATTTTGTCGTCTTGCTTGGTCAGAAGGAAAAGACATGAGAGATACAAATAACTTAAAACAAGCAATCGAAAACACCTCATTGAGCTGGTCAGAAGCAATTAATTTTCTTGATAAAGACGATTGGAAGGTACTGATTGAAAAACATCGAGAAGAATTGATTCAATCTGGATTATGGGGTGTACCAAGTTTTCGTCTTCTCGATAATAATGGAAATGAATTATTCTCAAGCTGGGGAAGAGACCGGTTGTGGTTACTTACCCATGAAATTAAAAAACACGCAAAAATAAGAGCAGGAGGGAGTTAAGCTCATGAAAATCTCATACCTAGTAATCGCCTTAATATTCTCTTCATCAGTTTCTGCGCAAAATACCAATCAGCCTTCTGACTATATCGTATCCGAAATTATCAGTGTTTATGACGGAGACACATTTCGTGCAAATATTAATGAGCTGCCTGATATTGTTGGAAAAAATATAGCCATTAGAATTCTTGGGATAGATACCCCCGAAATAAAGGGGAAATGCGAAAAAGAAAAGACTTTAGCAATAAAAGCACGAGATTTTGCAAGAAAAGCTTTATTTAATGCTGAAGTGGTCATTGTAAAAAATCTAAAGAGAGACAAATATTTTAGATTATTGGCAGATGTTTATTTTGATAATACGAACCTTGCAAGTGTCTTATTGGAAAATAACTTAGCGGTATCGTATTCTGGGAAGAAAAAATCATCATGGTGTAAAAATGACTAAGTTCAAATTAACTCTTCTTCTAATTGGTTTATCCATTGTCTCCTATGGCCAAGAAAATGAGCGTGCAAGAGATTTAGGTATTGTATTTTCAGGTATGCCAGGTCAATTCAACGCAATAACGGATGTCAAAGGTGTGACTGTTGGGTACAAAACACTCACAAAAGATCTTCCGAACAATAAAGCGGTAAGGACTGGTGTTACGGTAATTTTGCCCAGAGGCAGAGAGACCATGGATCACTCAGTATTTGGCGGTTGGTTCTCATTAAATGGGAACGGAGAAATGACTGGAACAACCTGGGTTGAAGAATCGGGTTTTCTTGAAGGGCCGATTGCCTTAACCAATACACACAGTGTTGGTGTCGTACATGACGCTTTAATCAAATGGAGAGTCGCTCAAGGATCTCCAGATGCGAGTGGTTTTTGGTGGTCATTACCTGTGGTTGCTGAAACTTATGATGGCTATTTAAATGATATCAATGGTTTTCATGTGAAAACGGAAGATGTTTTTGATGCCTTGGAATCGGCTAAAGCTGGTGAGGTTAAAGAAGGAAATGTTGGCAGTGGAAATGGAATGACATGTCATGGTTTTAAATGCGGTATGGGCACCTCCTCTAGAATAATTGATATTGACGGTGAAAAATATACTGTTGGTGTCTTAGTTCAAGCAAATTATGGCGAAAGAAAGAATCTAAGGATTGGCGGCCTTCCTATTGGAGAAATGTATCATGAGGACAAAACTGCATCGCTTATAAATCAATCTTTAAATGGAGATGGATCAATTATTATTGTCGTTGCTACAGATGCTCCCCTCCTTTCACATCAATTAAAACGGGTTGCCAGAAGAGCGACACTGGGTCTGGGACGCGTTGGAAGTATCGCACGAAATGGCTCTGGAGATATTTTTATTGCATTCTCTACCGCCAATAAAATAAGTTCATCTAAAAAAGTTTCTCAAAATTTATCCATGCTTCAAAATGATCACATTAATCCTGTATTTCAAGCCACAGTTGAAGCAACGGAAGAGGCAATTATCAACGCTTTGATCGCGGGAAAAGACATGACAGGTCATATGGGAAGAAGTGTGAAAGCTATAGAGCATCTAGCGTTAATAGAGATCCTAAAAAAACATAATCGACTATGAAAAAAATCCTATTTTTAAATCGTCTTTTACTGATTGCATTACTCTATTCTGCAGACACATATTCAGCACAGGCAAATCTTATTTCTTGTGAATATGTCCACGGTAGAGAATCCAAAACAGTATGGAGAGGTACTTATGAAAGCTTAGTCGATGACCGAATTATCGTAAGAACTTTTAACTCATATTGTCCGCAAATAATCGTTATATAATTGTAATTAAAACTCTCAATAAAATTGAATCAATCTATCAACTAGTTGTTGGTTTATCATCGTAAACCACAATTGATTCCAGTGAAATATAGGCATCGTCTACTGGATTTTTTATTTTTATAGTTACCTTATGTATATCTTTGGGTAATTGATATTTCCAGAACAAGTAAAATCGTCTCGTAGTGAAATCAGTTGGTAGTTTGGCAGTTTCCACTAATGAGTCATTGATATACATTTCTGCCTGATAAATGTGATTTACATCATTATCACTCAATGCCTTTCCCATTAATGCAAAACCAATGCCATCAAAGTTAAAAGTGAATGAATGCCCTGGCTCATTAATGGTATTGCTATTAATATTTATTTTTTGTTTCGCATAGTGGCCTTCGAATGATTTTTCGTAAGGGACTGTCACAGGATCCTGTGCTTTAATTGTTATTTGATTATCTTCAACAATCCCATCGTTTCTGATGATCATCGCCAATGCATGCTCGTAAGATAATTGATAAGCATCATTCAACGAAATTGAGGTATAAGGAAATTTAAGCTCCTCGATATTAGTAAGACCGTTTTTCCAATAATCAGGGATAGCTTCGTAACCAATAATAGTGCCTAGGATACCGCCTGCAGACGCAGGGTTACAATCTGCATCATCGCCAGCACGAGTGGCTATTTCTATAGTTTTGCCAAAATCACCATCCCCATATAATAGGCCAAGCACAACCCAAGCTGCGTTTATTTTGGCATCAATATTAAACGTATCGAATACTCCCCATGGACCAAGATCGGTATCAACCCATTTATCATGAATAAAGTTCCATGCGATTTTCCAATCGTTGGGAGATTGATTATGAACCTCGATAATATCGGTAATAATTTCATGAAAATGACTCTCTGTTGGGATAAGTTTTAGTGATTGTTTAATTATGAATTCAATATCATCCGAGATATATGCTTGTGAATACATCGCAGCAATAAATACACCTCCATAATACCCATCACCATAATTCATAATATGCCCAACACGATCACTAATATGAGTTGCACTATTTATCATGCCCGGTGTCATGATGCCTGCAAAATCAGCTTCTATTTGGAAATCAATATCATCGGCGGCTGGATTATTCAGCCAATGACCAGATTGAGGAGGCTCGATACCATTTAAAATATTATATCGAGAGACTTGATTTGCGAACCATAATTTATAGTCTGCAGTTGCAAAGGCATTTGCAAATTCTATTGCTGGTGCATCTAAACCATAATCCTCAAGTACCTGCACAAAAGTAAGATCCATGTAAATGTCATCATATGCACCCGGTGAATCAGTGAATATCTCCAATATATATTCATCATACCAAGGCAAGATAACCTCGTCGGGAATCATAATACTTTCGTACTTAAATTCTACTGGATATCCATACGTCACTCCTATAGTTTGACCTGCCCAGGCGCCTTTAATTTTATCTTTTAATTTGTCATGCGAGAGGATGTGGCTATCCAGAGAATTAACATTAGAGATCTGATTAGATTGATCAGAGCAAGCTGTAATGATGAAGAAGATAAATAATTGAGAAAGTAATTTCATATACAGGCCCATATGATTTTTTTTAAAAATACAAACATATGCATAAAGTATCATATATATATGAGAAGTTTTTCTAAATTCTCATATATATTTTAGTGTAAATTTTGGTGTAAAAATTTAACTCAAATCGATATCACACCAGATGAAATCTAAGTTTATAGAGTATGTAATGCTATGCTAAAATTTGCTAAAACGGGTAATTACTATGAGTATTCAATATGAGTAAATCA
>QOPG01000002.1 GCA_003331585.1 Gammaproteobacteria bacterium | reverse complement strand
ATTTATTTTTTTCATTCTCGAGAGCTTCTTCAGGTGTGACTATAAAGATAGGTTTAGATGCGTTTTCTGCTTCTTCTAAACGATCTCTTTGTAACTTAGAGAGAACAGTTGTTGGATTTTGAAGCTCACCAGTTGCTGAGACGATGTGATCGTCAGGGACAGTTATCTCAACAGTGTAGTCTCCAAATTCAAGAGTAAATTCTCCACGCCCAAGAAAAGATTTGTGTTGCCATCCTGCATAATCGGTGTAAGCAGCGAGCCTAGGAAACCATTGGGCTAAAAAGAAGATTGAAGTATCGGTTTCAGGAAAATATTCATATCCGCCTCTACTGCCAACACGCGCTTCCAGTAGTACATTGAATGACCAATCAATAGAAAAATTTATTTTATCACCAGGAGAAAGAGCTTCTTCTAAATCTAGACGCATCATGGTATCCACAATTTTGAATGGAATTGGATTGCCTTTGTCATCTATGACTTTTTTTATGTCATAACCATAATCGATATCTTTGGCGAGTTGATTAACCGCGATTTGATTATAGGTCAATCTATCGCTATTTTTATCCCTAGCACCTCTTCCTACATCAGCAGATCTTCTTTCAAGTGAGTTATCGGCAAATCTATTTTGATCTAATTGCAACCAGATATAATTTAAAGTATCTGGTGAATTATTTTTATAAGTTATCTCTTCTGAGGCTTCTATATGACGTTTGGTTTCATCCAGTGTTAACTTAATGTGATAATCAGCTTCTTGTTGCCAGTACTGAGGTCCTGGGGCACCTGAAGCTGTTCTATATACATTGGGGCTAGGAAGATCAACATCTAACTGTCTGAATGCATCATAGAAATCACCTTTTGTTTGGCGAATAGCATCTGACCAGGCAACTTGACTGATAACTGAAAGCATTAATATTGATATAAAAAACTGTCGCATGTGTTTATCCTAAATTGAATTTTATAAATTTGATTTTTATGTAATTTACACGAAGAAAGCGCTATTGTAATTAGCTTGTGTATGAAATTTAAATCTTAAAAATAGAAATATACAAAATTACATGTATTATTTTTATTTTAAATGCCAAATTTTATGAGGTAGAAATATGTACAAATCCTTGTCTGTTATGTTTACTGCGGTTTTTTTATTGATGTGTTTCGGATGTACCGATAATTCAGTTGGTACAGATAAAGATCAAATTAAATCAGCCGATTTAGTCCTACTAAATGGTTATATTACTACTGTTGATACAGACATTGGAAATGTCAGCGCTATGGCAATCAATGATTACAAAATAACTGCAGTTGGAAATGATGAAGAGATTGAGAGCTATATAAGTGATAGTACCGAAGTTATTAATCTTAATGGGCGTTTTGTTATGCCTGGTTTTATCGAGGGTCACGGGCATTATATGAGCCTGGGAAGGTCAAAACAGATACTTGATTTGAATGATGTGAGCGGTTGGGAAGAAGTGGTTTCAAAAGTAGCAGTAGCAGTTGATAAATCTAAACCAGGAGATTGGATATTTGGAAGAGGCTGGCATCAGGATAAATGGAACAGTCTGCCTGATAACGCAGTAGACGGCGTTCCGATAAACGATACACTGAGTAAAATATCACCTCAAAATCCCGTCGTTCTTGGTCACGCGAGCGGGCACGCAGCATTTTGGAATGATGCTGCTCTAGAAATTGCCGGTGTTAACAAGGATACTCTGGATCCAGAAGGTGGAACGATAGTTAGAGATCAGTCAGGAAAAGCAACCGGATTAATGAGAGAAACAGCTCAGAGGTTGATAAGAGATGCGAGAAATGAATATGAAGGAAGGATGACACCTCAACAGATTGAAAATCAGAATCGAGAGAGAGTCAAGATGGCAGCCGATGAAGCACTAAAATTTGGTGTTACATCATTCCATGATGCGGGAGCAAGTTTTGAAACTATTGATTTTTTTAAACAACTTGAGAGTGAAGGGGAGCTAGATGTCCGTCTTTATGTAATGGTTAGAGGTGAGTCTAATGAAATGATGGATGTGGCACTTCCACAATATAAAATGCTTCCAGAAGGCAATGATTTTCTAACTGTACGATCGATAAAGAAACAAATAGATGGAGCGCTTGGCGCACATGGAGCATGGTTATTGGAACCTTATATGGATCTACCGGAAACATCAGGTTTGGTTCTTGAAACAGTTGAAGATATTACAAGAACGGCTGAAGTTGCAGTGAAACATGGATTTCAAGTAAATACACACGCAATTGGAGACAGAGCAAATAGAGAAACATTAGATATCTATGAAAATGTTTGGAAAGATTTGAGCGTGAAAGGCGAAGATTTGCGCTGGAGAATTGAGCATGCTCAGCATATTCATCCGAGTGATATACCCAGATTTGGTGAGCTAGGAGTTATTGCTTCAGTTCAAGCAGTTCATGGCACATCAGATGGGCCATGGATTCCCAGCAGACTTGGAGATGAGAGAGCGAAGGATACCTCTCAACCATGGAGAACACTATTTGAAACGGGTGCAATGATAACGAATGGAACTGATGTTCCTGTAGAGAGAATAGATCCTATTGCTTCTTATTATTCATCTGTCACCAGAAGAATGATCAATGGTGATGAGTTTTACCCAGAACACATAATGACAAGAAAAGAAGCGATGGAGACATACACTATCAATGGTGCTTATTCAGCATTTGAGGAGGACATTAAGGGCACCTTAACACCAGGAAAATATGCAGATTTTGTGGTTTTATCAAAAAATTTATTAACTGTTGATTATAGGGAAATTCCATCAGCTGAAGTAGAAATGACATTTGTTGGCGGTGAATTAAAGTATCAAAAATAATATTCATCATAATCTTGAGGATCAAACTTTGAGTCAAATAATCTACAAAAATTATATAGCTGGGAAATTCCAGTCTTCTCAAAATTTGTTTGATGACATTAGCCCAATCGACGGTTCTCTGGTAGCAAAAGTTGCTGAAGCAAGTAATTCAGATGTTGATAAAGCAGTAGATGCAGCGAGAAATGCTTTTAATGGTGACTGGTCAAATATGCCATTGAAGACTCGATGTGATTTATTAGAAAAGGTTGCTTTAACAATTGAAAAAAGATTCGATGATTTTGTCGATGCAGAGGTTGCAGATACCGGAAAACCGGTGAATCAAGCAAAATTAATTGATATTCCAAGGGGTGCTGAAAATTTTAGATTTTTTTCTAATTACATAAAAATCAGCAAGACTGAATCCTATGAAATGCAACATGAGGATGGTTCAAAAGTAATTAACTACTCTATCAGAAAGCCCAAAGGAGTAATTGCTATCATTGCACCATGGAATTTACCTCTTTTACTGCTGACATGGAAAGTTGCACCGGCGTTAGCAGCCGGTAATTGTATAGTTGCCAAACCATCAGAAGAAACACCAGGAACAGCAACGCTTTTAGCTGAAGTTGTTGATGAAGTGGGTTTTCCAGATGGAGTTTTTAATATAGTCCATGGCTATGGCCCAAAATCAACTGGCGAATACCTCACAAAACATCATGATATTGACGCCATTACATTTACTGGGGAATCTGCAACCGGTTCCGAAATCATGAAATCCGCAGCCGATGGAGTGAAGCCAGTTTCATTTGAGCTCGGTGGAAAAAATGCGGCGATTATTTTTGATGATGCAGACTTCGATGCTGCCATTGAAGGGACATTAAAATCAGTTTTTGCGAATTGCGGACAGGTGTGTTTGTGTACCGAGAGGGTGTATGTTCATCAATCAATCTATGAGAAGTTTCTAGAAAAATTTAAATCTGAAGCTGAAAAGATAACAGAAAATTGGCCTCAGAAAGAATCACTGGATTTTGGGCCATTGATATCAAAAGAACACAGAGAAAAAGTGTTAAAGGCGTTCTCAACCGCAATCACTGATGGCGGTATTTTGGAAGTTGGAGGTGGAATTCCTATATTTGATGACAAAAGAGACTCAGGCTCTTGGATCGAGCCAACAATATTTACAGGATTAGGGGAAAAATCGGACTTAATCAAAAATGAAGTTTTTGGCCCTGTATGTCACGTTACTCCATTTGAATCAGAAAATGAGGTGCTCAAAAAAGCAAATGACTCAAAATATGGATTGGCCGCTGCCATTTGGACAAAGGATATTAATAAAGCTCATTTAATTTCATCAAAATTGAATGTGGGTGTTGTGTGGGTGAACTCTTGGTATTTGAGAGATTTGAGAACTCCCTTCGGTGGCATGAAATTATCTGGTATTGGTCGAGAGGGGGGTCAACATTCTCTGGATTTTTATTCTGAGTTAACCAATGTTTGTGTAAAATCATAATGTCAGTTTTTCACTACATATTTCTTTATGTTGTTATCGGTGTTATGCCTTCAGTTCCTTTTATCGCGGCATTCTTATTTTTCACAAAAAAAGATTTAAGGGAAATTCCAAAGCTTCCATTATTCATTTTATTTGTGGCGATGGGATGGGTGTTAAATAACTTTTTTGATTTCTTTTAAAATGAATATGAATTCGACTCCAGACATAAATGATAAATTTCCAGAAACAAATGTCATAACTGATTTTTTGCATTTTGGAGCTGTGAAAATTTTTTCAGGCCCAGTTTCGACTGTTGATTGTTTTGAAGACAATTCTTTTGTCAAAAAGAAATTGTCTGAAAAAAGTGAAGGAGGAATACTTGTTGTTTGCGGTAAAAAATCCAGTAAAGTTGCACTTTTAGGTGACATGATTGCCACCATGGCAATAGAAAATGGATGGTCTGGTATTGTCATTAATGGTTATGTTAGAGATATCGAGATATTGAGAGAACTTGAGATCGGTGTTATGGCGCTTGGCACTTGCCCCAGAAAAAGTAAAAAAGAAAATAAAGGAAAAATTGACTCAATTCTCACAATCAATAGCGTAATGGTTCAGCCAGGAAATTGGCTATACGCAGATGCAAATGGAATTCTAATAGCAAAAACTCGACTGGACTTGTAATTACTCTCAATCAGTTATATTGCTTAAATATTTTTCTAGTAACTCTTGTTTCCCAGATTTTGGTTTTGGTTCAATGATATTTTTAGACATGTCATCGAGACTTATTTCGCCAGCGAGTATCTTTTGAGCTTCTTCTTTATTCCAATCCTGATATCTTGATTTTTTAAAAGACTCCAAATAGTCATCCTTGATCATAGTTGCAGCGTTAATAAGTGCTTTTGCTAGGATGTCAATTCCACCTATATGTGCTGTGAATAGATCTTCTGTATCAATACTCTGTCGTCTGAGTTTTGCATCAAAATTAAATCCGCCATTCTTAAAGCCACCATTCATAATAATATTTTTGATTATCATCGTCATTTCTTTGCAATCATTATTAAATTGGTCTGTATCCCATCCATTTTGGGGATCACCACGATTAATATCTATTGACCCAAAGGCATTAAATGCAAACGCATTAGCAACTTCATGCTCAAAAGATGAACCTGCTAATGTTGCGTGGTTTGCCTCAATATTAAGTTTGATGTGATCCCGTAAATTATATTTTTCAAGAAAAGCGATTACTGTTGCTGCATCGCGATCATACTGATGTTTTGTTGGTTCATGAGGTTTTGGCTCAATCAGCAGCTGACCTTTAAACCCAATTTTTTCCTTATGCTCCACAATTAGACTTAAAAATCTTGCGTATTGAGATAATTCTTTTTTTATATCGGTATTTAAAAGTGTGTCGTATCCTTCTCTGCCTCCCCATAGAACATAATTTTTACCCTTAAGTTGATGTGTTGCCTCCAACATATTTTTTACTTGAAATGCTGCACATTTGAACACTTCTGGATCAGGATTAGTCGCTGCCCCTGCCATATATCTAGGGTGACTGAAAAGATTTGCAGTGCCCCATAATAATTGAGTATCGTTTTCTTCCATCTTTAATGAGAGAGGATCTATCATTTTTTTAAGATTTTCTGATAATTCTTTTACTGTTTCTCCGCGTGCAGCCATATCAACATCATGAAAACAAAAATAAGGAGCTCCGATCTTATTAAAAAAATCAAAAGCAGAATCGAGTTTCTTCAATGCTTCTTTATGTGAAGTGGGATTTAATAACCAAGGCCTGTTAAACGTAGTTTCTCCAAAAACATCATTACCTCCCCAATTGAAAGAATGCCAATAACAGATCGCGATCCTTAGATGATCTTTCATGCTTTTACCAAGTATCACTTTATCTTCTTCGTACCAGTTGAAAGAGAGCGGATCTCTATTCTCACTTCCACGAAATTTAATTTTTGAGATATGATTAAAAATTGTTTTAGGCATAATATTTTTTTATTGATTTAAATTTTTTGTTTCTTGATAAAGTAATTGCCATTTTTTTATTTTGGCATGATAGAGCTCAGTATAGTTTTTTTCCGGTTCAATTACTTCAATGATTGGCGAGGGTTTACATAAACTTTCCAAGTCTTTTCCTGTGACGCCAGACTGAGCCAAAATGGCAGCCCCTTTTGCAGGCCCTGTTTCTGAGCCATCTCGATAAACGAGTGTTTTATTCAGACAATTCGCAATTATTTTACCCCAGTATGTTGACTGTGACCCTCCACCAATAACTGAAATCGTATTGCATTTTCCTCCACCCTCTACGAGTGCTTTATATCCGTCACTTAATGCAAAAGCCACTCCTTCGAGCGCTGCATGGATTATAGAAGCTCTATTTGTGTTGGATTTAAGTCCGAAAAGAGCAGCGCTTGCATGGGGATTGTTGTGGGGAGTTCTTTCGCCATTTAAGTAGGGAAGAAACATGATATTCTCGGAATCTCCTTTCTTTTCTGCCGCCTTGTAAGCTTTAGCTGGATAATCATAACCAACAAGATTAGCGCACCAATCAATGGCTGAAGCAGCAGAAAGTATTACAGCCATTTGGTGCCATGTTCGAGGTACTGTATGACAAAACGCATGAATCCCTTGTTTTAAATTAGGTAAAAATCCATCAGTGACAAGAAATATTACACCAGATGTACCTAAAACTAAGGAAGCATCATCGGGATTGATAACTGAAGAACCAATCGCTCCAGCTGCTTGATCCCCAGCACCAGCGACTATTGGTATCATAGGTATACCAAGTTTTTTTGAAGAGGATTTTGAAATTTTTCCAGTTATTTGATTCCCTTCAAATAATTCCGGCAATTGTTGAGAAGATATTCCTGATATCTCTAATGCATCATTACTCCAGGATCGTTTTTTAGTATTTAACCACATTGTTCCAGAGGCATCTGAAGTGTCTGTTGCAAACTCTCCACTCCATTTTAGTCTCAGATAATCCTTGGGAAGTAGTATTTTTTGAATTGCTGAAAAGTTTTCTTTTTCGTATTTTCTAACCCATTCTATTTTAGGTGAAGTGAATCCTGGCATAATTTGATTGCCAGTAATTTTGTTAAGATTAGGCAATTTTTTTTCTAATTCTTTGCATTCTTCAAAGGACCTCCCGTCATTCCATAGTATTGCTGGTCTAATAGGGCGCTCTTTTTTGTCTAATAGGACTGCGCCATGCATTTGACCGGATAAACCCATTCCTTTTAATTTTGATCTAATATTTTTTGGTATTTTTAGAATGGCTGTTTCAGCTGCTTCTAACCAATCTGATGGACTCTGTTCATTCCACAATGGATTAGGGCTCGATAATGAGAGTGATTGGCTTGATTTAGAAGATATTTCGCCATCATCATTAATTACAATTACTTTTACAGATGATGTGCCGAGATCAAGACCAAGGAACATACGTTCTTCTTATCATTTGATTTGATTTGTATAAATTGAACATAATACTGATTCTGTTGAAGGGATAGTTTCTATTTTATCACCTAGCCTTTGTACAAAATTTTTATCTTTTTTGAATTCAGGCCAATGAGGAATATTGGGGTTATTCGGGTTGTCATTTTTCGCAAAATTTGTCCAATAATCTGTAATTATGTCGGTGATTTCATTATCTAAATTTGTGGTGGTCATCCATTCATCATGTGTATTAAACACATAAGGCAATTCTGCGCCATGATATGCTCTTACCATTGGATGCTTTGCAGAATCTCCCTCACGAATCCTATCAAAATAATATACCCAACTTTTGCCTTCATCACTTGTTATATTTGCTGCTAAGTTTTCTGAAGGGCATAGCATTCCTTCAGCCGTATATAATCTATCAATAATATTTCTAGGGTCTGATTCACTTTTAACCGCATTCATTACAACATCAGTCATTGATGGAAATAATTGATTCGCTATTATTTCAAGCGTTTCTGGTGTCACATTTTCAGGGGTATTTGCATAATACTCGTCCGCATTAGTGCCAATAATCACTCTCATGTTTGAGAGATCTTTATTTTGTATATCCAACCATGTTGGTCGTTTTATTAAATATCCATCCACTGCAGGAGAGTGGTAGTGTTCGGGAAATTCTTTCTGATAGGTATTGAGAATTTTGTCTGCTGTCACACTTTTTAATTCATCAAGTGATAGTGGTATATCTGAGGTACTTAATATTCTTGCAAGTTTTAAACCTCTATTTCTTTCATCTTCCATACTTGACCTGACATGCCCATTACCATTTGTTTGTTGTGGCAATCCAAATCCAGCATTACTCTGTAAGATGGCTTTATGAAAGAGATTCTTTGCGGGATCTGCAAACATTAAAGCCAGGATATCTTGCGCACCTGCCGATTCACCGAATGCGGTTACATTATTAGGATTTCCTCCAAATTTTTTAATATTTTTTCTAATCCATTCAAGTGCAAGGACCTGATCCCATAATCCAAAATTAGCATTTATTGACCCTTGTATTTCTGGGTGTGAAAAAAATCCAAAAACACCAAGTCGATAAGCTATGCTTACTACTACAACATCTTTTTTAGCCAATGCATATCCATGATAATTCGGTTCAAAAGACCATCCACTGTTATTGCTACCGCCATGAACATAGACCATTACAGGCAGATCGGCATTATTATTTAGCGTGGGTGTCCATACATTCAAATACAAGCAATCTTCATTTATTGATAAATCTTCAACAATATTTCTTGGGTTACCGAATACCTCTGCTAGATCTCGATACCACTCCAATATTCCCATTGGCTGTATACAGGCTGGAGAGAAACTTTTTACATGTCTTACAGAATTTTTTGGTTGATGATGAACTGGAGCGGACCATCTCAGCTCATCTATTGGAGGCTCCGCAAATGGAATTCCTAGAAAGGCGGCTATATCAGTATTTTGGTGGTACTTTCCGATTAAGGTTTGATTTTCAACACTAACTTTTGGCTCACTTTTACAACCACTTATTGCGGTAATGAAAAGATAAAAAATCAAGAACTTTCTCATATTGAATCTCATGGTTAATTTCAGTTGAAGACAATGCTCAATTTAACACACTATTGCTCTATTAAAAAAATCCAAAATAAATATACGCTCTCCATGTCACAATACGAAATTAAATCTATCTCTAGTATTGAAAGAAGAGTTAAAATAGTAACTAGAAATAATGAGAGGTCAATAATGAATCAAAAACTGGATATTAAAGAATTAATTTCGGCGCAAAAACCAGGCTGGTCTTTAGACCAAAGATTTTATACTGACCCTGATATTTATCAGCTTGAATTGGATCATATTATTTCTCAAAACTGGATATTCGCTGGCCATGAATCACAAATTCCCAATGCCGGTGATTTTAGAGTTATTAATGTTGCTAATGAGTCAGCCATTATCGTTCGTAATAAAGATGGAAAATTGAAGGCATTTGCTAATGTATGTAGACATAGAGGATCGCTTGTCTGTCTCGAAAGTGAGGGTTCAACAAATAAATTTAGCTGCCCATACCATGGCTGGGTTTATAATTTAGACGGTGAGCTTACTGCAGCCAGAAATATGCCAAATGATTTTGATAAGAGTGATTTCAGTTTACATAAGCTTTCCATAGATATTATTTATGGATTAGTTTTTGTGTGTTTTTCAGATAGCCCTCCATCATGGGATGGAGCTAAGAGAGACTTAAAAGAACCAATGGAGATGTTTGATTTTGAGAATTTAAAAGTTGCAGCTGAAATCACTTATCCAATTGAAGCGAACTGGAAACTTTCTATTGAAAATTATCAGGAGTGTTATCATTGCGCCACTGCACATCCTGAATATGCCAAGATGCATACTCTTATGCTGGATGACACAAAGAGAGACCGAGTTCAGGAACATATGCTTGAGAGAATGGAATCATGTGGGATAAAAAATATAGAGATTGATTTTATCGATATGAAGGCAAGAGAAGGCGAACAAGGTTATGGTTATAGCCGTACGGCCTTATTCAAAGGATACAAAACTGGAAGTAAGGATGGTGAAGCAGTTGCTCCTCTGCTAGGTAATTTTAAAGATTATGACGGGGGTGCATCAGATTTTTCATTTGGTGCTTTCACCTTTATGCTCGCTTATAGTGATCACGTTGTTGTTTATGTTTTTACACCGGTTGATATTGGTAACAGTGAATGCAAAATATACTGGTTAGTCAGGAATGATGCTGAGGAAGGTCAGGACTATAACAAAGATGATTTAGTGTGGTTATGGGATGTAACTACACATGCGGATAAAACTATAATCGTAAATAATCGCAAAGGGGTTGAATCTAAATACTATGTGCCTGGTCCATTTTCAGGCATGGAAGATGCGGAAAGCGTTTATATCCAATGGATATTGAAAGAATTGGCTGCAAGAGTTTAAATTCAGTTATTCTTAATTTTTATTATTAATTCATTAAATAGGGCTAAAGTTTGGAAATAAAGCTTAACAATCAGGCAAAAAAGTGGCAAAAAATAGCCCGTGATTATGCTGACAACTATCTACAGCCCCATGAAATAGAGGCTGAGCTCAACAACGGTGAGCTTTCAAAGGAAATCACATCAAGAAATAAGAAAAAAGCTATTGAATTAGGTTTTACCGCCATCGATGTCCCAGAGAAATATGGCGGACTTCAGCTTTCAATGGTAGAGCAAGTAGCAATTTGGGAGCAATTGGGTAGGGTAACAAATGCACTTTCATGGTGTTTTCCTGAAGCACAATCGTGGATGTTTGATGCGTGCTCAGAAGAGCAAATAAATCAATATATTATTCCTTTGATGAAAGGAGCGAAAAAAGATTGTTATGCCATAACCGAATCAGGCTCTGGTTCAGATGTGGCTAATTTAGAAGCAACAGCTGAAAAAGTTAAAAATGGGTATATTTTAAATGGAGAAAAATGGTACGTAACAAGTGCAAATTTAGCTGATTATTTCTGGTTTCAAGCTTATTTACCCGATGAAGAAGAAGATGCATTGTTTCTCGTAGATAAGGATACAGATGGAATTGAAATGATTGAATCTCCATTATTTAGTCATACCTATGCAGCTCATCATCCTACTTATAAATTTGAAAATGTTCTTGTCAATGAGGGGCAGCGAGTCGGCAAGCGAGGCGATGGGATGGCATTCACACACAGTTGGTTTAGGCATGAAAGACTGATGATTGGGGCAAGAAGTTGTGGTGCTGCAGCTAGATTGATTGAAGATGCGAAAAAGTTTGCAGAAGAAAGAATTGTGGACGGTAAACCGCTTATTGAAAAACAGATAATTCAATTTATGTTAGCAGACTGTGCTACTGAGCTGTGGGCATCAAGATTGATGACTTTTGAGGCTGCAAGAGCGGATGATGAAAAACTAGATGTTAAGGTTTTGCATAATCGGTGTTCAATGGTAAAGCTTTATGTGTCAGAAGCAGCGAATAGGATTGCTGATAGAGCTCTTCAGATATTTGGTGGAAGGGGTTATATGAGAGAAAATGTCGCTGAAAGATTCTTTCGAGAATTAAGGGTGGATCGAATTTGGGAAGGAACAAGTGAAATTCAAAGGCTCATTATAGCGCGCTCTATGCAGAAAAGAGGCCTTGATGGAATGTAGAACACTATGCCAAGAAGATTAGATAAATCCAACTCACAGTTTAATCGAGCAATCACGAAACTCCCTTTGGGCGTATCTTCAAATTTTAGATATTGGGGAGATGACAAAACCATCTATATTAAAAAAGGCAAGGGCGGGAGATTATGGGATCTAGATGATAACCAGTATATAGACTATCGTCTAGCCTACGGGCCAATTATCCTTGGTTATCAAGATGAACGAGTAGATGAAGCCGCAAGAAATGGCATGAATATGGGTGGTGTATTCGCACTCGCAACTGAGCTTGAATATGAAATCGCCACTAGAATCAGTGGGATGGTGAAGTCAGCAGAGTTAGTTCGATTTTCTAATTCTGGCACTGAAGCTGTAATGGCGGCTTTGAGAATAGCGAGGTCCTTTTCAGGAAAGGACGGCCATGTAATTCTCGAAGGAGGTTATCATGGAGTATTTAGTGAGGTTATGTGGTATTCAGAGATTGAGGATTGGGATCCAAAAACCGGAGATCCTGATCTTATGCCATACGGTAATGGTATTCCGAAAATTACGAAGAAATTGAACTATACCGCACCAATAAATGATGCCAATGCCATAGAAGATTTGTTCAAAAAATCTGGTCATGATATTGGTGCATTTTTAGTAGAACCAATTATGGGTAACTGTTGCAGCATTAGTGCCAACCAACAATATATGAAAGATATAAGATACTTGTGTGACAAGCATGAAGTCGTATTGATTATTGATGAAGTGAAAACAGGTTTTAGAGTTGCTAAAGGTGGCGCTCAAGAACTTTACAATGTCGATGCTGATTTATGCACTTTTGCAAAAGCTATGGGTAATGGCTATCCGATAGCAGTTGTTGCAGGAAAAGAAGAAATTATGAGACACGTAGGAGGGGATGATGGCGTCGTTCATGGTGGTACTTTCACTGGGCATTCTGTTTCTCTATCTGCAGCTTCCAAAACTCTTGAAATAATTGATGAAACCGATGCTTTAAAAAATATTGAAGAATATGGTAAAAAGTTGCAACATGGAATAAGCAAGATATTAGAAACAAGAAATATTGCACATGATTTTTCAGGACACCCATCGATGATGGGGCTCTTTTTCTCTGAAAAAGTACCTACCGATTACAGGGGCTGGTTGAATTCGGATTATCAATTTTATGATACTCTCGCTCCTAATCTTCATGAGTTGGGTATATTAGTTGAACCGGATTCAAGAGAACCATGGTTTTTGTGTGAGTCTCACGATATGAAATGTTTAAACGAAACACTGGACAAATTTGAGCAAGCAGTAGACATTACAAAAGACAAATTAAATACTTAAATAAATAGGCAAATAACTCAATGAAAAATTATGATGTAATTGTTGTTGGAGCTGGTCACAATGGGCTCGCTAATGCTGCTTTTCTTGCTAAAGCTGGATTGGATGTCCTCTGCGTAGAAAAAAACGATTACATTGGTGGGGCCGCTGTCAGCAGAGAGCTTTATAAAGACTGGAAGTATTCTAATTGCTCTTATGTTTGTAGTTTACTTCGACCAGAAATATACAGAGATCTTGAGTTACACAAACATGGCTTGCAAGTAACACCGTATGGTGGCTCTCTTCAATTTATGGAGAATGGCGATTACTTTGGTTCCTATCATGACCATGAAGCAGCGCATCGCGAAATGGCAAGGCATTCTCTTCATGATGCTGATGCTTATACTAGATATTCAACTGATACAATGCGTCAATGTCGTCTCATCCGTGATTTTCTTCTAAGAACAGCCCCAGATCCAACCTCATTTAAACCAAGGGATATAAAAGAGCTGATCATGCTTGGTAATAAATTCTTGGAGCTTGGTGAGGATAGACTGTATGAAACAATTCGTTTTTGGACTATGAGTGTTGCTGATTACTTGGATGAGTATTTTGAAACAGATGTTATAAAAACCGCCCTTTCTGGAAGTGGTATTATTGGTACTGCACTTGGTATCCATTCACCAGGAACAGCTTATGTTTTATTACATCATTATATGGGTGATGTAGATGGAAATGTAGGAACATGGGGTTTTGCCAGAGGTGGTATGGGCGCTGTCTCCAACTCACTTGCTGGAGCATTTCAGTCATACGGAGGACAGATCCGCTCTGAAGCGGGTGTAGATCAAATAATTGTCAAAAATAATCGTACCAAAGGCGTTGCACTTGAAAGTGGCGAGGAGATATATGCACCAGTAGTTGTTTCAGCGATGGATGTAAAAAGAACATTCCTTAATTGTATGGATAAAAATGACCTACCAGAAAATTTTTACCAAAGAGTTAAAAACTTCAAAATTCGTGGCTCATCAGGAAAACTAAATATTGCACTTGATGGGATGCCAACTTTTCCAGCTTTACCAAAAAATAGTGAATTTATAGGACATGCTGATATGCATTTTATTGATTCAATGGAGAGAATGGAAAGAGCTTATGATGACTGGAAAGATGGAACTTGGTCTAAGGACCCATACATCGATTGCACAATCCCGAGTGCAACTGACCCTACAATGGTTCCTCCAGGTAAACATTTTATGAGTTGTTTTGTTCAATATTGTCCAGCTCAGATTGAGGGTAGGGCTTGGACTAGTGATGAAAGGGAAGCTTTTGGTAAAAGTGTTATAGATCAAATTTCAAATTATAGTCCTGATTTTAAGGATTTGATTCTTCATGTGGAAATTAGAACACCTCAGGATATTGAAGATCAAATAGGGATAACAGAGGGAAATATCTTCCATGGCGAACTAACTATGGATCAACTTTTATTTAATAGGCCGGTCCCAGGATATGCTCAATATAGAGCTCCAGTTAATGGACTTTATATGTGCGGATCAAGTACACATCCTGGAGGAGGGGTTATGGCGGCACCTGGAGCTAATGCCGCTCGTGAAATTTTATTAGATTTAAAACTTAAAAACACTGTACCTGAGAATTTTGGCGATGACTGATAAATATGATGCAATAATAATTGGAGCGGGTCATAACGGACTTGTGTGTTCTGCAATTCTCGCGAAAAAGGGAAAAAAAGTACTCGTTTTAGAAGCAAATGATCAGACTGGAGGGGCGGCAGTCTCAAGAGAATTTCATGATGGCTTCTCCGTTTCAGCTTGTGCACATCTTCTTTATCAATTTCAACCAGAAGTGATAAAAGAACTAAACCTCCAGTTAGATATCGTTAAAGATAACCTTGAAACTATAGTTTTAGCAGAAGATGGGAGCCATATTAAATACTCTGATGGCAAGATCGCAGGTGTGAGTGATGAGGATGAGAAAAGTTTTAATAAATTCCATAAACGAATGACTAAATTTGGTGCTCTCCTAAAAACATATCTAAATAAACGCCCAGCCAGATTGGGAACAAAGAATTCAAAAGATTTATTACTGCTTGCGAAACTTGGTTTCGATATTCGGAGAATGGGTAAAATAGAAATGCGAGAATTTCTCAGGCTCATTGGTATGAATATTCACGATGAGCTAGAAGAGAGGTTTGAAAATCCACTTTTAAAAGGCGGTCTGAGCACAGATGCAGTAATGGGTACTCATCTTGGTCCTCGTTCTCCAAATACTATTCTTACTTATTTATACAGAATGGCAGGCTGTGAAGGTAAGATCTCATTACCAAAAGGTGGAATGGGAAGTCTTTCTAATATGCTTACTGAGACGGCGAAGAATTTAGGAGTTGAAATAAAAACTAATTCTGAAGTAAAAAAAGTTCTCATCAACGAGGGCTCAGTTACTGGGGTGGAAACGAAAAATGGAGATATTTATTTTAGCTCGGTAGTCATTTCAAATGCAGATCCTAAGAAAACAATGATGCATCTAGTCGGGCCAAAACATCTTGAGATAAGGTTTACTCATAGAATAGATAACTTTCGGATGAAGGGTAATGCAGCAAAAATGCATTTTGCCCTTGATAAACTGCCAAAAATAAATGAATTTAAGGATTCAGATTTTGAGCAAAGATTATTAATAGCACCAAGCGAACATTATGTAGAGAAGGCTTTCAATCCTGCAAAATATGGCGAGAGCTCCCCAAAACCGGTGTTGGAGGTTACGTTTCCTAGTGTATCTGACAACTCTCTTGCACCAGATGGTAAGCATGTTATGTCAGTTATAGCTCAATATGCACCGTATAATATGAAATCAGGATGGAACGAAGAAGCTCGTGGTGAATTTATAGCAGCCATAAAATCAGCGCTAAGGTTGCACATGGAAGATATCGATGATTGTATTTTAGGTGAAGAATTATTGACACCTTTGGACATTGAAAAAGAGTTTAATATTACTGGTGGACATTGGCATCACGGTGAATTTACATTAGATCAATTTATGTTCGTCAGACCGGTTGCTGGATTCTCTCAATATGAAATGCCAATTGATGGCCTCTATTTATGTGGCGCTGGAACACATCCAGGTGGAGGAATCAGTGGGGCATGTGGAAGAAATGCAGCACATGTAATTTTAGAAAAAGGAAAAATTTAAATGATTGAGATACTAGTTTGGAGTTTCTTTGTAATTACTTGGCTGAGTGTCGGTCTTCATATAGTTAGAGAATTCGTAAGACATCATTACCCATTCAGGAGAAAAAATGGAAGTTGATCCAATGATAAAAAAACCAAGTGTATTTAGAAGAATTATAATGAGTCTTGTGAATGGTTATAGAAGGGTTATGGATGTGAGATATAATCCACTAAAACACATACCCGATCCAAGTCTTCAGGCATACTTTATGTTAGTGTTGTTTACTGTATGGAGTGTGTTTTTTGGTTTTCTAGCTGCAAATTATCTTGGATTTTTTAATTACAATACTGTAATTAGTATTATTGTACATGTTTCAATACTAGCCCCAATAGCATTCACAAATGCAATCTTTATAGATGCAGAAAGAGATGGAAACGGATGGTTGAAGGAATGGAAAGAAGAGCAATCAAGATACAATATAGTAGTCAATAGACTAAAAGTTAAAAACTTAAAAATTTGGAATCCAAATAGAGAAGAATAATGACTGCCCAACATATAAATACTGGTAGATTAAAAACTCCTTTTTACCCGAGGATTGCAGAGTTAGATTCTCTCAATACATGGCATAATTGGGCTGGATATTCTAGCGCTGAAGCACTTTATTGTGAGGACATGGAATATTTTGCAATTAGAAACTCAACAGGTGTTTTTGATATTACACCCATGACAAAATACAGAATCACTGGACCAGACGCACTTGAATTTCTTAATCGCCTAGTTACCAGAGATATGAGAAAGATAAAACCAGGAAGAGTGGCTTATGCAATTTGGTGTGATGACCAAGGGCAGGTAATTGATGATGGAACTATATTTCATTTGAAAGAGGGGGATTACAGATTATGTTCCCAAGAAAGGCATTTTGCATGGCTTACGACAGCCTCAATTGGTTTTGATGTAACAATAAAGGAAGAAACTGCAGAAGTCGCAGCACTAGCTGTACAAGGGCCAACATCATATAGCATCTTAAAAAATATGGGTGTTAGTGGTTTAGATGAATTAAAACCTTTTGGATTAATTCACAATGAATTCTCTGGTGCAGAGCTGATGATTTCAAGAACAGGCTTTACGGGTGATCTGGGTTATGAGTTATGGGTATCACCAGATAAAGCAATCGAATTATGGGATGCCCTATTCGAGGCAGGAAAACATCATGGTATACGTGTCATCGGTACGCACGCCCTTGACCTTGCAAGAAAAGAGGCAGCTTATCTCGCTCCTTTCGAGGATTTTTTGCCAGCTGAAACAACAGTTAGAACTGGTCGAACCAGATCTCCACTTGAATTGGGTTTGGGTTGGTTAGTTGATTTTAGTAAAGATAATTTTAACGGTCGTCGAGCTTTGATAAAGGAAAAAGAAAAAGGATCAAATTGGCGATTAGTAAAATTGGATATTGAGGGCAATAAAACTGCCGCGAGCTCATATATATATGCAAATGAAAAAAATAATAAATCCGAAATTGGGTTTATAACATCAGCTGCATGGTCACCAATCTGCAAGCAAAATATTGCTCTTGGGACAGTTCGCACACCTCATGGAAATCCTGGTGAGAGTTTATGGGTGGAAATATACTATCAAAGAGAAATGCACTGGAATAGGGTAATGGCAAAAGCTGATATTGTAGACAAACCGTTCTGGTTTCCTGCAAGAAGAGGAAAAACACCACCCGATCCATTCTAGAAGAGCATCAAATTCTCAGCCTGGAATTAAATTGCATACGACTCTAGACCCATTATTAAAGCCTAAATCCATCACAATCCTTGGGGCATCAAAAAGAAAAGATTCTGTGGGTGACTGGGCATTAACTAATCTTATAAAGGGTGGTTACAAAGGAGCAATTTATCCTATCAATCCGTCGTATGATTCAATCCAAAATATAAAATGTTATGAAAGAATAAGGGATTTACCTGAGATTCCAGACCTAGTTATTTTTGCAGTTAGTGACTATCGTATAGAATTACTGTTTGATGAAGTTGTTAAAGCTAAAATTCCAGCAGCTGTCATATTTTCATCATTAAATATTGATGATGATAACAATCCAAATCTTAAGACCCGAATTAAAGATAAAATCCTCAAATCCAATATGATGGTCTGTGGGGCAAATGGGATGGGATTTTACAACATAAGAGATCATGTTTGGGCTTGTGGTTTTGATAGTAATGACCATTCAGCTCCAGGTAATATCAGTCTTATCAGTCATTCTGGATCAGGAATGTCTGGTATCTTGGATTGCGAAGATCGTTTACGATTCAATTTTGCAGTATCGACGGGTAATGAACTGTCAGTGACTATGGATCAATATTTAGATTTTGTTCTAGATTTACCTGAAACTAAGGTAGTTGGTATATTTATTGAAACAGCAAGAAATCCAGATGGATTTATTAAAGCTTTAAAAAAAGCCAATCAAAAGAAAATCCCAATTGTAGCTCTTAAAGTTGGTAAAACTGAAAAATCAGCTCAGTTAACTGTTTCCCACTCTGGTGCTATTGCAGGTGATGATGACGCATATGATGCCTTATTCAATCGTTACGGAGTTCAGAGGGTAAGAGATACGGAAGAATTAGTTGCTACTCTGATATTATTTGCAGAATTTGGTGTTGTAGGCGAAGGAAGTTTTGTTACATTGCATGATTCTGGTGGGGAAAGACAACTTCTGGTCGATATTGCGGATGAGTTGAATGTGCCCCTTACAGAGCTGAGTGATAATTCAGTAAAAAAATTAGAGGAGATTATAGATCCTGAGCTACCAGCAATAAACCCATTAGATGTATGGAGTAGAGGTGGAAAAGATTCTGCAAAGCAATATTTAGATTCAGCAAAAATATTGCTTGATGACGACAATGCATCAATTGAAGCACTTGTTCTTAACCGAGCACCTTATGGCTTGATATATCCTGAATATATCAATTTAATGCAAAAAACGAGAAAGGCCACAGGAAAGCCAGTATTACTTGTATCATCTCATCAAGGCAGTGGGTTTGATCCAGTTGCTGTAGAGCAAACTCATAGAGGATATCCAGTCTTGGATGGAATTTCACCAACAATGGTCGCCATAAGTAAATTATTTTCGTATCGAGATTTTTTTAAATCAGATCATAAAATATCTAATTCTAAATTATGCACAAAAGGAGACTCTTGGAAATCCAGACTTAGAAAGGAAAAAATCTTGAGTGAGAGTGATTCTCTAAGCTTACTCTCTGATTACGGCATACCTGTTGTCGAACACAAATGTGTTTCAGATGAAGTGTCTGCAATAGAGGCTGCAAAAAAGATTGGATATCCACTCGTGTTGAAAACAGCAGAAAAAGATATTTATCATAAAACCGAGAGGCACGGTGTGATTTTGAATATAAAAAATAAAGAAGAATTAACTAATCACTATAGAGTGATGAGCAAAACAATTGGAAAAAAAGTTTTAATAGCTAAAATGATTGAGGGTGGACAAGAGATGTTTCTTGGGGTCAAAAAAGATCCTCAACTTGGACCTATAGTGATAATAGGGATGGGCGGAGTGTTTTCTGAGTTATTTGATGAGGTGGTATTTGCAATACCCCCTTTTAATCGAAATTATATTAAACAATCTATTGAAAAATTTAAGTTTGGTAAAATTCTCTCCGGTTACCGAGGGAAAGATAATTTAAAATTAGAGGCGTTCTATGAGTCTGCTGAAAAATTTTCTATTCTTATTTCAGAAATGAAGTCCGATATAAGAGAATTCGACATTAATCCAATGATATTAACGGATTCAGGATGTGTAGCTGTCGATGCTCTAGCCGTTGGCGAGGACATAAAGTAATCTAGTATTTTAGTGATAACAATCTTGAAGACTGTTATTAATTCATTGATTCACGTTCTATGAGCTCATCAATTACTCTCATAAGTTTTGGATAACTACCAGCTTCACCAGCACCCGTTCTGTATTTTCCATTTACAACCATTGTTGGTGTTGAAGCTATCCCATATCTTCTGGCGAGATCATCCGCAAGTCTCAATTTTTGAGCAACTTGGAAAGATTCAAATGTTTTTTTGAAATCATCTTCAGACACTCCAAATTCCAAAAATATTTCCTGAATAGCCTCAGCAGAGGACATGTAATTTTTTTTGTTATGCCATTCTCTAAATACCCTTGCTCTAAAACCTTCTGGATCTTTTAATTTTCCATTTTCAGTTAGAATCTCTTTTGTAAAGTACATTCGACCATGAAGCCTGAGAAGCGGATTCCATAATGCGGGTATTCGTTCAAATCGAACATTGTCTGGTATATCTTTTTTCCAGTCATTTATATATGGCTCGAATGTCATGCAGTGTATGCATCCATAATAAAAGAATTCAGTAACCTCGACTTTATCAGGTCCTCCAATGGTAGGTTGAGCAGGAACAAGTCTCATAAAATGCTCTGACTCTTTAAACTCCCAATCTTTTTTCGATAGAAGGTTTGTCTGTGCTAGAACGATTGGTTTTGAGTCATCTCTTATAATATCTTCTGAGTCGGATTCCTGAATTAATATCGAGGATTTTTTTTCACTCTGATTTTGCTCGATATTATTGCCCAGAGATTCGATATTTGTAGCCGAATTAATTGTTGCAGAAGTATCCATTGATTTACTCTCTTCATTGGAACTACAACCAGCTAATACGAAGAAAAGGATTAGATAAAAAAGTTTTTTCATTTTAAATAGCCTCAAGTAACTCTGTAATAAAGGAATAACTTATATTCTTTATGACAATTAAAATTATTGCAAGCCTTGTATGTATGATGATACTGCTTTAATTTCTTCGGCTGAGAGTTTTTTTGAAATATCACGCATAATTTGAACAGGGCCTACAGACACTCTGTCTCCATTAGCATAATCATGAAGTTGTTTCTCAGTGTACATGGCTCCCATTGAATGAATTAAGGGATATTTTGCGCCAGGATTTCCTTTTCCTGCAGGTCCATGACACGCAATACATGCAGCTACACCAGTTTCTCTATTCCCACCCCTGTATATCTTTTCACCGAGTTCAACTGTGTTTTCATCCGCAACTAATTTAGGAGTTATTGGTAGGCTCTCATAATAAACAGAAAGATCTTTTATGTTTTGGTCAGTTAGATTGATAACCATTGCCGTCATTAACTCATTGACTCTTTTTCCGTCTCTAAATGCTTTGAGTTGCTCAACAGAGTATAAGGCATGTTGACCTGCAAGATTTGGCCACAAAGGGTTAATGCTATTTCCATCAAGCCCATGACATGCACCACACGTTATGGAAATAGATTTCCCAGCTTCAACTGATCCATCAACCAATGAATCTGAGAAAACATTACTGAATGCAAATACAATGCTCACAATCAATAATTTCAATTTTTTATTGAATAACATAGTTACGAATTTTAGATAAAGTATTGTTACCAAGAGGCAATGTTTACTTTATGATATGGATTTCAGTTTAAACACAAAAGTATTATACAGTTATGTCGCAATATCCAAAAGCAAAGTTTATACAAAGTGCAAATAATTCTGATCAATTTGTGAGAGATATAGGTGCTGAGGTATGTTTTGTGGGTAGGTCAAACTCTGGAAAATCCAGTGCAATTAATGTAATTGTGAATAGACGTCAATTTGCTCGAACTAGCAAAACTCCTGGAAGAACACAGTTGGTGAATTTTTTCGAACTCGAGGAAAACAAAAGACTTGTTGATCTACCAGGATATGGCTTCGCGCTGGTTTCAAACTCAAAAAAGAAGCATTGGGGACAAATTCTTACTCATTATTTTGAAAATAGAAAAAGCCTTCATGGGGTATTTATGATTATTGATATTCGCAGAGGACTGTCTGAGTATGACCTCGATATGTTATCGATTTCAAAATTCCAAAAAATTCCAGTTCACATTCTCATGACTAAATCGGATAAATTAAAAAGAGGGGAAGCAAAAAAGAGATTGCTTGTCTTGAAGTCTGAATTAGAAAAATCAATCACCGTGCAATTATTTTCGTCGCTAAACCGAGAAGGATTAGATGAAGCCAGAATGACCTTAGATGGTCTTCTGAGGGAAGAAATTAAACAAAAAACTTAATGCGCTTCGTCCCAATTTAACCCCACAGCCGCATCGACAACCAATGGAACGTCGAGATCAACTGACGATTCCATGATTTTTATTAGATCGAATTTTATATCATCAGAGGCATCACTTTTAACCTCTAGAACCAATTCATCATGAACTTGCATAATAATTCTTGCAGGGACTTTTTTGGAAACTATCCATTGATCGACATCAATCATTGCGATTTTTATTATATCGGCCGCTGAGCCTTGCATCGGGGCATTAATTGCACTTCTTTCTGCGTAATTTCTCTTTAGACCATTTTTGCTATTAATGTCCGGTAGATATAATCTTCGACCAAAAAGTGTCTCAATGAAGCCATTTTCTCTGGCTTTTATTTTTGTTTCATCCATAAAACTTCTTACGTTGGGATATTTTGAAAAGTATAGATCAATGTAATCTTGAGCTTGATTTCTTCCAACACCGATTTGTTTTCCTAGACCGAATGCTGACATTCCATACATTAAGCCAAAATTAATTGCTTTAGCCCATCTCCTCTGTTCAACAGTGACGTTACCGATTTTAATATCTAGTACCTCAGCAGCTGTCTTACTATGAATATCATGATTACTCAAGAAGGCTTTCAATAATGCTTTATCTTTCGATAAATGAGCCATTATCCTTAATTCAATTTGAGAATAATCTGCAGCTAATATGCTGTAACCTTTAGGCGCAATAAAAGCTTGTCTTATTCTCCTTCCTTCGGCTGTTCTAATGGGTATATTTTGAAGATTTGGCGTGCTTGAAGATAATCTTCCTGTGGCTGTATTTGCCTGATGATATGAAGTATGTATTCTCCCAGTTGTGGATGAAATTTGATTTGGAAGCTTTTCAGTATAAGTGCTTTTTAGCTTACTTAGCGTTCTGTGCTCTAATATAATTTTTGGCAATTCATAATTTTCAGAAAGTTCCTGTAGGACATCTTCAGCTGTTGATGGCTGACCTTTTGGTGTTTTTTTTAGTATAGGTAAATCTAACTTTTCAAATAAAATTTCTTGTAATTGTTTCGGAGAACCAAGATTAAAATCTGTTTTCGCTATTTTGCAAGCCTGTTTCTCGAGATTATCCATTGAAGTGGATAATTCTGCACTTTGATTTTCTAACATTGTTTTATCAATCAATACTCCATCTTCTTCCATTTTAAAAAGTATAGGTATCAATGGTTTTTCAATTTCATCATAAAGTTTTCTTAGTTTCTTGTTTTCTCTTATTTTTACCCATAGATGTTTATGTAAGGAAAGAGTGACATCTGCATCTTCTGCAGCATAATCAGAGGCTTTTTCGATTTTTATTTGATTAAAAGTTAGCTGTTTTATTCCTTTCCCTGCGATCTCCTCAAATTGAGTGGTACTTCTATTTAAATACTTATTCGCAACCGAATTCATGTCATGACGTGTTGCGATGCTGTTTAATACATAAGATTGAATCATTGAGTCATATTCGATTCCTTTGAGATAAATCTTATAACGAGCAAAGATATGAGCATCGAACTTTAGGTGGTGTCCAATTTTTTTGATTTCGCTATTTTCTAGCAATGGTTTCATTAAATTTAGCACCTCATCTCTATCCAATTGATTTGGTGCATTTACATAATCATGCGCTAGAGGGATATAAGCAGCCTCACCCTCATTAACTGCCATTGAGATTCCAACCAATTCAGCTTCCATGTAATTTAAACTGTTTGTCTCTGTATCAATAGCAATGATTTTTTTACGGATAGCATCTTCAATAAATTTTTTTAAATCATTGGTTTTGTATATTATTTTATAGTTGAAATTATTTTTTTTCGTTTCTTCGTGTTCATCGATTATTGATTTGTATAGCGTGTTTAATTCGAGTTCTTTATATATGGATTTGAGTTTTGTTGTATCAGCCTCTTTTAAGGTTAAATCTGAAATATTTAATTCTATTTCAACATCTTTATTTATCGTGACTAATCTCTGTGACATAGGGAGTTGATCAATATTTGCATTTAATTTTTGACCAATTTTTCCTTGAATTTGATGTGAGTTTTTTATTATTTTTTGTATAGATTGAAATTGATTCAGCCACTTACTCGCAGTTTTTTCGCCAACTCCAGGAATGCCGGGAACATTGTCTGATTTATCACCCATTAAGGCCAAATAATCAATGATTTGGTTGGGGTAAACTCCGAATTTTGCTTTAACACCCTCGCGGTTAAGTGTTTGATTATTCATTGTGTTAATGAGCGTTACATCTTCATCGACTAGTTGCGCCATGTCTTTGTCACCTGTTGATATCAACACTTGCATATCATTATTTTTTGCTCTCAAGGCCAATGTACCAATTACATCGTCTGCCTCAACACCTGCAATTGATATTAATGGTATACCCATTGCATTAATAGCATTATGAATTGGATCAATTTGAGACCTAAGATCTTCAGGCATGGGCGGTCTATTAGCCTTATATTCTGGATAAATATCATTCCTAAAAGTTTTTCCAGGAGCATCAAAAACTACAATAAAAAATTTTGTGTTTTGATCGTCTAGCAGTTTATTGATCATATTGAGAACTCCGTAAACTGCCCCTGTAGGAAAACCTTTTGAGTTGGTTAAAGGAGGAAGAGCATGATAAGCACGATACAAATAAGACGATCCATCAACAAGAACCATCTTTTTTCTGTTGGCATTTTGTTTTTTTTGACCCATGAATCTAATTTTCTGTTTTTAGATCTAAATTTAAACCACTTATTAAGTTTTGTGTATCTCTATCGGGAATTACAAGAGATCCTTTTTGACCGCAACCCATCATGAATGAAAAATTAATCAGTACAAATAGGAAATAAATTTTTTTCATTTTGATCACTTAGTTTTTCTTTTAATATCTTGATCATATATCATTTTTATTTTAAATATTTTGATAATATTATTTTAATACAATAATGTTTACCCAGTCCTTTATAATAGAATTTTCAATCAATAAAATAATTATAAGAGTGCCTCATGAGTCAAGACGACTTTGACACCATAGAGATGGAAATTAATGGCGAACCAGAGGCGGTTATTATTTGGCTGCATGGCCTTGGTGCTGATGGTAACGATTTTGTTCCTATAGTTAATCAGTTGAATATAACTCGAAGTAAAGGTGTTCGATTTGTTTTTCCTCATGCTCCATATAGATCTGTCACAATAAATGGCGGCATGACTATGAGAGCGTGGTATGACGTCATGACTCTTGACAGAAATGGTGTACAAGATGAAATAGGTATCCAAGAGAGTAGTACTTTTCTCGAGAGTTTAATTCAAAGAGAATACGACAGAGGTATTGCTTACAATAAAATCATTATTGCAGGATTTTCGCAAGGCGGGGCAATTGCTCTCTACACTAGTTTGAGATATCCAAAAAAATTGGGGGGCTTAATAGCTCTATCAACTTGGATGCCCCTGGAAGAGAAAATTAAATGTGAGCTAGGTAAAGATAATTCGCAAGCACCAACTCTGCCAATATTTCTAGCTCACGGAGAATATGATCAAGTTATACCTTTTGAATTTGGTAAAATATCAAAAAATCTTATTGAGAAAATTGGTTTTAAGGTCAGCTGGAATTCTTATCCAATAGAGCATTCGGTGTCACAGCAAGAAATAAGTGATATTGGGTTATGGTTATCTGAAATACTTAAATCATGAAAGCGCTTTCCATAAAAAATTTAACAAAAATTTACTCCAATGGTTTTAAAGCTCTGGACGGTATTGATCTTACGGTTAATGCCGGAGATTTCTATTCACTTCTGGGCCCAAATGGAGCCGGAAAAACAACTGCAATTGCAATTGTATGCTCATTAGTTAATAAAACTATGGGTAATATTCGGGTTTTTGACCATGACATAGAAACGAGATTGGAAGAAGCGAAGATGAGTATAGGAATGGTTCCACAGGAGGTAAATTTTAACACTTTTGATACTCCGATTAATATAGTGGTGAATCAAGCTGGATATTATGGCATAGAGAGAAATATTGCTTTGAAGCGAGCCAAAGAATATTTAGGGGAGTTAAGACTTTGGGAAAAGAGAAATGATAACGCGAGAAGCTTATCTGGCGGTATGAAAAGAAGGTTAATGATAGCTAGAGCTCTGATTCATCAACCGAAACTTTTAATATTGGATGAGCCGACTGCCGGTGTAGATATAGAAATTAGACGATCTATGTGGAAATTTTTACGATCAATTAATAACAACGGAACCACTATTATACTGACTACACATTACCTTGAAGAAGCAGAGAGTCTATGTAGAAATGTAGCCATTATTGATGATGGAAAAATAATTCAAGATACATCAATGAATAGTTTATTGAGGCAGTTAAAACAGGAAACATTTATATTGAGTGTCGAAAATGAGTTAACAACAAAGCCTAAATTAGGGGATTTTGAATGTAATTTATTAGATTCACAGAACCTCGAGGTAATAATTGATTCCAATCATGGTATTAATGAACTATTTGAGTTGCTTAATTCCCAGAATATTAAAATTAATAGCATGAGAAATAAATCAAATAGATTAGAAGAATTATTTCTTAAAGTTGTTGATAACAAAAAAAAGCATTCACACTGAGACACATAGCATGAATACTAAAATCAATCTTGTGGCTTTTTATACCATCCTCAGAAAGGAAATACTCCGCGTACTGAGAATATGGGTTCAAACTATAGTTCCTCCGGCAATAACAATGACACTCTACTTTGTCATATTTGGAAACCTTATCGGTAGCCGAATAGGCAATATGGAAGGTTATACCTATATGCAATTTATTGCCCCTGGAATAATTATGATGTCTGTAATCACAAATTCATATGGCAATGTCGTTTCATCTTTCTTTGGAGCCAAATACGGGGGCTACCTTGATGAAATGCTAGTTGCCCCAGTTGCTAATGCAACTATAATTCTTGGACATATTGCTGGCGGAATAATAAGAGGATTGTTAGTTGGTTCTATGGTTACAATAATTGCTCTATCATTTACAGATTTAAAATTAACTTATCCATTAGTTACTTTTTCAATTGTTTTTCTTTCCTCAATGGTTTTTGCTCTCGCTGGCTTCATAAATGCCCTATTTGCAAAAAAATTTGATGATATAGCAATAATTCCAACTTTTATAATTACACCTTTAACATATTTAGGAGGAGTTTTTTATTCGATAAATTTATTACCAGAATTTTGGCAAAATATTAGTTTATTCAATCCTATCTTATATATGGTAAATGCATTTCGGTACGGTGTTTTGGGGTCATCAGACATAGATATAACATACGCCTATATGGTTGTAGGTATATTTATAATAATTTTGTTTAGCATATCTTTGTTACTTCTTAAAAAAGGCACAGGAATAAGGGAATAGACGAGAATTTTAAATAGTCTGAACACCAACCACAATAGCTCCTGGCCCTCCATGAACTCCAATAGCGGTTCCAAGTTCGGTTATTTTAAACTCATTAATTTTTTCTATTTCAGTTTCTAAGAATTCTTTTAAAGTTTTTGCATCTTCATACGCTATCGCATGACCGATTGATATGTTTATCTTTTTGTTGCATGAGGTATTCTTAGCAATGTATTTCGCGAACCTCTTCAATATACGATTCTTACCGAATAAGAATTTTTTCGTCACTATCAAACCATCATCAGTAGACACTAGAATAGGCGTCAATCGAAATATATCTGCTATTAATTTTACTGTCTTTGGAACGCGACCGCCTTGAACTGCATATTTAAGGTTAGGAATGAGGCCAAAAGTTTTTGTATTTTTTCGAATTGTATTCAATTCTTCGAGAGTACTGTGAATATCTTTTCCATTCTTGGCGCATTTTGCTGCATAAACAGCAATCTGACCTTGCCCTAAAGATGCATTCAATGAGTTATAAGTATATATATTACCATCTGCTTTGATTTTTTTAGCAGCGGATTCTGAGGCTTGAAGCGTTCCACTTATAGAGCCTGTAACACTGATTGATAGAACATTATTGTAATGACTTGCAAGATATTGGAAATGTCTTCTAAATTCACCAACAGAAGGTTGAGATGTGGTTGGTTGTGCAGTATTTACTAATAATTCTTTGAAAAATTCATCTGGGGTAATTGTAACTTTATCAAGATAACTTTTTTGACCAAGCTGAATTCTTATTGGGATAATATTTATATCCAATTCTTCAATATCCTTATCTGTAATATCTGCCGCTGAATCTGTAATAACTGCAAAGGACTTAGTTTGATTTTTTATGATTTTATTTTGTTTTTTCATGTCATCGGCTTTTTCTGACGAGATCGTTCCGAATTTTTTCATCTCATCAAAAACAAAAGAAGGATTATCTGTATGAATATGAGCTTTTATTTTATTCTTTGTCCCTGCTACTACTATTGAATTTCCATGTTTTAGTAAGATTTCTTTGATTTTACGTCTGTCTATTTCATTGCCAGAGATTATGCACTCAGTACAATATTGAAATTCAATTTCATCACTATCTGGATATATCTCTTCTGGTTGATGATCTAGAAAGTTTTTTTGTGATGAAGGTTCTTTTTGGGAAACACCATTCACAATGAATTCAACAAATCCATGCATTAGAATATAGAATCCTTTTGCACCTGCATCTTCAACATTCGAATCTCTCAAGACATCTAATTGGTTTTTTGTTTCAGCTACTGCTTCTTTTGTAGTCACCATTACTCTTGAAAATATCTCAGAAAAACCTTTATTTTTCTCATTTGAGTAAGAATCTTCGAAACTTTCTGAAAATTTATCAATAACAGTAAGAATTGTTCCATCCACTGGCTCTGATAATGCTTCTCGAGCATATCTATTTCCCATTTTTAGTGATCTTAGAAATTGATATGTATCAAACTGTTCAATATCAACAGCTGAATCACTCATACCCTGAAAAAATTGAGCCAGGATACTTCCTGAGTTGCCTCTAGAATGATCTATCAATTTATCGGCAATCTTTTCTAGAAGTGAGCCCACTGTTTTCTCAGTTTGTGAATTAGTAATATTTATTATTGGGTAAAGTGATAAGCAAAGATTTGTTCCTGTGTCACCGTCTGCTACAGGAAAGACATTTATAGAGTTGAGTTTTTCTTGTGCATTGACTACAGCAAAGATTCCATTCTTTATACCTTCTGAAAAAAGGAAACTATTGATATATTGAATTTTTTCAGTCTTCATATTAAGTGGCTTTTAATTTTTTGGTAATAAAAAAGTAATATCTTGCTGTTTCAGCAAAACCCCTTCTTCATTTATACTTTCGACTAAAATCCCTCCCTGGAGCTCTTCACCTTCGAAATATTTTTTCATGTTAATAAATACAAATCTTTCCGAAGGAATCTCACTAAACACATGAATATCAATATGCATTTCTGGTAAGAATAGGTTACGTGAAACATTTGCAACACTGATATCTAAAATATCTGGAACTTCATCAACTTTATTTGGATCAGGAATTTCTACATCCTGCTGGTATAAATCAATTTCTTTTTCATTTGTGTTGTTTTTTGTATCTGAGGTATTGGATTTAGTGCTCTGAGGAAACTCAATTATGGATTTTTTTTCAATATTGGAAATTCGACTAGTAGAATAAAATTGTGAATAGATTAATAGTAAAATTATAGATAATAATAAAAAAATTATTACGAAATTATGTTTATTATTCTTCTTATTTTCAGACTCCATCAGAACATCTGAGATTTTTGGAATGTTCTTTCTCTGTCTTTCACGCTCTGATTTTTTTAATGCATCTAATATAAAAGACATAATTTTTTATAAATTACCGCTGAAGAAGTTACCCAAAAAATTCCAAAGTGATTCAGTTTGTAAATATCCTATTTTATGAAATATAAGTATACAAACAACTACAGTAATGGCTGAGCATATAATTAGCCAACTATTTTTCTTCGGTAATATCATTTCACCTTGAATTTCTTTTTTTGCCTGCTTTACAAGCACTTTATCAATTTTTCTCTTACCGGTACCGTATCCTCCGAGAAGCGCTCGATCACAAATAACATTGATTAATCTGGGGATACCGGAAGAATAGTTATATATTTCTCTTTTTGCATTTTTTTTGAAAATTTCAGATTGAGCCCCAGATATCCTTAATCTATGTTCAATATATAAAAATGTCTCAGGCTTTGATAAGGAGTGAAGATGATATCTAGCTGTGACCCTCTGGGATAACTGTCGCAGATTATTTTTTGCTAAAACATTTCTCAATTCTGGCTGTCCAATCAAAATAATTTGTAACAATTTATCTTTTTCTGTTTCGAGGTTTGTTAGCAGACGCAATTGCTCTAGAACATCTGGGGTCAGATTTTGAGCCTCATCAACAAGCAATATTACTTTTTTACCATTTGCGTGCTGTTTCAATAAATAGATATTAAGAGTGTTAACTATATCTAATATACTATCTCCCTCTCTCTCTATATTAAGTTCATTACATATTTCTAGTAAAAATTCTCTGGCAGAAATTTGTGTATGCATAATTAATGCAATTTCGACTTTACTGGGTAACTGCTCAAGCAAAGCTCTAATAAGGGTGGTTTTGCCTGTCCCAACTTCTCCAGTTAGTTGAATGAATCCCCCACTATCAGTAACACCATATAATAAATGAGCCAGCCCTTCTTTATGTCGATCACTCATAAATAAATAGCGTGGATCTGGAGTGATTTTAAATGGCTTTGAATTTAGTCCAAAATATTCTTCATACATAAAAATTATTTCAAAAAATTAAATTTAGTGTTTTCTGTTTATTAGATATTGCGTTAACCATCTTAATGGTTCTGCTTTATTATTGAAAATTTGCAAATAATTCATGCAATCTTCCAATAATTCTTTGCAATAATCATGAGAAGCTTTTTTCCCGAAAATTGCTGGCCATGTAGCTTTATTGTTTTTTAGATCTGAATTATTATCTTTTCCTGTTATTTCAGACGTTTCTTCAATCTCAATAAGGTCATCTCTTATTTGAAATGCAAGTCCAATCTTCCATCCAAATTCATTCATAATGTTGTATTCTTCATCATTATAAGTATTCGCTAAATTGAAGACTGACATTACTGAAGCGTGTATTAATGCTCCAGTTTTCATTGTATGTAATTTTTGTAATTCTTTTTTACCAATTTTCTTTCCTTGAGATAATAAATCTATAGATTGACCGCCGGTCATACCTTCTGCTCCGCAGGCTTTGCTTATTATTGAAATCAGTCCAACTTTTTCTTGGTTGGTTATTACTTGAGAATCAGCGATAGTTCCAAATGCCAAAGTCTGCAAAGCGTCTGCCGCTAGAATTGCAGTAGCTTCATTAAATTTTTTGTGTGTGGTTGGCATGCCCCTTCTTAAACTGTCATCATCCATTGATGGTAAATCATCATGCACCAATGAAAAGGAATGCAAAAGCTCAATCGATAATGCAGGTACATCTAGTTTTTCTTTTTTTATATTCAGGCATTCACCACAAGTGTATATCAAAAGTGGCCGGATACGTTTACCTCCATTCAGGACGGAATAACGCATTGCTTCATTTAGAAGAGGTTCACTTTTACTTGAGGGCAAAAGCACACTGCTTATGATTTGATTTATTCGAATCAAGTAATAATCGATTGTTTTTTTTGTTTTGTCTGACATTATATGTTTTCTGTATTGAGATTAACTTATAGGTATATATACATAGAAAAGATTGAAAAAGACATAAATACTTAATTTTCAGTATTAGTATTATTATAACTTTCTATATCTAAATCAGGAATTTAAATGCAATCAATAGTAAGAACATCACCGAATATAGCTCTAATCAAGTATTGGGGTAAAAGAAATACAATAAAAAATCTTCCTGCTGTTGATTCAATTTCAATAACATTGGATAACCTATGGACAGAAATGAACGTTATATTTTCGTCCGATCTATCTAATGATGAGTTATTTATAAATGAAAAGAAGCAAAATAATATCTCTAGGGTAAAAAATTGTATTGATTCTATATGCGGCGAACAAAGAGATTATGCGAGCATTATGAGTCGATGTAATTTTCCAATTTCAGCAGGTCTAGCTTCTTCCTCATCTTCTTTTTCTGCCTTAGTTGTTGCAATTAATTCACTCATGAAAAAAAAATGGAATACACAATTACTTGCCAATCAAGCAGGATCGGTATCTGGTTCTGCTGCTAGATCAATATTAGGTGGAATTGTAAAATTAAATAATGAGCCTGAAAAAATAAGAATCACACAACTTTTGTCACCAAATGATTGGCCACTAAGAGTAGTAATAGCCATCACGGACAAAAAAGAAAAAGCTATATCTTCTTCAAAAGCAATGAAATTGAGTGCTGATACCTCTCCATTCTATTCTTCATGGGTAGAAGACCAGAATGATGACATAAAGGAAGCAAATTCATTTATCTCTAAAAAAGATTTTGAAGGACTGGCATCAATATCTGAACATAATTGCATGAAGATGCATTCAATTATGTGGACAACAAGACCTTCAATTGTTTATTGGAATTCTACAACCATTGATTGCATGCACGCGATTAGAGACCTACAAAGAAATGGTGAATCAGTCTTTTTTACTATTGATGCTGGGCCCCAGATAAAAGCAATCTGCTTGCCTGAAAATGAGGAAAAAATCGCCAAAAAATTAAATGAAATAAAAGGCGTGCAATCGATCATGACATCAGGCTTAGGATCTGGACCAATAATAGAAAAATAATATGAAATCAATAATCACAAGTGCCCCTGGAAAAATAGTGATCATAGGTGAATTTGCTGTTTTAAAGAATGCGCCATCTATTTCAATGGCAATCAATCGAAGAGCCATAGTCTCAATCAAGGAAATTCAAGATTCTAGTCATATAATAAAAACCCATGGGATTGTGGAATCAGAGTGGAGATTTAATGAAAGTGAGTCTGAAGAATTTATATGGCTTGGATCAGAACCGCAAAAAAATATACTGGAATTATTTGTATTATTTTGGCGAAAGGTAAAAATTGAATCAAACATAAAATACAAGTTTACTCTCGATACATCAATGTTCTTCGATCCCATAAAAAAAAATAAGCTCGGTCTTGGTTCAAGTTCAGCTCTTATAGTTGCAATGTCTATCGCGTTTATAAAATTCTTTGATATTTCGGAAAATATAAATGATTTTGCCCATCAAATTCATTCTGAATTTCAAAGTGGTTTAGGGAGCGGAGTGGATGTTCAAACTGCTCTAGATGGTGGATTGATTAGATATTTACGTCAAGAGAAAGATAATGCTACTGGTATTAAGTTTCCAAATAACTTTATGTATAAGATACTATGGAGCGGAAAACCAGTAAGCACTGCACAAAAACTAAAAAGTTTGAAAGCACTTGAAGGGGATATATTTCAGGAGTTTTCAGAAATTACAAGGAAGTTATCTTCGCACTGGACTTTGTATGATAAAAAATCATTTGTAGATGATTTTGATCAGTATTTAGTAAAGTTAAAAAATTTTAGTGATCATTTCAATCTTGATTTATTGGGGGCAAAGCATGGCCTCATTGTTGATCATGCTATGAATTTTAAAGATTCAATATATAAACCTTGCGGCGCTGGTGGAGATATTGGTATTTGTATTTCTTCATCCGACACTAATTTAAACTCAGTGGTTGATTATGCGGAATCACTAGGATTTATTTCATTGGATATAACTTGTGACGATGAGGGCTATAAAATAGAGTCAATAAATGGATAAATCGATAATTAATAAATTTTACAATCTTGATACAGATCAAAGGATTGAGGTTTTATATAAAATGGGACTTATCTCTTCTGATGAAAAGATAATCCTAGAAAATCAAAGCCAGGTTTTATCTATTGATAACGCAGATAAAATGTCAGAGAACGTTATCGGTGTTTTTGGGTTACCTCTCTCAATTGCGTCTAATTTTTTAGTCAATGGAAAAGAATATATTGTGCCAATGGTGGTAGAGGAGCCATCGATAGTTGCTGGAGTAAGTAGTGCAGCAAAAATCATTAAAAATAGTGGTGGATTTACTGCAAGGTTAAAAGAATCATTTCTAATCGGCCAGATTCAATTTATTGGAATTAAAGATATCGAAAAACAGATTTCCATTTTAAGTGAACATAGGTCTGAAATATTAAAAAGAGCGAATAATTTGCTTCCAAATCTTGTAAAAAGGGGAGGAGGTGTCGAGGAAATAGAAATTCATAAAATAAATCTTGGCCAAGAGACCTCAATTGTTCTTCATCTATTGGTCAATACATCCGATGCAATGGGAGCAAATTTAGTCAATTCTTTGTGTGAAGAACTGTCTGTTTATTTAGAAAAATTAGTAGAAGCAAAAACTGGTCTTAAGATTCTTTCGAATTACACAGACAGATCAATAGTTAAAATAGACGCAGAAATTAAAACAAATTTTTTAAATAAGAATGGATATAGTGGAGAAGAAGTAAGAGATGGGATAATAAATGCATGTAATTTTGCTCTATCAGATCCATATCGTGCTGCAACTCATAACAAAGGAATTATGAATGGAGTTGATGCAGTTGCCATTGCTACTGGCAATGATTGGCGTGCGATAGAGGCAGGAGCACATGCATATGCTTCATCTAACGGGCATTACAAATCTTTATCTAAATGGAGTCTTAATTCAAATGGTAATCTCGTTGGACAGTTATTGTTACCGTTAAAATTGGGTATTGTAGGAGGATCTTTAGCTGCTAATCCTGGAGCTCGCTTAGGTTTAAATATAACAAAAGTAAAATCATCATCAGAGTTATCGGAGTTGATCGGTGCTGTTGGACTAGCTCAAAACTTAGCGGCATTAAGAGCTCTTGTAACAGGGGGAATTCAGCAAGGACATATGAAACTGCATGCCAGAAGTGTAGCTGTAAGTGCTGGTGTTCCTGGTCAATTTTTTTCAGAAGTTGTAAGAGAAATGATTGACTCTGGTGAGATTAAATCATGGAAAGCAAAGGAAATATTAGAAAAAAAAATAAAGCAGCTATCCAAAACAAATCAACTTAAAAAAGATAATAAAATTTTTAGGGGTTCTGCATCAGGAAAATATATTCTTCTGGGAGAGCATGGAGTTGTCTATAAGCAATATGCAATAGCTTGTCCAATTGAATCAGCAGTTGATGTAATCATCTCCAAGAGATCGAAAAAATCTTTATTTGTATTATCTGGCTATAGGAATATCAGGGTTTCCAAAGGATCAGAGTTCTTTGAGTATTTTAAAAGTATGGTGAAAATCATATGCAACTCTCTCAATGTTGACGAATTTGATGCTCAATTTGAAATTCATTCTAGAATACCATTAGCAATGGGATTGGGAGCTTCAGCTTCATTTTCTGTTGCTTTATGTAAAGCAATTATAAACACTCTTCAGTTATCAAAATCAATTGAAGAAATAAATCAGATTGCATTTGAGTGTGAAAAAGTAAATCATATAACACCTTCTGGAATAGACAATACAGTCGCAACTTATAATTCAGCGATCCTATTTAAGGAGGGAAAATCTATAGAGACTTTATCAAATGATATATCAGGATCATTACCAATAGTCATAGGCTTAAGCAAAAGTTCGTCAAAAACAGCAGATATGGTAAGAACTGTAAATAATCTATACAAGCAAAATAAATCAATTTATCAGAATATATTTAATCAAATGGGAGATATTTCAAAAAAAGGATTCCATGCATTAAAAAAGAAAAATTATGATGAGTTGGGGTATCTAATGAACATCTCACAAGGACTATTAAATTCAATTGGGGTATCAAATCCGGATCTAGAATCAATGATAGAAATATCAAGATCATCGGGAGCCTTGGGAGCAAAAATAACTGGCTCTGGTGGAGGGGGCTCGATAATCGCATTATGCCCTGAAATGGAATTAAATATTTCTGAGAATCTAAAAAACGCTGGTTATGAGACTATTGTAATCAATAAAAGTACTAAATTTTATGAAAAATAATTCTAAAAATATAGTTTCGTACGATCATGAAAACTTAATTATTGTGGATTTTGAAGATAATGAGATAGGCAATCTAAGTAAATTGGAATGCCATAAAAACAAAGGAGTTCTTCATCGGGCTTTCTCAATTTTTTTGTTCAATACCAATGGTCAACTTTTAATTCAAAAAAGAAGTTCTCAAAAAAAACTTTGGCCTTTATTTTGGTCGAATACCTGTTGCAGTCATCCGCGAAAAGGCGAAGAGATCTTGAATGCTGCTCATCGCAGGCTATCCGATGAACTTGGGATAAAAAAAGTTATATTGGAATATGTTTATAAATTTTCATACACAGCTGAGTATAAAAATATCGGGTCAGAAAATGAGTTATGTTCAGTATTTTTAGGAAAAATAGACGAAGATTTAGATATAAATGAGAACGAAATTAGCCTCGTGAAATACATTGAAACTCGCGATCTTCTCAGCAAAATGGAAAATAAAAATGAGTATACTCCTTGGTTTGAAATGGAGTGGCATACTCTGTCAACTACATATCAAAAGACTTTAAGGCAGTATACAACTATATAGAAAGTGACTATTTTCCGATATAGCGGTGGTACTCAATTCCCATGTCCTGAAAGTTATTCTTCAGAGTATTTCCTACACTATCTATAATGAATTCATCATTATATTTGTATTCTAAATCTTTAGAGGATTTTCCTTCGTGCAAATTCAAATACTGCTCCTTATTAAGATCTATAGTGAATGTCATGGAGTCTGAAAAGCTGATATTTTTAGCGGCTGAACGCCAATTGCTATTGACGGTCATTGGGATTACTTCTGCAGCGTCCCCACTTCCATATCCGAAGGTTAGTATCTCGGAATTTTCAAGACTAATATTTTCTTGAAGTGCTTGTTCAAATCCTGCTGCGATCCAAGCAGGTAATGCTGCGGTATAGAGATTACCGAGGTCTAACATAGTGTCACTTCCGAGTGCCATCTTATCTAAAATTTCTCTTCGATAATGCCTTGAAGCTCTGAAAACTCTGAAAATATTCATAGCAAGCGGATATGCATCTTTATTTAAGTCAGAGGGGTTAGCTATTTTCTTTAAATCTGGTGTAAAGTTTCTCATTTCCTCTATTGCATCTCTTGGATTTATCCCAGCTTCATAGCAATAAGAATTAAACTCAGCTTGATCATCAGTATCACCCTTAGTTAATCCGAATAAATAAGCCATAGATAAACCTGTTTCTGGCATTTTTCTGTATGGGCGATGCATAAAAACTGTTTTTAATGATCGAAGATATTTAATAGATTGCAAATTTCTTTTAGTGAACATATCTTCTAGAGCATGTAATGTTTCATCGAGATAGCATGTCGTGGAATATTTACCATTAAACACAGGAAAATCCTGTACCTGTTGATCTAAATCACGATCTTGATAACAAAAACGAATCATCGGTTTCCTAAAATCAAGGATTCGATAATCCGATGCAGAGCCAGATTTATGTAAGTCGATTTCTGCTAGTTTTGGATTTTCTTCAAGCAGCATTGCTATCGCTCCAGCACCTTGGGTTGGTTCACCACTGCTTCCGATTGCATATTCCGCAATATCAGAGCAAACCACAATTCCCACACTTCCAGCACCATCCAATGCGATATGCCTTATGGCACCTTTCATCGCATAAACACCTCCCAAGCAAGCATGTTTATATTCAGGAACTTCGCAGCTTCTATGAATCATTGGCCTGCCTTGCGATAAAAGGGCATCGTTTATCATACCTTTTATGATTATTGTGCCAGCAGAGTTATCTGTACTTGATTCGGTTCCTAGAGCTAAAAACTTTATATTCTCAGGATTTATATCATATTGATCTATTAGACGCATTACTGCATTCGCAGCCATAGTATATATACTTTGATGAGGTCCACGAAGCCTAAAGCTACGACCAACTACTTCTCTTGTTTTTGGCCATTGATTATTAGTCCATTCGCACCAATCTCTCAGCCAAACTCTATATGGAGGAACATATCCTGCAATACCACTAATACCAATTGGCTTTTGTTCCTTTTTCATGATGTGAGTTCCTGGATCACTACTTAATTACTCTACAAATATTGTTATTTTTTCTGAGTAAATTGGAGGGTCATGAGGGATATGGAGATAATCTCCCAATATCAATTGAAGTGTATGCTCTCCTTTTTTGAGATTGAGAGTGGTTTTTGAGCTTCCATCCCCAAAATGAACATAGTTTTCATCTGCTGGTATTGGAAGGTCCATATTGGGTAAATCTGCATTTATAATTATATGATGATGACCAGATAAAGGAGTATCTTGACCTGATGGGACAATCTCAATATTGTCGACACCAAATTCAACATTCACTGGGCCAGATATTGTTTGGCCTGCAGATGGTTTTAGAAAAAAAACTTTTGCATTACTCGGAGCTAGCTTTTTTTGAATTTTAGGAACATCAATGAACATACTTTCATTGCTTTGATTTGACTCTGTATTTTGTTTGTTTGTATCGCAAGATGAAATTATTAACGAAATTAAGGCTATGAAAAAGGCGTTTTTTTTGGTCAATTTTTTTCTCCAGTTATTTAAATAAGTAAAACTTTTATTTATTATTTATTTTTTTTAAATTCATTTTGATGGAAATCGTCAACCGCTAAGATTTCAGAAACCTTTTTGTGCAGTATTTTTATTTCTTTTATTTCGTTGCTATCTAAAATTCCTTGAGATTTAGCTTCTTCTATTTGGTGGCCAAGATAATTACTAGTCAACATACCATCCTTCTTGGCTTGATGAAGCTTTGCTTCAATTAGTAAACTTTTTTCAGATAACTCTAATGCTTCCTGAAGAAATCCTAGTGGGTTTTGATTTTCATTCGCTGTGTATGCATTTTCACTAAGCCGGTTTCGACTGTCCCCTACAGTAGTAATGATATTCGCTACTTTTTTTGTCAGTGTATCAGAAGGAGGGGAATAAGAACGTCCCCTTGGAAATATAATAAATCTGAGAAATAAAGATAATGCTTTGTTAGGCATATTGATTAAGAAATGATGAAGTTTTTCTTGAGCCTCATACATCATTGATCTCACAGACCACTCAACCAGTGGAAAGTCATCTGACTTATAATTCTGATTCTCGTAATGTTTTAATGTTGCAGAAGCAAGATATAAAGAGCTGAGTACATCACCTAATCTTGCTGATAAAAGCTCCTTCTTTTTTAGCTCTCCGCCCAGTGATAGCATTGCAAAGTCAGATGCAACTGCGAATGCAGCACTATATCTATTAATATGTTGATAATATCTTTTCGTTATAGTGTTAACTGGCGATTTGCTATATTTCGCTTGTGTAATTGCTAAAACCAGAGATCGTGAAATGTTGCTTATCGCGTAACCAATGTGACCAAATAATGCTTTATCAAAAGCTATTAATCCATTTTTTTCATTCTCATCTTGGGCTGCCTCTAATTCATCTAGAACAAAAGGATGGCATCTCACAGCTCCTTGACCAAAAATAATTAGACTTCTTGTTAAAATATTAGCCCCTTCAACTGTAATCGCAATTGGTGTTGCCATAAAACTTCTACCCATATAATTTTTTGGCCCCATCATGATTGCTTTTCCTCCATGAATGTCCATTGCATCATTAGCAATTTTTCTTCCCATTTCTGTGCAATGGTACTTTAATATTGCTGACGGTACTGCTGGTTTTTCCCCCATGTCGATTGCACCAGATGTAACAGAAACAGCAGCATTCATCGTATAAGTGTATCCAGCTATTCTAGCAAGAGACTCTTTGATGCCATCAAATTGAGATATAGGTAAATTAAATTGCTTTCTTATCTGAGCGTAAGCGCCTGAAGCATAGGCAGCAGCCTGACCGCCACCCATTGCTGTTGATGGAAGTGTAATCGCTCTTCCAACCGACAAGCATTCAACTAGCATCTTCCATCCTTTACCGGCCATCTCTTTCCCACCAATTATAAAATCGAGTGGAACAAAGACATCTTTGCCACTTGTGGGTCCATTTTGGAAAGGAACATTCATTGGAAGATGTCGGCGTCCGATTGAAATACCATCTAGATTTGTTGGTATAAGTGCTGCCGTTATTCCATAATCATTTTTTTCACCAATAAGATTATCAGGATCAGACAATTTAAAAGCCAAACCAAGAACTGAAGCAACAGGTGCAAGAGTTATATATCTCTTGCTCCAGTTTAATCTTATTCCTATTATCTCTTCATCATTCCAAGTGCCTCTACATACAACGCCAGAGTCAATTATTGCTGAAGCATCTGATCCTGCCTCAAGTGAGGTTAATGCAAAGCAAGGAATTTCATCTCCTGAAGCAAGTCTCGGAAGATAATATTTTTTTTGTTTATCCGTTCCATAATGTAAGAGAAGCTCTGCTGGGCCCAGTGAATTTGGAACACCAACAGTTGAAGATGCTACAGCATTTCTACTTGCAATTTTTGCGATTACCATCGCATTCGCATATGACGAGAACTCTAGACCACCGTATTTTTTTGGTATGATCATCGCGAAAAATCTTTCTTGTTTCAGGTAACTCCAAATCTTTTCTGACAAATCACCTTCTTCGTGAGAGATTTGCCAATCATCTAGCATTTCACATAACTTTTCACAGGGACCTTCGATAAATGCTTTTTCGTCCGAGGATAATGAGGGCTTCTTCATTTTCATTAAAACATTCCAATCCGGCTTTCCTGAAAATAGCTGACCTTCCCACCACACTCCACCTGCCTCCAGAGCTTCTTTCTCTGTGCTAGACATTTTTGGAACCATTCTTTTGTATATATTTAATAACGGCTTGGTCAGTCTGGAGCGTCTTAGAGGAGTTATATTAACTAATAGTAATATAAGGATTATGATCCACAGTATGAGATTTAGAAGGATATGGCCCTGAGCAAATATAAAAAAAACATAGGCATATAAGGTAAATATAAGAGTTGAAAGCTGTAAATTTACTCTGTGAAAAGTAACACCAAAAAATACTAACAAACAAGACGCCAGCCATAAAAAATCTATTAATAATTCAAACATAAGTTGTTTTTTCCAAAAAAATTAATCAGTGAATATAAGGATAATAGTATATTAACAATTACGATTTATAAATGGTGATTATTTAATAATGATGGATAAGTTAAGGTAGATATTGTCATTTCCTACAATAGACTCTCAATTGCACTTCTCTCTTCTCTCAATTCACTCTCAGTTATTAGTATTCGATCCTTGCTAAATTCATTTATTTTAAGATCTTTCACTATTTCAAAATTACCATCTTTGCAAATCACGGGAAATGAAAAAATAATACCTGGAGAGATACCGTAACTTCCATCAGATGGAACGGCCATACTTACCCAACTTTTATCTGATGTCCCTAGCGACCAATCTCTCATGTGATCAATAGCGGCTGAAGCTGCGGATGCAGCTGATGAAGCACCTCTAGCTTTTATTATTTCTGCACCTCTTTGCTGAACTGTCGGTATGAAGTCACTTTCTATCCATTCCAAACTAACTGCATCTAAAACTCTTTGATCATCACAAGTTACATGACTAATATCAGGGTATTGTGTAGCAGAATGATTTCCCCAAATAATCATATTTTGAATTTCATTGCTTTGAACACCAAGCTTTTTTGCCAGATATGATTTCGCACGATTATGATCAAGTCTTGTCATAGCAGTGAAGTTTTTTGGATCAATATCAGGCGCATTAGAGCTTGCAATTAAAGCATTTGTATTTGCAGGGTTACCTACAACCAAAATCTTCACATTTTTATTGGCATTATTATTTATGGCTAACCCTTGGTGGGTGAAAATTTTTGCATTTGCCTCAAGAAGATCACTTCTTTCCATTCCAGGCCCTCGTGGCATTGCACCAACTAAAAACCCAAAATCACATTGATCAAATGCTTCATTCGCATCATCAGTAGCAATAATTTTCTTAAGAGTAGGAAATGCACAATCCTCCAATTCCATTGACACTCCATTCAATGCGGAAAGTGCGGGTGTGATTTCTAATAATTGAAGAATTATTGGTTGATTTACTCCTAACATTTGACCCGAAGCAATTCTAAAAGCCAATTGATATCCGATTTGTCCAGCAGCACCGGTAATGGTGACTCGCACAGGTTTATTCATTTCTAGTCCTCTATTTTTAGGAATTATTCTTAGATATGTTGCTGTAAATGAATGTATTAATCAGACTAGGCTAATTGCGTATACATTTTTACTGAAAGTTTTTTCTATTCTTGTGCTGCTTTATATGCCCTAACCTGAATATTTAGCAGTTCAGCTACTTTTTGTTGATCTTCAACTGCAGCATTATATTTCTTGTCTTGATGTTCAACGATCGTCGCTTCAGCCTCTGGTGTATGTTGCTGATTGATTTTAAGCATCGATATCATAGATATTGTGTCTTGGTCTATGCATTCTAGATACATATTCATATCATCAACCCATTTTCTAACAGCTTGATAGCCAGCCATAAATTCTTCTGTTGTGCTTGTTGCGCCATTCGGTATATTAACTTTTGATGGATATTCACAGGCTGCAAATGCTGGAAATGCTATCATTACATTTACTAAAAAGAATAACTTAAATATGATTTTCATAATTTTCTAGACGGTTATAATTTTAACCAATCTTTCACCCTTTAACTTAATTAAAATTTAATTTAATCATTTTATATTTCTCAAGTGAAGCTTAAAGATGAATTTTACGAAATTATTTTTAAATAACTTTAAAATGTTAGAATTACTTATGATTAAAATGGATAAAATTGGTAAAAATCAGAAATGAAGTCATCGCTCGAAAAAAGACTTAAATTGATTTCTGATTCTGGCAGAGAGGATATTCTTTGTGACGGCATAAAAGGGATCGAAAAAGAATCATTGAGGATAAATCTTAATGGCGAAATATCTCAAAGCGATCACCCAAAAAGCTTAGGATCTGCATTAACGAATAAATTCATTACGACTGATTTTTCGGAATCATTACTAGAGTTTGTTACTCCTGCATATAAAGATACATGGGGAGTCATGAGTTTATTGTGTGATATTCATAAATTTACATATGAAAATATAGATGATGAGTTGTTGTGGGTAGCAAGTATGCCTTGTGCCCTAGGTCGAGATGATAGTATTCCGATTGCTAAATACGGTAGTTCGAACGTTGGCAAAATGAAGTCTGTGTATAGGAATGGTCTCAGTCTCAGATATGGAAGTAACATGCAGGCTATCTCAGGTATACATTTTAATTTTTCACTGCCAGATGAATTTTGGCCTATATATAAATCAAATGAACAGAATGAACAGTCTCTGGTTGATTTTCGTTCATCGCAATATATGGCGATGGTAAGAAATTTTAAGAGGAACGGGTGGTTAATTTTATATCTGTTCGGTGCTTCTCCCGCTATTTGCAAATCTTTTCTTGGCAATATAAAAACATCTATGCCATCACTAGATAGTAAAACTATTTATCAGCCCTATGCTACATCTCTTAGAATGAGTGATTTAGGGTATACCAGTACAGTGCAGTCTAGTATAAATATTTCGGTGAATAATCTACACGAATATACAGACGATTTAAATACTGCAATATCAACGTCTGAGCCAGCTTATAGTGATATTGGGCTACTTGATAATGGGCAGTATCAGCAATTATCACTAAATAAACTTCAAATAGAGAATGAGTATTATAGTCCTGTTAGACCAAAAAGAGTTGCTCGATCCGGGGAGCGTCCTACATCAGCTCTAGATAGGGGAGGAGTAGAATACATTGAAGTTAGATCATTAGATTTAAATGTATTTGATCCTGTCGGTATTAATCAAGAAACAATGCGTTTTATTGAGGCTTTTTTAATATACTGTATGCTGGAAGAAAGTGAACTTATAAATAAAACTAACAATCAGGAATTAATAAAAAACCATACAAATACTGCTACTCATGGAAGAGAAAATAATCTTTTACTTCAAAAAAATGGGGTGTCTATCACATTAAAATCGTGGGCAGAAATAATAATAGAAGGTACTTTAAAAGTTGCTAATCTACTTGATAATGGCACGAATTGTTCCGCATACACGGATTCTGTAAAAAAACAGATGAAGTTGATTAATGATGTAGATAAAACACCATCTGCAATGTTGTTGAATGAGTTGCAGAATCAAGGAGTCAGTTTTTCAGAATACGGTTTGAATCTGGCAAATGAAAGAAAAGAATATTTCTCGAACATTATGCCACTCAGTCATGAGAGGCAGGCACTGTTTGAAAAAGAGGCAGAAAATTCACTTAAAAAACAACAATCAATAGAAGCTCAGGATCAGTTACCGTTCGATGATTATTTAAAAAACTACTTTTCATCTTAGTATTAGTTTGGTTTTTTAAATGGTAGATCTATTCCATGATTGGATGCATAGTCGAAATGATATTTCTGCATTTTTTTGGTCATCTCACCTACTTTCCCCTCACCAATAATTCTGCCATCTGCCTCTAAAATGGGAGTTAATTCACCCATTGTACCGGAGGTAAATACTTCATCCGATGTATAAAGCTCAGTGAGGGATAAGTCTTTTTCATAATTATTAATATCTTTTTCTGATGCAATATCTAATATCATTTGTCTCGTTATTCCTGGCAAACAACTATTTGCATATGGCGTATAAATTTCACCGTCTTTTACTAAAAATAAATTAGTGTCATTTGTTTCGGAAATAAATCCATTAACATCAAGCATAATTGCACTATCGACACCACTTACATTTGCTTCAATTGTTGCTAGGATATTATTAAGAAGGTTGTTGTGATGAATTTTTGAATCAAGACATTCAGTTGTGTTTCTTCTTACAGATGATGTGATCACTTTTATACCGCTATTATCATAGACCGATGGTTTCCATTCAGCGAGAACAATTAAAGAGCATCCCAATTGATTAAGCTTTGGGTTCATACCTGATGTAATTTTTTCCCCTCTAGTTAAAGTCAAACGAATATGTGTTTGATCCCACATCTCATTTGCTTTTAGTGTTTGAAATATAGCATTCGTTATAAATTCAGTCGTGGGAACATCTTGGAACGCAAGTGTTTTAGCAGAATTTTGGAGTCTTTTCATGTGCTCATCTAATGCCGCGATTTTACCGTTATACACTCTCAAGCCCTCCCAAACTGCATCGCCTCCTTGTACAGAGCTATCAAAAACTGAAATTTTTGCTTCTTTTCTTGGTAAAAACTCACCATTGACGTATACGATTAAGTTCTTATTTCTAGGGTCAATTATCATTTTTAGAATGTCCTATTTTGAGTTTAGTTCATATCGGAGAAGATTATCATAATAAGGCTGACATTCCTCAAGAAGGCCTAATAAATTATGTGATAGATCTGGTTTCTTCTTATAAGGAATAAAACCATTGGATTGATGTACTTGTTGATACCAATATTTTGCCCAGATACCATCTTCATTAATTGGCCCTTTATCCCAACTTAACATATTCTTTAAAAATGGTATTTCTAGTCGTTCACATAATTGAGAAAGAACCTTTCTTGGGTTGAGAAGCAACCTCTTGCTATCTATGACAATAGGCCTTTTGCTTTTTGATCTTATTTCCTCAAATAAATCCCATTGCAAGTCAAGCCCCGTATCTCTTAGTCTGGCATTGGGTATTTGATTCACTAAAGAAGAAATTACATCCTTTGGATTACGAATTAAAAAAATATTCTCTGTTTCAAAAACAAAATCTTTATTTATTTCGATTAAATGATGAGACATTTGTTTCATGAAAACAATTTCATATTTCTCGTAATCTCTATTCATAATGGATTTCATAATTTCATCTCCATTACTGCTTATCTCTCTCAGTATCTCTTCTCTTCCAGGATGTTGAGCTCCTGTTACTTTTAGGTAATGACCATAGAGCGGTTCATCAATAACTACCGTATCTTTTCTTTGAGCAAAACTATACATCATTGCTGTGGAAACATTTCTTGGTCCAGACCACATGCATATCTTTTTCATTGCTGATTTATCATAATAAGTTCATGACATATCTTTTAGTTCTGCATTTACATCTTTAGATTTTTCTAAGTCTAATTTAACTTTATTCATAATAAGTTTTTTTGATTGAATAAAATCTTTCGGATCGTTAATCGAGTCAACTGCAATCAATACATCATCTTTTAAATAAAGACATGAAAATGATTTTTGTTTTTCTTTGGTTCTAATTATTGTTTTGTCATAACCCTCAGAGATTCCTGCTATTTGAAGTTTCAGATCGAATTGATCAGACCAGAACCATGGAACTTCATTATATGATGTTTTTATATTTGTAAGATTGCTAGCAACAACTTTAGCTTGATCGATTGCATTTTGAACTGATTCTAGACGTATGTATCTATTATACAAAGTATTCCAGTGGTTGGTGCAATCTCCTATTGCATAGACGTCTTTGACATTTGTTCTGCATTGATTATCAACTTTGATTCCATTATCTGAAACAATTTTAGTTTTATCAGTAATCTCAGTATTTGGTATGCCACCAATACCAACTAACACGGCATCTGTTTTGATTGTCTTTCCTGATAATAGATTAACCTCATTAATTTTCTTGCCACCAGAGAATGAAACAATATCATCATTAAAGATAAAATTTACCCCATGGCTTTTGTGTTCGCTCTCAAAAAAACCAGATACTTGTTTTGAGACTACTCGATTCATTACACGATCTTGTTTTTCGATAACAGTTACACTCAGTCCAGATTTGACCGCAGTTGCGGCTACTTCAAGCCCAATATAGCCTGCCCCTATTATTACAATTGATTTTTTGTTTTTTATGACAGATTTGATATTTTCAGCATCTGATATATCTCTTAGGTAGAATATATTCTTGAGATTTGATCCATCAATACTTAATTTTCTTGGCCTCGTTCCGGTTGCCAGAATCAATTGCTCATAATTAAGTTCTATATCATTTAAATCAATAATTTTGTTATGGGTATCAATTTTCTTTATTCTTGTATTAAATCTGAAAGTGATATCAAGATCATTATAAAAATTTGCCTGTTTTATAAATAATCTAGAATGCTCAAGTTCGCCACTTAAAAATAATTTTGATAAGGGAGGCCTCTGATATGGATACCATTCCTCATCACCAACAAGAGTAATTTTCCCTGAGAACTTATTCTGCTTAAGGGTGATTAATAATTGACCTGCAGCCTGACCTGCTCCAACAATCAATATATTAGTATGGTTCATCATAAATGATCAGCACTATAAAGCGCTTATACCTCCATCTATACGAATTTCTGTACCAGTTACAAATTTTGATTCATCTGAGGCTAAATACAAAATAGCAAAAGCAACATCATTCGGTTCGCCAATTTTTCCCATTGGAATTTGTCTGGATAATTTTTCTATAGCTTTTTCTTTTCCTAATTTTTTGTACAAACCTTCTAATAAGTTTGTATCAATAAATACAGGGTGAATTGAGTTGCACCGGATATCATTTTTTTCTCGAGCGCAATGTACGGCAACAGACTTACTCAAATGTCTTACCCCAGCTTTAGCAGAGTTATAAGCAGCAAGATTATGACCAGCTATGATTCCAGATATTGAAGAGACGTTTATAATTGATCCTTTTTTCTCCTTTTTCATGATCGGTATAGTGTATTTGCAACCAAGAAAAACACTATCAAGGTCAATATTATGAACGTGCTTCCATTGTTCAAAAGTTTCATCTTCTATTGTTCCAACTGCCATGATTCCTGCATTATTAACAAGAATATTTATTCCACCAAACTCCGAATCGATATAATTGACTGCTGTCTTCCAGTCATCAGCAGAGGTTACATCATGCTTTATTGCAAGTATTTGATCGGGGTAATCAAGTTTCATTTTTTCTGATTGGGTGAGTACTTCTTCCTCATTAATATCTGTCAATAATACTTTCGCTCCATTTTTGGCGAATAATTTAGCCGTAGCAAGGCCTATACCTTGAGCCGCTCCTGTGATTAATGCAATTTTATTTTGAAGACGTTTCATATATATTCTCTGATTATTGGCAGATTGTTATCTCATCAGAACCAAGACGGTCATGCAAATATTTATCGTAAATTTTTAGTATTTTTAATGCAGCTTAGTTATGCTTAATAATTTTTATTAATGGAAGAAAGTATATGAAAACAAATGCTATCAGGATAAGCGAATACGGTGGTCCAGAAGTGCTGGAATTTAGAGAAATTGATTTACCTGAATTGCAGCCAGGAGAGGCGAGGATCAGACATACGGCCATAGGGTTGAACTTTATTGATACTTATCATCGTTCAGGTTTATATCCAATGCCACTTCCAACTGGTCTAGGTAGCGAAGCTGCAGGCATAGTTGAAGCAGTAGCAAATGATGTCAGCTCTGTAAAAGTTGGAGATCGTGTTGTTTATACAGGTAGACCAACAGATTCGTACTCGGAAATCAGAAATTTTGATGCCAATCAATTAGTACCAATTCCGAATGAAATTAGCGACGAACAAGCGGCTGCAATATTATTAAAGGGATTAACAGCATGGTACTTGTTAAGAAAAAGTTATGAGGTAAAGTCTGGTGACAATATTCTTTTATATGCCGCTGCAGGTGGAGTTGGATTGATCGCCTGCCAATGGGCAAGCCACTTGGGGGCAAATATTATTGGAGTTGTCAGTACTGATCAAAAAGCAGAACTTGCTCAGTCGCATGGATGTAATCAAATTATAATGGCTAACGAAAACATTCCAGAAAAAGTCATGAGTTATACCAATAATGAGGGGGTAGCAGCAGTATATGATTCCATAGGGAGAGACACATTCTTCTCTTCTCTGGATTCTCTTCGTCCACATGGAGTAATGGTTACATTTGGAAATGCTTCTGGTCCAGTCGATCCATTTGCTCCAGCAGAACTTGCCAAGCGTCATTCATTATATGTAACAAGACCCATTTTGGCTGATTTCATTAGTCAAAGAGATAACTTACTTCTTGCTTCTAGAGAATTATTCGATCTTGTTAAAAATGGTATTATTAAAATAAATATTAACCAAAAGTACGCATTAAAAGATACCGCTCAAGCTCATAGAGACTTGGAGTCAAGAAAAACTACAGGATCAACAATTCTTCTCCCATAGACTCTCGATTGTGAAAAAATACAAACCAATAAAAGATAGAGAATCTATTTTCCATAACATAAGAGGTATAGATTACCATTTTAACTTATGGGGAAATAAAGATGCTGTTCCAATTTTTTATTTGCATGGGTGGGCAGATAGCGGCTCTACTTTTCAGTTTGTTGTAGATTCTTTTAAAAAGAATTGGAGAGTTATCGCGCCAGATTTTCGGGGTTTTGGAAGATCTCAACATAATAAATCTAGTTATTGGTTTCCTGATTATCTTGCAGACCTCAATAGAATTATAAATATATTTTCTGAAAAGGATCCAGTTACATTGATTGGTCACAGCATGGGAGGTAATGTTGCATCAATGTATGCCGGTATCTTTCCTGATGATGTTAAAAATCTAGTCAATATAGAAGGTTTTGGTTTAAAGGAATCCAATCCTGATAATGCTCCTGACAATTATCATCATTGGATCGAAAAACAAAATTGTGATCAAAAATTTAGCGAATATAAAACATTCGATGAGCTCGCTGAAAAGCTACTAAAAAGAAACCCAAAAATGAGTAAAGATGTAGCTATGTTTGTAGCGAATGAGTGGGCAATGAAGCACGAATCAGGCAAAATAAAACTTAGGGCAGATCCCTTTCACAAGCTACCTAATGCTGTTCAATATCGAAGAAATGAAGCTGAAGCATGCTGGAGTCTAATTCAAGCAAATATAATATTTATTTTTGGTAAGAATACTAATTTTAAAGAACAACTAGATACAATGAAGAATAAAGAAAGGAGTTCGATCTTTTCTAATTCACAGATAGTCGAAATACCCGACGCAGGCCATATGATACATCTGGAAAATCCAGAAACACTTGCCAGTACAATTGAGGATTTTTTAAGCTAAAAACATTGTATATGCTGGATTGGAAGTTTCTTCCCAATATCTATAACCTAATTTTGAAAGATATTCATTTAGTTGGTTCATTTGCTCAGAGCTAGCTTGAATTCCTGTGAGAATTCTTCCAAAGTCTGAGCCATGGTTTCGGTAGTGAAACAGGCTGATATTCCAATCATTTCCAATGGAATCCAAGAATTCTAGGAGGGCGCCTGGCCTTTCTGGAAATTCAAATCTGAATAAGTGTTCATTATTAATTGATGCTCTTCCACCGACCATATGACGAATGTGAAGTTTAGCCATCTCATTTTCACTGAGATCAAAAACTTTATATCCCGAATTATTAATTTGATTAATAATCTCACTTCGCTCATTTGGATTACCACCCAAACTGACACCCACAAATACTCTAGCAAATCTATCATTATTGTATCGATAATTGAATTCTGTGATATTTCTTTTACCAATTGATTTGCAGAACTTTTTGAAACTTCCTGGTTTCTCATCAATTTCAACTGCTAATATGATTTCACTTTGTTTTCCTATAGCTGATCTTTCAGCAATATGCCTGAGTCGGTCAAAATTGACATTAGCACCGCAATTTATCCCGACAAATGTTTTTTTTGAACATTGATTTCTAGCTACATATTTGGTTATGCCTGCGATTGATAGTGCTCCAGCAGGCTCAACAATTGTGCGAGTATCTTCATAAATAGATTGGATTGCTGCACAAATTTGATCTGTGTTAACGGTGATTATTTCATCTAGATGTTTTTTGCATATTTTAAAAGTTTCATCACCAACTTTTTTTACTGCAACACCATCAGCGAATATACCAACATGATCCAATTTTATTGGCTTTCCCTTTTCTAATGCGATTTTCATACTGGCAGAATCTTCTGGTTCAACTCCAATAATATTTATTTCACTTCTTTTTTCCTTAATATACGCTGCTATACCGGATATCAAACCACCGCCTCCAATGGGCACAAAAATTGCATCTATATTTTCATCAACTTCCTCAAGAATTTCTTTTGCTATTGTTCCCTGTCCTGCAATTACATGAGGATCATCAAAAGGATGAATAAATATCAGTGATTTCTCTTTTTCTAGTTCTTTGGCTTTTTTGAAAGCCTCATCATAATTATCCCCATAAAGGATCACATTGGCTCCAAGCGACTTAACTGCATCAATTTTTATACTTGGAGTTGTTTGAGGCATGACTATAAAAGCTTGAGTTTTATGTATTTGAGATGCTAAAGCAACGCCTTGGGCATGATTTCCAGCAGAGCTGCAAACTACACCATTTTTAAGGTCCTCTTTATTTAATTGATTGATTTTATTAATTGCACCTCGAACTTTAAAAGAAAAAGTCCTTTGCATATCTTCTCTTTTTAATAAAATTTTATTATTTAGCTTAGAAGAGATGATTAATGCATGATTCAGTGGCGATTTTTTTGCTACGCTGTATACATCAGCTTCATCTATCAAATGAGTGTAATTAATTTTATTCACAGTATTTTATCGGTTCATGAAAATTCACTTGGTATTTTGCTCTTTTCCATCTGCGTCTAAATTTATGATATTTTTTATATCTAGTTGCCTAACTTTATCTTCTATCTCACTCAGGTCTCCAACAATAACCCATATTAAGTTTTCTGGTTTAATTGCTTCCTTAGCAGCTTTAGTAAGTCTCTCTTTGGTCAGGCCTCGAACATTTTCTGTATAGGTACCCCAATAATTATCAGGCAGTCCATACGTGACTATTTGTGATAAATCAGATGAGATCGCTCTGATTGTCTCCCATCTTCCGGGAAGACTAAGGGTATTGTTGTCTTTTACTTTTTGAATTTCTTCCTCTGTCGCAGGTTTAGCATTAAGGTAACTTGATAGCTCATTCTTAATTTCTGTAATTGATTCAGAAGTCTTATCAGTTTGAACCGGTGCATAAGCAATAAACGGACGCTGGCCTTTAGTTTTAAGTAGAAGAGAGCGAGCACCATATGCCCAGCCTTTATCTTCTCGGAGGTTCATATTTATCCTAGATGTAAATGAACCACCAATGATGTCATTCATTGACTCTATAGCTAATTCATCTGAGTCACTCGGACTTGGTGCTATATTTGCAGCTAGTACGATCGATTGCTGAGCTCCAGGTCGATCTATCAAATAGATGACTTCATTTTCAGCGACCTCAACAGGATTTATATTTTTTTGTGGTATTTCGGCCGAAGACCAGTTTTTGAAATATTTCTCCAGTCTTGGCTTTATTTCACCCATTGAAATATCACCAACTATAATCAAGGAAGCATTATTAGGTTTAAACCATTTATTGTGATAATCGACCAATGATTCTCTTGTTATTTTTTTAATTGATTCCTCAGTTCCAGATCCTGTTAAAGGGAGTGAATATGCATGATTTTTCCCATATAAAAGTTCAGGAAGAACTCGAAGAGCAATACCAAATGGTTGATTTTTTTCTTGCTGTATTTGCGCTAATTTTTGGTTTCTTAATCTTTCTAATTCTGCTTCAGGAAAACTCGGATTTAAAATGATATCTGTATATAATTCCAATGATTCATCAAGATTTTCCTTAAGTGCATTCAATGTTACTGAGGAGTTATCAATACCGGATCCAGAACCTATGATTGCGCCTATTTCAGCAGCTTTATCACTGATTTTAAGAGCATCCATTTTTTTTGTTCCCTCATCTAACATCGACATAGTGAGGCTGGATGTGCCAGGTTCAGAAAATTGATCTGAAGCGTATCCTGCGTCCAAAAGAAGATTAAAACTTACAATTGGAGCATTTTTTTGTTCTGCCACAATTAATTCCAATCCATTTGATAACCTATCTCTCTCAAACTCAATGAATTCGCTCTCAGGGAATGTTTTTGTTTCCGGAACTGAAGATCGATCAGCCCCGCTTCCAATAGAGCTAAGCTTTTGTGATGGATGAACTTCAAGGTTATAAGAACCTTTACCCAGCCATTTTTTTGCTACAGAAAGAATGCTTTTTTGAGTAGCATTTTCAATGGCACTAAATGATTTTTTATAGTACCCAGGGTCACCGGTGTATACTGCGTTCTGTGCAAGTATGTCTGATTTACCTCCAAATCCTCCAACTTTTTCAAGACCTCTGATAAAACTTGAAGTCAATTTCATTTTAGCTCTTCTCAACTCCGCTTTTGTTGGTCCGTCTTCCAAGAATCTCTCAATCTCTTCATTCATGGCTAATTTAACAGCTTCGTGATTTCCATTTGGTTGAACTGAAGATTGAATATAATAAAACCCTCCTATATCACCTGCAAATTGATAAGAGTCAACGTCGGTTGCAATCTGATCTTTATATACTAATCGATTGTATAAGCGTGATGTTTTTCCTGAAGTAAGAATAATATCGATGAGTTGCAGTACATCCGAATCAAGATCGCGAAATGCGGGACCGCCCCATGCTTTGTGAATTCGTATTTGTGGGACATCATCTTTAATAATTTCTCGTTTATTAGTATCCAATCTGACTGTCCAATCAAGTAATTTATTTACCGGTGGTGATGGCTCTATGTCACCAAAGTATTTTTTGACTTTTTGGAAAACTTCTTCTGGATTAACATCACCAGCAATTACAATCACAGCATTATTCGGACCGTAATATTTTTTAAACCAACTATGAACATCATCTAAACTTGCAGAATCTAAATCTTCCATTGATCCAATAGTGCTCCAAGAATACGGATGATCCTTAGGAAAAATACCCTCTAATAGATGATATTCCACCATTCCATATGGCTGGTTATCCCCTTGTCTTTTTTCGTTTTGAACTACACCTCTTTGTTCATCCAATCTTTCTTGCGTAATAGCTCCAAGCATATGACCCATTCGATCTGATTCCATCCAAAGAGCCATATCAAGGGCTGTATTCGGTACATTTTCAAAGTAATTTGTGCGGTCAAAGTAGGTTGTTCCATTCATATTAGTTGCACCTACACGCTCAAATGGTTTGAAGAACTCATCATTATAGTTTTCGCTTCCATTGAACATTAAATGTTCAAATAAATGGGCAAAACCAGTTTTGCCTTTCACCTCATTTTTTGAGCCGACGTGATACCACAAATTTATAGCTACGATTGGTGCTTTATGATCTTCATGTACAATTAATCTTAGGCCATTATCCAGTTTGAATTCTTCGTAATTAATGTCGACCATATTTGCACCGATTGCTGTTTGTAATATGAAAAAAGGGAATAAAAATATTTTTAATGTTCTAAACATGATTAGTCTATCCTAAATTATAATTCATGATTTTGTTAATCTTTTAAAATAATAAGATTTAAAATTAGTTTGCTATTTTCTCGTATATATAAGCACATTATTTTAATATAAAATTTACAATTATTATTCATTATAAAACATAAAGAGAGTCACTTTTGAGTAAAACAATAATTAGAAATGCGAGAATGATAAACGAAGGCTCAATCAATGAGTCTGATGTTCTTATCGACGGAGAAAGAATTGCTAAGATTTCACCATCAATAACAGTTGATAATAATGTTTGCGAGATTGACGCTCAAGGCCGATTTTTAATCCCAGGTATGATTGATGATCAGGATCATTTCCGCGAACCTGGTCTGACGCATAAAGCCGATCTAGCTACAGAGTCTGCTGCAGCAGTTGCAGGAGGTATCACTAGTTTTATGGAGATGCCAAATGTAGACCCTCAAACAACAAATAAACAAGCTTTGCGCAACAAATATGGATTGGCTAAGGATCGATGTAGGGCAAATTACAGTTTTTATTTGGGTGCAACAAACACAAATATTGAAGATATAAAGTCCATAGAGGTTGATGATGCGTGTGGGATAAAAGCTTTTTTAGGCGCCTCCACAGGTGACCTATTGGTTGATGATCCTGAGGCATTGGAGCTATTATTTGAGCATGCACCAATAATCGTTGTGACACATTGTGAGGATTCCCCGTTAATATGGGAAAACGAAAAAAAAGCGAGAGAAAAATACGGCGATGATGTTCCAATGTCAGAACATCCATACATTCGTTCCGATGAGGTTTGTTATAGATCATCCAGAAATACCTATGAGTTAGCAAAAAAATATGATGCTCTATTACATATTCTGCACCTGACAACTGCAAAAGAAATGGAATTATTTTCAACGAAACACAGATCTGAGAAACGAATAACTGCTGAAGTCTGCGTTCACCATCTTTGGTTTGATGAGAGCAGTTATCCCGAAAAAGGCGCTCTAATAAAGTGCAACCCTGCTATAAAGAAAAAAAGTGACCGAGAAGCACTAATTCAAGCACTAAACTCCGGTAAATTGGATGTTATTGCGACAGATCATGCGCCCCATACCCTTGAAGAGAAATCTGGTAGTTATTTTAATACACCCGCGGGATTACCTCTTGTACAGCATGCACTCCCAATGCTGTTTGATCTTGCTCGGCGTGGAGAGATTACCCATGAATTAATAGTAGAAAAGGCTTGTCATGCCCCTGCAGATTTGTTCGGTGTGATTGATAGAGGGTATATTAGAGAAGGGTATTATGCTGACTTAGTATTGGTGGATACCGAAAAACCTTACAAAGTAAACAAAGATAATATTCTTTACAAATGCCAGTGGTCACCCTTTGAAGGTCATACTTTCAGCTCTTCCATTCAGACAACAATTGTAAATGGGGTTATTGCATATAGTGACGGTAAACTTAACGATTCAATTCCGGGCAAAAGATTGCATTTTAATCGCTCACGAAACTGACGAAAGTTGTTTACTTTATCGGTGAAGAGTTTATCATCCATACCATATTAACGAAGAATTTGTTGCTCCACTATTTCATGCCTTTAATTAGGAATAATTAGCCAAATAATATAAAAATGAAACCAACAAATATTTCAGATCCAAATTACTTTCACAAGGTAGTAGATTGCCAATGGGCATGTCCAGCTCATACTGATGTACCGAAATATATTCGCTTAATTGCTCAAGGCGAATTTTCAGATGCATATATGGTTAACCGTGAGTCTAATGTTTTTCCTGGGATTCTTGGCAGGGTATGCGACAGGCCATGTGAGCCAGCTTGTAGAAGAACAAGAGTAGAAGATAAGCCAGTAGCTATATGTAGGCTAAAACGTGTCGCATCGGATCATAGAGATGATATAACTGCAAGATTACCTAAGCCGCCATCTAAGATGAATGGTAAAAAGATAGCATTAATAGGTGCTGGCTGTGCTTCACTGACTGTTGCAAATGATTTACTCCCTCTCGGTTATGACGTAACAATATTTGAAGCACTTGGTACAACTGGCGGTTTGATGAGAACTAACATTCCGCAATTTAGATTGCCGCCAAAAGTGTTAAATGAAGAAATTCAATATATCCTTGATATGGGAGCAGATCTTAAACTCAATCATCGTATTGAGAGTTTAAAAGACTTTAGAGAAAAAAATAATTTTGATGCTATCTTTGTTGGAACAGGTGCACCAAAAGGTAAAGAGCTTAATCTGCCGGGCAGATATGATAGTAAAAATGTACATATTGGTATTGAATGGCTTGAATCGGTTGCTTTTGAGCATATCGATAAAATAGGAAAAGATGTGCTGATAATTGGTGTTGGAAATACAGCAATGGATTGTTGTAGAACATCATTAAGATTGGGTGCCAAAAATGTAAAAGTTATGGCAAGGAAACCCAGAGAATTTTTCAAGGCATCAGATTGGGAGCTTGAAGATGCGGAAGAAGAAAATGTAGAGATTATTGTTAATCACTCACCAAAAGAATTTGTCGTTAAAAATGGAAAATTAATTGGTATGTTATTTGAAGAAATAAAATATCAAATCAATGATGATGGTAAAATTGAGAGCTCTGATGTAATTGGGGAAAAAATCATCGAATGCGATGATGTGATTCTTGCGATTGGACAAGATAATGCATTTCCATGGATTGAGAGAGATCTGGGAATTGAATTCGATAAGTGGGATTGTCCAATAGTTGATGAAGTAACTATGATGTGTTCACTTGATGGAGTTTTCTTTGGTGGTGACTCTGCCTTTGGACCGAAAAATATTATATGGGCCGTGGCTCATGGTCATGAAGCTGCGATATCGATTCATAAGTATTGTTCACAAGAGAACCTTGAGGAACGTCTTCCTCCCGGAATGAATCTCACGAGTCAAAAGATGGGTCTACATGAATGGAGCTATTCAAATGACTACGATGGATCTGAACGAAGATTGATGCCACATGTTGATTTAAAGAAAAGGTTCAAACAATTAAATATTGAGGTGGAATTAGGTTTTACGTTAGATCAAACAGTAAAAGAGGTTGAACGTTGTTTGAATTGTGATATTCAGACTGTTTTTGCAGCAAACCTATGCATTGAATGCGATGCCTGTATTGATGTATGTCCCGTGGATTGTTTGACAATAACAGAAAATGGTGATGAAAAAGATCTTAGAACAAGACTTACTGCTCCAGCTGAGAATTTGGAAGAGGATCTATATGTATCTGAAGAATTACCCCAGACAGCAAGGGTTATGGTGAAAGATGAGGACCTATGTGTTCACTGCGGTCTTTGTGCTGAAAGATGTCCAACAGGAGCATGGGATATGCAGAAATCAACCATACTTCTTCCAAAAGCTAAAGACGAAGCAGAATCTTCCCCATTAAAGAAAGTAAGTAATATCTAAGAGAGATGAAAACTCAAAACAATAAGAACTTACCTCCAAGGGTAAATGACTGTGTAATAAAAATAGCGACAGTTAATGGAACTGGTTCAGCTAGCGCAAATGGTTTGTTACTCAAAGCACTATTTCGTATGGGTATTCCGGTAGTTGGAAAAAACTACTTTCCGTCAAATATTCAGGGGTTGCCTACATGGTATGAAGTCAGAGTTACTAAAGACGGATATCATTCTGCATCAAATGATATTGATATTGTGATAGCAATGAACGTGCAAACATACGAGAAAGATTTAGCGAGTGTCCAATCTGGAGGGTGGTTAGTATATGATTCAACTTGGCCCAGAAGTAAATTACTCGATAGAAACGATATTTCAGTAATAGGTATACCTTTCTCTAAACTTTGTATCGAAAATTTTGAAGGAATTCGATCAAGAATTTTGATGAAAAATATAGCCTATGTTGGTGCGCTTGCAGCTTTATTGAAAATTGATTTAGATATTATTAAAACTCTTTTAAATGAGACATTCGCAAAGAAAAAACATCTTGCTAAATCGAATTTAGAAGCAATTATGCTTGGATATAATTACGTGATAAAGAATCTCACAAATCCTCTGCCAATCACTGTAAAGAAAATAAATAAAACAAAAGATCATATAATTATTGATGGAAATACTGCTGCTGGTTTGGGTTGTGTTTATGCTGGTGCAACAGTCGGTGCTTGGTATCCTCTGACACCATCAACATCACTCATGGATGCATATGAAACATTTTGCAGTCAATTTCGTAAAAACAAAAAAGATGATAAGAATAATTATTGCATCATACAAGCTGAAGATGAGCTGGCTGCAATAGGAATGGTCTTAGGTGCAACATGGAATGGTGCGAGAGCTTTTACTCCCACGAGTGGACCAGGAATTTCTCTTATGAGCGAATTTATTGGTTTTGCTTATTATTCAGAACTGCCAGCAGTTATTTTCAATATTCAAAGGACTGGACCCTCTACAGGTATGCCAACAAGAACTCAACAATGCGATCTTTTGACATGCGCCTATGCCTCTCATGGCGATACAAGACATCCAATGTTATTTCCAGCAAATCCTGAGGAATGTTTTCATATGACAGTAAATGCTTTTGATCTTGGTGATGAACTGCAAACTCCAATTTTTGTAATGAGTGATTTAGATATAGGAATGAATGATTGGATGTCTTCAGATTTTGAGTGGGACAATAAATATGAGCCAAAAAAAGGAAAAGTTCTCTCTGCTGAGCAGTTAGAGAAGCTTGAAAACTTTTATAGATATTTCGATTCAGATGGTGATGGTATTCCATATAGGTCGCTTCCGGGCGTTCACCCAAAAGGCTCATTTTTTACTCGTGGCTCTGGACACAATAAATATGGAGGATACACTGAAGAAGGCCATGAGTATCAAGAGGTTGTTGACAGGTTGAAAGTAAAATGGAATACAGCAAGAAAAATGGTTCCTAAGCCAGATATCAAATATTCAAAGACAAATAAGATTGGTGTTATTGCGTTTGGTAGCAGTGATGGAGCCACAAATGAAGCGATTATAAAACTAAGGAAAAGTGGACTAAAGGTTAACTATTGCAGAATAAAATCATTTCCTTTTAATGAATCAATTAAGAAATTTATAAATAAACATGAGAAGATATATGTTATTGAACAAAATAGGGATGCTCAAATGCGGTCGCTTCTTATATTAGATTTAGAAGTTAATCCAAGCAAACTCTTTTCTATACTCCATTATGATGGAAATCCAATTTACGCTAATCTCATTGTTAGAGAGTTATTAGATAACGAATCGATTGCATAATCGGAGATTATTAGTGAGCTATATAAGTAAACCAAAAGTCAGTCATCCAAAGTCAAAGAAAAATAATATTGGACTCAAGCGTAGAGATTACGAGGGTGTTGTTTCTACTCTCTGTGCTGGGTGTGGTCATGATTCAATAACTGCAGCTTTAATTCAAGCAGTTTATGAATTAGCAATAGAACCACATCGTTTAGCTAAAGTATCCGGCATAGGTTGCTCCTCAAAAACTCCGGCATATTTTGTGAGCCAATCTCATGGTTTTAATTCTGTTCATGGAAGGATGCCTTCTGTTGCAACCGGAGCGAATGCAGCCAACAGAGATCTAACTTATATTGGTATATCAGGTGATGGTGATTCACTTTCAATAGGTATGGGTCAATTTGCACATGTCATACGTAGGAATTTGGATATGACATATATAATCGAAAATAATGGTGTTTATGGGTTAACTAAAGGCCAGTATTCTGCATCTGCTGACATTGGTAGCAAGAAAAAGAAAGGTCCTGCGAATCAACAAAAACCGATTGACCCTGTAAGTATGGGAATCGCCCTAGGTTCAACTTATGTTGCGAGAGGATTTTCTGGTGACAAGGAGCAATTAGTGCCATTAATTAAAGGTGCTATCTCACATAAAGGTTTTGGATTACTCGATATTATAAGTCCATGCGTAACATTTAACGATAACCCTGAATCCACAAAAAGTTATTCTCATGTTAGAAAATCACAAAATGAAGTTGTTGATGCGGATTTTGTACCTCCTGCTGAAGAGATTTTAACTAAATATAAAGAAGGAGAAGCGATGCCTGTGTCACTTCATGATGGCAGTAAAATTGTTTTTCGAAAAGTTGATAAGAATTATGATCCGACCAGTAGGGCAGGAGCTTATTCATTCTTGAGAGAGAGCCAAGCTAAACAAGAAATTATAACTGGATTATTGTACATAGACAAAGAAGCGGATGATATGCATGAGAGCTCTGGATCATCTTCCATACCATTGTCTGAAATTTCATATGAAGAGCTAGGCCCAGGAAAAAAAGAGTTAGCAAACATTATGAATCGCTTCAGATAGGGTAATTTGTGTACCGTCTGTTAGGAACTTTAACTGTATGTCTTTTTTTTGCATCAGGCTGTGAAACTAAACAAAACATTCTCACACAAAAAGATGTGACCTTTTTTGGTACGGGTAAGGTCTCAAGATATCAACAAATTAATGACGGCTCACTACAACGATTAGAACCATTATTTTTTGCTGAAATTTTCATAACAGATGGCGGAACAGTTAAGAATGCTAGTGTCCAACTACCTCAAATCTCTGGTGAAATTAAAAGTCTTGAATACAGATATTCTGAATCTGATGAAATAGGCGATGTGATGTACATTAGTGCAATGTTAGATAGTTATGAAAGTCTTGAGGATGAGTTTCCCATGGGAGATTATAGTTTTAGTTTTGAAACATCCGAAGGTAAGGTTAAAAATAGTATTGTAAGTTACAAAAATTCTTCATTCCCCCCTCATCCAAAAATTATTTTTATACAAAATGAAAAAAAAATAGAAATAAATGAAGTGGATTCAGAAAAAGAGTTAATTATTACCTGGCCCGAATTCAGTGTAGGAAAAAAAGATCCAAAAAAGATACTGGATGATCCAATTTTTGTTGCTATCGACAGTTGCAATATAGAGGATATCGTCCACAGTGGCCGACCTTTTGAAAAAAATGGATATTTAACTTATGAGGCTTCAGAATATTCTGTGCCTGCAGGGAAATTAGAGCCTGGCCAGAACTATGATATGTATGTGGAGCACGCAATCTTTACAGATACACAGAATGACAATGGAATGCCTGGCTTCGCAACTCTTGCGTCATCAACATATATGAGCTTCAAAACTATAGGCAATCATGACCCTAATTATTGCAGGGAGGATTAAATTATATGAACTATCATTTGGAAACTATTAGGAGTAAATTTCCTGCGTTATCAATAGAAGATTCTGGCCGAAAACGAATTTATTTTGATAATCCAGCTGGGACCCAAGTGCCTACAGAGGTCGCTGATGCTATGAAAAAATGCATGATTGAATCAAATGCAAATATTCAGGGAGGATTCGAAACATCCAATCGTGTTGATAAAATATTAGATGAATTTCATCAAAGTATGGCTGATTTTCTCAATGCACGGTATAAGGAAGAAATTATTTTTGGTCAAAATATGACCACTCTTACTTTGCATATTTCTCGATCTATAGGCCGTCTTTTTAAGGAAGGTGATGAGATTATTCTTTCAAAAATGGATCATGATGCAAATATATCCCCATGGTTGCTTTTAGCGGAAGACATAGGATTAAAAGTAAAGTGGCTAACTTTTGATAAAGAAACCTTTGAATTCGATTTAAATCAATTAGATGAATTATTCTCTGAAAAAACCAGAATTATTTGTGTTGGGGGTGCTAGTAATCTAATTGGAACAATAAATGATATTAAAACAATATGTAAAAAAGCAAAAAATGAGAAAATTTTGACGTATATAGATGCCGTTCAATTAGCTCCTCATGTTGCAATAGATGTGCAGGAGATTGATTGTGACTTTCTTGTTTGCTCCTCTTACAAATTTTTTGGCCCACATCAAGGTATTCTCTGGGGCAGAAAAGAAATAATGCAAACGCTTCAACCTTATAAAGTGAGACCTGCCACATCAGAACTTCCAGGGTCTTTCGAAACAGGAACACAGAGTCACGAAGGAATGGCTGGGACCACTGCAGCTGTTGATTATTTTGCTTGGATTGGTAAAGAGTTCGCAGGACAATTTCAAAAAGAACATGCTTTTGATCGTCAGCGCACAAAATATGTTCATGCAGCGCTGGATTATTTGTTTGAGTATGAAAAATTATTAACTTTATATTTAATAGAAGGTCTAATTAATTTAAAAAAAATTAAGATTCAGGGAATAACACAATCAGATGCAATGGACAGAAGACTACCAACTGTTTCTTTTAGTGTGGATGGAGTCCATCCTGAAGAGATTGCGACTGAACTGGGAAAGAATAATATCTTTGTTTGGAGTGGTCACAGCTATGCTATCGAGGTGGTGAAAAGTCTTGGTCTATATGAGAATGGAGGTGTCATCAGAACAGGACCCGTGCATTATAACTCTATAGAAGAAATAAAAGAGTTCTTAAAAATATTAGAAAGTATTCTTACAACAAAACAATGATAGGCATTTTATGAAAAACTTATTTTCAATTGAGGGAAAAACGGCAATCATAACAGGTGGATCTAGTGGGATAGGTGCAATGATTGCTGAAGCCTTCGTTCAAAATGGTGTAAAAACATATATCACATCAAGAAAAGCAGATGCCCTAGAAGAAAAATGTGAAGAATTTTCATCAAACGGTGAATGTATAGCAATTCAAGCTGATCTTTCAGATAACGACGGAATAAATAGATTGTTCGAAGAGATCTGCAGTTATGAATCAAAAATAGATATATTGATAAATAATGCTGGAACTGCATGGGCTTCATCTTTTGAAGATTTTCCAGAGAAGGGGTGGGATAAAGTAATGGATATAAATCTAAAATCCCCATTTTTCTTAACACAGAAATTTCTTCCATTATTAAAAAAATCTGGGAAAGAAGATGATCCATCTCGAATAATAAATATCGCATCGATAAATGGCATCACACATCCGTTAATGCCAACTTATTCCTATTCCTCAAGCAAATCAGCACTTATTCATTTAACTAGGCATTTAGGTGCTGATTTGGCGAGAAACAATATAAATGTAAATGCAATCGCGCCAGGATTCTTTCCCAGTAAAATGACATCCCATATTGCTAAGAATGAAGCGCTTTCTGCAGAAGTTATAAAAAAAATACCTATAAAACGTATGGGTTCACCAGAAGATATAGCAGGGACAGCTATGTATTTATGCTCAAGAGCTTCATCATGGGTATGCGGACAAACTATAGTAGTTGACGGTGGGATGATTGCAGCTTCTGGATAAATTACATCTAAGAAAAGTGGGCAAATATTTTTCATAAATCCCTAAATCCCAATCATTATAAGTGTTTGGTCAGTAGGAAATTTTAAACAAATCATATAAAAGATATTTATTAAAGAAAATAAATGGTATATTGCCCACTTATTCAATTTAAAATAAATTATGTCATACGAGATAAAAAATTTACTTGAAGTAATTGAAGCCTTTTGCAATGAACACAAAATGGCTATCTCTACATTTGGAAGATTATCAGTAAATGACGGAAAATTAGTATCACGCTTAAGAAATGGCAATGACGTTACTTTAAAAACAAGTAAGAAAATAAGACAATTTATTTCAAACAAGAGTCAATCTGAGATAAAAAAAGTTTCCAGTGAAAATACTGAAGTCGTTAAAAAAAATTCAAACACAGAAAATTCTGAATCAGATAAAACAAAACGTTTCTATGATAATCGTCAAAATTATCTCTCTTTCATCAATACAACCAATGAAAAATGGCAGATTGCTCAGAGGGCCGCTAAAGAGTTGAAATATCTAAAACCAACTCCGCCAGCACTAAAATTGTTCGATGCTGGAATGGGGGACGCTACTATTTTATCTCATCTTCTTAGAGCGTTGCACAGGAGATATCCTATAATGCCGTTTCTTGTAGTCGCAAAAGAAATAAGTTTAGAAGATGTTCGAATCTCTTTATCTAAGTTATCAGATAGATTTGTGGAGCATCCCGCAACTGTGATTGTAGTTACCAATATGCATTATTCTGAAGCACCTTGGCTCAGACCAAAAAATATCGATCTAGCGGCTGCTTTAAATTGGCAAAATGTTGAGTTAGATGGAGAAAGCTCCCACCAATATGGAGAACAATTAAGAGATTTGAATGAATTTCTAATTGATGGGTGGAAAGTTAAATCCAGTAAACTAACCGGCAACCCAATTTACATTAGACCCTCTGTCATGGTGATTTACCGAAAAGATCATAAATTTTTATTAAATGATGTGATACCAAAGCCAGGGCAAGTTGAAGGTAACTATGATTTGATTATTGCTTCCCAGCCATGGAGAGCAAGAGTTAGTGCAAGAATAAAGGCAAAAAATGTATTAGCACCTCTTTCAAGAGCATTATCAAGTAATGGAAGGTTACTTGGAGTTCAATCATATGGCAATGATCCTGCATTACAACTAATTCGTAAAATTTGGCCTGATGAAAATCCTTTTCCAGTTGATAGGCATAAATTAACTAAAGCAGTAAAAACCGAATTAGGAAGAGAGTCAAAAAACTATAATTTTTTATCAGGTTCTGATGAAAAATCCTTAATTCGTTACAATATGCATGTCATGTCTAATGAGCTTGAAGACAGTATCGGTACCTCAACATTATTTGCTGCTTGGAATGCAGCCGTGTATGTAAATCAAATTGGTGACGATCAAATACAACCGATAATAGAGTCTAATGAGTACTTAAAAATAACAGCAGAAACATTAAAAGAATATGGTGGTCTTTACTTCAATAATGAAAGTTTTGTGATTTCAAAAAAAAGTACTTAGTCTAAGATACAATTGTTCAGAAGGAACAATATTTACACAAATTATGCGCCCGTAGCTCAGTTGGATAGAGTACCTGGCTTCGAACCAGGTGGTCGGGAGTTCGAATCTCTCCGGGCGCGCCAATATTGAGGGATGGAATATATGGAAATTAATCAAACAAAAACAAAATTTGATGACTGGAGATCTGTAACACTATCCTTGTATATGGGGCTTGTTGGTTATGGTGTAATGGTAGGGATTCCAGTTATCAGCTCGGCTTGGTCAGAAAAACTTGGATTTACTGCCGAACAAGTTGGGAGAGTTGCAGGGGCTGATATGGGAGGTTTATCACTAGGTGCTGTAGTTGTCGCCTTTATCATATCCAGAATGAATAGGAGGTATCTAGTCATTTATGGTGCTTTGATCACAATATTTGCAAATTATCTATGCACAATATTTGAACAATATGAGATAGTTTTATGGTTGAGAGTTCTCTCTGGCATAGGGAATGGTATATATACTGGTGTTGCTGTTGCCGCATTGGGAGCGACAATAAAACCAGTCAGGGCTTTTAATCTTTTTTTATTTGCATTTGCTTTTTCACAAGCCATGGAAATGAGAGTCCTTCCTCAACTATCCATGGATGGAATATACTGGTTTTTCATAATTGCTATCTCAATCAGCCTATTATTTATCAAGTGGATTGTTCCGTATGGGATTATGAGTCAAATTAAAAGTGATAAAGAAACTTCATCAATACCTGATGTTCCAAAATATATTTTGTGGCTTGCAATGGGAGCAATATTTTTAGCCTATATAAACATTGGTGCTTACTGGGTATATATAGAGTTAGCTAGTTTTAGTTATGGAATATCACAATCTTGGACAGGCGGAGTTCTATTTTGGGGATCTTTGCTCACGCTAGTTGGTTGTGGGTTTGCTGCTATTGCAAATAATCTTTACGGAATTGTAAAACCTTTTGTTGGTGCCTCCATAGGTATGATGATAATTGTAGGGTTATTGATTGGCGGAATAACTGATACTAATCTTTTGATTAGTGTCTTTATGTTTAATTTTCTATGGATTTTCACTGATGTATTTCAAATGGCGACTGTTGCAACTATTGACCGAGAAGGTTCTTTTTCTGCTCTGATGCCTGGGGCTCAGGGGATGGGGCAAATTGTTGGGCCCAACATAGCCGCCACAATACTGGGAGCTAATTATAGTTATAGTGCAGTTTTTGTAATGTGTATGATTTTTACTGGTTTGAGCATTGTGGTATATCTAATAATGAGAAATAAGTTGGAGCAATATTCACCTCAATTATTGGAAAAATAATTTTGCTTAGTTGATTGTGGCTTTAAATCGATCCATTAGGTATAGACCTGCCTCAATATCTTGATATTTGGATTGATTATTCTTATCGAGACAGGTTGGAAGACATGAAATTTCAGCATCAAAATTTGGATTTTGAAAGTATGCAATTGATTGCCTTCTTTTGGGCGACAATGCTTCTTCGTTACAACTAGTTACTCGATGAAGCGTTGAAACCCATCGATCATTAGTCCATCGCGCCATCATGTCACCAATATTAATTATGAAAGTATTTTTTTCTGACTGAATCGGGACCCAAGTTCCATCTGCATATTTAACTTCCAGTCCACCTACATTTGGATCTGGAAGGAGGATAGTGAGACTGCCATAATCTGTATGAGCCCCAGCTCGCTGTTGATTTGGCAATTGCTTAGTTTTTGTAGGAGGATAGTTTAATGCTCTGAGCGCACTAATGTGATGGGTATAGTACCTATCAAAATAATCTTTTTCTAAATTAAGAGATACTGCAAAAAGAGACATAATCTCTAAACTAAGTTGTTGCATGGCTTGGTAATAATCTATCCATACTTTTTTGAAACTTGAGGGGCTGGATGGCCAGATATTCTCCCCATAAAAAAAATCATTATTTTTGTTTTTGGTAGCTGGTGAATTTAATGGTCCAATACTAAATGCTTCCTTAAGGTCCGGCGGTGTTTCAATACCTCTTGATTTAGTCAGAGTTTCTGACTGCATAGGGAAGTAACCTCTGGGTGAGCTATTATCAATTGGTTTAGCTTTATTTTTTTCATTTTCGGTATTTGAAAAAAACTCTTCAGACACCGACCACATATCATTAATAATTTTTTCTTCGATGCAATGATTTTTGATTTTTAGGAATCCGACTTGACTGCATATTTCATCAACGAGTCGTCCAATTTTATCTCTTTCTTCATCTGTTCCATTTAAGAAAGAGTTAATATCAATCGAAGGGATTGACTGATTTTTGCTCACGATTAACCTCTACTCATTTGGTTGAATTCTTTTGAGATTTTAGTAGCAAGTGAAACATTACTCAATACAAGCTGAATATTTGATTTTAAACTTTTTCCTTCTGTTTGTTTTGCCACTCTTTCCAATAAAAATGGGGTTGTTTTCTTTCCTGTGATGTTTTGTTTTTTCATTTCAATCAATGCATCTTCAATCACAGAATCGATCTCTTTTTTATCAATAGAGTATTTTTCTGGTATTGGATTAGCTATAACAATTCCACCTTTTTGCGGAATATCCCATTTTATGCTTATGATCTTTGCTATTTCTTCTGGTTTATTACACATATGATCAAGAGTGCTGTCACTGGAACTGTTATAAAAAGCAGGCATAGTTTTTGTTTTGTAACCGATCACAGGAATTCCGAAAGTTTCAAGGTACTCCAGGGTTTTTGGGATATCTAGTATTGATTTAACACCTGAGCATATTACAGCAACATTGGTTTGTGCTAGTTCTTGAAGATCTGCTGAAATATCCAAGGAATCGTTTATGTCACGGTGAACACCGCCTATACCACCGGTTGCAAAGATGGGGATATTAGCTAAAGATGATATAATCATTGTTGCAGCAACAGTTGTAGCGCCATGATCTTTATTGGCTAGACAAAATGGAATATCACGACGACTTACCTTTTTTATATTTTTTCCTTTTTCAGCGAGAAATTGCATTTCTTCGTTGCTTATTCCAACCTTAAGACGACCATCTAATATAGCTATCGTAGCAGGAATTCCGCCATTTTCTCTTACAACACTTTCAACTTCGATTGCTGTTTCTAAATTTTTTGGAAACGGCATCCCGTGACAAATAATAGTGGATTCTAGAGCAACAATTGGCTCTCTATTATCGATTGCATTTTGTACTTCTGAATTTATATCCAGATAAGAATCAAATTTGCTATTGTGCATATTGTTCATTGTATTCTCTTTTTATTTTATCGGCAGATAAGCTCCTGCTGATTGAATTTTGATCTCCAATTGAGATAGAAGCTGCGATTAACGCATTTCTGGCAGTTTCTCTGATTTCATACCCCTTTTTATAGGAGTGGATTAGTGATGCCATTAAGGTATCTCCAGCACCTGAAACATTTTTCACTCTATTTTTTTTATTTTTCGGTTCTTCGGATCCAGATTCATTTTTATTCGAATAAAATAATCCCTTGCTCCCTAATGAGATAAAAAGTTGATCAAGGCCTTTTTCATGAAACCAGCTTGATACACGATTCAAATCTTTTTTGTTCTTTATTTTTATGTTTGATAATTCTTCTGCCTCGTTAATATTTGGTTTCAAAGTGCTAATTTTGCTGATGAAGGGAAGTATCTTTTTTGCTTTTTTTGCAGAAACAGGATCTACAAATATAGGGATATTACCAAATGTATTAAAAATATATTCTATTGAATCTTCATTTAAGTTGGTATCTAGGCATATAACTTCAGCCATCATGACAACTTTTTTAATTGACTCTAGATAATTAGGAGTAATAGTTGAAATGATATCCATATCTGATATCGCGCCAACCATCTCTCCTGTGTCATCAACAATAGAAAGATAGGATGAAGTAGGATATCTCTCGTGTTTAATTATATATCTTGTGTCAATTCCAGCTTCTATGTTTTGGGTTAGTAACATCTCCCCATGGGAGTCTCTGCCTATGGCAGATATTAATTTACAAGATAAGTTCATTTGACATAAATTTTCAGCGATATTTCTAGCTACCCCTCCTGGTGATACATATATTTTCCCTGGATTGGAATCACTAAACTTTATTTTACTATCTGATATCCCGTGAATATCAACATTTGAACCACCAATCACTATGACAGAAGATTCATTACCTAAAATGTATTTCCTTCCTTTAATGAATCCTTTTTTATTGAGATTCATAATATGTACAGCAACTGAAGATCTCGATATACCCAGTTTTTTTGATAACTCTATCTGTGTTATTTCTGGGTTTTTTGATATCTCATTGATTACTTCTTTTTCTCTATTTGTAAGTATCATAACATTTGTTTATATTCTAAACATAAGTCTAGTATAAAGTGTTATCAGTAAAATTACCTCTTTATGTGAAAAATTTTCTTTATAAATTTGGACTAAAGAGCTACATTGAAGCTCGCGACATATGGGATCCTAATCATATAAATCAATAAGGAATTAATGTGAAAGAAGACAAGAGAAGAAAACTGAATTTCGATAGCAAAGCTGTATATTATGCTCCAGATGAGGGATCCAATTCTATTGGAGCTCCAATATTTATGTCATCAAGTTTTCATTATGGTGCTGATGTTTATCAAAAGGTAGTTGACGGAGAGAGAAAATCTGTAAATATTTATGGCAGATGCGGCAATCCAAATGAATATCAGTTTGAAGAGCAAATGATAATGATAGAAGGGGCTGATGCTTGCCTCGCAACTGCATCAGGTATGGCTGCTATATCAGTAACTTTATTTGGGCTTTTAAAAAGTGGCGATCATATTGTTTGTGATTGGACTACTTACAGTTCAACACATGAGATGTTGGATCATCGTTTAACCGACTATGGCATTAGTACTACATTTGTTGATACTTCAGATGCAGATGCAGTAAAAAATGCAATTCAAGAAAACACAAAAGTTCTGTATTTTGAATCCATAGCCAATCCAAGTATGAAAGTTCCTGATTTTGATGCTTTGGTAAAAATAGCACATGAAAAAGAAGTGGTTGTTGTTTGTGATAACACATTTGCCAGTCCTTATGTAATTAGACCGCTTGATTGGGGCGTTGACATTGTTGTTGAAAGTGCCACTAAATTTATCGGCGGTCACAATGATGCTCTTGGTGGTGTCATCGCAATGAAGTCAAAGTTGCTTCCAGATGATTTCATGGAGCAAATAAGATGGAACACGATGGTCAAATGGGGTTCACCTCTTTCCCCATTCAATGCATGGGTATTATTGAGAGGTATTCAAACTTTATCAGTAAGACTGGAAAGGCAATGTAAAACAGCTATGATTTTGGCTAAATACTTTTCAAAACACCCTAAAGTCAAACGAGTCTGGTACCCGGGATTAGAAAGTCACCCTCAACACCACCTGGCTAAAAAGCAAATGCCAAATTTTGGAGGTATGCTGACTTTTGAAGTTAATAATGGTGATGATGCATTAACTGTCCTAGATAACTTAGAATTAGCTTGTTTTGCAGCTAGTTTGGGAGGCGTAAGAACCACGACACAAATTCCTGCAACTATGGCATTTCTAGATATTCCCGAAGAAGAAAGACAAGAAATGGGCATCTATCAAGGAATGATCAGAGTGTCGACGGGTCTAGAAGACCCTGATGACTTGATTGCTGATTTTGAAGAGGCATTGATGCTAATTAAATAAAGCTATGGAACTAAAAAGATCTTTAAATTTCTGGGATGTGTTCTCAATTGCGATGGGCCAGGTAATTGGTTCTGGAATAATGGTTTTGATTGGTATTGGTATAGGTTTTACTGCTTATGCTATTCCATTTGCTTTTATATTGTCAGCAACATTATCCATTATAAAGCAATTACCAATCGCTTTTATGGGGTCGGCAATGCCTGCAACAGGAGGTTTATACGTATACTGTAAGAGAATATTAGGACCAAAAGTCGGATTCTTTTATCTTGCGATACTCACTTTTACGCATATCCTTATTGCGTTATTTGCACTAGGTTTTTCTCAGTATGCAATTGCATTGCTACCACAATTGAATCCTAATCTAACAGCGATAGGAATCATGCTTTTGTTTTACGTGGTAAATTTATTTGGCGTAAAGCAAGCTGCCTCAATACAAAAGATTATGATTGTCCTATTATTATGTGGTCTCTCGTCATTGATATTTTTTGGAATCCTTGAAGTTGATTATAAAAATTTTGTTCAACCTGAAAAGTTACTTCCTCAAGGTTGGTATGGCTTCGGTTTGGCATGTGTCGTTCTCTCTTTTTCAACAGGAGGTGCTCAATATATTTCAGAATTAGGGGGTGAGATGCAGAATCCGCAAAAGGATCTCCCACGTGCCATAATATTGAGTACGGCAGTTGCGGCGGTATTTTTTGCATTAGTTTCGATCGTGGCGGTTGGAATCTTACCGATTGAACAAACCGCAGGAAAGCCATTAGCAGAGGTTGCTAAGGCAATATTACCACCATCAATATATGTTGCTTTTATCGTAGGTGCTGGTCTTTTTGCATTAGCTACAAGCATTAATTCAACTTTCTCTTGGGCGACAAAATCATTATTAATTGCATGTGATGACGGTTGGCTTCCAAAGAGCCTAGCAAAAGTAAATAAACGATTTAATACACCACATGTTCTTTTAACGGTAATTTTAATATTTGGTCTAATTCCAATTCTTGCAGGAAAGGATTTGAGGTACATTATTATGCTTGGTGGAGGATTAGTCTTTATTTATGATTTAATTCCTTTAATTGCGGCTTTTCGATTTGCAAAAAAACTACCGAATGTTTTTAGCAATGCAACTATGAATTTTTCTGAGAAAAAGCTTAAGATTATCAGTGCAATCGGGGTACTGATTCTGATTGGACAGGGATCATTATCATTTTCAGATATTGACCAAAGCGGATGGCTTCTAGTCCTGCTTTATATTTCATTTGTAATGATCTATATAAAACTGAGAACGCCTTACATAAAAAAATAGGGCCCCTTCCCCTTAGAGGAGCCCTGCGTATCTAGTAATCTTCATCCTCAGCATCTTCATCATATAATGCAAGTGCTGTTAATTTTGGCCCAGTTTGTAAAATTATGTATTGCTTTCCTTCATGCATATAAGTCATTAAGCCATAATTTGTTTTATCTTCCATTTCAATACCACCGAGTTGCTCTCCAGAAATTTTATCTACAAAATAAAGCATTGGAGTATCGTCACTCGCTGTCGATGCATACATAAAGATGGAATCAGTTACACCCATCGCTGCATTTCTTCCAGTTCCCGTAGTTGGGATATCCATATCCTTAAGATCTGGATGATTTAACACTCTTTCGGGTGTTTCACCAATAGGAAGCTGCCATAAATGTTCACCCGTATTCATATCAATAGCAGTGATATGACTGTATGGTGGTTTAAAGAAAGGCAGACCATCAGGTCCTCTAGGATTATCATATCTGAGTGATGCGAAATCTGAGAATTTTGCTCCTGTTGGCAGTTTAATATTTTTATCACGCTCTTCGCCCGAGACTATTGTTCTTGCAGTACAAGCTTTTCTTGTGGATACATAGAGGATTCCTGTTGTTGGATCAGCCACAGTTGGACCATCAATATTTGTTCCACCTCCATCTCCAGGACACCAGTATGCCGCTCTATATCCTTGATCATTATCTCTATGAAGAGGGGGGTTGAATAGTGGTCCAATTTTATATTCCTTTAGAGCATCTATTGCTGCTTCTCTAAGCTCTGGGGTGTAATCAATTAGATCATCATGTGTAAGTCCTTGCATACCATATGGTTTCGGTAGAGTAGGGAATGGTTGCGTCTCAGATAGCTTTTCACCAGGAATATCAGAAGCAGGAACTGATTTATATTCAATCGGCCAAATTGGCTCTCCCGTTTCCCTGTTAAAGGTATAAACCATATTTTGCTTTGCAGTTTGAGCGACTATGGGAACTTCTTTTCCATCAATGACAACATCCAATAATACAGGAGCTGTTGGCGTGTCATAGTTCCATATATCGTGCTTGACCAACTGGTAATGCCAAACTCGTTTTCCTGTTTTAACATCCAAAGCTATCAAACTTGTTGAGAATAAGTTATCACCAGGGCTAAAACCTCCATAGTAGTCGATAGTGACTCCATTAGTCGGGATATAAACAATTCCTCTTTCTAAATCCGCAGATAAAGGAGCCCATGATGATACATCGCCAGTATATTTCCATGCATCGTTCTCCCAAGTTTCATGTCCAAATTCACCCGGCCTTGGAATGACATTAAACTTCCATAGGAATTTTCCTGTTTTGGCGTCATAAGCTAATATATCGCCCGGTACATTTTCAATACGAGATTGGTAATAACCTTGCTCATGCGAGTTTCCAACGATTATTACACCATTGACAACAATAGGGGGTGACGAGGTAGTTATATAGCCTGTTTCAAGTGGCAAGCCTTCGTAAGGATCATAATCATGGCCAAGATCAGCAAGCATGTCGACAACACCAGATTTCGGAAAGCCATCTATTGGTACAGGTGTTCCCCAGTTTTCAAGAGGTTGCCCCGTTTCAGCATCAAGAGCCGTCAAAAAGAAGGCGGGGGAAGAAATATAAATAACACCTCTTCCGTCAATCTCAGCATAAGCAACACCCTTACCATAATCTTTTCTCATCGAATATTCATAGCGACCTGTCTTCGGTTCACCATAAGACCAAATTAACTCACCTGTTGCTGGATCAATTGCTGTCACATAGCGTCTTGCACCAGCTACAGTATAGAGCTTTCCATTAATGTAACTCGGTGTAGATCTCCCACTTTGAGCATTGAAACTGGCTCCATCCCAAACCCATTGCTCTTCAAGGTCTTCAAAATTTTCTGCATTTATTTGATTCGCAGGCGAGTATCGAGTGTGAGCAGCATCCCCACCTAAATATTCCCATTGACCTCCTTCTGTTCCTTGCCCAGAGCTCACAGTTACTTCGCTACTGGATTTTGATTCTTGAGTGCATCCACCAAGGCCGATCAGTCCAATTAAGCATATGATAGATACGAAGTAAGAAGTAAGTATATTTATCCCTTTTTTATTTTGCATAATTTTTATCCTTAAACTCTTTAATTCCCAGTAAAAGCTGGAGATTTTAATGTTTATTAAATTCTTTATTATTCTGTTATACAACTCAGTCTAATAAACTATTTGTTATAGGTAAAATATATTCGTTGTTCATTTTTGTTATTGAGGAATATGCGAGTCTTTTTGTTATTATAATTCTATAAATCTTATAAATAGGGAATCGTCTGATGTGGGATATCTTTTTTAATGCAGCAAGTAATTTGGATGCTTTTCTCTGGGGTCCTTGGACAATGTGCTTTATTGCATTCGTGTCGATATTTCTTACATTTAAAAGTCGGTTTTTTCAACTATCTAATTTTAGATATATTTTTTCTGAGACTTTTTTGAAAGTATTTCAGCGTTCAGATATCAGAGAAAAAAATACTATCTCGCCTTTTCAAGCCACCTCTACATCACTCGCCGGAACAGTTGGCATGGGGAACATGGCTGGTGTTGCTACCGCTCTATCGATTGGAGGGCCAGGAGCAATTTTTTGGATGTGGGTACTGGCCTTATTCGGAATGATCACAAAAGCCGCTGAGATTACTCTCGCCATACATTATAGGGAAGTAGACGACAATGGCGATATTTTTGGTGGACCAATGCTTTATATAAAAAAAGCACTTGGATGGAGGTTTTTGGCTATCTTATTCAGTTTGGGCATTACCATTAATTGTATTTTCACTTCATCTTTGTTGCAGGCTCATACTGTAGGACGTGCATTGGATGCCAGTTATAATATTAACCCATACCTAACAACATCACTTATGGCTTTTGTCACGATGGTTGTAACAATCGGTGGTGTGAGGAGGATAGGAAAATTTTGCGAGGCACTAGTACCGTTAATGACTCTATTGTATCTAGGGTTTGGGTTAATTATATTTTTTGCCAATATTGAAAGTCTTCCTGAAGTATTTATGCAAATCCTAAGCTATGCTTTTTCTCCTGCACCAGCAGTTGGAGGTTTTGCCGGCGCTTCAATAATGATGGCTATACAAATGGGCATGGCTAGAGGTATGTTATCTAATGAAGCAGGGTTGGGAACTGCTCCAATGGTGCATGCAAATGCTGAAACAAAGCATCCATTTCAACAGGGGTTATGGGGTGCAGCTGAGGTATTTTTTGACACTACGTTAGTTTGCACAATAACAGCTGTAGTTATTTTATCTAGCGGCGTTTTGGCAGGTGGAAATTCAGGAATTGAGCTATTATTGGATGGATTTTCCAGTTATTATTCAACGGCAACTGCAAGCATAATTATATCAGTTGCGATTACAACTTTTTGTTTATCCACTCAGATTGGTTTTTTTATATATTTCAAGACAGCTCTTACAGAATTAGTTGGTAAAAAAATATTTAGAATAATTAAATGGATATATTTTCTTCCTGGAATAATTTTTGCTGGGATAACAAATGTTGATCAATTATGGCAATTAGCAAATATTTCTGTTGCAGTGAGCGCCATACCAAACTTAGTTGCGTTGTTGTTTTTAAGTGGAGTATTTATAAATTTAATGCAAGATTATATTTCTGGGAAAATGAAATACGAAACTAAGTTAATAGATGAATCAAAAAAATACATAAAGAAATCATAGATTGAAAATAAGGATTATTACAGATGTTATACAACAAACTTGATGAAACTGCTGAGGGAGTCTATATCATTTCAGCTACACCATTTAAGGATTCTGGCGAACTTGATCTCGAAAGTACAAAAAAACTTGTTGATTTCTATCTAGAAAAAGGTGTGGATGGAATTACTGTATTAGGTGTTATGGGGGAAGCGCCTAAACTGACGATAGAAGAATCGAAACTTTTTTTGAATACGGTATTAAAGCAAGTTAATCAAAGAGTGCCTATTATTGTTGGTGTATCAAACCCTGGTATCGATAATTTAATCGATTTATCTAATTTTAGTATGGATAATGATGCGGCGGGAGTGATGATTGCTCCTCCTCCCGGGATTGGAACAGAGGAAAAGCTTTATAATTATCTAACTAATATTCTTGATAAATTGGATGATCGAATTCCAGTCTGTTATCAAGACTATCCTTTTTTTACGAAATCAGAAATTTCAGTTGCCACTTTCAATAAGATAATAGAAGAATATGATCAAGTGGTAATGTTTAAACATGAAGAATGGCCTGGTTTAAATAAACTATCAAAGCTCCGAAAACATAGCGATAACGGTGATACTCGTAGAGTATCGGTATTGACTGGAAACGGCGGTTTATTTCTTCCTCAAGAAATGCAAAGGGGAGCTGATGGAGCAATGACCGGTTTTGCATACCCTGAAATGTTAGTAGAAGTAATAAAGTTGCACAAACAAGGGAGAATTGATGAGGCTGAAGATTTATTTGATATTTATCTTCCGTATGTTAGATATGAGCAACAACCAGGACTGGGTTTAGCAATTCGAAAAGAAACATTATTACGGCGAGGTGCTATTAGTTCATCGAAGTCGCGTGATCCTGGACCAAGCTTAAGTGCAGAGGATAAAAAAGAATTAATAAGGTTAATTGATCGTTTAGAGCTAAGCTTAAAAGGTAATTAGATTTATTTTATAAGGTCTTGAAGATGAAAAAACTGGATTTAAAGATTATAAATGGGACGATAGCGAATGCTACTGAAACCTTTAGATCGGATATTGGCATAAAAGATGGAATCATAGTAGCGATCGGTAAAAATATCGGCGATTCTAAAAAAATAATTGATGCAGAGGGTCAGCTTGTATTGCCTGGTGGAATTGAGGCTCATTGTCACATTGAGCAAGAATCATCCGGTGGCATTATGACATCTGACGATTATTACTCTGGTAGTGTTTCAGCTGCATTTGGAGGGAATACATGCATTATACCTTTCGCGGCTCAACATAGAGGGCAAAAGTTACAGGATGTTCTCGATTTATATCATTCAAGAGCAAAACCTAAATCGGTCATTGATTATTCCTTTCATTTAATTATCTCAGATCCTACCGAAGAGGCGATTAAGGTTGAATTACCAAATGTCATTGAGCAAGGAGTAACTTCCTTTAAGATTTATATGACCTATGACAAGCTAATTGTAAATGACGAACAAATGCTTGAAATTATGGCAGCAGCTAAAAAATTAGGTGCCCTAACTATGATTCATGCCGAAAATAATGCCATGATTAACTGGATGAGTGAAAAGCTAATCAAAGGATCACATAAAGAACCAAAGTACCATGCCCTCAGTCATCCTCGAACAGCTGAATCTGAGGCGATAAATAGAGCTGTCGCACTTTCAAGTTTCATTGATACGCCTATATTGATCGTGCATGTATCTACAGAAGCAGGCGCGAGAATCATTGCACAAGCTCGTTACGAAGGACATAAGGTATTTGGTGAAACATGCCCTCAGTATATGTTTTTAAATGCAAATGATATGGATTTACCAGAAATGTATGGAGCTCAATTTTGTTGTAGCCCTCCATTACGAGATATGGCATCTCAAGAGGAGATATGGCGTTGTCTGCAAAATGGAACATTTCAGGTATATTCCTCTGATCATGCACCTTATCGTTTTGATGAAAGCGGAAAACTACATGCAGGCAAGAAACCTCCTTTTACCAAAATCGCAAATGGATTACCGGGCATTGAAACCAGATTACCTTTATTATTCTCAGAAGGGGTTGTGAAGAAAAGAATTTCTCTCAATCATTTTGTCGCGCTTGCAGCCACAAATGTTTCTAAAATTTATGGTTTAGATCATCGAAAAGGATCGATAACAGAAGGTAAAGATGCCGATATCGCTATTTGGAATCCAAAAGCTAAAAGAATTATTAGAGCTAAAGATCTGCACGACAATATGGAATTTACGCCATATGAAGGGATGAAAATAACAGGTTGGCCTGAAATTGTTATACAACGAGGGGAGGTAGTAATAGAGGATAATTCCCTCAAAGTTAATCGTGGTGATGGTGAGTTTATTCATAGAAAAAAAATTGATTGCACTGGTATGCCAGGTCGCTTAGCCCCTGAATTGGATCGAGATCAAAATTTTGGGGTAGATATTAATTTTTAATGTATAAAATTTTAGTTATAAACCCCAATTCGAACGAAGATGTTACGACCAAACTGACAGCTATTTTTCTTGATTATCCAAAAAAAAAGAATACGAAAGTAGATTGTATCTCACTAAAACAAGGTCCATTCGGCATTGAAACTGATGAAGACATCAATAATGTTGCACCTCTGGTCTTAAATAAAATACAAAATAAACTATCAAGCTTCGACGCATTTATAATCGCTTGTTATTCAGACCCCGGTCTTCGCGAATCAGTTCTTGCATTTTCAGCCCCAATATATGGTATCCATGAAACCACAGTTAAATATTGCCATCATCAGAGAAAGAATTTTGGGGTCATCGCTTTAGGAGAGGATTCAATCATTAGGCACGAGAAATATATAGATAAACTAAATTTAAAAAAATTCTATGTAGGTGAAACGAGTCTTGATATTGATGTTGATGAAGCTGTAAATGGAGAGAGCACAATGGATAAAATCTTAAAAGCGAGTAAATATTTAATTGATGAAAAAGATGCGCAAATAATTATCCTGGGGTGTGCAGGTATGGCAAGATATCGAGATTCTCTAGAAGAGTTATTAGGTATTACTGTACTGGATCCTGTTCAAGCATCTGTCGATTATGCCATTATGAATTTATAATATTGTATTAAAGGAGAGCGAAATGAGCCAAAAGAAAAAGAACATGTCATCAAGAAGAGATTTTATTGTCGGTTCAAGTTTAACTGCAGTTGGTTTAAGTTCGTTCTCTCAAGGAAAGGCTATGACGGCATCTTCAAACGCACTCAATTTAGCAGAAAATAAACGAGAGGAATTAATCAGCTTACTTAGTGATTTGATAACTATCAGAAGCCAAACAGGTGAGTCAGCAGAAGAAGCACAGGCGTTAGTGAATAATTATCTCAGTGATCTACCCTACAGGATAGAAAGGTCTTCAGATAGGCCGAGTTTATATCAGAATCATCCAGAATTTATGCCACCTAATCCAGAGAGTGATGGGCCATTTATAAATATTGTTGGCTGGCCTGAAAAAACATCTAGAAAGACATCAGCAATATTTTCGCACATAGATACACATTCTGAGGATGCAGGATGGGAAACTGACCCATATAAACCAATCATTAAAAAAAATCGAATGTATGGATTGGGTACGTCCGACGACAAGGGCGGCGTTGCTGCAATGCTGATTGCGGCAAGAATTTTAAGCGAGAACGATAAACCCCTACCTGTTGTTATGAGTCTTCATGGAAAAGGTGGTGGTAGTCGAGGAAGTCTTCCTGTTTTTGAGCGGATAAGAAAACAAAAACATAATATCCAGTCTGTTTTATACGCTCATCCTGCAGAAACTGGCAGAGGTTTGGAGGATGTTAAAAATGCAGTTCTTGGTGTATTGGATCTGGAAATGCGGGTTAGAGGCTGGCGTGGACCACAGATGGAAATTGGCAGTATAGACTCATCTGATTGGAAAGAAGGAGGAGATGCTATAGATACCTCAATGCGATTTTTGGATCATCTAAAGAAAGATATCCTAAAAGAAATAGAGATGAATGTAGGAAAATTCAATGGTGGAGATCGAATTGGATCAGTACCCGATAAAGTTACTATTAATTTTAGGTTAAAATTTAAGGCTGATTATAATTGGGCCGATTTGCTCAGAAAAATTCAAAATGAAGCTCAATTGTTTATTGATCAGATCTCATCAAAAAATAATAAATACCAAATACATATATTAGCTAAAGGTTATCGAACTAATCCAGGTGAAGCACGATGGAATGGAAAAGAGAGTTTAGTGCTAAGAGAGTCAATAACTGATATAACTGGAATAGCACCAAAATCCTATCCAAATCATTACGCGGGTGATATTCGATATCCAATTCGCCTGCTAGGGGTCCCTGCATATGGGATAGGTTCATTAGGTGGAAATTTCTATGGACCGAATGAATGGGTGGATATAGATGATTTGGTGAAACTAATAGCAGTCTTATTCGATACGGTGGACGGCTGGTCTATTTAATTTACATAAAAAAAGCATTTGCATTTTGCAAATGCTTTTTTTTAATTCCGACTTAATATTTAGATTTTCTTTATAGCTGCAGCCATATTATCAATCGCTTTTTTAATATTCGGTCTTGCAGTACCAAGATTCATCCTCATGTGGCCATTACCTCCAGTACCATAGTTTCCTCCTGGATTTAACTGTACCTTAGCATTCTTAACAAACCATTCTTCCATATAATGCGAATCACTTTTCATCCCTTTATCTTTAGCATGTTGTTCTGCATTAACAGCTGCAGCAACCTCTTTGATGTCTAGCCAATGAAGATAGGTACCTTCACCTTTTGTGGATTTCACTGCAGGCATTTTTTCTTTGATGTAGGCTTCAGCAAAGGTCTGATTTCCATCAATGTATTCATTAAGTTGGGTAAAGTATTCACCACCGTTTCTGTAGGCCGCTTCGTTAGCTATAATTCCTAGCGAATTCAAATCAGCTCGGTGCATATACTTCACTCGTTCCAGGAGAACGGGATTAGTAGAAAAGAAATAAGCACTCTTCATTGACGCCAGGCTAAATGTTTTACTGACCGCTTTATAAGTTAAGCTGTTGTTTACAATAGCCTTGTCTGGAAGACTTGCGAAAGGAATATATTTTTTACCTTCCATAACAAAATCGCAGTGTATTTCATCAGCAAGAACAGTGACGCCATGTTTAAGGCAAAGCTCACCCATTTTCATCAAATCATCTTCTGACCACATATTGCCAGTTGGGTTCTGCGGGTTACACAAAAGGAAAGCGTGACAATCAGGTGTCATCTTAGCTTCAAAATCATCCCAATCGATATGATAGATACCGTCTTCATCTTTATACATTTCGCTATCAGCTGCAACAGTTCTACTCCAAAGTAGATCGCCATAGAACCCATTGTATGTTGGGGTATTCATTAACACTTTGGTTTGTGGTTGACATACTGCATTCAGAGTCGCAATAAGAGGTGTGTGAACACCAGACGAAATAACTATTGTATCCGGGTCAAGTTTATAACCATGTCTCTCTTCATTCCATTGAACAATGGCTTCTTTGTAGGATTTAGTAAGATTTTCATAACCCCAGTTATTATGTTGAATACGATCTTCCAAAGCATCTTTAATAGCAGGAACACCTCTGAAGTCCATATCAGCAACCCCCATCCCTAAATCAACATTTTCTTCACCAAATCTTCCGTATTGTTGATCCCATTTAACATTCCCAGTGCCATCTCGGTCATAAATTTCATCAAAATTAAATTTTCCATTTATCATTCCACCAGGTCTTTTTTCTGCTGCCGAAGCGATATTGGTAACGCTAGCCAAAGAGCCAGCTGCTGCACCTATTGATGCGCCTTTTATAAATGATCTTCTATCAAATTGAACTAATTTTTTCATGAGAACCCCATCAAATGATTATTTTTATATTTACAAAACTTTACCTTATTATTAACAAACCTTAACACTACTGATTCATTCTTTGAAGTTTTTTTATTCTATTTTTTTCTTGATTTTATGGTAATAGAATTAAGCTTATCTACATCAGTCGGTAGCTCTTTTTCTCCGGTGCTATATCGGTTCTGTGACATCATATAAGCGAGAATATCAATATATTCCTTATCTGGTAGAGAGCCTGGATTGCCTTGAGGCATTGATGAGCTCATAACTAAAAACAAAGTACCAAGTGATTGTCCTTCCCATGATTTAAATACCGGTCTGAAGTATTTTTTATCATGGCATATTAGACAGTTTTGCTCGTAGAGTTTTTGACCAGTCTTGGCTTGCTTTTTACTGAATATTTTATCGTTAGTAGATAATCCTGATTCGGATAAAAGAGGTGCCGACGAAAACATCAAAATAATCAAGAACAACCATGTTGATGCTGTAATTGAGTCAGATATTTTGAGCTTTCGGTCCATTTAGGATTGCATCTTTTGTTAACTCAACAATTAAATCAACTTCTTCAGATGTTATCTTAAAATAAGGGGTATATCTTAATGAATTGATTCCACCGTGTATTACTCCAAGCCCATTTATTCTTAAGTATTCTTCTGTACTTTCGGAGCCACAACATTTGAATTTATTACTCAATTCGCAACTAGCTAAAAGCCCCGTTCCTTGAACGTTAGTTATATCATTACCCAATTCATCTTCTAATTTCTTGAGTTTTTCGGTCAACTCTTTTCCTCGATTACGAATATTTTTTCGAATTTCAGGATCGAGCGAATCTATAACAGCCGTGGCGACATCTAGAGCTTTTGGATTGCTCGTCATTGTATTTCCATATATTCCTGATCTATATAGTTCAGCTGCTTTTCCATTCATTGCTAATACTGATAATGGATATTGACCTGCATTTAACGCTTTTGAATATGCTTCCATGTCAGGACATTCAGAGTTTTCAAAACCTGGATAATCAATGATCGATAATACACCTTGTGCCCTCAATCCTGCTTGAATGGAGTCAATTAAAAGTAATGTTCCCGTGCTTTTTGTTAATAGTCTTGCTGTATCATAAAATTCTGGAGTTATGGCTTGTCCGGGATTACCTTCACCCATAACTGGCTCCATAAAGAATGCTTCAAAAAATATATTCTCTTTTTCAGCCCGATCGAAAACGTTTTTTAGACCTTCAATATCATTTGGTTCAACTGTGAACAATTCATTATTATTTTCGAAAGATTTGAGATGTTTTTTGTAACTGGATCTTGTTGAGTCCGAAAATTGGGCTGGTCGATCTGTTCTTCCATGGAAACTGCCAGCAAGTGTTAATCTAGCGATTTTCTTCCCTTCTTGAAGTGCTCCTTTTGAGGTTATTTCTTTTGCATTTACATCAGCTAAACGAGCAGCAATAGTGACCGATTCAGATCCGCTATTTAGACAACAAAAATCCGAAAAATTAGTTTTATCTTTTCTGGTATGACCGATTTCTTTTTTTAAGATTTTTACGAATTCCATTTGACTGAGTGAAGGCGTCATAATATTTGCCATCACATGAGGTCTTTTCATTGCACTAAGGGCCAGTTCAGGAGAATGCCCCAGACCGAGCATACCATAGCCACCACAGTCATAGATTACCGCACCTTTCAATGAGATAACCCATGGTCCCATTGCACCTATTGCGACGTAGGGATTAACCATATCTTTTGCGTAAAAGTTTACAATACTGTTCTGTGCTTTTTTGATTTGATCATTTTCACATAGAGTCAGAAATTTAGGATGGCTTTTTTTTAAGAGGTTGAATCTTTCGTGTGCATCATTAATCGCTTTTTTTAGGTTGATATCATGTTCGATAAATTTGGTTAAGATTTTATTACTTATTCCAAATGTTAATCGTTCCCCGCCATAGCTTCTCATTTCTTCAAGCCGGTCAAGCAAAATATTTTGTGTTATTACATTTGCAGGTTGAGCCATGTCTTTATATCCGGTTATATTATGTGTGTAATTATATCAATATATATGGTTATAGATCTATTATACAACATTAAAATTAGTCAAATATAAGCTAATTTTGATTATTCATGATAGTCACTTTTCAAGCAAAAAGTATTACAAAAGCTGTAAGTAAAATAGACAATCCCATTACAAAATTAAATTTTTTATTGTATTTTTCATTAGACATAAATTTATTGATAATATTTCCGAGAAACAGCCATGTACTGGCTGTTGGCATACCAATAAAAATAAAAATTAAGACAATAACCGAAAGACTCTTCGCCGGAGTGTCAGATATGTCGATGAAGGCAGCAGCAATCGCAATAGCAACAATAATTGCTTTTGGATTTGCCCATTGCATCAATACACCTTCATAGAAGTAAAAAGGCCTAACGGTTTTTTGATTTTCAGGTGCTTGTATTTGATTTGAATCTTTAAAGGAGTTTCTAAAGAATTTAATTGAGAGAAAGCTTAACCATAAAGTACCAAATAATTTTGCAATAAATAACAACCACGGCCAGGCTTCTAAGATCGCACCAAGACCAAAAACAGAAGCGGTAACAAGAACACCTGAACCAAAATTTATTCCAAGATACAAAGGGATTGTTCTCCTCCAACCAAATAGAGCAGAAGATGACATCATCATTATATTTGAAGGTCCCGGTGTTATTATACTTAAAAAAGTTAGACTGATAAGACTGCCTAAAAGCGTGGTGTTAATCATAGTTTTTTATATTCTATTGAAATGATTGTGCGTATTAGAGTTATTTCTTTCGTTTATTGTGTAAATGAAAAATATCTTTATATTATGTATTTAAGTACTCTTAAGTATTATAGTTTTATGTAATAACAATCAGCAACGTTTATTGCGAATGATAGAAAACAAAAAAACATTCAATGCAGAGAAATAATAATTTTTTGAAATATACTCTTTCACTGGTATTTATATTTACCATTGCTTTTTTGTATTTTCAGATGAAAACCGCAGATCAAGTTAGGACAGAAAAAAATGAATTTCTTCTTGACATTCCGACAGAAAATCAAGAAATTGAAGAGATAATTCCTCGTTACCCTATCCCGGACATATCTGAGAATGAGATAGATAGAAAAAATCTTATATCACTTCCACCTATAGGTGAGAGTGATGAATATCTTAGAATGGAATTAGTGAATGTAATGCTTGCTGATATTTCTCAGACAATAGCTAAGACTACATTAGTAGAAAAAATTGTAGCTACAATAGACAATATACCAAGATCTTATATGGCTGAGAGAATGAGGCCCATTCAAATCAAACCAAGCTCATTTGTTGTAGAAGCTCAGGGAAATTTGAGTGGCTTTATTCTTAGTGAAGAAAATTATGACAGATATGATTATCTTGTAAATGCACTAGATTCAATTGATGTAAATAAATTAGCTGATATTTATCTTAGATTTTATCCGTTACTTCAGGAGGCATATCAGGATTTAGGTTACCCTGATGCCTATTTTAATGACCGTCTTATAGATGTTATTGATCATCTTCTAGCTACTCCTGAAGTAAATGATCCAATAATACTTCATAGACCAAATATTTTGTTTGAGTTTGTTCACCCTGAGTTAGAATCACTATCTAGCGGCCAAAAACTTCTCATCAGGACAGGTAAGAGACATTCAAGCAGAATTAAGCAATTTATAAAAGAATTCAGAGCATTGATTTCATAATTTTTTTCGCTTCAATTTAATTCTAATTGAATTAATACCCGAGGATCTAAAACCTCTTATATATGAGTTAGAGTTCGATTTTCCTATTTCACGACGAGCAATAAATATACCACTGCCGATGATTATAGACGCACCAATTAATACATACTTATCTGGAACTTCATTCCAAAGATAGTATCCAGCAATGGCCGCTCCAATAAGAGCTAAATATTCAAAAGGTGCCAATGAAACAGGTGAATATCTTTTGTATGCATTAATGTATCCAATCCAAGTAAAAACAGATGCTATCCCTGCGAATAAAAATATAAACCAATCTGATCCTTCCGGCGAGATATAGTTATTTGGAAGAAAGAATATTGCAGCAATCATTGGGCCAATCAACACATAAACAGACATTGCAATAATCGATTCTGTTTTTGCCATTTTTCTGGCTGTTATAGCTAAGAGTGCGAAAGCAATTGCTGAAGCGAATACTGCTATAGAAGCCTCAATGTTCGATTCTGCTCCAGGCCTTAATATTATTAAAGCTCCAGAAAATCCTGCAATAACTGCTATCCATCTCGGCCATCCGACTTTTTCATCAAGGAGGGAAGAGGATAGTGCTGTGACAATAATTGGAGCGATATACACTATAGTAACTGTATTGACCAATGGCATTCTGCTGATACCATAAAAGAATCCAAACATTGCAACTATTGATAAGAATGCTCTGAGTAGATGCCATTTCCATTTTTTTGTTTTTATACTCGAAAGACCGCCATACCAAGGGCAAATCAATAAAAAAATGAGAGTTGCGATTAAACTTCTAACAAAAATAAATTGAACAAGAGAATATTGCTGAAGAATATATTTGGCAGAAATATCGAGGGCAAGACCCGAAAATTCACCTAAAAGGAGATAGGACAATGCCAAACCAAACTTATCTTTACTAATATTATTGTCGGCCATTTATTATTGCCTAATTCATCTGAGAAGAAATATTTTATCTTTGATAATTGATCTCAATCTTTTTCTATCGAAATGTGTGATTTTTATTGTTCTAGCCAGAAAAAATGATAAGATTTTCACCTATTCTTTAATCTATTCGCAATATACTTTTATGGATAATACCTTAAAAGTAAAAAAGTTAAATCAGAAAAAATAAGGAAAAATTATGTTGATTCAATTTCCACCAATGGGTGTATACGAGACGCTATTTAAATTTGCAGACGCAACAAATAAATATATGGGTGATGGCAAAACTCATCCATGGGCACAAGGTTATCCTATTACTTCTCAACTCCCAAATGGACCGGCTTTACCTGATACGATCAATCTTGATACGACATATGACCTAAAGTATCCAAAGGCAACTGGTGAAATTGAACTAAGAACAGCTATTTCTGATTATTACAACAATCACTATGATGCCGGCATTACTCCAGATAATGTAGGAGTGTTTGCTGGTGGCAGACCCGGATTAATGGCATGTATGACATTTCTTGAATCAGATATCTGCGTTGCACTTGAGGAGACAGAATATACACCTTATTGGGACATGTTTAGATTGTTAGATAGAAAAGTTCATTTTATCCCTAGCAACATTGACAACAATTTTAGACCCTCTGATGAGGATTATGATATTGAGCCTGTTGAAGATACCAAAAGGGTTTTTTTGCTTAAGAGTAATCCATGCAATCCGACAGGAGTTGCACTAGAACCAGATCGATTAAGAAAAATCGTCAAGAAATACAGCCAAGAAGGAAAAGGTGCTCTATTCGACGAGGCCTATGAATTTTATAATGACCCAGAACCAATGAGTGCGATTCAATATGTTGACAACATAGACGATACAGATATATTTATTGCCGGCGCAGCTACAAAGGGACTTCAGGTTCCAGGAATGCGTGTTGGGTGGATAATTGCGGCGAAGAAGCATATCGAATTATTCAGGAACTACTCATCAATTGGTATGGGTGGCGTCTCTAGAGCATCTCAACTATACGTAACGCAGCTACTTGAAAAAGATCGGGTGTCACAAGCTCGTCAGGCAGTTTGTGATTTCTTTATGTCGCAAAGAAAAAGATATGAGAAAGGTTTGAGTGACCTAGGTTTTGAGCTTTTTACCGGATGCGGAGGTTTTTATCATTGGGGGTTATTACCTAATGGAACCTCTGCTGATGAATTCAATGAAAGGCTTTTTAAATATGATGCTGGAATTCTACCTGGATATCTTTGTGATATGACTCGAGACGGTGAATCATCAAGTCCTATGGATAACTTTATTAGGTTTTCTTTTGGTCCGCTCGATGCAAGTTCCTATGAAAGTGATATGGAAATACTTTCCAAATGCGTCTAGCTTAAAGATGAATTGTGAATAAAAAAAATCTAGATTCTCTGCCATCTTCGATAGAAGAGGCTGTTGACAGAATCAAAGATTTCACGAGAGTTACGCCTCTTGAGTATTCAGCTTATTTGAGTGAACATAGTGGCGCAGAAGTTTGGTTGAAATTAGAAAATTTTCAAGTTACCGGATCATTCAAAGCGAGAGGGGCGTTCAATAAAATTCTTTCTTTATCTAAGAAAGAAAAAAAGGATGGGTGTGTAACTGCATCTAGCGGAAACCACGGAGCGGCATCAGCTTTCGCGATGAAAGAGCTCGGTATTAAAGGTCTAGTTTTTGTGCCTGAAGCTACATCCTCAGTCAAAGTTAATGCCATAAAAAATTCTGGATGTGAGGTGCGTTTTCATGGTGAGGATGGCGTTGATACAGAAAATTTTGCCCGAGACTATGCAACTAAAAATAATCTAACATACCTATCACCCTATAATGATTTCGATGTGATATCAGGGCAAGGAACTTGTGGTTTTGAGATAATGGATCAATTGCCAGACTGTGATGTGATTTCTGTCTCGGTTGGAGGTGGTGGATTGATATCTGGAATCAGTTCGTATGCTAAATTTTCCAATAAAGCCCTTGATATTATTGGATGCCAACCTTCTAATTCTGCTGTTATGGCTCACTCGATTGATGCGGACGAAATTTTAGACATTGAAAGTGAACCAACACTTTCAGATGGAACCGCTGGTGGCATCGAAAAGGGGGCAATAACTTTTGAATTATGCAAACAATTAATAGATCGCTTTGAACTCATTTCTGAGAATGAAATAATAATGAATCTTAATAATTTTATTGATAACCACAGAATGCTGATAGAGGGTGCGGCAAGTGTTGCTATAGCGGGATTTTTAGCGACAAAAAGAAAATATGTCGGGAAGAAAGCCGTTATTGTAATTTGTGGTGGAAATATATCTAGAGATTCATTAAAGAAGATTATATAGCATCATTCAGTGAATCTCTGTTCTCGAGAGCTTTTTTTATTTCCTCGTCGATATGTGCTCTTTGTTTAATTGGAGCGTATTTATTCTCTTTATTCTCTGTGAATTGAGCCAATGGTTTTATGGTAATCTCATCATTTACTCCAAAAAACATCACAATGCTGTATCTCTGCCATTCGCGATTTAATACCCTGTGAGGTGTAGCTTTGATTTCACCATTAGTCCATACCTCAAGCATCTTTCCAAAAATTACCATGATTTTCTTATCATCGGTTGAAGCTTTATACCAATCTCCATTGACGCCTTTGACTTCCAGTCCAGGAGAAGTTTGCGATATCAATGTAATACACTCAAAGTCGGTATGTGCAGATATACCAACATTATTTTTATTGATAAAAGAACTCTCTACTTTTGGATAGTTCAGCAATCTCATCGTACTGAGGTCTTGGGTACTGCAATTATTTTTGAGAAATTCATTAGGAAAAATAAAAGCTTCATTTAGGGCATCAAGTGTCAGCATTCCTATATTTGTGTATGCATCCCATATATTTCGAATATCTTCTTTAAACAATTTTATTTGTGGCCAACGGTTTGGTTTATAACATGGCTTCTCTGTTGATTTTTTTCTTCTACCAAAATCAAATGACTCAAGATGAGCGAGGGTTCCTGCCTCGTAGGCCGGCTCTTGGAACATTGGCATCCATCCATAGCTGTTATCCGAATTAGTTGTATCGATATCCAGTTTAATGGGGTCATCACTTCCAAGTGAGAAGAAAGCATCCATTTGTTTCTTTGTGTTCTCGAAAAGGTCCGTCTGCTCCTCTGAAATATTTTCAAGGCAAAAGAAACCGGGATCTAATGCGGCTTGTTTAATTTCTTGGATGGTTTTTTTGTAATCCGGGGAATCTTTTCGAAGTTGGTTGAGATCGATTTTTGGCGGTTCTTTTAGTTCAATCATGTTTGCTTTGTGCTTGAAAATTCGGCTGCTTTCAATGTATTAAACATAAGCATTGCGATTGTCATGGGGCCAACTCCCCCAGGAACTGGAGTGATAGCGCTTGCGATCATTGCAGCACTTTTGAAATCAACATCTCCAGTAAGTTTTGATTTTGTCTCTCCTTTTTCTTCTACCTCTATACGATTTATACCTACATCTATCACAATTGCTCCGTCTTTTATGTGCTCACCTTTCACCATATCTGGTCGACCGACCGCGGCAATAACAATGTCTGCTGTTTTTGTAATAGATTCTAAATCTGAGGTTCTGCTGTGGCAGATGGTCACTGTTGCATTGGCCTTAAGGAGTAGATTTGCCATTGGTTTACCAACAATATTTGATCTTCCAATAACAACCGCGTGCATTCCAGAGAGATCTTTGCCAACATGATCTTCGATCATCAGCATACATCCAGCTGGAGTACATGGAACGAATGCTTGCTCTAATTCTCCAGCAGACAATTGACCTATGTTAACGTAATGAAATCCATCAACATCTTTATAAGGTGCAATAGTTTGTGTTATTTCTTTTTCATCCAAGTGGCTAGGAAGTGGCAGCTGAACCAATATACCGTGAATCTGGTCATCATTATTCAATTTATTGATAAGATCCAATACCTCTGGCTGACTTACATTTTTAGATAAATTATGCTGCACAGAGAAAAAACCACAGTCTTCCGCAGTTCTTTTTTTGTTTCTGACATAAACTTGACTTGCAGGATCTTCACCAATGATTATGACTGCCAATCCAGGTACAATTCCATTATTCTTTAAGTCAGATGTAGATTGCTTTATTTTATCAGTGAGTTCCTGGGCTTTCAGTTTTCCATTAATGAGCTTGGCTTCTGACATAATTATTGAATACCTCTTGTGAATTAAGCGATAATTGCATCACTTTAAATTTATGGTCTACATTATACTCATAAGAGTTATCAAGCAAAGCAGAATGTTTCAAATACAATCAATTAATCGGATAATAAAACAAAGGCGCTTTCTGTGAAAAATATAAGAGGCGCACTAGTTTTATTTGTTTTATTTTTGAACACGGTGTTGTGGTTTATTCCACTGATACTTTTCGCTGTATTGAGAGGAATATCACCTGCAAAATCTTCAAAAGTCTTTTTTAATAAATACTGCAGCCAGATGGCTTCAATGTGGGTCTCATGTAATTCGTTTATATTTTCTTCCATAAATAAAACAAAATGGAATATTAAAGGCAATGATCAGTTGATTGTAGAAAATTGGTATTTAATCCTGGCAAATCATCTATCTTGGGTCGATATCATTGTTCTGCAGACAGTTCTTAATAAGAAGGTTCCTTTTTTAAAATTTTTCATTAAACGTGAATTGATCTGGCTTCCGTTCTTGGGGATAGCATGGTGGGCACTCGATATGCCATTCATGCAAAGATATTCAAAATCCTATTTGGAGAAATTTCCAAATAAAAAGGGGCAAGACATTAAAGCCACTCAAAAAGCCTGTAAAAAATTTCAAGACAATCCGACCAGCGTGATCAATTTTGTTGAAGGCACACGATGTAGTGAGGAAAAGCTAAAAGAAACAAACTCGCCTTTCAAAAATCTACTTGCACCTAAAGCTGGTGGAATTAGTTTGGCATTATCCTCAATGGGAGAAATGTTTAACAAGATTCTGGATATAACAATTGTTTATCCAGATGGCACGGTAAGTTTTTGGAATCTTCTTTGTGGCGGATTTGATAGAGTTATTGTTGATATTAAAAAAATAGAAATTGAGGACTGGATGCTTGCAAATGATTATCATGAAAACAGCAAAAATAAAGAGAAATTTCACAGTTGGTTAAATCAGCTATGGCAAGAAAAAGACACAAAAATCTCTGAAATAAAACATGATTTTTTATAAAAAATAATATGTGCCAATATGTGGAATATTTATATATTAAGATGCAACGATGACAGCCTTTACATCGGCATCACCAATGATATAGAAAGAAGACAGAGAGAGCATACATCTGGAAAGCGAGGAGCAAAATATCTTCAGGGTAAGAAGCCTTTCAATTTAGTTTTTTCTCATCAAATTAAAGAAAAAGGGCAGGCTCTCAAACTCGAGTATCAACTCAAAAAGTTTTCAAAAGACAAGAAGGAATATTTCTTAAGCAATCCAAGTGAATTAAGAGATTTTATTGACGCTTTTATTGCAGAATAGTTTTTCTGTAAGGTAATAAATTCCCATTTAATTTTTTTAAACCGACTTCAATATCAAAAGTATTGGTTAAATTTTCTTCAGTAAGAATTTTATCTTTCTTGCCATCTGCAACAATTTTTCCTTGTTTTAGCATAATGACACGTTCTATCACATTATTTATTTCATGGATGTTATGTGTAACAAGAATTATATTGTGCCCCTCTTTCTTAAGACTGGATAGAATATCCATATATTTGTAGGTACTTGAAAGATCCAGTCCGGTTGTAGGTTCATCTAAGAGGAGGATCTTCGGGTTATGGACCAGGGCGCGTGCTAATAAGCATCTTTTTTTCTGACCCATTGACATTTTTTTTAGAGGCTGATTTTTAAGTAATGAGATATCCAGTTTTTCCATAATCTCTTCAGCTTTATCAATTTGCTTGGTCGTCAATCTTCGTTGAATTTGCCCATGAACGCCAATGCTTGCGTGATATCCAGACATTACAACCTCAATTCCAATAACATCTTGATTATAAGATTGTATTAAATCGTCGGATACGATTCCAATCATTGATCTCAATCGCCAAACATTCCATGTCTTTTTGCCATAAATCTTTAAGTACGAACTTTTTTTTATGGCAGGATATATTTCTCGATTAATGGTTTTTATAAGTGTTGTTTTTCCTGATCCATTTGGACCAAGAATGGCAATAGACTCATTATCGTTAATCTTTAGGTTAAGGTTTTTTAAAATTAATTTATTGCTTCTGAATAAATCAACTTTATGAGCCTCAAAGAATATTTTTATTTCATTCATCCAGTTAGCCCTAGATATTTACTTCTTGCCATTTTGATTTCTGGAAAACGAGGTAGGCGAGAATTGCCAGAATAATTTCAGCAACTAAGATTGATATAAATACTCCATTACCCATTAAATCAGTATGTACTGAGAGAAAGTAGGCAAGTGGAATTTGTATAACCCAATAGGATAAAAAATTAATAATTGCTGGTGATTTTATGTCGCCCGCACCGTTTAATGATTGCACTATAATCATTCCAATCGCTAAGGCTGGATAACCACAGGCAATTATTTTGAGGCAATTTATACCGTAATTAATCACATCTTGGTTGTCACTGAATAAATTCATTATTTGACTGGCAAATATGAATTGCAAGACACCGAAAATGATCATGAAATATAGGCTGTATTTTGCTGTTAATTTGACTGACCTTATCGCTCTATCTGCTCTATTTGCACCAAGATTTTGCCCAACAAGCGTGGCTGCTGCATTTCCAAGGCCCCATACAGGTAACCACACAAATTCCATTAGTCTGAGAGTAATCGTGTATGCTGCTATTGGCGCTGAACCGAACATAGCTATAATTTTTATGAGTAAAAGCCAACTAGAAGTTGAGAGGAGAAATTGTGAAATACCATATACAGAGATTTTGATAATTCTTTTTATGATATGCAGTCTGATCGCTAAGTTTTTCACTTTCAGTTGCAGCCTGTTGTTGCCCTGAAACAGAACGTATACTAGGTAAAGCACGCCTATTGTTCTGCCAATTGTTGTAGCAATTGCCGCCCCTTTAACACCAAGCTCGGGAAAAAATCCAATTCCAAAAATAAGACAAGGATCCAGTATTATATTTATTCCATTAGCTAAAGCGAGGGACTTGAATGCGATGGATGCGTCACCTGCGCCTCTGAATGCGGCATTAAGAAGAAATAGATACATTATGCTAGCCGAACCACAAAATAATATTGTTGTATAGCTTTCACCGATTTCAACAACTGATTTATTCGCTCCAAGTAATTCCAGCATATCTGCGGCATATAGATAACCGATTGTTGCTATAAAAATAGAAATAACCCCGCTTATCCATATAATTTGTCCTGTAATTTCTGCAGCTTCTTTTCTTTTATTTTCACCAATTCTTCTTGATACCATCGCTGTAACAGTTACACCCAGACCCATAGAAACTGCATACAACACTGTTATCAATGCTTCAGTGATACCGACTGCGGCAACAGCATTTGTTCCTAAAAAAGAAACAAAAGTGATATCAACAACTGCAAAAATTGCCTCCATTGATAGTTCAATCATCATCGGAATAGCTAGCATGGGTAGAGCTATTTTTATTGGAGTTGTGGTGAAATCTTCATCGTTTTCTTTAAGAGAATTAAAAAATATTGAAATCCAGCTTTTATACTTATTATTTTTAACTGTATTATCTTGTGTCATGATAGTGCGACTTTAATTTGTCTCAGGGTTTTTTGAAATACGAATCAATGCATTGCTATTTAAAAAAATTTCTTTCTTCTATGATTTTAAGCGTAGTGCTTTTTTATGCTTCGATGGCTTCAGGAAAAGAATCTGTGATGTTACCAAAGAATATTCAGTCTGTCCTCAAGCATAGGAACTTAAATCCATCATCTCTGAGTGTTCTTATTGTTGATTTAGAGAATGAGGACATCATTTTATCATGGAATTCAAAGGTACCCAGAACTCCTGCTTCAGTAATGAAGTTATTTACAACTGCAATAGCTCTTGATGCTTTGGGGCCAACATATAAATGGAAGACCGCATTCTATGTCAAAGGTGATCTAAATGATGGTGTATTGAGTGGTGATCTTTTAATTAAAGGTTATGGTGATCCGTATCTTACGACTGAGAATGTATGGAAAATGCTTAATAGACTTAAAGTTGAGGGAGTTAAAAAAATTACAGGAAATTTGTTGATAGACGATAGTTATTTTTTGAACCCCAGTTATGACCCAGGTGAATTCGATAATGAGCCGCTCAGATCATATAATGTCGGACCAAATGCACTAATGTTTAATTTTAGATCTGTTCGTTTTTTTGTGGAATCAAGCATTGAAGATGAATACATAAAAATTAAGCAGGACCCTTTATTACCTAATTTCAGGTTTTCAAATAATTTAAAGTCTGTTGTCAGCAAATGCGTCGGTTATCAAAAGGGTATTCAAATTTCGAGTTCTCAAAAAAAAGAGAAATTTGTATTTTCAGGAACTTTTCCAGATTCTTGTCAAGATTACAGCCTTTTTCGTTCTGTATTATCTCATAACGAATATTCATATGGTTTGTTTCAATCTATATGGAAGAGTATTGGCGGTGAATTTGATGGGGTTTGGGCAAAAGCAATCGGGGATGAGCTTTTAGAACCATTTTTTGTTCATGAATCCGATAGCCTTTCTTATTTAATTAGTAAAATAAATAAAAATAGTAATAATGCTATGAGTCGAAATTTGTTACTTACGTTAGCGGCAGAAAAAATCTCTGCTCCAGGAGATATTATCAAGGGGCAAAAATTCATTTACTCATGGCTTGAAGAAAAAAATCTTAGTACTGATGGATTTTATATCGAAAATGGATCTGGATTATCAAGAATAGCAACTGTTTCCGCTGACCAAATTATTCATTTATTAAAATATGCATATGCTAGTGATTTTATGCCAGAGTTTCTATCATCACTTGCAATATCAGGTTTAGATGGAACTATGTCTGATCGAAATGAAAATGATGAATTAACTGGGAAGTTGCATATAAAAACAGGAAGTATTGATCATGTAAGCTCGGTCGCGGGTTACATTCATTCAAAATCAGGAAAGCGTTATGGTTTAGCAATAATTCACAATGAAAGAGATATTCACAAGGGATTTGGCGAGGAATTGCAAGATTCGATTATGCAATGGTTATATAATTACGAGGATTAAATTTAAGTTAAAAAATCATTTCTATAAGCCCAGCCGCCATAAGATGGCCAAGTTCTTCACATCTTGATAATGCTATTTTATCTAAGTCACCAACAACTAAAACTGGATCTTGGATTTTCTTAAATGATAAGCCTGATAGAATCTTCTCAATATTCACTATTGCTCCTGTTCCATCATTTCCTGCTTTTACATAGATCGCATATGGTAATCCCTCTTTCTTTTCAAGGCAGTCATAATAAATTTCATCTAAAAAATACTTCATTGCTCCACTCATGTAGCCAAAGTTTTCAGGAGTACCGAGGATTAACCCATCACACCAAAATACATCTGCAGAGGAAGCTTTGAGTGCGCTTATAGATCGAATATTTATATTGGTTTTTTTTGCTCCTTTTATAATAGCAGCAGTCATCTTCATCGTGCTGCCTGATTTGGTGTGATGAACTACAAGGAGATTCTTTTGCTTATTCATTGATTCATGATATCAGTAAAAACTAATTTATAAATTTATCTTTATCTTTGTTTTGTTATGTGAATGTATTCATTGATATAATTACTTTTAATTTGAAATTAATGGTTTTTGTAAATGAAAATTAGAAAAGGAAAAGATTCAGAGAATCTTGATAAGGCAAATGCACAAAGTCGATATCAAGTATCAACAAAGGATCTTCCTCTAGCTTGCCCGATGCCTGGAATGTACCTATGGAACTCTCATCCCAAAGTTTATCTGCCTATTCAAGATACCGGTGAAGCAAAGTGCCCATATTGCGGTGCCGAATACTATCTGAAGGATAGTGAATAAATTTATGGTAATTGTTACCGGTGGCGCCGGGTTTATTGGAAGTAATTTAGCTAGGATGCTTGAACATCAAACAAATGAAGACATCATAATTGTTGATGATCTAAGTCATGGGAAAAAGTTTTCAAATATTTCTGATATAAAAATATGTGATTATCTTGATCGAGAAGAATTTCTAAAATCTATAAACAAGAACGACAACTTTCTTAAGAATATTAAATGCGTATTTCATCAGGGAGCTTGCACTGATACCACTGAATGGGATGGCAATTATATGATGAACAATAATTACACTTTTTCAAAGATATTATTAGAAGCTTGTCTCCAAACAAATGCGAGATTTATATATGCATCCTCTGCGGCAGTTTATGGCTCATCAGATAAATTCAATGAGCATGAGAATAATGAAAGCCCATTGAATGTTTATGGGTATTCAAAATTACTCTTTGATCAATATGTAAGGAATATGAGTCTATCAAAGAATAATCAGGTAGTTGGTTTAAGATATTTCAATGTTTATGGCCCAGGAGAGGAACATAAAGGAAAAATGGCTAGCGTGGTTTACCATTTTAACCAACAAATACTTGATCATGGGATTGCAAATTTATTTAAAGGTTCCCATGGATTTGAGGATGGTGAGCAACTTCGTGATTTCATATTCGTGAAAGATATTGCAGAAGTGAATTTATGGTTTTACCAAAACTCTCAGATCTCAGGGATTTTTAATTTGGGAACTGGAATATCAAATTCATTTAATCAAATTGCTCGTGAAATCATTAATTGGCATGGAAAGGGGGAAATCAATTACATTGATTTTCCTGAGAATCTCAAAGGAACTTATCAAGCTGAAACCAAGGCAGATATTGGTAATCTCAGAAAAATTGGATACTCAAAAAAGTTCACAGATATTCATAATGGAATCAAGCAGTATCTAAATTCTCTCGTTGAATAATTTGAATGCAAAGAAAAAAATTCTAATTGTTGGTCCTTCTTGGGTTGGCGATATGGTAATGGCTCAGTCACTCTTTAAGCTTCTAAAACTACAATCACCTGAAATGATTATTGATGTTATTGCTCCTGAGTGGTCATTGCCTATAACTGAGAGGATGCCTGAAGTTAATAATTCGATTAATTCATTGGGCAAACATAATCATTTAAACTTGAAAGCTATTTTCAAGATTGCAAGAGAACTCAAAACTACTGCTTACGATCAAGCAATAATCCTCCCTAGAAGTTTAAAGTCTGCATTAATTCCATGGTTAGCTAATATACCTATAAGAACAGGATATAGAGGTGAAATGCGTTATGGAATTATCAATGATATTCGAGCATTCAATCCTAATATCCAAGAACAAACCGTGAAGAGATATGCCGCGCTTGGATTAAAAAAAACGAATAAAGAGCTATCAATCCTTTATCCTAAGCTCGATGTTTCTATTAGAAATTGCAAACGAATTTTCAAAGAAATAAATGTAAATACAGAGAGAAAATCTATTGGTATTCTTCCAGGAGCAGAATATGGCCAAGCAAAAAAATGGCCTGCTTCATATTATTCTATTGTAGTAAAACATTACCTTTCGATGGAATGGAATGTCTTTCTGATGGGTTCCAAGAAAGATCAAAGAGATGCGAATGCGATAATAAATAAAACTGATTTTATGGATAATGATAATTTGTTTGATCTTACTGGAAAAACAGCCCTTACTGATGTTGTTGATGTATTGTCAAATATGAACATTGTTCTGACAAATGATTCTGGCTTGATGCACATTGCAGCAGCTGTTGATACACCATTAGTAGCAGTTTATGGCCCAACAAGCCCCGAATTTACACCGCCCTTATCTGAAAGGGCGATCACATTAAGGAAAAGGAGTGGATATAGTCGAATAAGAGTAGGCGATGCTGACGGGGGTTATCATTCAAGCCTGGTTAAATTGAAGCCAGATGAAGTGCTGCTCGAACTAGAAAATATATATAAAAAATATCTATAACTCTCTAAAAGTATCTATAATTGACTAAAAGTATCTAAAATTCACTAAAAAAATACATTTATTTATAAAACTTTGATAATTATGTATAAAAGTATCTAAAATACATTAAAAGTCACTAAATGCTATTATCAGAGAAATAATTATCAATTTTCTCTACAACATCATCTAGCTTTATCAAATCCATTACACTTGGATTTCTAATTCTTTTACCCCAATTTACGTCTTTCTCATTTTTTCCTAAGTATTTAATACAGGCTGCAGGATACTCATTTACCGTATATTTGGTATTTTGATAAGGACCAGTTCTTTTTGGGTTTGAGGAGGCGTATAGACCAATTACATCAATATTTAATGCAGTTGCTAGATGAATGGGTGCTGAATCTGGTGAAATAACAAGGTCCGAATTTTTTATTAACGCCGATAATTCATTAAGCGAAGTTTTACCAATAAGATTATTGAATTTTGAGTCACAATTTAATTCTATTTCCTTTCCATTTTTTTTATCAAATTCAGAATGATCTCCTGTGAGAAAAACATTACAGTTATATTTTAAAACAAGGTATTCAATGATCTTTGAATAATTTTCTGATCTCCAGTTACGGAAATTATTTAATCTTATACTACTGAATGGACTAATAATCACATTAGGTCTATTTTCTGATAAAAGATTTAGAATTTCTGATGCTTTCTTTTTATCTATCGGGATATTCCATTTAAAGTTTTTAGTTTTAATATTAATAAGTTTTAAAAATTCGAACATACTGTCTAAAACATGCTTGCCAGAGGATTGAGCGATTTTTTTATTAGATATCATCCACTGGAAATCTCGAGCTCTAATAAAATCATAACCAATTTTAATTGGCGATTTGAGCATCAATGAGATGAGGTTAGCTCTCAATGATGCATGTAACAGGAGGGATACATCAAAGGTGAGTTTTGAAAGTTTTTTGTAAATATTGATATATTCTTTCAAGCCGTTTTTTTTATCAAAAACAATGAATTCAATATCATTAGTTTTAGAAATTAACCTTGATTCAACTTTTCCAATGATCCATGTTATCTTTGTGTTTGGATAATGATCTTGAATAGATCTTGCTATTGCTGTTACATGACAGACATCACCGACAGCTGATAAACGAACTATGCAGATATTTTTCATGGCTGCTCTATTAAGTTAAACCAAATAACACAAGGAAAAAGCATTGACTGATATTGTACATAACATAGATCATGGAGCAATCCTCTATGATAGTTCAATTATAGAGAAAGTCACAGATGATTTATTTGTACCATCCTCATGGCCACATTCCAGAATATCCGGAAAAGATATCGGTGGTCGCGATAATATTTTTTATTTGACCAATAATGAAAGTAATTATGTATTACGTCACTATAATCGGGGTGGTGCAGTATCACATTTTATAAAGGATTCTTATTTTTGGACAGGAGCAGAAAATACACGTTCATTTTCCGAATGGAGGTTATTACGAAAGTTGTTCAGCTTGGGATTACCTGTCCCTAGACCCGTTGCAGCCCGTTACAAAAGATATCATTTTTTTTATAAGGCGGATCTAATTACAGCTGAGTTACCTAAAGTTAAACCATTGGCAAGATATTTAATTGATGGAGATTATTTCGATAATTTTTGGCAACAAGTAGGAGTACTCATTGCAAAATTTCATAATATCGGTCTTTTTCACGCAGATTTAAATGCTTATAACATCCAGATTGATGATAATAATAAATTTTGGTTAATAGATTTCGATAAAAGTTATTTAACCGAATCCAAAAGAAGACAACGATCTAATTTAACTAGACTAAAATCTTCAATAAACAAGATCATAAGAAATAATTCGGTTATAAATTTTTGTGATTCAAACTGGGACGAACTCCAGGAGAGTTATTTCCATTCATCTAGATTAGAATAGAAATCCTTGAAACCCACTGGAAGGTTTTTATATTTTTTGTGAATCCAATAATATTGTTCAGGACACAATCGAATCTCTTTCTCGAGAATTTTTACGTATTGTTCCGTATCCGAAACAGAGTCATCACTTGGAAAATTTTTTAATGGCTGTTTAAACGTCATAATATAATGACCGTTTTCTTTTCTTCTTGGGAAAAAAGGCAGCACCACAGCATTTCCTAATTTAGCTATAGCCGAGGTAGCGGTATTAGTCATTGCTGGCCTATTAAAAAAGGGAATGACAGCCGACTGTTTTCTGTTGTAACTTTGATCAGGTGCATACCAGACAACACCGCCATTCTTCAGAGTTCTTATTGTTGTTTTAATATCTCTTTTTTCAATTGCTTTTCGCGCGAAGCCCTCTCTGGTTGATCGAAATATTTCAGTAACAAACTCATTACGATTTTTTCTATACACAACATCAAACTCAGGAAACTCATATCTCAATAGGGAGCCACCAATTTCAAGTGTAGTGAAATGAGCACTCAAGAGAAGGATCCCTCTATTATTTTTTTTAGCTTCTTCAATAAATTGTTTGCCTTCCCAAGTGCTGGTTTCATAAATTTTCTGACTGGAGCCCCATCTGGCTATCCCTAATTCTGCAACTGAAGCACCGACTTCCTCAAAATGCTTCAGTGCCAGATGATTTACCTGTGATTTATTTTTATCAGGGAAGGCCAGGGATATATTGCGTCGCGTAATTGCTCTTCTTTTTGGTATAAATTTATGAAGAATTCTGCCTAGAAATTTACCATTTTTGATTTGGATGTTGTGTGAAAAAAAACTGTTAATTCTTAAAATTAGAAAGAGCAACCAAATGTGCATATTTGACGGTGTCAGAAAAGTATAAAGCGGTATTTTTTTTTCTCGCGTCATAAGTCACTGATATTTAGATAGACATAAATTAAATACCTAGGATACAGCAATTCATTCTTATTTTTTAATAGATAAGTATCTTTGACTTTTAAAATAATTGCATCGTATTCATATTTTGTTTTGTCTGTAAATTATTATAAATTGGATTTACTTGAAAATATCAGTAATATCACCATCTTTTGGTAGTTATACAGAAAATTAAAATTACTGGAGCAATGATTTGTCAAAAAAGCAAAAAAAAGAAAAATTAGGTTTTCAAACAGAAGTTAAGCAACTATTGCATTTAATGATTCATTCTTTGTATAGCAACAAAGAAATATTTTTAAGAGAGTTAATTTCTAACGCATCAGATGCAGCCGATAAATTAAGATTTGAATCATTAGCAGATACCAAGTTATTGGAAGATGACCCTAATTTAAAAATAGCAATCTCATTCGATTCTAAGAAGAAAACCGTTTCGATAATTGACAATGGGATTGGAATGACACGCAATGAATTAATAGAAAATCTTGGAACAATAGCTAAATCAGGAACAGCCGAGTTTCTGAGCAAAAGAACTGGCGATGAAAAAAAAGATGCTCAACTGATTGGTCAGTTTGGTGTTGGTTTTTATTCTGCTTTTATTGTCGCTGATAGAGTTGTTGTTGAAACTCGTCGTGCTGGATTAAAAAATTCTGAGAGTTTTAAATGGGAATCTGATGGGCAAGGCGAATTTACAGTTGAAAAAATTAATAAAGAAAGTCGTGGCACGAAAATTACTCTATATCTTAAGCCTACCGAAACAGAGTATTCAGATAAATTGAGGCTTGAAAATTTAATCAGAAAGTATTCTGATCATATTGCTTTTCCAGTAGAACTATCTAGTCAAGATGATAAAGAAGAGGAATCAAATATAGTAAATTCTGCTACCGCGCTCTGGAACAGGTCAAGAACAGAAGTTAAGGACGATGAGTATAAAGAGTTCTATAAGCACATCGCGCATGATTATTCAGATCCACTTCAATGGAGTCATAATAAAGTTGAAGGTAAGAGAGAATATACCAGTCTTCTTTATATCCCCTCAAGAGCACCCTTTGATCTCTGGAATCGAGAAGCGCCGAAAGGTCTTAAACTCTATGTAAAAAGGGTGTTTATAATGGATGAGGCAGAGCAGTTTTTACCGCTTTATCTGAGATTTATAAAAGGCGTAATTGATTGTTCCGATTTGCCCCTTAATATATCAAGAGAGTTATTACAAAAAAATCCAGAAATAGAGGCAATCAAATCCGCGTTAACAAAACGTGTGCTCGATATGCTGGGTAAATTGGAATCCAAAGACACAAAAGAAGATAAAATAATTTATCAAAATTTATGGAAAGAATTTGGCCAAGTTTTAAAAGAAGGTTTTGTTGAGGATCCAAAAAACCACGAAAAATTAACAAAGCTTCTCAGGTTTGCGTCAACAAAAACAGAATCAGACAACCAAACAAGATCTATTAAAAATTATATTGATGACAGCAAGAAGAGTCAGGATAAAATTTATTATCTGTTAGCGGATAATTATCAATCCGCTAAATCAAACCCCCATCTTGAGCAACTTGAGAAGCACGATATAGAAGTTCTATTTTTTACAGATAGAATTGATCCATGGATGGCTGAACACCTCAAACAGGTTGATGGAAAAGAACTCCAAGATGTAGGCCGTGGAAATATATCACTACCAAAAGAAAAAGAGCAAGATCAAGAAAAGGTAAATAGTAAACACGCTGATTTTATTCAGAAAATGAAAAGTGCTCTAAATGACAGAGTTGACGTTATTAATATTAGTCAAAGGCTAGTTGAGTCAGCGGCTTGTGTCGTTCCTGGAGATAATGATTTACCACCCCAAATGAAAAGAATGCTAGAAGCATCTGGGCAACAATTACCAGAAACTAAACCTATTTTAGAGATTAATGCAGATCACGACTTAATAAATGAACTGCAGAACACCAAAAATCATGACTTTTTTAACTCATTATCAAATGTGATACTCGATCATGCACTAATATCAGACGGTGAGCAGCTGCAAAATCCTTCGGACTATGTCAAAAGAGTCTCAAGTTTATTAATCAATAAATCATCACCTAAGCCCTCTTCAAAGAAAAAAATATCTAAAAAGAAAGTAACAAAAAAGAAGGCTTCGAAAAAAAAATGATAACACTGAGATAAAATCTTTAAAATATTAATCAAGATAATAAGAATGACTAAAAACAATAAAAATTTAAAAGAAGATCTTACGCCTGAGCAGTTTCATGTAACGCAGGAAAAAGGAACAGAAATGCCATTTACTGGAGAGCTTCTAAATGAGGAACGTAAGGGAAAATTCAACTGTATCTGTTGTAGTATAGAACTGTTTTCATCTGAGCATAAATTTGACTCTGGTACCGGATGGCCTAGTTTTTTCCTACCACTATCTGAAAATAATATAAAAACAAAAGTAGATAAAAAACATATAAGACCAGACGGTTCCATTTCTGGTTTAGAGGTTCTATGTAATGAATGTGATTCGCATCTTGGGCATGTGTTCGAAGATGGACCTCAACCAAGTGGATTGAGATATTGTATAAATTCAGTCTCTTTGAAATTTGATGAATCAGAGTAGAGGTTAAATTGTAATCAATTCAACTATCTGACTTTATACTATCCTGACTACAAAAATATTCTGCTTGCCCAATCCAGTCCTCTCTGTATATCTGACTTTTTAATCCTTTTATATCATTTGCAATTAGGTTAATTTCATATTCAGTTATATTTGCTATTTGTTGATACCTGAAAATGTCGTACTTATTTAAAACTTTCTCAATTGACGAGCCAATTCCTCTTATACTTTGTAAGTCATCCCTGGACCTATAATTATTTAGATTTATTACAGTTTTAGTTTCGTCGGGAGATTGCATTATATCAATTGTTGATATAATTCTTTGAGCTTCAGATAATTCTTTCTTGAGTCTCTTATTTTCATTAGATAGTTTTTTGAATCTATCAATTAACGGGCTAACTCTTTTTTTCCATTGCCTTAATTCTCTTGACAATATTTTATTCTTTTCACTGTCGGGTATGAAGTTCAAATCACGATCATTTGTTGTTGAAACAAATTTCTTATTATCAAATTTTTTATGGATTTTTATCTTTGCTGAGAGACTTCTTACTAATTTTTTGATCTGAGTGTAACTTGCATTCAATCTAATTAATTTTATATTTTGTCTATTTATTATTTTGCGATACTTGAAAAGAAAGTAAAAATTGATAATTAAAATAATAAAAATTGATGGATAGATATAGTAGTAATAAGACTGCAAGTATTCTATTAAGTGATTCGGATTAAGAAGAGATTCGATCATCTATATCTAAATCATATCTCTGAGACGTTTGAGGGCAGAAACTTTTATAACTTTAGTTGCTGGTTTTCCTTTTACCGTCATTGCTTTTCCATTAAAAGGATTAGTACCTTGTCTTGTTTTAGTTGCAGCTCTTTTGGCAATTTTTATTTTGATTAGATTGGGTATTGTGAACATTCCTGGAGATTTTCTGCCACTGATGTTCTTCTTTATGAGATTAGTCATTGAGTCAAAAACGGCAGCGATATCTTTCTTTGTAAGCCCTGTTTCATTGGCAATATGGCTAAATATTTCTGATTTGGTTGGCTGCTTATTCATCTCTTTATCTGTTGTTTTTTTTCTCTTCATTGACTTATCTTCCTGAGTTAAGCATCAAATCTATTAACTTGGAGAAGTTTTTTTTAAAGACCTCATTATCCTATAATAATAAAAAAGAAATAACTATTACTCTCATTGCCAAAAATCATTCAACATAAAATTTATTGGAATATTTGAGCGTGCTACTAATATTATTTTCTATATTTATTGCTATATTGTAATTCAATGTCTCCTGATCAGATATTGAGCTTAGGTATGCATATGAAGTATTACCATTTTCAATTATCTCAAACGATTGTATTTTCTTGCTCTGCCCTAGAAGATTATTTGCCTTCACAGAAATGTTTGCATTTGTCGACTGATTATTTGATTTTTTAAAGATTGATACATTTAGTAATATGTTATTTTCATTTTTTTCTATTCTGAATTTCTCAGCCACATCGTCAGGGATATCTTCTGTGTAATTGGTGCTCAAATAGACAACATGATTTCTGATTTCGAAAATATTATTTTGTGCACTCTGTGCTTGTGGAATTTTTTTTTGTTCGCCCCCACAACCCCATAATATAATTAAAAAGAAAAATGTAATGTGCAATCTTTTCATTTTTTTAATTTTTCAAGATCAACTAAACATTGAGGGGTGCAGAGCTTTTAAGAAAGATCATTATTGTTTGGATTGCAATAATTGCAAACAAGGGAGATAGATCAAGTCCTCCAATTGGGCCAAACATCTTCCTATATGGAGATAGTATTGAATCGGCTATATTTTCAACCAAGGTTTTAAACGGGCTATAGGTATAAGGGGCAATCCAACTAAAAAGCACATTAATTATTATTACTAAAAAAAATAAATTAGCACTGGAAAGGGCGAGTTCAAAAATTGCAGCTATCAATACCAATGAAAAGTCTACGGTATTTTGAGAGATAGTTAATAACATAAAAATTAATAAAGATTGTATAGAAAAAGTCACAAGAATAACTGAGGTGTCAATTTGACCAAAAGAAGGTATAAATCTTCTGGCTTTATTAACAATTGGTGATGTAAATTTTAATACTGATTGAGATATCGGGTTTCTAAAATCTACTCTAAATATTGGCAACCAAAATCTCAAAATAAAAATCAGTACAACTAAATTTCCAATTGTTTGGGTTAAAAAATACAATGCATCTTTCATCTGTTTTCTTTGTTTAATATTTGGATCATCGTTTAGATCTATGGGTTAATTTTCTTTATTCAAGATTTATCTCTTGGGCCAAACAGAGCCGTTCCAATTCGGATTATTGTTGAACCCTCTTGAATTGCTGCACTAAAATCATTGGTCATTCCCATTGACAATGTGTCCAAATGAAATCTTTCTTTATTGAGATGTTCGTATAGTTTTTTTAGCACCTTAAATGGTTGCCTTTGTTGTTCATGGTCCGATCTTGTCATTGGAAGACACATTAAACCTCTCAAATTTAGATTTGGTAGTTCATCAATTACATAGCACAAATCAAAAACATTTTTGATATCTATTCCTGATTTAGTTTTCTCATCATCTACGTTAATTTGAATGCAAATATTAAGATTATTGGCATGTTCTGGTCTCTGTTTACTTAATCTCTCTGCAATCTTAATTCTATCTACCGTATGTACCCAGTCAAAATTTTCACTAATCAGACGTGTTTTATTGCTCTGTATATGTCCAATGAAATGCCAATTTATATTTTTATTATTGAGTTCTTTTATTTTCTCTACACCTTCTTGAACAAAATTTTCACCAAAGTCGAGTTGACCAAGATTGTAAGCTTCTTTAATTGCAGTAAGTGGCTGTTTTTTGCTCACTGCTAATAGAGATATATTTTCATTTTCTCTGTTGTACTGAGTCTTGGCAGTGCAAATTAATTTTTGAATATGATTATAATTTTGTTCAATCATGTTGTGTTAATAATTCCATTAATAATGCCATCCTGATCGCAACCCCATTTGCAACTTGCTGTAAAATAACAGATTGAGATCCATCGGCGAGCGAAGATTCGATCTCTACATCTCTATTCATTGGTCCAGGATGCATAATTATTGCATCAGGAGATGCCAACTTCATTCTTTTTTGTGTAAGACCGAAGTTTTCAAAATAATTATTTAGCGCTTTTATTTTCTTGGAGTTTTTAATTCTCTCGTGTTGTATTCTGAGAGCCATCACCACATTTGCATCCAATAATCCTTCATCAATATTTTCGAAATTTTTACATATCGGTGTAATTCTCTCTATTACTGAAAACTCTTCTGGGGCTACTAGTCTTATTTCCTTTACTCCCATTGTCGTCAATCCATGAATTGTTGATCGAGCTACTCTTGAGTGTGAAATATCCCCTATAATTGTAACGATAAGATTATTAAAGCTTTTTTTTGTTTGGCTGATCGTCAAAAGATCAAGAAGGCCCTGAGTGGGGTGAGATACGTTTGCCTCACCAGCATTTATAACTATGCATTTATCGCCAATCTCTTGCGTTATTAAATTAAGTGAGCCACTTTCACTGTGTCTTACTATTAAGAAATTTACCCCGAGCGATTGTATTGTTTTAACGGTATCAAGCAGTGTTTCACCTTTTTTTTCTGAGGAATTTTTTATGTCAATATTAATTGAGTTGCATCCCAGTAATTTTGAAGCAATCTCAAACGAGCCACGAGTTCTTGTGCTTGGCTCAAAAAATAAATTTGCTACAGTACTACTCTGAAAGATCTTTTTTTCTTTTTCTGAAATTTTTTTAGAAATAACAAATCTTTTTGCTGTGTGCAGTATATTTTCGATTATATTTTTATTTAAATCTTCTAATGTCAATAAGTGACGTAACCTTCCATCCTGACCGAGTTGAATTTGTGATTCATTTTGCATCAGATTTTCTCGATTTCTTATTAATGTAAATAAAACTTATTAAGAGTGGAAGCTTAAATTAATTATTATATTTAAGCCATCTTTCAGCTATGATTGATGCAGAAATTGCGTCAATCATTTCTTTTTTGATTTTTTTATTTGATCCAATTCTACGTTTTATTTTAAGTATTTCCCGGGCTTCGATTGAGCTTCTGGCTTCATCTACATAATCTACTGGGATATTTTTCTTTCTTAATTTATTAGCGAAAATATTTATTGCCTCATCTAGATCAGATTTTGAGCCATCAGCTTTTTTAGTTTTCCCAATAATCAATTTATCCGGTTGCCATTCTTCAATCCATTGTTCGATTCTATTCCAATCTATACCGCTTCTGGAATTGGATATTGTTCCAAGAGGATTGGCTGTATTCGTGAGATTTTGTCCGATCGCACACCCAATTCTTTTCAATCCAAAATCAAACGCAATAACAACAGAAGTTTTCTTCATATTTTAGTTTCGATAACATCAAATAGATCTTTTGAAATGTTTAATTGGAAGATGTTATCCAGTTCTCTTATTCCAGTTGGGCTAGTAGAATTAATTTCTGTGAGATAGTTACCGATAACATCAATACCACAGAATAACACTCCTTTCTTTTTCAAAGTTGCAGAAATTGCTTTGCAAATTAATTTATCATTTTCTGTAAGATCTCTGCCTTCTCCAGTCGCGCCCATAACGAGATTTCCTCGATTATCATCTGCCGAAGGAACCCTAGCTAATGCAAACGGAACCGGTTCACCGTCAATAAGAAGAATTCTTTTATCGCCTTCTTTAATTTCAGGTATATATAATTGAGCCATGGCAAAGCGATTACCATAATCTGTAATTGTCTCTAATATTACATTTGCATTTCCATCGTTTAAATCAATTACAAAAATAGATTTACCGCCCATTCCATCCAGAGGCTTAACAACAATTTTTTTATACTCCTTGAGAAAAGATTTTATTTCGACCATGGATCTGGTTATCAAAGATGGTGGGGTGCATTCTGGAAACCAAGTTGTATAAACTTTTTCATTCATATCTCTTAGAGATTGAGGCTTATTCACAACAAGCACACCCTCTTTTTCAGCTTTTTCTAGAATATATGTGGTATAAATAAATTCCATATCAAAAGGCGGATCTTTTCGCATCAATATAACTTCTAATTCATTTAAATTAATCGATAATTTCTCTTTAAATTCAAACCATGGTTCACTTTTATCGAAAACATCAATAACAGTTGAATCAGCAGTAGGTATACCGTCAGTTAATTTAATATCTCTCTGTTCCATATAAAAAATTTCATAGCCTCGCTTCTTAGCTTCAAGCAACATCGCAAAAGAGCTATCTTTTTTTGGGTTTATCTCAGATATCGGATCCATGACAATACCTAATTTATATTTTGATGCTTTCATAATTAAGATCCAAAATGTTTTTGTTTGATTAATCCTATCGTTTCTTGAGGGGGAAGTCAGCACTCATATCGCCCCAGAGAGACTGAATAATTGATATTGCACTAATGGCGGCCGTTTCTGCTCTCAATATTCTTGGTCCCATTGAAACACGCACAAATTTATTTCTACCAGCAACTTCGATTTCTCTGTTATGAAATCCACCTTCTGGACCAATCAAAATATCAATGTTTCTATCTTGTGGGTTAATTTCATTAAAAGTTTTTGAGGACGTGGGATCGAGAATAATTTTAAAGTTACTGCTTTTTTCGTTTATGAATTCATCTAATAACCTAGGATTCTCAATTTCAGGGATGAAATTTCTACCACATTGTTCGCAGGCACTACGAGCAATTTTTTCCCAATGATCCTTTTTTAATCTTTCGTTACTTTTTTTAATTTTAATGACTGAATATTTTGATACCAGAGGGACGATAACGTTTACTCCTAATTCAGTTGTTTTCTGAAGCATTAGGTCCATTTTAGATTTTTTAATTAAGCACTGCCCAATACGAATAGTGCGAGGAGAGGGTTTTTCATAATAAGTTAATTCTCTGGGTATAAGCGTTACGTACTTTTTATTAATTTCAATAATTTCTGCAAAATATTCATGACCGCTGCCATTGAAAATTATCAAGCTGTCATCAATAGTTAATCTAAGAACATTCACAATATAGTGCATCCTATCCATTCTTAGATGAATTTCATTTCCAACAATAATTGTTGAATCAATGTATAAACGATGCTTGGTCATAAAAATGTTAATTATTTATTTGGCGCTTTGATGAAAATTTTCTATATGAAAAAAAGTAACTATTATATCATTCCTCTATGAATGGCATAGCTGAATCAGATAATGACGATCTTTTCTGGGTTAATAAAAAAAATTTTCATCTAAGCTCATGCGAATTCATAGATTCTCCAAATCAGGATGATAGACCAAAAGAATGCAAGCCTGAAATTATAGTAATTCATGGGATTAGCCTTCCTCCTGGTGTATTCGGTGGTGATTACATCAGGAATCTTTTTTTGAATACCTTAGACCAGAATAAACATCATTATTTTAAGCAAATTGGACAAATGAGAGTTTCAGCACATCTATTAATTAACAGAAAGGGCGTTATAACGCAGTTTGTTCCTTTTGATAAAAGAGCTTGGCACGCCGGTAAGTCAGAATTCAAAGGGAAAAATAATTGTAATGATTTTTCAATTGGTATTGAGTTAGAGGGCGAGGACCACACTATTTATGAGGATATTCAATATATAAAATTAGCTAAAACGTTAAACGCATTATTTAATTTATATCCCCATATTACCCCGAGAGATGTTGTGGCTCACAGTGATATTGCACCATTGAGAAAAACGGATCCAGGGCCTGCATTTGACTGGTGTAAATTATACGATCATTTGATTGGGGGATAAATAACAATAATGTCTAGTAATTTTTATAAGTTGTGTATTTTTCTTCTATTTATAATGGCGTCTTGCACTAGTGAGAATTCAAAAAAAGAGGAATCTATTATTGAAAATAATGCGAGCAGAGTTATCACTTTATCTCCTCACTTAGCTGAAATGTTGTTCAATCTTGGTGCATTGAATACTTTGGTTGGTGTCAGTGCATATACCGACTTTCCTGAAGAGTTAAAAAACTTACCTAATATAGGAGATGCTTTTGTATTGGATATTGAGAAAATCACTATTTTAGAACCAGATATTATTCTGGCTTGGGAAAGCGGGACACCACGAAATATTGTGGATGAGCTAGTCAATTTAGGATTTAAAGTGAAAATTATTAAATCTAAAAATCTTGAGGATATAGCTTCATCTATATTGTTATTGGGTGACGTCGTTGGGAAAAAAAACGAGGCTAAAAAAATTGCTAATGAGTTTAAAACAGGCATTAAATATCTAAAAGATACTTATCAAAAAAAGAAAAAATTAAGGGTTTTTTTTCAAATAGATGAAAAACCAATTTTTACTATTGGAGGATCTCATTTTATTAGTGAGGTCATTGATATTTGTGGTGGAATTAATATTTTTTCAGATGTAAAACAAACTGCTCCATCAATTTCTGAGGAATCCGTAGTTTCCAGGGATCCAGAAGTCATCTTAAGTAGAGATGTGGCTTCTAATAAAATGAAACTTAAGATATGGGAAAAATTCGAAAATATGTCGGCAATAAAATTGGATAATTTATTTTATTTAAATGCAAGGGAGTTAGAAAGACCGACTTCTGGATTAGTTAATGCTGGCAAAGAAATTTGCTCTAAATTAGAACAAGCTAGATCAAAACTATAAAATTTATACTTATGGTTGAGCCCTATTTTTTATTGATATTTTTCCTATCCCATAGAATCTCTTGCTTATTTTCATTTCGGGCTATCACTCTAGCAATTACAAAAAGCAAATCAGATAAGCGGTTTAAATAATGCAAAACCTCTATTCGAATTTCTTCTGATTTCATTAGTGAAGTAACACGTCTTTCTGCTCTTCGAGTAATTGTTCTGGCAAGGTGGCAATGAGCTGTCGCTGGACTTCCTCCGGGTAATATGAATTCTTTCAAGGCAGGTAAAGAATCATTAAAATGATCGAGATATTCTTCAAGATTTTTAGTGAATTCCTCGGTTATTACTTCGTAATTAGGAATACAAAGTTCACTACCTAGGTCAAAAAGATCATGTTGAACACATACAAGTGATTCCCTTACTTTTTCCGGTATTTGATCGTTAGATAGGACAATACCAATTGCACTGTTTACCTCATCAACTGTTCCGTATGCTTCAACTCTGAGTGCATCTTTTTGAATACGACTTCCATCGCCTAAGCCAGTTGTACCATCATCACCAGTTTTGGTATAAATTTTGCTTAATCTATTTCCCAATATCTTACTCTCATTGCCAGTTATAAGTTAAATCAATAAATACACTTGCGCCTTGCATTCTATAATTTGACGCAGTTTGGTAATCTTTATCCGTAATATTCTCAATTTGAGCATTAATTGATAAGTTACTGGTTACCTTAAGTTTTGCAGTTAAGTTAACAATAGCATAGCCAGGAAGTGTGACACCAAAGTCTTTTCTTTCTCCACTTGCAAGAAGTGACAAACCGAAGATATTCTCATTAAATTTTCTAGATATATTCAGTGTGAGACTTTGATCTGCTCTTCTCAAAAGATCGCTATTTGTAATGTCATTTTTAGCTCTTTGATTAATTACATCAGCTCTAAATACATATATATCATCCGTATATTGATAACCAATTTGCATACCTTTCATTGAAGCGCGACCGATATTTTGCATTTTATTTGCATTCATATCGTACTCGATGAGATTGCTTATCTGAGTATCAAAAATTTCAAATTTGTAAGAGGAGTTATCATTTTTTTTGAATGAAGCACTAAGTTGAATATCATTTGATTCTTCAGGAAGTAAATTTATATTTCCACCAAAGCCAAATCGATCAGTTGCATCAGGGGCTCTGAAACCACTTCCTGATGAGCCTGAAAAAGATATACGATCGTTTAAATCAAATCCATACTCAGCATTCCAGACAATCTCATCACCAAAAGTCTCATGATCTATGTATCGAGTCGCAATAAATACTCTATGTTTTCCCTCAATAATGCTGTCTTGAATAAAGAATTCCTCTGATCTTGTGTCTTCTGTATATCCTGATCCCCATGCGAAACTTGCTGCCTCTTCATCGCTTATATAGATTCCTGCGGCAATATTATGTTTTTCTATGCTGAAATCTAATTGAGCGTCAAATACATTACGTTTGGAGGTGACATAATCTGTTGATTGGTTTTGTTTAATATCATCCTTGATATGACTTAAAAGAATTTTACTCTTGAATTGATCGGAGATTACATTATTTATTTCAAATGCAGTACTTTCGTTTAAATAATCTTGATCAAGAGGAGATAAAAAGAAATCCAGATACTCAACTTTTCCTTCTGATCTCCAATACCTCATGGCAATATCACTGCTACTGAATTTTTGTTTGTAATAAGCATTTGAGGTTAAATTTTCATATCCTCTTTTAGTGTCACTGTCAGTTCTGATCGCATAACCATCTGTCTGATTTGAGTTTATTGTTACTCCAAGTTCAGATGATTGATTTGCATAACCTAAATCCATCAAAGCGGTTCGATTATTAAATGAACCATAACCCACACTCGTATTAATGGAACTGGAGTTTACTTTTTTAGTGATAACATTTATCACACCTCCAATTGCATCGGTTCCGTATAAGGAAGATCTAGCGCCTTTAACAATTTCAATTCTTTCAATTATTTCTGGGCTTATATTTTGCAGTGCTGCACCACCTATAGTTCCTGGA
>QOPG01000019.1 GCA_003331585.1 Gammaproteobacteria bacterium | reverse complement strand
AAAATATTATCGAATGTAATCAAAAATGAAGCCAGTTTTGGAGGAAGTAATGTCCAAAGATCAATTTTGTATGAAACATTAGAAAAATCAAAAATAAATCAATAAAATCAATATTATAAGAGATATATTTGAACTAAATAATAATAATTAACTTTTAAAAAATTAATAATAAAAAATAGATCTAAGGATTAATTAATTCATTAATTCAGACTATAATTAGGTATTCACAATCTAAGTCAATATATCAATGAAAAAGAAACTTAATAACCTTGCACTTAGCATGATAGAAAAAGGCTTTATATCAGACCTATTGGTTAGGATTGGTATTCGAGCATTGCTGCGCAAAAGACTGATTGATATTAGTAGTAGCGAATGTGAATTGGCCGATAAAAATCAAATGAAAATGATATCTGTGATGAATGCTTCGCCTATCGCTGTGAATACCTCATCTGCAAATGAGCAACATTATGAAGTCCCTCCTGAATTTTATGAATTAGTTCTTGGTGAACGATTCAAATATAGTTGCTGTTTTTGGGATGAAGATACAAATGATCTAGATCATGCAGAAATTAATGCTCTAGAGATCACATGCAAAAGAGCGATGCTGAATGATGGGCAAGCCATACTTGATATGGGTTGTGGCTGGGGGTCTTTGAGCCTATGGATTGCTGAAAATTACCCAAATACATCTGTGCTGTCTGTGTCTAACTCAAAAACACAAAAATTATTCATAGAAAACATAGCTAAAAGTAAAAATTTAACTAACATACATGTCATTACAGAGGATATGAAAGAATTCAATACAGATAAAAAGTTCGATCGTATTGTATCTCTTGAAATGTTTGAACATATGAAAAATTATAAAAAACTCTTTAATCGAGTTTCTTCATGGCTTAAGGATGATGGGTTATTTTTTATGCATATATTTTGTCATAAAACAGTTCCATATGAATTTATTGACAACGGGCCCAATGATTGGATGAGTCGTCATTTTTTTACTGGAGGTATTATGCCAAGTGACGATCTTCCGTTATTTTTTCAAGATGACTTGTCTATAATGAAAAGATGGAGATGGAATGGTAATCATTATGCGAAAACGTGTAATGCCTGGTTGAAAAAAATGGATTCTCAAGAGTCAACTGTTATGCCGGTTTTAGAGAAGGCGTATGGTGATAATAATAAACAATGGCGGCAACGATGGAGAATATTTTTCATGTCTTGTGCTGAATTATTCGCTTTTAATGGAGGTAATGAGTGGTATGTCAGTCATTATCTTTTCAAAAAGAATAACAAATAATGGATAAGTTAGTTAATTTTGTATTATTCCAAATAGGGTGGTTTTCTGCTGTAATCGGTGGAGCTTCTAATCGACCATGGCTGGGTGTTTTGGTTATAACTGCAGTAGTGCTAATCCATCTATACAGAACGATAAACGTAAAAGCTGAGGCTGTATTGATTATAATTATAGCGATCATGGGTGGATCATTGGACAGCGTCTTTGTTTACTTGAATTGGATTTCATATCCATCGGGACATATTCATGAAACACTGACCGCATATTGGATTATCGCTATGTGGATGTCTTTTTCTACAACACTTAACTCTTCAATGGCATGGATGAAAGAATCACATATTTTGGCAGTAATTTTTGGATTTTTTGGTGGCCCTTTAACTTATTATGGGGGCTACAAACTTCAAGCAATTGAGTTTCTAAACTTTGATGCAGCTATGATTGGTCTCGCATTTGGGTGGGCAGTAATCATCCCTTTGCTGTTTTTATTATCAAGCAAGGTTTACAAATATTTTAATTGTTCTGATGCGTGATTACTCAGTCTTGTGTGCTTAAAAAAAGGATTTTTCATCAATGATTAGAAGAAAAAATTATTTATTAATAGCTATTTTATTTCTTAGTTTAAGCGCGTGCACAACTCATAAGAATGAATTAAGGACAGTCGAATTTCTTGATATCGAAAAATTTATGGGTGACTGGTATGTAATTGCAAATATTCCAACTTTCCTAGAAAAAGATATATTCAACGCAATAGAAAAATATTCGTTAAATTCTGATGGGACGATATCAACTGAATTCTCTTTCAACAAAGGCAGCTTTGAGGGTGAGAGAAAAGCATTTAATCCGAGAGGCTTTATTAAGGATAAAAATACAAATGCTTTGTGGGGTATGCAATTTATCTGGCCGATTAAAGCTGATTTTAGAGTGGTGTATTTGTCAAATGACCATTCATATACAATCATCGGAAGAAATAAACGCGATTATGTCTGGTTAATGTCAAGAACACCACTAATGAGCGAGAGTGATTATTCTGATGCGATATCATTTATTGGGGAAATTGGTTATGACATCAGTAAGATTGTCGTAGTACCTCAAAAATGGCCTGAATAATGCGATGCAAGAAAAAAAGTTAAGAATAGCAATCATTGGGGCAGGCGTTTCTGGGCTCACAATTGGATACATGTTGAATAAAAAGCATGATATTACTATTTACGAAAAAAATAATTATGTAGGTGGCCATATAAATACTATTGATGTGATAGATGAAAAAAGAAATTTGTCCATCGATACTGGTTTTATAGTTTTCAATGATAAAACTTATCCAAACTTTATTGATCTTCTTAATAAAATAGGTCAAGAATCACAGAAAAGTGTGATGAGTTTTAGTGTTTCGAATAAATTAAAAAATCTAGAATATAATGGCTCATCATTAAATGGCCTCTTCTCCCAGAGACGAAATATCCTTAAACCAAGTTTTTTAAAAATGATAAGTGATATTTTAAGGTTCAATAAAAACAGAGGTTTTTCTGAAAATAACGACAGTCTTACAGTAAGCGAATTTCTCGAATTGCATCATTATTCAAAAGAGTTTACTGATGATTACCTTATTCCAATGGCTTCTTCCATCTGGTCTGCAAAACAAAATGAAATTATGAATATGCCCATTACTTTTTTATTAAAATTCTTTGATAATCATGGTTTATTGCAGATTAAAGATAGGCCGCAATGGATGGTTATTAGGGGTGGGTCCAGAGAGTATGTTAGAAAGTTAACTGCAGATTTTAAAGATAAAATCAGATTATCATCAAAAATTACTTCCATTCAGCGTCATAATGGAAACATCACAGTAAATGGAGAGAACACCAAATCAGAAGACTTTGATTATGTTTTTTTAGCAACTCACAGTGACCAAGCGCTTGAAATACTTGATTCACCATCAGTTGATGAGAGGCGTGTACTATCTCAGATAAGATACCAAGAAAATGTTGCCATCCTTCATACCGACAGTAAGATAATGCCTAAATCCAGAAGGGCGTGGGCTGCATGGAACTACTATATCAATAAACATGATTCAAACAGAGTGAAGCTGACATATTGTATGAATATCCTTCAAAGTATTGAGAGTAAAAATGATTATTTAGTTACATTGAATGATGAGGGGAGTATAGATAAAAGAAAGATCATTGATATCTTTAAATATCATCATCCAGTATTTGATGCACAATCGGTTGCCGCTCAGCAACAATATGATTCAATAAATGGATATAACAGAACTTTCTATCTTGGTGCTTATTGGCGTAATGGTTTTCATGAAGATGGTGTTATTAGCGCTATGAATGCTTATTCGAATTTTAGAGAAAGAGTGACAAATGACTAGTTGCATCTTTGAAGGAAGGGTAACTCATATGAGAAATAAGCCTATTTTTCATTCCTTTACATACAATATTTTTATGATGTATCTGAATATAGATGAAATTGATGGCATATTTAAAAAATATTTATTGTGGGGAACTCAAAAATTTTCATTTGCTCGCTTCAGGAGGAATGATCATTTCGGAAACAAAAAAATTCCATTGAATAAATCAATAAGAAAATTAGTTTTTGAGGAAACGGGAAAAAAAATTGATGGAAACATATATTTACTAACTAATCTCAGTTATTTTGGTTACTGCTTTAATCCTGTTAGTTTTTATTATTGTTATGATAATAATGCAGAGCTTAAAGTTATTATTGCTGAGGTCACAAATACCCCCTGGGGTGAGACATGCTGTTATGTTTTAACGGATAACTTGACTGATTTTGAATCTAATATGAAACGATTTCAGCCACAAAAAAAAATGCACGTATCACCCTTTATGCCAATGGATGTTGATTATGATTGGTTATTTAGTGATCCTTGCGACTCACTAAAAGTAATGATGGGTAACAGTAAAGACAAAGAAAAGTTTTTTAATGTTTCAATGTCGCTTAATCGAAAAAAAATCACTTCTTATTCATTAGCACGTGTTTTAATAAAGTATCCATTTATGACCTTCAAGGTAATATTTGGTATACATTTTCAAGCATTAAAACTCTGGATTAAAAGGTGTCCTTTTTATATTCATCCCGCAAAGAGGAAAATTGAACCATAACTTAATGTTAATTGGTTGAAGGAAAAATTAAAGAATGGTATCCAAGAATAGATCAAAAATAGATGACCTATCTAGAAAGAAAGTGCTGGAGCGTCTCTCTAGAATTCAGTTTGGGAAAATAGAGATTATTGAAGATGAAAATACATTGTCTTTTGGTGAGGGCAATTCATCATTTGAAGCAAAAATTATAATCAATGATTATAAATTTTATTCAGAATTAGTCTTTGGAGGATCTATAGGAGCTGCCGAGGCGTTCATGATGAAATACTGGGATACCGATGATTTGACAATAATAGTTCGGATACTATTACAAAATAGATCAATTTTAGATGAATTCGACTCTGGTTTTGGTTCAATTATGAAGCCACTGAGAAAATTAGCGCATTGGCTCCAGAGAAATACTCGAAAAGGTAGTCAGAAAAATATTTCTGCTCATTATGATTTGGGGAACGACTTTTTTGAAACATGGCTAGATTCGAAAATGATGTATTCCTGTGCAATTTTTAAGAATAAAGATTCTTCACTTGAAGAGGCATCTACATTAAAAATAGATCGTATATGTAAAAAATTAAACTTAAAGGAAAGTGATCATTTGCTCGAAATTGGAACAGGATGGGGAGGATTCGCCATTTATGCAGCTAAAAACTATGGTTGCAAGGTAACATCAACCACAATATCTAAAGAGCAGCATCAAATGGCAAAATTAAGAGTAGATGAGGAAGGTTTATCATCAAGGATTAATTTGCTGCTTGAGGATTACAGGGATCTTTCTGGGCAATTCGATAAATTAGTATCTATCGAGATGATTGAGGCTGTCGGTTATCAATTTTATTCAGATTATTTTAAAAAATGCTCCTCTTTATTAAAAGCCGATGGATTAATGGTTCTGCAAGCGATAACCATAGCAGATCAACAGTATAAAAAATCAATTCAATCCGTTGATTTTATTCAAAAATACATTTTTCCAGGAGGATGTTTACCTTCGGTATCATGTATGACAGAAATAATGACTGCACATACAGATCTTAGGGTAACCAATATTGAAGATATTGGCCCTCATTATGCTTTCACATTAAAAGAGTGGCGAAATAGGTTATATGAGAATATCGATAAAATTAAAAAGATGGGTTATTCAGAAACGTTCATTAGGATGTGGCATTACTATCTTTGCTACTGTGAAGGCGCATTTATTGAGCGAGCAATTGGAGATGTTCAGATGATATTGATGAAACCTGAAAACAGGAATGAACCTTATCTGAATTTCAAAAAATAAAATAATAAATACTGAAGAATTGAAAGAATATTTGGAGGACATGGTGGACATTAAGAAAAAATTCATAGAATACAAAGATGGTGAAAATCTTCTCGAAGGATTCATGGCTTGGGATGAGGATACAAATGAGTCGAGACCAGGAATTCTGGTTGGACATGCTTGGGCAGGAAGATCCAAGTTTGAATGCACAAAGGCAGAAGATTTAGCAAAATTGGGGTATGTAGGTTTCGCATTAGATGTGTATGGAAAAGGTATAACTGGTAAAAATAAAGAGGAGAATGCTAAATTGATGACTCCTTTTATAGAGGATCGAAGTATTCTTCAAAAGAGATTGCAATTAGCCTTAAATACATTGAAAGAACAAGATGAAGTTGATGCTAACAAAGTCGCTTCTATTGGATATTGTTTTGGCGGATTAATGTCTCTTGATTTAGCAAGAATTAATGCTGAAATTCATGGAGCTGTGAGTTTTCATGGGATTTTATCTAACTCGGAAAATACATCTAATGACGAAATAAAATCTCGTATTCTAGTTTTACATGGCTGGGACGATCCTATGGTGCCACCTGATAGTGTTATAGGGTTTACAGAGGAGATGAAGAATAGAAAAGCTGATTGGCAGCTTCATGCATTCGGTGGAGCAATGCACGCTTTTACGAAAAAAGACGCAAATGACCCAGAGCATGGAATGCAATATCATAAGGCTTCTGATAAACGTTCTTGGCTATTGATGCAGAGTTTTCTTCAAGAGTTGTTTGGTTAATTTAGGTCCTTGATTGAATGGAGCGTCTTGCTAGAGCAAATAAAATTAATCCGAGTGCCAGAAGTCCAAATGTTAATATCCAAGCATCAATATTCGATTGAGCAGTTATCCATAAACAAATAATTAAAGCTGTACCTGGAATCAAGTAACCGCCTGGAAGTTTGTAAGATTTCTCTTTCATTTCTTTGGTGGCATTAATTTCAATGATCGGAAGTGCGCAGATACTTGCTATGTAAGCAAGAAGCCGAGTTAATGAACTTGCTATCACCAGATAAACAAATGATCCAGATAATGCAAATACAAGACTTAATGCACCTAGAAAGATAATTGAATTACCTGGAGTTGAATATTTACTATGAATTACTCCAAACCATCTTGGAAGAAGATTTTTTTCAGCTAATGCTAATGTTAATCTTGGTACGGCGAGCATTATTGCACCTAAATTTCCACCGATTGAGAATATTGCTGCTAAGGTCATGATGATGAGACCAGAAGGACCAAATAAAACCTCACCTAATGATACTAAAGCACCTGTGCTTTTGGTTGAGTCAGGAACTATCGAAACATAAACTGTCATAATTAAAAAATAAAAAATACAAACAAATAAGCTTGTCATTGCAATTGCGTTGGGCATGGACGATCGAGGTTTTTTTGACTCACCAGAAATAAAAGTAGCACCTTCAAAACCAACAAAAGCATAAATTATTATTAATACTGTTGGACCAATTCCCTCAAGTGGAGGAAAAGAGGCATCTACAAAAAACTCAATTGGAACATATTGCAACCCCAAAAGAATAAGAATAATAACCGGGACTAATTTTATTAGAGTAAAGAAAATCAGCATTTTTATACCATCTTTAACGCCGGTAAAGTTTATCCATGTTAAAAGAGAGCATATAAAAGTAATTATTGCGATCCTTCCTGGTCCTGAGCTAAACCATGGAATTAATGACCCTAGATACATCGCCAGGGCATTTGAGTTTGCCGCAAAAGCAGTCGCTCTGCTTATATATAAAATCCAGCCCGTACTAAAACCAACAAGCGGACCAAATGCTTCTGTTGTATAAAGAACCGGACCTCCTGAATCTTCAAAATAACTGGAAAGTTTTCCAAAAGTTAAAACAATGGTAATTATCGATAAACCAACTATCAGAAATAACCAAGGACTGGCAGAGCCAGCCTGATTGAGTACGATAGAGGGGAGAGTGAAGATCCCAGATCCAATGGTAGAATTAAGTGCGACCAATCCAATACCTAAAACTCCAACAGCTCTCAATAACTTGTTTTTTTTATCTTCCTTGACCATAAAGCTATAGTTGCATTAATTACCGAAAACCTCAACGTATGTTGATGGTACGTAATTATCATTAACAAATGCCGGTATATAGTTACTAGAATTTAATGTATCAATTATAGAGTTAATGCATTTTTCATTTACGGGCATTCCGTTTGAGCTACTAACACTTGAGTTACTTGCTTGCCCTAAATTATTGATATGTGTTTTTGTTATTAAGGTATATCTATTATATTTTGGGCATAATTTTTGCCAGATCTCTTTCCCTATTAACCTTTGCGCGCCAGTATGATGTACCCCATAGGCAATTATATTTTCTTCATATCCAATATTATTAATTATAGATATTAATTCATTGTCATTTTTCTTTTCAAATTTAATCCTAAATTGAACAAAAGCATCCTCTTTTTTATTGTTAAAAGTTGCTGGTTGGAATCTAGCTTTTTTGTATGCCTTATATATTTCTTGTATATAAACCTCATCGCCTGGTTGATTTTTATAACAATTAAAAAATTTAATTTTATTATTTTTCAGGATTACACCAGAGCAATTTATAACAATCGATATGTCTCCTTTTATTTGAGGGAATTTAATGCTTGATATTAATGATTTTTCTTTAACGTTAAACTTCGCAGGAGTACTTTCTCCAAAAATCGGAAACGAGTAGATTAAAAATAATAGTGATAAAAAAAAGTTTTTCATTGTAAATTAATTGGTTGGCATCTAGCTTTAAAAAGGAACCATTGTAGCTTGGTTTCAGTGTGACTTATAAAGCATTGTCCATTATCACTTATAATTAATTCATATATATCAGGCTCATTGTATATTCTCTTAATATTGACATTAGAATTGTGAGGTCGATTCTTTTCTATCGTTAAAGTACTCTGGTTTGTAAATACATTATCCGCCAATCTTGCTTTACTTCCATTTGATGCGGCAGTGATTATTTGCTCAATCTCTAATTTAATTTCAGGAGTTATTTCGATTAAAACAGCTGATTTGTATCTATTCTGGGTTAAAGATGAACAACCAGTTAATGCAAATAAAATGAAAGTAAGTATGAGGATATTTTTCATAGGAGAGTCACAAAATTTTATTAGATAGGAATATATTTTTTTTCAATTTATTTATTTTTTTGTATTTATTGTTTGTAGAATTGATGTTCATTATAGACCTGCTTAAACTATTATTCGGACAAGACCCAGTGTTTCGATAATGCAGCGCTGCAGAAAATCTATTTTCATCAATACTTCCAAGTAATTTTTGTACATCCTCTTCAACTATACACCCGAGAGGCATATTGGCCTCCAAAGAGCTCGTTCTGGGTTTAAAACCATCAGAATAATCACCAAACCCTATAGAATTAATTCCTTTAAACTGGATTGTAAAATAAGTTGTTCCGCAATTATCCATAGGATAAAAGCCATATGGTTTTCCACAAGTAACTGATCCAATTTGAATTACTTCGATATTTATCCCTAACAAACTATTGATTATCGATTCACTAGCTGAGCATGTATCGTTCCCAGTTAATATAAAAACACGCGGGTAGCCATTTTCACCTAAGTTTAAATTTAAAAAAGGAAGGTCTGTATTGCTATCCATAGATGATAAGCCGATAGTTTTTGTGTAAAAAGGTATAGCTTGAATAGGTTCGTTTGTTATTGGGTTAGTTGCAAGATGCTTATCATTAAATTTCATAGTTTCAAAACTTTTACCTGCGGTATAAGTAGGGCCAGCAATCATATATGTTAATTGATTAGCAATAGCCAGATAACCACCAGAGTTGTATCTGAGGTCTAATATTAAATCCACAATATTGTTTGATTTTAATTGAGTTATAGCATCGAAAATTGATTTTTCGGAAGTTGCAATGTGATCATTAAACAAAAAATAACCTACATTACCTGTATCTGTTTTGATGGTTTTCACAGATTGAACTGGCGAAGATGTGATATTAGCGGAAGTCATCGTGACTAATTTATTATCCTTTGAATCACGTTTCTTTATCAAAAATGTATGAGTTTGATTAGGAGTGGGGGGGTAGAGTGCGTTTGAGACTTGACCGCTATTTTCGGCATCATTTACATTGATACCATCAACTTCAATAACTTCATCACCTCTCTCAATATTAATTGCGATATCTGTAGCAGGAGAATTAGGTTCAGTGTAGGCAACAAAAATTCTATTTGACAGATTAATCCAAATAGCACCATAACCGGTGGTAACTCCAGATTGAGAAATTTGCAGCCATTCTTCTGTTGGATAAGTAAAATGGAATCTGTCATGAGGAGCTTTTAGTAAAGCGAAATAATTCTCTACTGAATGAAGTGATGGGTCTGCATCGATTATCTCGTTATACCAAAGATATGTATTATTACTAAAAGATCTCAAGAAATTATTTTCATCAATATAAGTTCCTTGAACATCGTAATATGTATTATTCGTTTCTGGATTATTACCTATTCTTGGATTAATACACTTATTTTTATAATTTATTTCAGGTAAGAAAATACCTTCAAGCCATTGATTATTATGAGAATAATTATTTATTAATATAGGTTCATTATTATTTCCACTTCCACAACCGGAGGCAAAAATAATCAATAAAAGAAATTTAGCGTATTTCAAAAATTTTAAGCTGTTGTTTTTAAGAAAAATAGTCACTTAAATATTATATGATTATGTCTTTATAAAATGAATGAGAAAATTATGAGTAAACAATACAAGAGTAAATTCAAAAGAAGAAGTATTTTAGGCGCTTTACTAGCGGGCGGGGCGTCTCTTCCTTTATATGCAAATAATCCAACCTCTAGAGATTATGTCAACACAGACGCAGAAAGTAACTCACTTCTTTGGGCAGTTGCCTGGAAAGAAACTTCAGCTGAGTACGGTGCATTGTGCCATCAGGCATTTAATTTGGCGCGTTTAAAGGTTGATCAAGAACTAAATAGAAAGAGCAAGTCCAAGAAACCATTAGCGATAATTACTGATATGGATAATACAATTATTCATGCAACAAGTTATTGGGGCCATATTATAAATCAAAATAAAGAATTCTTTGATGACAGTATTTGGGATGAATGGGTGCCAAAAAATCTTATCAAAGCAATTCCAGGTTCAAAGCGTTTTTTTGATTATTGTTATGATAATGATGTTGAAGTATTTTATGTTACAAATCGCGATCAAGGGGCAAAAACTTTTGATTATGCTTTAAGTCAACTCAATTATCTTGATTTGCCCTTCGCTGATAAGGAACATTTAACTGTTTACAGAGAGTCATCAAATAAGATGCCCACGAAAAATCAAATAAATCAATCACATAAATTAATATTAATGCTTGGGGACAATTTAAATGATTATAAAAGAGATTATTACATCAAGAATGTTAGTCAAAGATATGAGGTAATGGAGAGAGACAAAGATGAATATGGAGATAAATTCATACTCATACCAAATCCTACGGACGGTCATTGGGTAAGAGCGATGTTTGGCACTTCCGAGCCTGAGCCAAGCCAAGAAAACCTTATGCTCTTGAAGGAATATGCCACCAGAAGCGCTTGGGATGGAGAATAAAATTGATGATCATGGAAGGAGTTCTGTTGCAATGAGAGTCTTAGCGGTAACAGAAACACCAGACCGTCCAACAATCGAATCATTTATTGGGTTAAAGAAGAGTAATCTTGATATCAGTGTAATCTGTAAAAGTGGATGGAAATATGAAAAATTACTCAATGAAAATGATATTGAAACATTTGAAATACCTTTTTTTTATAAATTCCATTATTCATCAATAAAGAAATTACGAAGCTATTTGCTTGAAAAAGAAATAGATATTGTGCATGTATATACAAACAATGGATTGAGTAACTCCATATTTTCACTTTATGGGTTAAGAAAAATTAAACTTGTCGCGTACAGGGGTATTGTAGGGAACGTTAGTTTCATTGATCCGATCTCATGGATAAGGTTTCTGAATCCAAGAATTGATAAGATAATTTGTGTTTGTAACGCTATAAGAGATTATTTTTTAGCAATGAAGCCGAGATTTCTTGTAATGTCTGAAGATAAACCGATCACGATTTACAAGGGTCATAAAATTGAATGGTATCAACAAGTTGCTAATCTTGAATCGTTAAATGTCCCAAAAGGGAGTTTCGTGGTTGGATGTATTGCAAATTCAAGACCAAGAAAAGGCATAGAATATCTAATTGGAGCACTAAATTATTTAAGTGATGATGTACCAATTTGCCTTCTTCTGATTGGGAAAATGCATGGAAAAAGAATTGAGCAAGCCTTAAAAGACTGCAAAAGAAGTGAGAATATAATAATGCCCGGATTTTGTGGCAACGCACCAGAAATCAGCGCGGCATGTGATGTTGTATGTCTTCCATCATATAAAAGGGAGGGGCTTCCACGATCTATAATTGAGGCCATGGCTGCTGGAACACCGCCAATAGTAACAAATTCTGGCGGCAGTCCTGAGCTCGTTGAAAATAATAAAAGTGGCATCGTCGTCCCTATTCGTGACAGTAAGGCAATTTCAAATGCCATTGAAAAATTGTATTTCAATAAAGAATTAAGGATGACTCTTGGTGAGAATGCTGTGGATAGAATAAAAAAGAATTTTTCTACAGAGGAAACAATAAATAAAACATTAGAAACTTACTATCAATTAGTCGATGGGTAGTAATTAGATAAAAGGAAACCAGTCTTCTCTAAGCTTTTGCCCGTCTGTCATATTATGATTTGGAAAAGGTGGAGAAGTCCTTCCATCTCTTTGGATGTATTTTGCATCATCTCCAATAAATCTCAATGAAAGAACTCTTCTTTTAATATTTGTTGGGTTTCCTCTAGCGCCATGAACCGCATTAAAGTGAAATGCAATGGCATCACCAGGCTTCATTTCCCATTCTAAAGTAGGGTATTTTGCAGGGTCTTTGTCGGGATCAGGAATGGGGGCATATTTTGAATTATCATCATAGAAATTATCGCCAGAAAGCCACTTAATTGGCATAACCTCTTTTCCCCAATTATGTGATCCTTTGATAATTCTCAATGATGAATTAATAGGTACTGGATCAATAGGTATCCAGAAACTTACTGACATAGCCCCTTTTACAAAATAGTAAGGACCATCTTGATGCCATGGGGTGGGTGTATCTGTACCTGAGGATTTATATAGAACATGGTCATGAAAAAATTGCACTTTTTTCGAGCCCATTAATTTTGCGGCTACGCTGCTTGCGTGTGATTCGTATATAACCCTCTTGAATTCAGGTATTCTTTGCCAGTTGCAATAATCATCAAAAAAACGACCATTTTCGTTATTTTTGGTGTTTTCAGCAGCATAAATACCAGGATTATTTATATTGAAATCAATACCTTCTTTAATTATTTCCACCCAATCTCTAAAAAGATTTGGAATTAAAATTGCTCCATCTTGTTGGTATTTTAAAATATGGGAATTATTAATTATGGACATACAAGTAATATTAGCAATTCACGTCTATTATGAAAAAGATATTTATCTTGTTAGATCGCCATATCTCTCTGGTTTGGTTGCCAGTGTGTCATATTTATCTGCGCCGAACCGATCCCGATCGATCTAACCCACTTGGCAGCGGCATCCAATGAAACCCATGATTTAATGTTACCTTTATAGGTTTCTGCTGTTATTGCCCCGTTAGGCGTGTTTGCTTCAACATGAAATCGCGAACCATGTCCAATTATTCTGATTTTCTTTATTGCCCCAGCCGCGACCATAGCTCTTAACATTTTTTCATCCATTTGGCTTCTCACTGTTTGATTGGGATTTTTCCTTTATATTTATTCCAATATCATCACAATGACGCCTGATAAGCATTTCGATCATATTTGCAATGCTCCTATGTTCGATATTGGCTGCTTTTTTGACGCCTTCTTTCAGTGAAGGTGATATTCGTAAATTTAATGTAGCTGTTTTCATAACGCAAAATACTATACAAGATAACGTAAATGTAACGCATTTTATAAACTATGGCAATTTTTTTTATATTATTCGCTTTAGAGATAGTTGTTGACTTTCATATTAATTGCATCAGGATATGCACTGTCTCTTATATCGAAATAATCTCTGAGAAAAATATGCTATGAATTCAGTTGGTAGCGATAAAAATAAAAGCACCAATGATGGGTTAGTTGCGGCATTGATGGCATACATTTTCTGGGGAATATTTCCTATTTACTTTAAGATAATTGATGCCGTTCCAACCTCAGAGGTTTTTGCCCATCGAATAATTTGGTCAATCCCTTTTGGATTCTTCATCCTGATAGTGTCGAACCAATGGAGCGAAATCAAACGAGTTTTTAAAACACCTAATATTTTAAAATTTTTGGTTTTATCTTCATCGCTAATAAGTATAAATTGGTATATTTATATTCTTGCTGTTCAATCTGGAGAAATATTACAAGCCAGTCTTGGGTATTACATTAATCCACTTCTCTATGTGTTGGTTGGTATTCTATTTCTTAATGAAAGATTAAGAATATCGCAAATGATTGCGATAGTTATTGCAACTATCGGAGTCCTGACCTTAACTTTCAGTTCAGGAAAATTTCCATGGATATCCATTGTGCTAGCCACATCATTTACTTTGTATGGCGTTATAAGAAAGAAAGTCGATATCGGAGCTATGCCTGGTTTGTTCATCGAAACACTATTTATCCTGCCTTTTGCATGTTTGTATATGTTTTACTTGTTCGAAAATAATGTTCTTTATTTTGGAGTAAATAATCTTAATATTTCATTAATTTTAATTCTTGCTGGACCATTCACTATTTTTCCATTGTTCTTTTTTGCTTATGCAGCTAAGAGGCTAAAATTAACAACTATTGGAATGATGCAATTTTTATCACCTACCATGCAGTTTATAATCGCATTTATCTATGGGGAGAGGCTTACCTCAGCAGGAATAATATGTTTCATATGTATCTGGTTAGCCATAATGCTTTTTATTTATGATGCTTTAAAACAAGACAATATGAATGAATACTAAACCAGATATTCTTCACAAAACCTTACAATTCTGTGCACACTAATAGTGCAATGACTCGTTCTTTGTAAGATAATTAACATATTAGAAAATAAACAAATAAGAAGTTATGAGTAATAGCAAGAAAAGAAAACTAATTTTGATAACGCTGGTTGCATCGCTCGCAATTAGCTATGTTTTGGGTCAAATGAAACCAACGCCTGATAAAAATATTACTGAAAGAAAGTCTCCAATTGTTTCTTCGATAACACTCAAAAAAGAAAATATTAAAATTTCTATCGATAGCCAAGGAATGGTTGCACCTTTAATTGAAACAATTCTAAGCGCAGAAGTATCAGGAACAATTGTGGAGATTTCTCCTAAATTTCTTGCTGGAGGTGTGTTCAAAGAAGGTGAGATATTGATGCGTATTGATCCAACAATTTATATTGTTGCTCTTGATCAAGCAAAAGCCCTAAAAGATCAGAGGCAAAACGAATATGAAGATGCTGAAAAGATAAGAAAACAAGGATTTTTATCTGAATCTGAATATCTATCATCAGTAACGGCGCTAGCTGCGGCTGAAGCAGAATTAGTTAAATCACAAAGAAATCTAGATAGAACAAAGATAGTTTTACCTTATGATGGAATGGTAAGAGATAAATCTGCTGATCTAGGGCAATACGTTAATATAGGTAAGCAATTGGGAACAGTGTTTGCAACTGATGTTGCGGAAGTGAGATTACCACTTTCAGATAAGGATGTATTATTTGCAGATCTTCCATCATCTCAGCAGACTTTTCTTAGTGATGACGTAACCGGCCCAGAGGTTGAATTTACAGATGATCAAAGTAATTCCACTAACAAAAGATATGGCTATATCGCAAGAAGTGAGGGTGTCATAGATGAGAAAACTAGAATGACATATGCAGTTGCAAGGTTGGAAGATCCATATAATTTAAAAGGTAAGGACGGTATAACAGCTTTGCCTATTGGATCATTTGTGTCTGCAAAAATTTATCCGACAAAAGAATACAAGTTTATTAAGATTCCCCGATCAGCAATCATAAATAATCGCCAAGTTATTTTGATTAATGATTCAAATCAAATATATTTTCAAAATATAGAGTTGGTTCGGACTGATAAAGATTTTGGTTATATCGCCGAGGGTATTGAAGATGGCCAAAGAATAAGTATCACTTCTATAGAAGATGGGATTAATGGCATGAAAGTGAGAATTGATCAATAACAACCAAAGATCGAGACTGATATGGAAAAAAGTAATAATGAAGGGATTATAGGATGGTTTGTAAGGAATCCCGTAGCTGCAAATCTATTGATGTTTGCGATTATTGGTCTCGGTCTATATTCAGGAATTAATCTAAGGAAACAAACTACACCTGATTTTGATATCAACTACGTCTCAGTAAGGGTCCCTTATCTTGGGGCAGCACCCGAGGAGGTTGAAGAAGGTGTTGTTATAAAAATAGAAGAGGCGATCCAGGACACAAAAGGTATCTTAAAAATTAAGTCTTCTGCCAGTGAAGGTATTGGCAGTGTTCGTGCGGAAATAGAAATTGATGCTGATATCAATGAAGTGCTTAATGAAATAAAAGCAAAAGTTGACGCAATTTCAACATTTCCAGATTTGACTGAAAAGCCAGTCGTTTACAAAGTTGAGGTACCCACAGGTATTTTATTTGTCTCGATATACGGAGACATAGATGAGTATCAACGTAAAGATATTGCGGAAAGTATCAAAGATGAATTGCTTGATTATCCTGAGATTAAAAGTATCAATATGATGGGTGATCGACCATACGAAATAAGCATTGAAGTAACAGAAAATACTCTAAGAAAATATGATCTTACAATGAGTGAAGTTTCTGCAGCAATTAGACAATCATCCATTGATTTACCTGGAGGAAGAATTAGATCTGATGGCGGTGATATTTTACTGAGAACAAAAGGCCAAGTATATACTGGCGAAGAGTTTGGTGACCTTGTTCTAAGAACATATCCCGATGGTTCTAGGCTTCTTTTATCTGATATAGCTAACATCGATGATGGTTTTGTCGAATCAAAATCGTGGGGAAGATTTAATGGGAAACCTTCACTTGATATGGAGATTCTGGCAGCTCAAGCTGAAAATGAAATAGAAACAGCTGATCGAGTAAAGGAATACATTAAAAAACGTTCTTCTACCTTACCGGATGGAGTTCAGATGGAAGTCTGGGGTGATAGATCAATATATTTGCAAGATCGACTTGATATGATGACAAAAAATATGACGCAAGGTGCGATATTAGTATTCATTGTTTTATCATTATTTTTAAGATTTAAGGTTGCTCTTTGGTCAGTTATAGGAATACCGGTTGCGTTTTTTGGTGCTCTTTGGCTCATGCCAGTTGGCCCATTTCCTGTAACAATAAATTTAATCAGCTTATTTGGATTTATCATGGTCCTTGGTATCGTGGTAGACGATGCAATTATTATTGGAGAGAGTATTTATACAAAAATTCGTGCAGATGGACACTCAGTTGAGAATGTTATAAAAGGGGCAAAAAAAGTAGCATTACCGGCAACTTTTGGTGTTTTAACAACAATTGCCGCATTTGCACCTATGTTATTCGTTACCGGCTTTGGGGGGCCTTTTTTCAAAGCAATGTCTGTGGTGGTTATTCTTTGTTTGTTCTTTTCAATTATTGAATCAAAACTAATTTTACCGGCCCATTTAGCTCACGCAAATATAGGTGAGATAGATGAGGATGAGATTTTTTCTCCTTATAGCAGTGTTGCGTGGTACAAATGGCCAAAAAAATTATTTCAAAGAGCAAACCGATCTGTGCAAAAGAACTTGCATGTAATTATCAAATATAAATATGCCCCATTAATCAGAAGAGCTGTAGAGAATCGCGGATTAACAGTTACATTCTTTTTTAGTGCATTAATTATTATTTTTGGAATCTTAAATAGCGGACTTACAAGATTCATGATTTTTCCTCAAGTACCTGGTGATTATGTTGTTGTTGAATTAACGATGGTAGATGGTGCTCCGGCAGAGCTTCGCGACAAAGTTATAAACACAATTGAGCAACATGCACTTGATTTGAATGAAGAATGGCTAATGGAGAACCCAAATGATTTGCCGCCAATTAATAAATTAGGCGCATACACTGGAGGTATGACAGAATTAGGTACTCCGGTAGGCGGGGATAATATCGGTCTACTTGTTGCGGAGCTTCCTTTTGATGATAGAAAGTTAAGTGTACTCGAAGTCGAAAATATGTGGCGAGCAAGGGTTGAAGATATGCCTGGTGTAAAAAAACTAACTTTTGACTCAGGAAGAAGTATAGGCGGAGGCTCTGACCTTGGTTTTAATGTTATAGGGCAAAATATTAACGAACTAGAGCAAGCTTCAAAAGCTCTGGAAAATAAACTAAAAGAATATAATGGTGTTTTTGATATAAGAAGCAGCCTTAGTGTAGGTGGCGAGGAAATTAAACTCGATGTTAAGCCTGAGGCAGAGTCTTTAGGTTTATCCATGGCTTCTGTAGGAAGGCAGGTCAGGCAAGCATTTTATGGTGAAGAAGCACAAAGAATCCAAAGAGGAAAAGATGAAATAAAAGTAATGGTGAGATATCCGGAAGAAGATAGAAAATCTATTGGAAATCTGGAATCTATGAGAATAAGGAATGATCTAGGTGATGAGATTCCCTTCATATCAGTAGCTTCTGCAACATTTGGGAAAGCGTATTCAAAAATAGAAAGAGAGAATGGAGATCGTGTTGTCACAGTATCCGCCGATGTCGATTCAGGTTCAGTTGAGCCAAGAATTGTCACAGCCGATATTACTAATAATTTTATCCCTAAATTAAGAGATCAGTACCCCCAATTAGAATTCGATTTGGAGGGTACAAGCAGTGAAACAGTGAAGTTAATAAATGAACTAACTGTCGCATCAATTGCGGCTTTATTTCTGATTTATATTCTAATTGCTATTCCCTTGAAATCTTATTTACAACCAATAATTATAATGTCAGTAATACCTTTCGGCCTCATAGGCGCGGTCATTGGGCATATTGTTTTGGATGAAGCTATTAGTATGTTCTCATTATTTGGGATTGTGGCTCTAGCTGGAGTCGTAGTCAACGACAGTATTATTATGGTTGATTTTATAAATAAAGCTAGAGAAGCTGGTAGGAGTATCGTTGACGCAGTAGTGGAGTCAGGAACACAAAGATTTAGAGCGATTGTTCTCACCTCATTGACGACTGCGGCGGGTTTGATGCCTATAATGACAGAAACAAGTACTCAAGCTCAATTCGTTATCCCAATGGCAATATCCATAGCTTTTGGAATTGTATTTGCTACGGTGATTACATTATTCTTGATACCCTGCTTGTATGTGATTCTAGATGATCTAATCAATTTTCTTCAAAGCTTTAGATCAATAGCACCAGCTCAGGATAGCAATAGCTAACAACACATAAATTCTTTTATTTATTCTTTCTTTCGAGAGTTTCTTTTATTACTTCGTCAGCTACATTACTTGGACATGGAGCGTAATGTGAAAATTCCATTGAGAATTGACCTCGACCTGAAGTCATTGTTCTTAAGTGCCCGATATAACCAAACATCTCAGCTAATGGCGCACTAGCATTTACTCTTGTTCCAGTGGGTCCTGTATCCTGAGATTTGATCATGCCACGTCTACGATTTAAATCACCAATAACATCACCAACATGATCCTCAGGCGTATAAACATCAACTTTCATGATTGGCTCAAGAAGTTGTGGTCCAGCTTTCGGTATAGATTGGCGATAAGCTGCTTTAGTAGCCAACTCAAAAGCCATCGCAGATGAATCCACTGCATGAAAACCACCATCCATTAACTTGAATGAGACATCAAGTAGTGGGAAGCCCGCCATTGTTCCTTCATTCATACTAGACTCAAAGGCTTTTTCAACTGCTGACCAATATTCTCTTGGAACATTTCCACCAGTTACTTTTGATTCAAATGTGTAGCCACTATTTTGTTCACCTGGTTCAATCAAATAATCAATTTTTGCAAATTGCCCTGAACCACCAGTTTGCTTCTTATGCGTATAGGTATCTTCCACGATTTGCGTTATTGTCTCTCTGTATGCCACTTGAGGTTTTCCCATATTAACTTCAACACCATGGGTTCTCTTTAGGATATCTACTTTAATATCAAGGTGGAGCTCACCCATACCCTTTATAATGGTTTCTCCTGAATCATCATCGGTAGACACCTGAAATGATGGATCTTCTTGCATCATTTTATTAAGAGCAATACCAAGTTTTTCAGTACCCGCTTTATCTTGTGGTGAGATAGCAATAGATATCACAGGATCAGGGAAGACCATTGGCTCTAAAGTAGCTGGATTGTTGGCATCTGCAAGTGTGTGTCCTGTTTTAGTATTTTTCATACCAAGGAGGGCAACGATATCACCAGCTTGAGCTGACTCTAGCTCCTCTCTTGAGTCAGCATGCATTTCTACAATACGACCTATTCTTTCAGTCTTTCCTGTGAATGTATTTACAACATTATCACCTTTTTTAAGAGTTCCAGAGTAGATTCTAGTAAACGTTAATGCCCCATATCTATCATCCATAATCTTAAATGCAAGCGCTCGCATCGGCTTATTTGGGTCAACAACAGCGAATTCACCAGTCTCATTACCTTCAAGATCGATTTCAGGTTGAGGTTTTACCTCTGTCGGATTAGGAAGATAATCAACAACAGCATCAAGAATATTTTGCACGCCTTTATTTTTGAAGGCCGATCCACAGAATGTTGGGAAGAAATCTAGATTAATAGTGCCTTTTCTTATGCATTTCTTAATGCCATCGATTGATGGTTCTTCACCTTCAAGATATTTTTCCAGTAAATCGTCATCTTGCTCTAGGGCTGTTTCAATAAGTTTTTCTCTCCATTTTTCAATGTCAGATGACATTTCTTCTGGAGGATCAATGACTTCAAATTTAGTTGGGTCATCTGAATCTTCCCAAACCCATGCTTTTCTTGTTAACAAGTCCACTATTCCCGTGAAGTTATCTTCAATACCAATCGGAAGAACCATAACAAGTGGATTTGCTCCAAGTATATCCTCAATTTGTTTAACAACTCGTAAAAAATCTGCACCAACACGATCTAATTTATTAACTAATATGATTCTTGCAACACCAGAATCATTAGCATATCTCCAGTTTGTTTCTGATTGCGGCTCTACTCCACCTGACCCGCAAAACACACCAACACCCCCATCAAGAACTTTCAGAGAACGATACACCTCAATAGTGAAATCAACGTGGCCCGGTGTATCAATAATATTTAGTCTATGATTATCCCACTCACAACTTGTCGCTGCTGATTGGATTGTTATACCTCTTTCCTGCTCTTGGTCCATAAAATCTGTTGTGGCATCACCATCATGCACCTCACCAATTTTATGAATTTTTCCAGTTAATTTTAATATTCTTTCTGTGGTAGTTGTTTTACCTGCATCCACATGAGCAAAAATACCAATATTTCTGTATAAATTTAGATCTTTCATAACTCTTTATCTCAATTGTATTGTTGAAGCTTTATTTTAAAAAAATGCATTATTGGGCGCGAATATTATCAGCGTTGAGTCATGTTAACCACCCAAAAACACTAAAATTAACATTTTTTTTTATATCAACTGATTTGTTATAAATTTTATTTTATTTAATTTTATTAAAAACTGTGTTTTAAGCTTTAAATTCAACTATTATTAGCCTATAACGTTAAATTTATTTTCTATTTTAATTGAAATATAACTTTTTAAAATAAAAGGCAGGGGTAATGAAAAATATCAGTAGAAGGAAAATTTTAACTTCAAGTGGCGCATTTCTTGGGGCATCCATGCTTCATTCTGTCAGTCCAATTTCCACACCCTTATTTGCTGCTGATCAATTCACCAAGAACTTTGATGTGGTTCAAGCGGATAAAAATGAAAATCCCTATGGTCCATCCAGAGTTGCGCTTAAAGCAATTAGCAAAGCAATGAACTTAGCAAATAGATATGAAGGTCGAAGTAGAAGACAGCTAATAAAATTAATTGCAGAGCTAAATGATGTTTCACCTGAAAATGTCGCATTGGGTACTGGTTCAGGGGAAATATTAAAAACAGGTGGGTTGATTGCAAGCTGGGAGGAGGGTTCAATTGTTTGTGCTGACCCAACTTATCAGGACTTAGTTAGATACGCCTCAAGAGTGAGATCAAAGATTATAAGAGTGCCAGTTGACGAAAATCTTGCCTGCAACCTCGAAGCAATTTCAAATGCTATAAAAAATGATACAAGAATGGTCTATTTAGTTAATCCTAATAATCCAATTCCAAATGTAATTAATGGAAGTGAGCTTAGAGATTTTGTAACTGAAGTATCAAAAGATAGGATGGTATTTATTGATGAGGCGTATCATGAGTATGTGAAAGACCCTAATTATCAATCAATGATGGGGCTTATAGCTGAAGGTAAACGGAACATAATTGTTGCTAGAACAGCCTCAAAAATTCATGGTTTAGCAGGACTTGCTGTAGGTTTTGGTTTCGCTCATCCTGATCACATAAAAGAGATAAATCAACTAAAGACAGGAAAAAATAACATACTTGGAGTGGAGGCTGCCTATGCCAGTTACCAAGATAATGAGTTTCAAGATTTCTCAAGAAGAAAGAACCAAGAATCATTGGATATTGTAGAGACCATGTTTAAGGAGCTAGGGGTAAGATATATAAAATCCAATGCAAACTTTAGTTTCTTTAAAACTGGGATTCCTGTGGAAGAGCTTAACAAAAAACTTTTGGAATATGACATAGCTTCTGGTAGACCTTTCCCACCATTTACCGATTGGTCTAGGGTCAGTATGGATAGACCGGAGCACATGCAATATTATGTAAAAGTGTTTAAAGAACTTTTTGGAAAAAGGATTTTGGACTCAGCGTCTTAGAATTGCCCACCATCTAGCAATATTTAAAAGACTCATGAGCGATGCTGATACATAAGTCATAGCAGCAGCTGTTAATATTTGTCTAGCATGGGGCATGTCGCCATCTTTGAGTATGTTTTGTTCCTCAAGCATTGGGAGAGCACGCTTAAAGCTCGCATCAAATTCTGTTGGTAATGTGATTAGATGAATCACAGTCGATGATAACAGTGTAAGTAAACCCGATAAAAAAACTAAAACACTCAAACCAGGTGCTTTAGTGATGATCCCGATAAACGGGGAAACCATCAAAATCCCGGCGCCTATTTTTTCAATTCCCAATGATATTTTTACCAATTTAGTTCTGAGTATCAATGCAGAATACTGATCTCGATCTTGGATAGCATGGCCTACCTCATGAGCAGCAACAGTTATGGATGTTAATGATTGACTATTGAAATTTTCTTTTGATAGCCGGACTACCTTATTTTCAGGATCGTAATGATCACCTTCTTCTGTTTCTTCTATTTTTATGTGCTTGAGTGATTCTTTATCAAGTAAATACCTCGCTAAGTCTGAACCACTCCCTGAATATCTGTTTGCTGGAATTGAATATTTTTTTAGTACTCTTTTTACCCAAATACTTGGAAATAAAACAAGTGATAAAATAATAAAACCTAGTAGTATGAATGCCATAAATTCAATATATTTAATAATTTATAATTTCTATTATAGTTTATCAGGAATTCAGGAATTTGTAGCTATGAAAAAAAAGCAAAAACAAGAAACCAGGGTTGCTCAGGGCCTCCACTATCAAGACAGTTCATCGGGTTCTATAATTCCCCCAATAAATACATCAACCACGTTTGCGAGAAATAGTGATTACGAATTAATTTCTGAAAAGCATAGTTACGGGCGAGATGAAAATCCAACCTTCTTATTGCCCGAAAAAATGCTATCTGAGCTTGAAGGTGGAGAGGAGGCATTATTATTCAGTTCTGGTATGGCTGCAGCAGTGAGTGTTTTTCAAGCTCTAGATCAAGGTGATCACATTTTAGCTCCCAAGATTATGTATTGGGGTTTAAGAGAATGGCTGATTGATTTTACAAAGAAATGGGGTATCGGTATCACTTTTTACGACCCAAACCAACCTGATGTATTACGTGAGAATGTCATTAAAGGTAAAACAAAATTAATATGGTTAGAAACACCATGCAATCCCACATGGGATATCATTGATATCGAAGAAGCATCATTAGTAGCAAAAAGTATAAATGCAAAGCTAGCTGTTGATTCAACTGTGAGTACGCCTGTTTTGACTAAGCCTATAGATTTTGGCGCTGATATTGTTATGCATTCAGCCACAAAATATCTCAACGGTCATGGTGATTTAGTTGCTGGTGCTTTGATTTGCTCAGAAAAAGATCCATTCTGGGAAAAAATCAGAAATATTCGATTACATGGAGGGGCAATTATTGGGTCTTTTGAGGCTTGGTTACTGCAACGTGGAATGAGAACTTTATTCTTAAGAGTAAAAAAAGCAAGTGACAATGCATTAAAAATCGCAAATTACTTTGAAAATCATAAGAAAATTTCAAGTGTCCTTTATCCTGGTTTAAAAAGCCACCCAAAACATGAGATCGCAAAAAAACAAATGAAAGGAGGGTATGGAGGTATGTTATCCTTTATTATTAAGGGTGGAGAGATAGCTGCGTTAGAATTTGTAAAGCATTGCTCTGTATTTATGAGGGCTACATCGCTTGGTGGAGTAGAGAGCTTGATTGAGCACAGATATTCAATAGAAGGGGAAAGTAGCCCGATACCAAAAGATCTAGTAAGAATATCTGTCGGTATCGAAGCGCCTGATGATTTGATCGAAGATTTGGAAAATTCAATAAATAATCTAGGTAAATCAAGTTTTTAGATAATATATATAATATAATATATAGGTAATAATGAATGAAAAAGAAAAAATTTAATTTTACTTTCTCTGCAGATAATGGGCTAGTTGACCGAAGATGTTTCCTTAAAAGTGGATTTGGAGTAGGTGCTGGAATGATGGTTGCCGGGGCTAATGCATCGGAAGGAAAATATAGAGATGATTGGATGAGAAAACCAGGTTCAGGTATGGGTGAATCAGGACCATCCATACACGAAAGTCATATCAAAAGAAGCAATGTTGCATCTCAACCAGGCACATTAGGTTCTGGGGCTTCAAGAACACCATTACAGTTTTTGGATGGAATAATTACACCTAGTAGATTGCATTTTGAAAGGCATCATTCTGGTATTCCAGATATCAACCCACAATCTCATCGACTTTTTATTCATGGTCTGGTTGATAGATCTTTGTCATTTTCAATGAATGATCTCCAACGATATCAACATGTATCAAGAATTCAGTTTCTTGAATGTTCTGGAAACAGTGGGGCGATGATCGCTCCAAATGCCCCTCAGCGTGATGTCAGTCAAATTCATGGTTTAGTATCATGTAGTGAGTGGGGTGGTATACCATTAAATATCCTCTTAGATGAAGCTGGTATAAAGCCTGAAGGTAAATGGATTGTTGCTTCTGGTGCAGATGCTGCCGTGATGAGTAGAAGCGTACCATTAGAAAAAATAATGGATGATGCGATTATAGCTACACATCAAAATGGTGAGCCAATTAGACCATCAAATGGTTATCCGATGAGGTTGTTTTTACCGGGATGGGAGGGAAACGCATGTGTCAAATGGCTAAAAACTATAAAGGTAACATCTGGACCATCCATGACAAAAGACGAAACATCCAAATATTCAGATTTGAGGGATGACGGTATCGCAGAGCTATTTACTTTTCCAATGGGAGTAAAATCAATAATCACCAGCCCTTCACCTGGATTGGATCTTTTGGAACGTGGCATTTATCAGATATCAGGAATTGCTTGGTCAGGAAGTGGAAAAATTAAACAAGTAGAGCTCTCGGCAGACGGGGGTAAAACATGGGCAAAAGCAGAGCTAGATAGTCATGTTCTTTCAAAATCGTTAACAAGGTTCAGATCTGCTTGGAAATGGAATGGTACCCAATCATCACTCATGAGCAGAGCTATTGATGATCAGGGAAACATTCAACCAAATCGTGAGCATTGGTTAAAAGGTCGGGCTATAAATACCTTTTATCATTACAATGCCATTCAATCATGGTCTGTTAATTCAAAAGGAAAAATAAATAATGTTTATTTATAAATTAAAATATATTTTAATTTTTTTTATCTTATCTATTCTTCCTATAAGGATTGTAATTGCTGACGGTGAATTCACGACCCAAAAACCTTCATTAGGTAAAATTGTCA
>QOPG01000018.1 GCA_003331585.1 Gammaproteobacteria bacterium | reverse complement strand
GTTTGAAACTCAATATCATCAAAACTAACCTCATCTGCCCAAGCCATTTCTATAATTTCATGGTGTGATGCTTCTTTAATCATGATTAATATCTTGTATTATTTAATTCTTAAAAATCGCATTATAAATACATAAAACCAAATATTATATATATGAATGGATGAATGGTTATTTATCAAAAAAATATTTAAATCATTCTATTTTTTATTTAGCTCAATATTGCTAGAGTATATTTTCTTTTAATATTTAGGAATCTTATGGATAAGAATAAACTCACGAAAATAATGCGAGGCTTACACTGGACAACCACAGCCAGCGAACGTGTGCTTCTCTCTATTATTGGGATTGTCACTTGTGGTGCGGCAGCAAAATATCTTTATGGTATGTATCTCAATATGGACATAACATTGGCTGATCTTTTCATGTTATTTATTTATGTCGAAATAATCGGTATGGTTGGCGCTTTTTATTCAACCGCAAGAATACCAGTAACTCTTCCAATTATTATCGCTATAACTGCACTTTGCCGTTTAATCGTAATGCAAAGCAAAGAGATGAATGCAATGCTGATTCTAGGTGAAGCAGGTGCTATTTTAATTCTAGCGGGTGCCGCTTATATCATGTCGCTAAAAGATAAAATTAGTCTTGAAAAAATTGAAAAATATAGCGAAAAAAGTTAACAATCAGTAAGACCTATCTTTAATTAAAATTTAGATGACAAACCAAGTAAAAGAATTACGGCAATTAATTCTAAAAGCCCATCTTATGAATGAAGATGAGGTGATATCCTCGTGGGAAAAATCCTCAAAAATCACTATTGAAAATCGAATCTCAGCTCAAAAAAGAGCTAAAAACCTTATTAAAGATATTCGAAATGATGATAAACCTGCACTATTGGAATTATTCTTAGCCGAATATGGGCTTTCCACTGATGAAGGAGTTGCGCTCATGTGTCTGGCAGAAGCTTTAATGCGAATCCCAGACGCAAAAACAATGGATGAACTGATTGAGGATAAAATTGCACCTTCCTCATGGGGGTTACATCGAGGAAATTCTGAGTCATTGCTAGTCAACGCATCGACTTGGGGGTTAATGCTTACAGGAAAAGTTCTCGATGATAATTACAGCGAGAGCCTAACAAATAAATTACATGGCATGGTCAAAAAAATGGGTGAACCTGTTATTAGAAGAGCCATCAAAAGAGCCATGAAGGAACTGGGAGGACAGTTTGTCCTTGGTGAGACAATCCAAAATGCATTGATAAAAGGTTCAGATCAAATTAAGGCGGGTTACACTTATTCTTATGACATGCTGGGGGAAGCGGCATTAACAAAAACTGATGCCAAAAAATTTTTCAATGCATACAAGTTAGCTATAGAAACACTGGCAAAAAACTCGAAATCTAATTCTGTCTCAAAGAATCCAGGAATCTCAATAAAGCTATCAGCATTACATCCACGTTTCGAGGTCAGCCAAAGAAGTCGAGTTATGAAAGAATTAGTCAAAGATACACTTTCTCTGACTTTGCTGGCTAAAGAAGCAAATATGGGTCTAAACATCGATGCCGAAGAATCAGACCGTCTTGATCTCTCATTGGATATCATCGAGGCAGTTCTGAGTGATAAAAGTTTGAATGGTTGGAATGGTTTTGGTGTAGTTGTTCAAGCTTATGGTAAACGCGCTCTTTATGTTATCGATTGGCTACACGCAATTGCAAAGAAATATAATCGCAAAATAATGGTTAGATTGGTAAAGGGAGCTTACTGGGATACTGAAATTAAGCGAGCTCAAATCGAAGGTTTAGAAAATTTTCCAGTATATACTCGAAAAGATCTAACGGATTGCTCTTACATTTATTGTGCTGAGAAATTATTAAATTTATCGGATCGAATATATCCACAATTTGCAACTCATAATGCAAATAGCGTAGCGATGATTCTTGAGCTTTCTGACAATAAAACACCATTCGAATTTCAGCGCCTTCATGGAATGGGCGAAGTTCTTCATCGATTAATTTTGGAGCGTGAAAATGTAAGGTGCAGAATATACGCTCCAGTTGGGCCACATCGAGATTTATTGGCTTACCTAGTACGTCGACTTCTGGAAAATGGAGCAAACTCCTCTTTTGTTAATCAACTAATTGATACCTCATTATCCGCATCAGAAATTGCAGATGATGTATTCATAACATCAAAAATAGACTCCAATAAAAAAACGAAATTATTAAAACCAAGCGATTTATTCCTCCCTGATCGAATAAATTCAAGGGGCTGGGATCTTCATGATATGAACGACATTTCAGAAATCAATGCATCAAGAGATGTATTCAAAAATCACGAATGGATTGTAGGTCCTAAAATTATCTCTAAAGTAAATGGAATAGAAAAAATAATAATAAGAAATCCAGCCAATTATAAAGATATTGTGGGAAGCGTCATATACGCAGATAAAAATGATGCTATCAATGCTATTAATCATGCACGAAATTGGAATAACTGTAGTCAATCAGAGCGATCTTGTATTCTCGATAAAGCGGCCAATCTTTACGAAGAAAATTTTGGTGAGTTATTCTCAGTTTTAACCCGAGAAGCAGGAAAAACTACATTTGATGCAATTGGTGAGTTGAGAGAAGCGGTAGATTTTTTACGTTTTTATGCAAATCAAGCAAAAGATTATAAAGACTTTCCATGTAAAGGTATTTTCACTTGCATATCGCCATGGAATTTTCCTTTAGCAATTTTTACAGGTCAAATTGCAGCAGCTCTTTCCGTGGGCAATGGTGTTTTAGCGAAGCCAGCTGAATCGACATCAATCTGTGCTGCAATTGCAGTAAAGCTCCTTCATCAGGCGGGTGTCCCAAAAAATGTTCTTCAATTAATACCAGGAAAAGGTGAGGTTGTTGGCAATATTCTCTCATCAAGCAAAAATATCAATGGAGTTTGCTTTACAGGGTCCACAGAAACCGCCCATAAGATCAATAAGAATATTGCAGAAAATTCACCTATTGATACAGCCTTCATAGCAGAAACCGGAGGGCTAAATGCTATGATTGTTGACTCTACTGCCCTCCCTGAACAAGCCATCAAAGATATTATTACATCGGCTTTTCAGTCAGCAGGACAAAGATGCTCAGCCCTTCGAATACTCTATCTTCAGGAGGACATTGTTCTCAATTTCAAAGAGATGCTTTTTGGAGCAATGGATGAATTAATTATTTCTGATCCATGGCTACATTCTACGGATATTGGTCCAGTTATTGATAAGCCTGCTAAAGATCGCATTAATTCTTATATCAAAAAAGCCAGAAAAGAAAAGCGTGTATTAAAAGAGATCAATTGTGAAAAAAATGAATTATTTATTCCTCCAACGGTTATTAAAATTAATGGAATAAGACATATGAAGGAAGAGATATTTGGTCCAATTCTTCATATAGCTACATTCAAAGCATCAGAATTAGAAAAGATTGTAGATGATATTAATGCATCCGGCTATGGATTAACATTCGGTCTGCATACCCGAATTGATGATCGTGTTGAAAAGATAACTTCAAAACTTAATGTTGGAAATATCTATGTTAATCGAAATCAAATCGGCGCTATAGTTGGATCTCAGCCATTTGGTGGGGAAGGTTTATCTGGTACTGGACCAAAAGCTGGTGGTCCAAATTATTTAAATAAATTTATATTAGATCAACAATGTGAATGGAAAAAATCCGAGATGTTAAATCTATTGCAATTAGATGTGATTCAAAATGCAATAAATAATATAAATAAATCAAGCTTTAAAAAATTAAAATCTGTTCAACTGCCAGGCCCCACAGGAGAGAGCAATGTCCTTTCCTTCTTTTCTCGGGGTTTAATCCTCTGCTTGGGCCCAACTTTAGAAATGGCATTATTGCAATCTAAAACTGTTGAAGAGAATGGCTGCATACCTCTAATTATCACACCTAATGCGACGGGATCGTCAGCTTTATCAGGTTTCCTAGATCGAGCTGACCTTAGTAAATTGAATGGTTTTAAAGCGGTTGTGTGCTGGAGTGATGAGAGTGATCAACGTAATATACGTATAGCATTAGCCAAAAAATCCGGTCCTATCATTCCACTAATCAATCATTTAAAATTTTCACAGAATTGTATTCTTGAACGTCACTTATGTATTGATACCACAGCTGCAGGAGGAAATACCGCGCTTCTTGCTTCAACTTCTTGAGAAAATTAAAGCTCTCTTGATCTTTTTTCGGCCGCTATAAGAGCCTCACTCACAAGGTCATCTAAATTGTTATTACTCATAAAAACAGATAATGCGGCTGCCGTTGTTCCGCCTTTACTGGTAACGCTTTCACGAAGTTTTTCAGGCGATCTGTTTTGTTCTATTAATGCAGCAGCTCCAATAAGTGTATCTATAGATAAATCCATAGCTTGTTCTTCTGATAGCCCAGCATTCTGGCCGGCTTTTGCTAGAGCCTCAATAAATAAGAAGAAGTAAGCTGGCCCGCTTCCTGATAGTGCTGTTGTTTTATGAATTAGATCTTCATTATTTACCCACTTTATCGGACCAGAACTTAAGAAGATATTTTCAAATCGTTTTTTATGTGATTGGTTTGAGTCTTTAGCTATATATGCCACATTAACAGAACGATTCACGAGTGCTGCAATATTAGGCATACATCTAATAACGGCTGCATTTTTATTTAAAGAATTTGATATTCTTTTGGTTTCAACGCCAGCCATGATTGATATAACTAAACTTTTCTCGGTAATGAAATTACTTAAATCTCTGGATATTTCATCGAAAGACTGAGGTTTAATAGCTAAAACTACAGTATCAAATTCTATGGAATCCTGAAGATCAGTGAACGATTCATAAAACTTACATTCTGAAAGAAGGTCTTTTGTATTATCAGAAACAAAAGGATCAATAACATGGATAACATCAGAGGTGCCTGATATTTTAAGGTAGCTTTTTATAATCGCTGAACCCATGTTACCAGCACCAACAAACAACACATGATTTGTCATTGGGATTCTCCTTTTGTTAAAGCTTATCAATTTATAATGATTATATTCCTATAATCATAATAACTAAAATCTTCTTTGAAGGTACTTCTTCAGTATCATGATGTAGAATGAACCAATCACCTTTCAATTAACAAGGAAAAAAAATGGAATTATTAGCAATTATTACTGTATTAATTCTGATCCAAACATTATTTTTTGGATTTGAAGTTGGAAAAGCGAGAGGAAAATATAAAATAAAAGCACCAGCAGTTTCTGGTGATGAAATGTTTGATAGACATTATCGTATTCATCAAAATACGATAGAACAAATCGTTATCTTCATTCCATCCTTATGGTTATTTGGGTATTTTGTTCACATGAATATTGGTGCTGGCTTGGGACTACTGTTCCTTATTGGAAGATTGATTTTTCGTTCTGCTTACCTTAAAGATCCTGCAAGTCGTGAAATTGGTTTTATCATGGGTTTTCTTCCAATCGCTATTTGTCTTTTAGCTACACTCTTTTTTGTTACAAAAGGTATGATTTGAGAATGTTGTATTAGGAATTCTTAGTTTTTTTGTAAAGTTCTTCTTTTTCTATCAAATCGGACCATACGTCTGTCTTTGTCTCGATTTTTTGAGTGAGCAAATTAAGCTCCTCCATTGTAGATTGAATTATTTTTTTATCTTGAGTATAAAAACTAGATGAAGAGATTTTTTCTTCTAGTGTATTTTTTTCGATCTCAAGTTGTTTAATTTCATCTGGGAGTGCATTTAAAGCCCGCTGCTCTTTGTAACTCAGTTTTGTGATTTTTTTAATTTTCTCAATACCATCCTGCTGTATATTTTTTGATTTTTCATGATGATCTAGTTCTGTTAATTTTTGTTTGCGATTAAGCCAATCAGAAAAGTTTCCAACATAATGATTTAATTGATTTTTTCCTTCGAAAACGAGCATGCTGGTTATAATATTATCCAGAAATTCCCGATCATGACTTACAACCAATAACGTCCCTTTGTATTGCATCAGTTGCTCTTCGAGGACATCAAGTGTCTCCATATCTAAATCATTTGTCGGTTCATCTAAAATCAAGAGATTGGTCGCTTTAGTGAATAGCTTGGCCAGTATAATGCGATTTTTTTCTCCGCCAGATAATACTTTTGCAGGAGTCATTGATCTCTTTGGAGAAAATAAGAAACCTTTCAGATATCCCACTATATGTTTATCTTTTCCATTGATCTTGACATATGTTTTTCCTTCACTGACGTTATCTGCAACAGATTTTTCTAGATCAAGTTTTTGCCTTACCTGATCGAAATAGCCGATTTCAATGTTAGTACCAAGTTTTAGGGTTCCAGAGTGAGGTTGAATTTTACCTAACAAAAGTCTTAGAAGAGTTGTTTTGCCAACTCCATTATTACCTACTATGCCGATTCTCTCGCCACGTTGAATATTGAGTGTAAAATTCTTAATTAATGGCTCATCTGAATATTGATAATTGATTTTTTTTGCTCTAATAACTTTGCGCCCCGATTTTTCACTCTCTTCTATATTTATGCGTGCTTGATTTCCTTGTGTCATCCTTGCCTGTCGCTCTTCTCGCATTTTAACCAGAGCTCTTACGCGACCTTCATTACGAGTCCTTCTCGCCTTAATACCTTGTCTGATCCAGATTTCTTCTTGCTCTAGTTTCTTGTCAAATTTTGCATATTCATTTTTTTCATCAATAAGTGATTTTTCTTTACGTTTAAGATAATTACTATAACTGCCAGGCCAGCTAGTAATTTTGCCACGATCTATCTCAAGAATACGAGACGCCAGTTTCTTTATGAATGCCCGATCATGAGTTATAAATATAACCGTACCTTTATATGAGTAAACGACATCTTCAAGCCATTTTATTGTTGAGATATCAAGATGATTGGTTGGTTCATCTAGCAAGAGAATATCCGGTTTCTGCACTAACGCCTTTCCTAAAGCAACTCTCCTTAACCATCCACCTGATAATTCATTCATCTTTTTTGTAGCTGGTAGATTGAGCTCTGAGATTGTTGTATTTACTCGTTGATCAAGATTCCATCCTCCATGAGCGTCAATTTGCTTGTGAAGACTTTCTAATTTAACTAGATCTGTTTTTCCTGAAGTGCTTGCTACTAAGTCATGATAGTTTTTCAGCAATAATTCAATTTTAGATAATCCAGAACGAATTATTTCACGAACTGTTGTGTCCTCAGATACTGGTAATGATTGTTCCAGCTGGCTAATAATTAATTTAGATTCGTAAATAACTGATCCATGATCAGGTTCTATCTGCCCTGTAATAAGCTTGAATGTGGTTGATTTACCGGCACCATTTCTGCCAATAAGACATAATCTCTCGCCAGCCTCAATGGATACATTGGCTTCAGCAAGAATTTTTTGCTCTCCGATATCTAGTGAAATATCTTCGAATCGAATTAATGTCATAATTATCTCTCAAATAATTTATATCCGGATTGAGTATTATAATAAATCATTCTGTGAGTTATTATCTGATGATAACTAAGATGAGTAATTAAATATGCCTGATGATCATTTAGTCAAAATAGAAACAAAGTTATCCTATCAAGAGGATTTATTAGATCAATTAAATTCTATCATTATAAGACAACAAAAAGAGATTGATTCTCTTAAACGTGAATTGCTGTTATTGCAGGAAAAAATAACAACGATAAATGAATCAACCGAAAATACTAATATGGATGAACGTCCACCTCATTACTAAAAACCAAATAAAATTAATTCACTTACCTTTACTCAATCTGATGAATCTATCAAAGTAATGCTATGCTTTAATTACATATATATCAGGAGAGTCATATGAATAATCAAATTTCTACTAGATGGGTTATTGCTACAAATATTGGTGTCTTAGTGGGTTTAATTTCGGTAATTTTTCAACTTATAGAAGATCGTAATTTATTGAGAGTCAGTCTCACAAATGATTATTACAGCTCATACATACAAGCTGACACTATATTCGCGGGTGAAAATTTACCTGCTGTTTTCGAGAAAGCTCACGTTGACCCCAAAAATTTAAGTATTTCAGAAATGAGAATAATGGAAGCACAAACGTTTTCACCAATAAATCGCTGGATTAATCTATACAGAATGTCAGAAGCAGGAATTGTCGATGATAAATTTTGGAAAACTCAAATTGATCTAGATGCCACTTTTTATCTTGGTTCTCCATATGGGAGAGCTTATTGGGAGGTTTCAAGTCCATTATGGTCATCTGATTTTCTCCCCGATGCAATTAGAAAAAGAGTGGAGGAGCGTCTTTACGATGAAAATATCCAACCAAATTCGAACTATACAAAAAATTATTACGAAGATATAAAAAATGCAATCAGTGAAAATTGAATAGGAAATACTATAAATCTTACTACATTATTTATATATGATTCTCTAAACCTTTTATTTTATTGGGTTTCAAGTAATTGGCGGAGAGAGAGGGATTCGAACCCTCGGTACGGTACTACCGCACACTCGCTTTCCAAGCGAGCGCCTTAAACCACTCAGCCATCTCTCCGTATCACTATAAGGTTACTAAAAAGTAGGGATTTGATTTAGTATTCTTGGCGGCATCTCCAGGCAAGGTGAATCTGAAGGCCTGGAATCTTTAGGTGATGCCTTGGCAATTTTCATTTCTCGATCTTGGCGCAGCCCAGAAAGTCCATCAGGTGCAACTATTTTTGGAGTTTCAGTCGCGTTTTGAATATTTTCAGGTTGTACGCATACAATCTCAGTTGGATCGCTGGCACAGCCAAAAATTAAGAGCATCATGCTTATGGTGGTTACAGTTCTATAATTATTCACTTCAAACCCCGGTATGAATACAAAATTTCCAATGTTTAGTTTATTTTACTTTTCATTAAACATGGTAGCAAGCGTATATTCTCCTCGATCAATTTCATGCATAATAATTAATATCTATAACAGTTAAACAACTCTTCAAAGGGATTATATATGGCTTCAGTAAAAATGAATAAAACAATACCAGAACTCCAATTAGAGATGACTGGAGAGAAAATGTTAAAGTCCTCTGATCTAAAGGGGAAAAAAATAGTTTTATATTTTTATCCAAAAGACAATACCCCAGGATGTACTACCGAGAGTATCGAGTTTCAAGGTTTAAAAGACAAATTCAAAAAATTAAATACAAAGATTCTGGGAATTTCTAGAGATAGCATTAAATCACACGAAAAATTCAAAGATAAATATGACTTTTCTTTTGATCTTATTTCAGATGAAAGTGAGGAAATCTGCAAAGCATTTGATGTTATCAAGGAAAAAAATATGTATGGGAAAAAATATTTAGGGATTGAAAGAAGCACTTTTTTGATTGATGAAGATAATATATTGATAGCTGAATGGAGAAAAGTAAAAGCAAAAGGTCATGCTCAAATCGTGTTAGATCATATTGCAGATATATAAATTATTGATTGTATCTAAGCAAAATCATACTCTATAGACATGAATCGTATCTCTTTTTTTAGGCATTTGATCGGCATTATTCTAAGTTTATCTTTATTGATTAATAATACATATGCTCAGGACTTAAACTTACCTGATATTGGTAACCCGGCGGATGCAGTTCTTTCCAAGAATGATGAGGCTCAAATTGGAAGCTCGATTATGAGACAAATCAGGGCGAGTGGATCGGTCGTGGAAGATCCACAAATAAATGAATACATATCCGAAATTGGATATAGAGTTGCATCTCACATTAATGATAGTGAGAGAAATTTCACATTCTTTGTAATTGATGATCCCAGTATCAATGCATTTGCTTTACCAGGTGGATACATTGGTGTCCACTCTGGGCTGATCGAAGCAACAAGAAGCGAAGATGAATTGGCTGGTGTTATCGCTCATGAGATTGCTCATGTCACGCAAAGGCATATTGCTCGCGCATTAGCTGCAGGGAAAAAACAAAGCTTATTGAGTACGGCTATTATGCTCGGTGCTGTGATTGCAGGAGCTGCTGGAGCGGGTTCAGACGCAGTTCAAGGGGCCATGGCAGTAGCTCAAGGAACTCAGATGCAACAACAAATAAATTTCACTCGAGAAAACGAACATGAAGCAGATCGCATTGGAATATCTGCACTCGCAAGAGCCGGTTTCGACCCAAGAGGCATGGCTTCTTTTTTTGAAGTCATGTCAGGGCAAAATACATTGGCTTCAATGAGGGTGCCAGAGTTTTTAAAAACACACCCTGTGACCAGCAACAGAATTGCGGAAGCAAAAAATAGAGCAAGATTATTCGAGAAAAAAGATACAAAAGACTCTATTAATTATGGTATTTCACGTGCTCGATTAATTGTATCTGGAAAAAACTCACCTCAAGATGCAATTGATTTTTACACTCAAAAAGAGTTCAAGTACATGAATGAAGCAGAAAAATATGGACTGGCTCTATCTTATCAGAGCGCTGGAGATCTCACTAACGCAAAAATCATTCTCGATGCTTTACTGAATAGCAATAAAGGCATTATTGCCTATCATATTGCACTTGCCGATATTCTATTCTCGCTTGAAGAATTAGATGAATCTATAGATATCTATGAAAAAGCAATGAAGCTATTCCCAAGAAACAGTTCTGTTGTAATTCATTACGCGAATATCTTATTACAAACCGGGGACGCTGAATTAGCTCATGATATATTGCTGGATCTTTTAAATAATGTACCGCCAACACCAGAACAAGTTAGATTGATCGCCAGAGCGGCAATCGAATCAAATAACCCTGCAGAGGCAAACTATTATATGGCTGAGTATCGATTCATGATCGGAGATTTAGTTGGCGGGATAAATTTTTTGAGACGCGCACTGAATATTCCTAAGCTCAATGAAATACAAAGAATTAGATTTGAAGCAAGGATTGATTTTGTTCGTGACTTTATGACTGAAGAACAATTACAGCAACTCAGAAGATCTTCAGGCTAAAAACTAATCTTCCATATTATTTGTATACTCACCTGAGTGAGCAAGGCTATTTAATTTTGCCCTTTTCATGAAAGCTGCTTGTCCTGCATTATAATTTTCTTCATCACCTGACCATGTCTTTAAAGGCGAAGCTTGCAAGGCCCTTCCATAAGAAAAAGATAGCTCCCACGGAAGATCACCCATTTTATTCATTAAATTAAGATGCTCTGTTGCTTCCTCTGATGTCTGACCTCCAGAGAGAAATGCGATTCCAGGAACTGACTCTGGGACATAATGTTTTAGACATCGAATCGTTGCTTCTGCAACTTCGGATGGAGTAGCTCTATTTTGTGCTTTCGTCCCTGAAATTATCATATTAGGCTTTAGAATTATTCCTTCAAGATTTACATTATGCTTAGTTAATTCTCTGAATACTGATTCTAGAGCATCTGAAGTAACCTCCTCACATCGCGATATACTGTGATCACCATCCATGAGAACCTCTGGCTCAACTATGGGTACAATGTTTTGCTCCTGACAAAGTGCAGAATATCTGGCTAATGCATGAGAATTTGCTCTAATGCAAAATTCACTTGGCAAAGAATCATTGACATTTATCACAGCACGCCATTTTGCGAATCTTGCTCCTAATGAATAGTATTCAATAAGACGCTCTCTCAATCCATCAAGACCTTCGGTAACTGTTTCTCCTTCGAAAGCTGCGAGAGATTTTGCTCCAGAATCAACTTTAATTCCTGGCGCTATTCCTAAACCCTCAAGATACTTTGGAAAAGGAACTCCATCTGATGTCGATTGCCTTAATGTCTCGTCGAACAATATTACGCCACCAATATATTTATTAGCTCCTTCAGCTGTAAATAACATTTCTCGATAACGGCGCCTCGATTCTGCTGTAGATTCGGTATTTATGGTATCAAATCGCTTACCAATTGTTGGTGTACTCTCATCTGCAGCTAAAATTCCTTTCCCATTACCTACCATTGCAACAGCAGTTGATTTCAAAGCTTCCAAGTTCATCTTATATTCCTTCGAATTAATTTATTTTCAATTATTATATATTAATTAATATTTAAAATTCCTAAATATCACTCATAAGATCATTCTAAAAAAATATACATTTTTTTCTTTTTTTGTATTGAAATATTATAATTAGGACTAATATAGTACTGATTAAGATTGAGGGGAAATTCACATGCTAAGAATTAGCAAATTAACTGACTATGGGACTGTCGTTTTAGTTACCATGCTGGGCAATGAGGGACGCCTTATGAGTGCCTCAGAATTGTCCGATATAACCAATATAAACTTCCCCACGGTTAGTAAAATATTAAAAATACTATTCAAGGCAGATATTGTTGATTCAGTGAGAGGTATTAATGGCGGATATAAATTAATTCAGTCGGCACAGCAAATTAGTATTGCAGATATTATTGATGCCTTCGAAGGCCCTATTGCAATAACAGATTGCAGTTCCAGAAAATGCCACTGTAAACATGAATCACATTGCGCGACAGGGCTCGCCTGGCAGGATATTAATGTATCCATAAGAGATCTTCTAAATAAAATTACGCTAGCTGATATGGAAAATAACAAGAAACAATATAACGTTCCTTCAGAATTTGCTGGCATGCCAATACATGTTGAAAACGAGGTTAACTGACGATGGCGAATGAAAATATAAATGAACTGATTGAGGATCGTTATAAATATGGGTTCACTACAGATGTTGAATCAGAATCTTTCCCACCTGGATTAAATGAGGACATTATAAGAGCTCTTTCAGCTAAAAAAAATGAGCCAGAATTTATGCTTAACTGGAGATTAAAATCATACAAACATTGGTTGACTCTTGAAGAACCAGAATGGGCGCATATTGACTATCCAAAAATTGATTATCAGAATATATCCTATTACTCAGCCCCCAAATCAAATGACGAAAAACCTCAAAGTCTGGATGAGGTTGATCCAAAACTACTCGAAACATACGATAAACTTGGTATTCCATTGCATGAAAGAGCTAGGTTGGCGGGTGTGGCTGTGGATGCAGTATTTGATAGTGTTTCAGTAGCAACTACTTTCAAGAAAAAACTTTCTGAAGCTGGCGTAATATTCTGCCCTTTTTCAGAAGCCGTTCATAAACATCCAGAATTAATAAAAAAGTATCTTGGAACCGTTGTTCCTCAACGAGATAATTATTTTACAGCTTTAAATTCCGCTGTATTTAGTGATGGATCCTTTGTCTATATTCCAAAAGGGGTTAAATGCCCAATGGAGCTATCAACTTATTTTAGAATTAATGCTGAAAATACAGGTCAATTTGAGAGAACCCTGGTAATTGCTGATGAAGGAAGCTACGTAAGCTATCTAGAAGGTTGTACTGCACCAATGCGAGATGAAAACCAATTACATGCTGCAGTTGTTGAATTAGTCGCGCTCAAAGATGCTGAAATAAAATACTCAACAGTACAAAATTGGTACCCAGGTGACGAAAATGGAAAAGGTGGAATTTATAATTTTGTAACCAAGAGAGGTGATTGTCGTGGAGAAAATTCCAAGATATCTTGGACGCAAGTTGAAACCGGTTCAGCGGTAACATGGAAATATCCCAGCTGCATATTAAGAGGCGATAATTCCATTGGTGAGTTTTACTCTGTCGCTGTTACTAACAATAAACAGCAAGCAGATACTGGAACGAAAATGATACACATTGGTAAAAATACCAAAAGCACGATCGTTTCAAAGGGAATTTCCGCTGGATTCGCTCAAAATGCATATCGCGGTCTTGTGCGTGTTATGCCTCAAGCCAAAAATGCACGAAATCACACTCAGTGCGATTCACTTTTAATTGGAAAAGATTGCGGCGCACATACCTTTCCTTATATTGAAGGTCATAATTCCACATCGATAATTGAGCATGAGGCGACTACTTCAAAAATCTCAGAAGATCAGCTCTTCTATTGCAAGCAAAGAGGTATCGGTGAAGAAGACGCAGTAAATATGATAGTGAATGGATTCTGTAAAGAAGTTTTCAAAAAACTGCCTATGGAATTCGCGGTTGAAGCAGAAGCGCTTCTTAATGTCAGCCTTGAAGGTGCAGTTGGATAAAAAAAGAAGGATATATGTTAAATATTAAAAATATACATGCAAAGATCAATGATACAGAAATTCTTAACGGATTATCTTTAAAGGTAGCTGCAGGAGAAGTTCATGCAATAATGGGTCCTAACGGATCTGGAAAGAGCACTCTTGCAAAAGTTATAGCCGGTCAAGAGGAATGCGAAATAACTCAAGGTGAAGTAACTTATCAAAATAACGATCTGTTGGAGCTCAGCGTCGAAGAAAGATCAAGAGAAGGGATATTTGTTGGCTTTCAATATCCAGTTGAGATACCTGGACTGAACAACTCCCAATTTTTAAGAGCCTCAATTAATGCAAAAAGAAAGCATTTAGGATTGGATGAGATGAATGCTATTGATTTTCTTAAACTAGCTCGAGAAACAATTAAAAATTTGGAAATACCACAAACCTTTCTTAATAGAGGAGTAAATGAAGGTTTTTCTGGGGGCGAAAAAAAGAGAAATGAAATATTTCAAATGTCCATGCTTCAACCTAATTTAGCTATTTTAGATGAAACTGACTCAGGTCTTGATATTGACGCACTTAAGATTGTTGCAAAAGGAGTAAATGAATACAGAAATAAGACAAATTCAATAGTTCTTATTACTCACTATCAAAGATTATTAGATTACATAAAACCAGATAAAGTTCATGTGTTATCAAACGGTAAAATAGTTGAATCTGGAGACAAATCACTTGCATTAAGACTTGAGAAATCTGGATATAAAACAGATAGTTAAAAAAGAAATGTCAAAAAATATTGATTTAAAATTATTCGAAAAAGAAATATCTAGCTCTAAAAGTGAAGCGCTTATGGAGATAAAAAAACGTGCGCTAGATACATTAAAAGAAACCGGTATACCAAATAAATCTCACGAGAACTGGAAATACACAGACATCACTCGACCAATAGAATTGGTTCAAAAATATTTAACTAACAAAAAAAATGAAAAAGAATTAAATTCAAACTCTTCTTCTACTGCAGTCAATGAAATTGATGCGCACTGGATAAATCTCAGTGCATTTTCTTTAAAGAGCGAATTTTCAATTAATGTTGAAGATGTCGATATAAGTATCTCATTACTCTCAACATCAAATGAAAACTTCGATATTCAAATTAATGATCCAATCTCCTGTCTTAACGCACTGTTAATAAAAGACGTCATAAAAATCACCATTCCTAAAAATTCATCTATAGAAAAACCCTTAGGAATTATCTGGACAAATTCTCCAAAACAAAATGATTTTTGTAGTAACTTAAGATGTATAGTTGATATCGGAGAAAACTCAAATATCAACTTGATAAATATTTTTCAGAATGAAATAAGTGAAGAATATTTTATAAATTCAGTGATGGAAATTGATATTGAAAAAAATTCAAATGTAGAGTATCTGAAAATCCAAAATTTCAATGCCAATCATCATTCAATTGATCGATGTCTTGTAAATCTTGATACAAATGCCTCAATTAACTTTAATAATATCGATATAGGCTCAAAACTATCTAGATCAGATGTTGAAGTTAATCTCAATCAAAAAGGTGCGCGAGCAAGTGTTAATGGGGTTTATTTGTGCGAGGAAAATCAGCATATAGATAATCACATTTGGTCCAGCCACTTTAGTGAATTAACTACAAGCACTCAAAATTTTTATGGAATCATTGGAAAAAAAGGGCACTGTGTATTTAATGGAAAAGCCCTCATTAATGAAAAGGCATCTGGTGCAGAAGCCAATCAATACAATCATAATATTTTGCTTGATGATGACGCTTCAATTGACACAAAGCCTGAACTGGAAATTTATACCGATGACGTAAAATGCAGTCATGGGTCTACAGTAGGCCAACTTGATGAGAATGCACTTTACTATATGAGATCCAGAGGAATAGATTTAAAGACAGCTAAAACGATGCTGATCTCAGCATTTGTACAAAAAATATTAAGTCTAATAAAAATAAAATCAACTCAGAATTATTTAGACCAACTCATCACTACGAAGTTAGCCAAATTATAATCATGAATAATAAAAATGAAATAAATCAAGTGAAAAATTCTATGGAATCTTTTAGGAGTGACTTCCCGGTAATCGACCAATTGATAAATAATAAGAAGCTTGTGTATCTTGATAGTGCTGCTTCAAGCCAAATGCCAAATCAAGTTATCAATGAAGTTTCTCGATACCACAGCAATGACCATGCAAATGTACATAGAGGGATTCACTCCCTAAGTCACAGAGCAACAGAGACCTTTGAAAATACTAGAAAGAATGTATCGGAATTCATTAATTCTAAAAATACAAATGAAATAATCTTCACTAGTGGAACAACCGAATCTATAAATTTAGTAGCACAAAGCTATTGCAGACCAAGGCTAAAGAAGAACAAAAAAATACTAATAAGTCACTTAGAGCATCATTCAAATATTGTTCCTTGGCAAATAGTTTGCGAACAAACTGGTGGCTCACTTGATGTGGCGCCAATCAATCAGGATGGAGAAATAATAACAGAAAAATTAATTGATATGATTGACTCATCAGTTGTATTGATAGCAATTTCTCACGTTTCAAATGCACTTGGCTCATTAACTGAAGTAAAAAATATAATAGAGGCTGCACATTCTAAAGGTGTGCCTGTTCTTATAGATGGAGCTCAAGCAATATCACATATTAAAGTAGATGTTTTGGATCTTGATGCTGATTTCTATGCATTTTCTGGGCACAAAATGCATGCTCCAACTGGAATTGGAATTCTTTATGGAAAAGAAGAATTATTAGAAGCAATGCCTCCATATAAGAGTGGTGGAGATATGATATCTGAAGTCACATTTTCTGCTACAACTTATAATGATTTACCTTATAAATTCGAAGCAGGTACACCCAACATATCTGGAGTGGCGGGACTTGGTGCTGCAATAAATTACATCAGAGAAATAGGTATAGATAACATAACCGTTCATGAAAACAGTTTATTAGACTATATGACCTCAGAGTTACAAGATGTAGATGGCATTAGATTGATAGGAACTGCATCGAAAAAAGTTGGTGTGCAGTCATTTTTATTAAAAGATATTCATTCACATGATATCGGAACAATATTAGACCATCAGGGAATAGCAATTCGTACAGGTCATCATTGCGCAATGCCAGTAATGGAATTTTATGGCATTAGTGGAACCGCAAGAGCATCACTCTCAATATATAACAACCATGAAGATATTGACCATTTTATAAAAGGATTGGATAAGGTAATAACAATCTTTAATTAATGGCCACTCAAAAAAAAACAGGCAACTTAAAAGAGCTCTATAAAAAACTTGTTATTGAGCATGCTAGAAAACCGCAAAACTTTGGCTGTATGGAGTTACATTCAGACAGTTCCAAGGGTGTTAATCCTTTATGTGGAGATAAAATAAAGATTTATATACTTCAAGAAAAAGGACATATTAGTAAAATAAGTTTTGAGGGTGTCGGTTGCGCTATATCTATCGCCTCAGCATCCCTTCTAACCGAAACACTTAAAAATCAGAGTGTAGCTCAAGCTAAAAAATATGCTAAAAATTTCATAATGATCATGAATTCAAATCATGAATCCTCTGAAAATAAAAAAAAATTTAATAACAGAGACTTAGAGACATTAATGGCTGTTAAAGATTTTCCGACACGAATAAAATGTGCCACACTATGCTGGCAGACGTTTTTATCAGCAATTGAAGGTAAAGACATAGTAGTTACAACGGAGTGAAATAGATGTTTGGACATACAAATGAACCTTTTGTGCTTACCAGAGATGTATCTGCAGTAATAATTCCTGCCGGTGAAAAGTTACATCTTAGGAAAGGAACTTCAGGATTTATAACACAGGCACTTGGTGGGAGCTTTACAATTTATATTGAAGGTAATTTATTCAGAATTTCGGGCAGTGATGCTGATTCTATTGGCAAAGAAGTTGAGCCACCTCCTGAAATACCTAAAAACGCCACTAATGAAGATATAGAAGACATTATATGGAATCAATTAAGAACTTGTTATGATCCAGAAATACCAATCAATATAGTGGATCTGGGGCTAATTTATAAATGTGAGATAGTTGAAGTGGATCATGATTTAAAGAACGTAAAAATTGACATGACATTAACTGCACCTGGATGCGGTATGGGGGATGTTTTGGTTGAGGATGCCAGAGAGAAAGTGGCAATTATTCCGGTAATAAATAATGTAGATGTTGAATTGGTCTTTGACCCACCTTGGAGCCAAGAAATGATGTCTGATGAAGCAAAACTGCAAACAGGAATGATGTATTAATCGAATGAAGCAAATTACTATTATTCGTCATGGTGATTCTTCATTCATAAAAAGTAATGACCGTGACTGGTCCAGACCGCTGAGTCAAGAAGGAAAAAAAGAATGCATTGTGTTGGCGGGATATCTTTCACGGAATAAGATGTTACCGGAAAAAATAATTTGCAGTGACGCAAAACGCACTATTGATACATCTAATATAATCCTAGAAAAAACAGGGTGGGATTCAAAGTTGCTTTATCTTGATAATAATTTATATCAGGCGAATCTGGAGTTTTTATGTGAACTTATCTCTAAACAATCTGATTCAATAGAAAAAATTATGCTCATTGGTCATAATCCAGGTATCAGCAATCTTTGCTCTAAACTCAACAATAGTTCAATTTATTTGAGTACAAGTAATTGCTTCACAATAAAGATGGAAAATGAATTTTGGGATATAAATGGAGATATAAGAATCATCAGCAAAGACATATTCACCACCTCCAAAACAATAAATTAAAAATCATCACAGAAGCAAAACGCATAGATCGCTTTAGGGTCATTAAAAGCAGACAATAACCCAACAATCTTTTCTAAATAAATATCAAGATCTTTTAAAGTATTATTTTTAGTGAAACTGCGATTATCATTTATTTTAATCTTAGAAAGTGACGTAATTATTGATTTTGTAATTAATTGAGCTGAATCCATCTCATTTTCTAATGTGATAATCCCGTAGTTTGTATCACTTAAACTGGATAGAGATACCGCTTCCTTTATGGCACTATCAAGATTACCTATTTCGTCAATAAGGCCGTTATCAAGAGCTTCCATACCTGTCCAAATTTGACCATTTGCTATTTTTTCAACCTCAGCTTTAGGTATTCCTCTGTACATAGCAACTTTACTTACAAAATCGTTGTAACCGAAATTTAGTTGAGATTGAATCAACTGCCTCAAATGAGGAGGTAATTTTCTATCCAACCTAAAACCACTAGACCATTTATTTGTTTCCAACCCGTCTGTGTATATTCCAATTTCCGCTAAAGAATCTTGTATAGTTGGTAATAATGCAAATATTCCAATCGAACCAGTAATTGATGTTTCAGAAGCGTATATCTTGTCAGCCGCCATTGCGATCCAGTATCCTCCGGAAGCGGCAACACTACCCATAGACACAACCAATGGCTTTCCTGTTTCTTTAAATTTTAATAATTGATTAAGAATTTCATCTGAAGCAAAAGCACTTCCACCTGGAGAATCAACTCTTAATACTAGTGCCTTAATTGATTCATCATCATTAGCTTTTTTTATCAAGCTTACAAGAGACTCATCACCTATTGATCCGGGGGGCTGTTTGCCATCTAATATTTGACCTGAAGCCACAATAATTCCAATGTTATCTTCTCCTGTAGAATCATAGGAGTTTAAATCCATATCTGCCAGATAACTATCAAACGCTACAAGATGTTTGTCAAAATCATCAGTACCTATATTGTAATTATCCTGAATATCAATATATAAATCATCATACGTTATGAGTTCATCAACAACTTTATTGCTTAATGCAATTGATGCAATACTTGAATTAGCGATTTTGGTTATGTCCAATAAATCTTCTGAGAATTTAGATAATGCTTCACTGGGTAATCCTCTCGATTTTAATACGTCATTTTCGTATTTTTTCCAAAGTTTCTCAGATACTCTCAGTCTGGATTGCTTAGTTTCGTCAGACATATCATTACGAACGAAAGGCTCAACTGCAGATTTGTATGACCCAACTCGAAAAATATTAAACTCAATTTTAACTTTATCTATCAAATCCTTGAAATAGTTGGAATAAAATGAAAAACCTTGGGGCAAAACCACACCTTGAGGATGAAGCAATACCCTGGATGATCTTGCTGCAAGATAATAAGAACTACGATTATAAAATTCAGAATATGCAATAACCTCTTTACCATTCTGAGTGATATTATCTAATACTGCACCTATCCTTTCTAATTTACTAAAACCTCCGTATGCAAAATTATCTAATTTCAATATAACAGTTTGAATTCGATTATCTTGTAGCGCATAGTTCAAAGAATTTACAACATCATCTACTAATATCTCGCTCTGATCTTCTCCCATAAATTCATCAATTGCTCTGTCCAATGGATTCCCTTCCAATTGATCGACTAATGTTCCATTTAAATCAATCACCAGGAAACTTTTTTCTAAAATATCCTGTGTTAGAGGTGTCACTAGAGACACAAAAATAAAAAAACCGGTTATCAGAAAAAAGCCATGAAGTATCTTGCGAACTCGATCTAAATTTTTTATCAATACATTAAATATCTTCTTAATCATTTAGAAAATTGCCTCACAATAAAATCAGCGTCAATGTCGGCCAAAAAGTAATCAAAATTACTGAAAATAACAAAATAACAAAGAATGGAATTGTGGAAGAGTATACATCAATGATCGATTTCTCGAAACGAAAGCTTGCTATAAATAAATTTATTCCGACTGGAGGAGTTATATAACCTAATTGCATTGTGGCTAGAAAGATTATCCCTAAATGTATGGGGTCAATTTGATATTGGGCCGCGATAGGTAACAATATCGGCACCACAAGAACAATGGCCGAAAAAATATCTAAAAGCGCTCCTAAGATAATTAAAAATAATAACAATAAAGCGAGAAATGAATATTTACTTGATATAACTTCAGAAACAATATTGAAGATTCTTTCTGGTATCCCTGAGTCAATCATATAATTTGTAGATGCAAGTGATACTGAGAGAACAAGAAGAATTCCACCTACAAGTAACATTGATTCCCGCATAATGATGGGCAGATCAGATATTTTTATTTCCTTCAATACTATTACTTCAATAATAATGACATATAATGCGGTAACTGCTGCTGCTTCTGAGATTGCAAAAAAACCAGAGTAAATACCTCCTAACACGATAAATGGCAGTGGAATCTCCCAGATGCTTTCTTTGATCGCTTCCATCATTTGGCTGGGTTTAAATTTATTCAGCGAAGTTGAAAGATTTTTATTTGCCCTAAAACTATAAATAATTAACATAGAAATCATTAGAAATCCTGGAAGAATACCAGCTTTAAAAAGATCATCAATTGAAACTTCGGCTACAACACCATACAAAATCAAAGGTAACGAGGGGGCAAATAATAACCCAAGGCTTCCGGAAGTTGTGATTAACCCCAAGTTGAATTTATCAGGATAGCCAGCCTGAGTTAAAGCTGGGTACAAAATTGCTCCCAATGCAATAATCGTAACACCTGATGCGCCAGTAAATGCAGTAAAAAATGCACATGCGATAAGCGACACTATTGCTAGGCCACTGGGCATCCATCCTAATATCGCATTAGTTAATTTAACCAATCTTTTTGGTGCATTACTCTCACTAAGAAGATAACCCGAAATCGTAAAAAGAGGTATTGCAGATAAGAAAGGCATATCTGCCAAGCCTATGATTTCAATAATAAGAGCCATAAGATCAATATCCTCTGATGAATATCCAAGCATTGCACTAGCGGCTATTACTGCAAACAGAGGAGCGCCTATCAAACATAATGAGGTAAGAATTAATATCAATTGATGCCCTCTTTTAAAATTTTAATTGTATTTTTTATAGATATAATTAAATATCGATAAGCCATAATAAAAAATGAAACAGGCACAACTGAATAAGCAATCCATGCTGGAAAACCATTAAGAATAGATTCCTCAAAATCATATATTAACTTGATGTAACGAAATGAATGCCAAGTAATGAGAATGCAAACAATAAAAACGAATATTGTTACAACTGTTTTTGGTAAGATAATATTTTTTTTAAAACCGAGCTTATCTAAAATATCAATTTTTAAATGTCTGTCGTTTCTACTAGCTGAAACAGCAGCAACTAAAGCAATCCAAAGAACTAGAATTTTTACCAATTCATCTGCCCAGATTAGACTGGAATTAAAAAATAATCGCATCCCTATTTGAGTTATTGATAAAACAATCACACTTCCAAGCAGAGCAACTATCACATAATCTTCGATTGATTTTGTGAAGGTTTGGAGTTTTTTTTTAATCTTATTAGTAAGCATAATATTGATCGTTCAAAAAATTTTGAGCTTACTGCATCTTACGATAGTCCTCAATATAACCTCTTATTCTTTCAAATAATTCTAATGAGAACAAACCATCATTAGCCATCTGGATATTTGGTTTAACCATTAAATCTGCTAATCTTTTATATTCTAAATCTTCAAACTCTACTTCCTTAATACCAATTTTTATCAATGCATTATATGCATTGTCTGAGTCTTTTTGGCTATTGGTATCAACATTATTATAAATACGAGTTATTACATCAGACACAATTTCTCTATCATCTTTACTCAAACGATTGATCACCCTGGTATCTATGGCTAAGAATCCCATCGCATACAAAACAGGAATCTTCGTTATATAATTGACTTTTGTATGCCACTGTAAAGCCAAGGCAACCACAGGTGGTATTGCAACAATATCAATTAATCCAGTTTGAAGTCCGGTCAAAACATCGGTCATAGGGAGAGGAATAGGAAGTAAATTCAATGACTCCATTGCTTTATAGCTGATCAAATCTCCTTGAGGTAGCCAGATTTTTTTATTTTGTAAATCATCGTAGCCTTTGATCGCATTGTTTGACATTACATACGCGAATCCTCCGCCTGCAAATCCATATGTATTAAATCTAAGTTTTTTGAAACCTAATTCAAGCTCATCATCAATTTTCTCCCTAACGAAATCTACTTCACTGTGATCTCTAAACAGAAAAGGAAGGCCATATATATTCAAATCTGGAAAAATCTCTTGGAAATCTGTTGGAGAGAATGTTGCTCCATGAATTTGTCCTATTTTGATCTTTTGAAGATTCTTTTTCGCGTTACCTTGAGCGCCACCCCAATAAAATTTTAATTTAACCCTGTTATCTGTTTTCTTTTGTATCTCAGTTGAACCCTCTAAAAACTTTTGCGCCCATTCTGAATTCTGAGGAGCCAAAGTAGCAATCTTTATCTGAAATTGTGAAAAAGCAGAATCAGGAGCAAAAAAAGAAACAATATAAAACACAAAAACAAATAATATATTTTTAATATTTTTCTTGTTAGAAATAATCATCAGCAGTCTCTATTAAATTTTGAGCTTGTTTAATTGCTAGAACATTAATTAACGTATAATTTTCTTTTAACGGATCAGAAGAGATTACCTCATTTAGTAATTGATCATGAAGTTCCCTATCATAGAGAGGTCGAGCATATCCAATTGCATACTCTACTTTTGCACTAAGATTATCTCCATCACTAAAATCTATAGCTTTTTCAAAATACATTTTTCCTTTTTCAAAATCTCCGCCAAGAGCCGGAGGTCTTAATGTTGAGAGAATACCTAAATACGTATAAACAGAATCTAAATTTGCTTTATTTGGAGAGATTTTCAAATAATGCTCTAAAGATGCTTCGATATGGGGTAAGCGAGCAATTGCATTCCAATCTTCACTATGAGCTCGAATATAAACTAATGAGGAAATAGAGTATGTCAAAATAAAATCAGCGTATTTGGGTTTAATATTCTTCAAGTCAGAAACATAATCATCATAAGAATAGCTATCCCATTGACAAGAAGACTTATAAATTAAGCATAATGCATGCTTACTATAGTCTAGTGCTCGTTTGGAGAGTATTTTAGATCTGCTATCATCTTCAACAAAAATACCAGCGTAAGAGGCATAAAGATCTGCAGCAGAAGAGAGCACATTAGGATTAGCTGGATTTCCTTCTATAAAACTATCTAAAAGCAACAAATATGCTGGTGCGCCGTCTCTTACAATTTCTGGATCTGCTTGATTTAGGACAGCAGCGGTTAAATTGCTTGCTAAGTTATCAGTAATATTACTAACAATTGGTGAGCAACCAGCGATGACTACTAGAAACAGCAGAGATAATGTTGATTTGCGTTTTATTAGATTATATTTTTTTATCATGCCCATTATTTCTTTTATCAAAAGAAAAGCAAGGTTGATGACTATAGTATTTTAGATTTTTTCTTTAATTCTTGCTGCTTTACCAGTCAATCCGCGCAAATGATAAAGTTTTGCTTGACGGACATCCCCTCTTCTTTTGACAATAATTTCGCTTACCAGTGGACTGTAGGTTTGAAAGACTCTTTCAACTCCCTCGCCATGAGAAATTTTTCTTACGGTAAATGAGGAATTTAATCCACGATTCTTCTTAGCTATAACAACACCTTCATAGGCTTGAAGCCTTTCTCGACTTCCTTCTTTGACTTTCACTTGCACAATTACAGTGTCACCTGAGGAAAAATTAGGTACTTCCTTAGTCATTTGATTTTTTTCTATTTGATCAATTATATTGCTCATATTCTTACCACTGCGATGTAAATTAGGAATAGATTATAACTTTTAATTCACTAATCTTTAAATAGTTTGTTACATTTATTCGAAGAAATATTCTATTCTTTGCTAAATTTTTTCAATAAATCAGGACGATTCCTAGAAGTAGATATCATCGATTGCTTTTTTCTCCATTGCTTAATTGCTTTATGATTTCCTGATAATAATATTTCGGGACATTTCATTCCATCAACCATCTCAGGCCTTGTGTAATGAGGATACTCAAGTAGACCATCTTCAAAGGATTCGTCTTTTGAGGATTCATTATCGCCTAACGATCCTGGCAAAAGCCTAACAATTGAATCTATAACTGACATCGCAGCGATTTCTCCGCCGCTCAAAATATAATCACCAAGTGAAATTTCTTCATCAATATGCTTGTCTATTAATCTTTGATCAATTCCTTCATATCTTCCTGATACCAGAATAATATCTGAGAGCGTCGACAATCTTCTTGCGATTTTCTGATCATATTTAACCCCTTGAGGACTCAATAAAATAACATGTGAATTATCTGTTAAATTAGATTTAGCTGAATTTATTGCCTTTTTTAGAGGTTCGTACTTCATAACCATACCTGGTCCTCCTCCATATGGTCTATCATCGACTTTTTTATAATTATCACTCGTAAAGTCTCTTGGATTGGTTGTATCAAGAGATATAATTTCCTTTTCCTTCGCTCTTCTAACAATCCCATACTCGGAGATATTGGTTATCATGTCAGGAAATAAAGTTACAACATTAATTTTCATAATTATTAATCCCAATTCCAATCGACTTCAATTAAATTTTTTTCTAGGTCAACTCTTTTTACAACCTGACCAAAAATAAAGGGTATTAATTCTTTATTATCTTCCATAACCATCACATCATTCGATCCTGTTTCTATCATATGAGAGACTTTTCCAATTTTTTTTCCATCAATCCCCTGAACCTCCATTCCCTCCAAATCATTCCAATAATATTGACCTTCTGTAAGGTCTGGAAGATTTTTTCTATCAATTATTATTAAGCTATTTTTAAAGACTTCTACATCGTCACGATTATCAAACTTCTTTATTTTTAATAAAATTTGATTCCCATGTATCTTCCAGTCCTCTAATTCAAAATTACTATTCAAATGATCGTTATCAATTTTTATTTCTTGGTATTTTGTGATTTGCTCCCGAGGTTTCGTATAAGAGAATACCTTAAGCCAACCCCTGACTCCAAAATGGCCAACAATTTTACCAAGAGTTACCTTAGAATCATGTGAAAATTTTAATCGAGACATTTTGACCTAGTTTTTCTGGTCTGATTTGGATTATTTTTTTTCTTCTTTAGGCTCTTCAGCGGCTGGTTCTTCAGCTTTGGCTTCTTCTTTAGGCTCTTCAGCGGCTGGTTCTTCAGCTTTGGCTTCTTCTTTAGGCTCTTCAGCGACTGGTTCTTCAGCTTTGGCTTCTTCT
>QOPG01000017.1 GCA_003331585.1 Gammaproteobacteria bacterium | reverse complement strand
AACTATTGGGTCCATAACATATCTCAGTCTTAATCATGATTACATGAAGAAAAATATAATTGCAGGATTTAATGTCAGTTGCGTAGGTGATGGAAGGGCATATTCTTATTTGCCGTCTCGTAATGGAAAAACATTGAGTGATAGTATAGCTAAGCACGTCTTGAAGCATACAGATTCAAATTTCAAGTCATATTCTTGGTTAGACAGAGGGAGCGACGAAAGACAGTATTGTGCCCCAGGGATTGACTTACCAATTGCTTCAATAATGCGTACTAAATACCATCAATACCCTGAGTACCATACATCACTTGATGATTTAGAGAACGTTGTTTCACCGAAAGGATTAGATGGCGGGTATTGGGCATTACGTAGAGCAATTGAGGCAGTTGAGAAGAACAAGAGATATCGTGTAACGGTATTTTGCGAACCTCAAATGGGTAAACGTGGTCTTTATCCAACGCTTTCAACCAAGAAATCTGGAAAACAAGTTAGATTAATGATGGATCTCATGAGCCTATGTGATGGTAAGAGTTTCTTATTAGAAGTGGCTGAGTGCTTAAATACTCCAATTTGGGAACTGTATGAATTAATTGAAACCTTAGTTAGTCACAAACTGCTTGAACTTAAAGAGTGAGAAGTATGACAGTTAAAGGAAGCCAAAGAGGATTGGCTAATAAAAAAATATCGAAAATATTACAATCACGAAACTTTACATTGAGACTTTTGCAAATGAAAATCTTTCGTCAATCACTGAGTGAGAATAACATTTAATTAAAATAACATGGATCCACTATCTCAAGGAGCAGTTGGCGCAGCTTTTGCGCAGTCAACTGCCAATAAAAAAAATATCTTCAAGATTAGTGTAATTGGTTTTCTTGCGGGATTGGCACCTGATTTAGACATTCTGATTAAGTCATCAACTGACCCAATTTTATTTCTTGAATATCATAGGCAGTTCACACACTCGCTCTTTTTCATCCCCTTTGGTTCTTTAATTGTCGCTCTTATGCTTTTTCCTTTTTTTAAAAGCTCCATGAGTATAAAGACTGTTTATTATGCAAGCTTATTGGGATATGCAACACATGGATTGCTTGATACATGCACCTCCTATGGCACTCAACTCTTTTGGCCCTTTTCCAACGAACGGGTTACTTGGAATAATATATCTATCGTCGATCCACTCTTTACGATACCCGTCGTAATTCTCGTAGTAATTGCGATAAAAACTAATAAAAAAATATTTAGTTTTTTTTCCATTGGATGGATCATTTTTTATCTATCTCTTGGATTTATTCAATATGAAAGAGCTTTATTAGCTGCAGTTGAGCTTGCGCAGGTGAGAGGACATAGTCCTGAGCGTCTAACTCTTAAGCCATCATTTGGAAACCTTATTTTATGGAAGTCCATTTATCAGCATAAAGAAACTTTTTATGTTGATGCTATTCGAGCAGCTCAATCATCTACTTGGTGCACAGGAGAAAGTATAAGGGTTTTTGACTACCAATATCATTTACCCAATCTTGAAAAAGAGAGCCAGCAAAAAAAGGATATCGAAAGATTTAGATGGTTTTCTCAGGACTATTTGGGCTATGACAAAGAAAGAAATATTGTTACAGATGTCCGTTACTCAATGATCCCGAATCAGATTGCCTCAATGTGGGGTCTTATGATTGATGAGCAGAGAGGCGTCAATGATCACGCGATTTGGTGGACAAGCCGAAGTTTAGATCAAAGTCAGATAGATTTGTTCAAAAATATGCTAAAAGGCAGAAATTGTGGAAATAGCACTATATAATTTTAATTTATGTCTTACAGAAAAAGAAATGTCTCGTGCTGGATTATGAAGCTTAATGTAACTATAGCTAATATTATAATTACTCTAAGCTTATGCTCATCACTTAGTGCTCAGGAAACTGGCAATGCGCGCGGTTTAATTGTTGAGAGCCCTTATGAAGTTGAAAGTGGCTGGCTCAAACCTTTTCAGAAGAAAGGTTATGCTTTTGGAGGTAATTCAGCAATATGGGCCGAGAATCCTGATCGAATATTAATCAATCAGCGTGGTGAGACTATTCTCCCCGATCAACTGCCTGAAAATTTTCCTGGATTTGCAGGTGCGTTAGGAATCAATGTTCTCAGAGAACCTGAAAGAAGGGTTTGGCAAAACTGTCTATTCGAAGTGAATGCAGAAGGAGAAATCGTAAAAGTTTGGAATCATCTAGATTATCTTTGTGAAGGTGCTGATGGTCCTGGTCCAGAAAGAATTCGAGTTAATCCCTACGATCCAGATAGAAAACTCTGGGTAGTTAATCAAACTCATCATGAAATTCATGTGATCTCAAATGATGGGAGCGAACTTCATGCAACTTATGGGGAGAAAGGTGTACCGGGCAATGATGCAAATCATTATGGCAGTCCTCAGGATGTCGCTTTCATGCCCGATGGACGTATTCTTATAGCTGATGGCCTCTTAAATAATCGTGTGATTATCTATGATAATGAGATGAACTACTTAGGTGAATTTGGCAGTCAAGGAGACGGTCCAGGTCAATTCAATACAATTCATTCGCTTGCGGTGGGTCCTGAAGGCCGAGTTTTTGTTACTGACCGATCTGGTAAGAATGGTGTAAATTTATTTCGAGCTACTGAAGATCCAGCTGTTTTTGTATTCGAGAGGTCTATCGGAGCTCCCCTTACTTTGCCATTGGATATAATTGTTAATGAGGATGACTTCTGGATAACGGATCTCGGTCCTTTGCGTTTCTTAAACTTCGATTTTAATGGAAATTTAAAATATACTTGGTTGGTTCCAAGTAATTTGCCAAACGGATTTCTTGAGGTCCATACTTTTTCTGTAGATTCCGATGGAAACTTATACGGTGGAGATAACCAGTATGGACGAACTCAGAAATTAATACCGAAATCTGATGCAGACCCAGAATTATTAATTCATCAACCATGGGTTGCTCAATAGGATAATAATTCAATGATCAATTTAAAAGAAAATATAGGTATAAAAACACTTCTTGAATGGTTTGGTGTCACTACCGCAATCATTTATTCGTTATTAATTGCTTCAAATACAGGTAATGAGGTGATTGGATTCTCATTATTGTTTTTGTCTGCTATTTCAATTGGATTATGGGCTCTTAAGTGTAAGCATTATGGAATCTTAGTGCTTCAGTTTTTCTATGCCAGTGCAGGCATAATTGGTATTTTCAGATGGTTTTGAAAAATTTTCATTTTTTAAAATTTATACCATGAGAAAAAAAAGCTTAATTATAATAATTATCTCGTTTGTTTTTATAACATCATGCTCTAGGCAAGGCGCTCATGATGAAAGATTAAACTGGGTAAGCTCTCTTTTTTCAGGGGCAGATCAGTCTCAAAAATTCAATCGTGTATATGAATATTTCCCAACAAGCCAACTATTTTCATCTTCAATGTCCTTTAGTTTTGAGAATGGATCTCGGATTGATCTTCCAAATGATTTCAAATTTCAGTCTCAGTCCATCAATGTGGATGATTATTTGAATAGAACTGATGTGACCGCATTGCTTATTTTAAAAGACGGGAAAATTAGATATGAAAATTATTGGCTTACGGGAGGAGAAAAGGTTAAGTGGCTATCAATGTCAGTCGGAAAAAGTTTTATTTCTGCATTAATTGGAATTGCTTTAGACCAAAACTACATTAAAAGTATCGAAGATCCTGTAACTGTGTATGTTTCTCAATTAAAAAATTCTGCTTACGATGGGGTAAGAATAAAAGATATACTACAAATGTCATCTGGCGCCTCTTGGAATGAGGATTATGGCGATCCAAATTCGGATATTAACCGTTCAGTTAGAATTTTTGCTCTAGGTGGATCTTTAGATGAGTTTTCAGCTAGTTTAACCAACGAACACAAACCTGGTACTTTCAATCGATATAACTCTACTGATACCCAAGTTCTGGGAATGTTATTGAGAGAGGCAACTGGTATTTCTGTTACTCAGTTTATGCAAGAAATGTTATGGGAGCCAATGGGCGCTGAAGAAAATGCATTCTGGTTGTTAGACTCAAAAAATATGGAAGTGGCTTATGGCGGGCTTAATGCTACGGCGAGAGATTACGCAAAACTTGGAGAGCTATATCGGCTTAAAGGAAGACTCAATGGAAAACAAATTATACCGAGTGAGTGGGTCGATGCTTCCATTAAACCTGATGCACCTCATTTAATGCCAGGAGAGAATTCATTGTCCGATTATCCGCTTGGTTATGGCTATCAGTGGTGGATCCCAGATTCAAGTGGAGACTATATGGCGATTGGCGTTTATAATCAGTTTATTTATATCTCCCCAGAAAATAACACCGTCATAGTCCACCTTGCAGCCAATAAAAAATATGGTGTTAATGATGAGGAAACAATATTAAGTGAATTCGAGAGTATTGAGTTTCTTAGGACTATTGCGAATGAAAATTTTTAATTGGAATAGTTATTAAGTAAACTTTATTAATTTACACGCTCTGAAGGGGAATATGAAAGCTTGTGATAAAAAAGTAATGATGGAGATAAACAACAAATGGAAACAAGCCAAAAAACAGCACGTGAAATATACCAAGATTTAAAGAGTAACCTCTCGAGAAAACGTTTTGGTTTTGGAGAAAAAGCAATTCTGGTAAATGTGGATCTACAAAAAGCATACACAAGACCTGATTTATTCAAAACAGCATACGAAACAGATCCAAAGCAATTGATTTACATCAATGAACTAGCGGAAAAATTTCGAAACTTAGGGTGGCCAGTCGTTTGGACATATGTTGCTTACATGGAATCTGGCGAAGATTGTGGTATATGGGGAACTAGAACAGACACACCGGATTCATTACAAAATATTAAGTTTGGGTCTGATCGCAGTGAATTAGATGATCGGCTTCATATCGATTCTGAAAAGGATGTTATTTATTGTAAGAAAATGCCTTCTGCCTTTTTTGAAACTCAACTTCAGTCTCTTTGTGTATGGCATCAAATCGATACTATCGTTTTAACAGGTGGATCCACTTCTGGTTGTATTCGAGCAACGGCAGTTGACTCATTATCTAGAGGCTATCGAACTATTGTCCCAGAAGAGTGTGTTGCAGATAAGCATGAAAGTTATCATTTCGCAAACCTAACTGATCTCTCCATTAAGTACGCTGATGTTCTTGAGGTTCAGGAGGTTTTTGAGTACTTACAGAAATAATACCCTTATTTATAAATACAGGTTACATGTAAGATTCATTTATTTAGTTATATATTAAGGAGTAGTAAAGAATTTAAGTGATGAAAGAAGATCTGCAATTATATGATTATTGGCCTTATATAGACCGACCTAAAATTGTTTGGCCAAATGGTGCGAAATTGGCTTTTTGGGTTGCTCCTAACATTGAATTTTATGAGATTGATCCTCCTGAAAACCCAAACCGAAAACCGTGGCCAAGAATCAATCCTTCGGTGACCGCATACAGTATCCGTGATTACGGAAATCGGGTAGGTCACATGCGCCAGATGGCTTTACTTGATAAATACAATATTCGAGGGTCAATTTCTCTCTCAACTGCGATATGCGAACATCATCCTGAGATAGTCGGAATGTGTCTTGAGAGGGATTGGGAGTTTTTTAGTCACGGTATTTATAACACCAGATACACTTACGGGTTGTCTGAAGACCAAGAAAGAGAGATGATTCTTGATGCATTTTCTACCATTGAAAAACATACTGGAAAACCACCGGCAGGCTACTTGGCGCCTGCACTATCTCATTCAGAGCATACTCTCGATCTTTTTGCTGAGATTGGCGGGCTTTATACCTGCGATTTATTTCACGATGATCAGCCCACACCAGTCCAAGTTCGATCAGCCAAAAAATTTGTTTCAATTCCTTACTCACTTGAAATGAACGATACCATCGCTTTCGTCGTAAATAAAATTGAACCACGTCATTATGGAAAAATAATCCGTGAAAATTTTGATCGACTCTACCAAGAAGGAGCAGAGAGTGGCACTGTCATGTGTATACCAACGCACAACTATCAAATCAGCTGCCCACATCGAATGCGTGCTTTCGAAGAGACTCTGGAATATATCACAGGGCATCCAGATGTTTGGGTAACAACGGGACGGGAAATAGCGGAATACTATATTGAGCATTATTACGATTCATCGTGCTTAGATATAAATAAAAAACTTGGAAAGACATCATGAGTCTAGATAAAAAATTCCTTAAATATCCTCAACGTCAGTATGGTATGGATCATAATTTTTATGATTGGTCCATGCTCAGTAATCGACCCAAAGTGTCCTGGCCGCAAGGAAAAAAATTGGCGCTTTGGATTAATGTATGCCTTCAGTTTTTCCCTCTCAATCAGAAAGGAAAACCTTTTGTTCCATCAGGAGGTTTAACAATGCCATATCCTGATCTTCGTCATTACACCCTGAGGGAATATGGAAACCGTGTTGGTATTTATAGATTCTTGAGAAGCTTTGATGATTACTCGATTAAGCCAACTTTTGCACTGAATACAAAAGTTGCAGAACGTTATCCATACTTAACTGATATTCTCAAAGAGAGGGGAGATGAGATTTTATGTCATGGTTTACACATGGATGCGTTGCATTATGGAGGACAAGATATCAATGAGGAAAGAGAGTTAATTGATCGCTCTTTGAATGATTTAAGAGAATTAACTAAACAAGATGTAGTTGGTTGGATCAGCCCCGATAGAAGTGAAAGTGAAAATACACCTGATCTTCTTGTGCAACATGGTGTGGATTATTTTTGCGACTGGGTGAACGATGACATGCCTTATGAATTTAAGACCAAATCAGGTGATCTAATAGCCATGCCTCTTTCTCAAGAGCTTGAGGACACATTTATCTTACTAAATAACAAACATAGTGAGGATTCATATGTAGAACAAATTTGCGATGCTTGTGATTTTTTATTAGCCGAAACTAATAATCATGGTGGCAGAATATTGTCTTTGAATATTCACCCATGGATGCTTGGCCAACCTCATAGAATTGGTAAATTAGAAGAAGTTCTGCAATATATTACATCTCAAAAAGAGGTTTGGTGTGCAAGTGCATCGGAAATTCTAGAGCAATATAAGAAAAGCAAAGTTTAAGTAGCGTTCTAAAAATATAAAGCAATTATTAAATGAAAATTAAATTATGAAATCTATTCCCATATTTCAAGTGGATGCCTTCACAGATCAATGTTTTGGGGGTAATCCAGCAGCAGTATGCCCTCTAGAGAAATGGTTGCCAGATGACATTATGCTGTCAATTGCCTCTGAAAATAACTTATCAGAGACCGCTTTTGTGAATATCAATACATCTCCTTTTGCCATTCGATGGTTCACTCCGACAATGGAGGTGGATTTATGTGGTCACGCAACACTGGCAACGGCAAGAATTCTTTTCGATGAATACGTATCTTCTGGTATCAATGAAATCGAGTTTGACTCTAATCGAGGGTCATTAAGAGCATTTTTAAAAAACGATAAAATATTTTTGGATTTTCCCTCTGACTCTCCATCAAAGATTGATAACGACCCAATTGTTTCTGATGCTTTAGGTGCCGTGCCAAAAGAGTTACTGAGAGGTAAGGACGATATATTGGCAATATTAGATAATGAAAGCAAAATTAAACATATGAAACCCGATTTTAATAAAATTTATGAACTGGATTGTCGCGGTTTGATAATTAGTGCAGAAGGCAATCATGTTGATTTTGTTTCAAGATTTTTTGGTCCAAAATGTGGAATAAATGAAGATCCAGTGACTGGATCAGCTCACACATTAATGATTCCCTATTGGTCGAAAGTTCAAAATAAGTCAAAATTTAAAGCGCAACAACTCTCTGCGAGAGGGGGAACTCTTGATTGTGAATTGATTGATGATAGGGTTTTTATTGGAGGTAGCTCGTATCGATACATGCAAGGTATAATTAACATTTAATTGAATAATTTATTGAGATGAGATAACTAAATCAAACCACAAAAGAAGAGATAAGATGACTTTTCAACCAGATAATGAAGAGAAAAAATGGACACGTATTTATAAGACAGTGCTAGTTTTTTCTATAATAATTGTAATTTTGCTTTATCTATTTTCACAGACTTATTCTGCTTAATAAATGCATTTATTGGATTGGACAATTGTTGTTTCTTATCTGATTTATGTGATCTGGCATGGCTTAAAATTAAGTCAGAATAAAGAAAGTGCATTTGGTTTTTTTCTTGGAGGAAGGAGCCTTCCTTGGTGGACTGTTGGCCTATCTATCATGGCTACACAAATGTCTGCCATAACGCTTATTGGTGCAACTGGTCAGGCTTACGAAGACGGTATGCGTTTTATTCAATTTTATCTTGGCTTGCCACTTGCAATGGTTATTCTTTGTACAACTGCTGCACCATATTTTTATAAGGCAAGAGTTTTTACTGCATATGAGTATCTTGAGAATCGATTTGATGCAAAAACAAGAACTTTAACAAGTTTCTTTTTCTTGGTATCTCGTGGATTAGGTGCAGGTGTAGTAATTGCAGCTCCTGCAGTTATTTTGTCTCTTATTCTGGGGTTGGAAGAGTGGATAACTATTATTGTGATTGGCCTATCAACAACCTTTTATACTATGAAGGGTGGTGTTCAAGCTGTAGCATGGGCAGATGTTAAGCAGATGGCGATCATCATATTTGGATTATTGGCTTGTGTCTCAATAACTCTATCGACATTTCCTTCAGAAGTATCATTAAATGATGCTCTTTTTATAGCTGGAGCAGCAGAGAAGCTTCAGACTATTGATTTTAGGCTTGATCTCAATGAGCCTTATACGTTTTGGTCAGGAATATTTGCTGCTCTTTTTTTATTTCTATCATATTTTGGGTGTGATCAGAGTCAGGTTCAGAGATACCTTTGTGCAAAATCAATTAATGAAAGTAGAATCTCTCTTCTCATGTCAGCTTTCTTAAAAATTCCATTGCAATTTTTAATTCTTTTCATTGGGATATTGGTATTTATATTTTATCACTTTAATTCTCCTCCCATGATTTTTAACAAAAATGTAGCAAGCAATACTGAAGCGATTAATCCTGGATACTATCATGACCTAGAAAAAAAACATCTTGATGCATATCAAGATCGTCGAGAAGCAGCATTAAATTTCATTGCTAATCGGGGCACATCATCAGAAGAAGTCTTATTATCATCATACAAAAAAAGTCAGGTGGATTACGTGAAAGCTAGAAAGGAAGCAACTGATTATGTGCGATTAATCAATGATGATAATAATTTTAATGATATCAATTATATATTCCCAGTATTCATTCTCCAAAATATGCCTATCGGAGTGATAGGGATGATTATGGCGGCAATTATGGCGGCAGCTATGTCTAGCGTCTCATCAGAATTGAATTCTCTCGCTACTACTTCAACCATGGATATATATCGACAACACATTAATCCAAAGGGTAATGATGAAGATTTACTAAGATTTGGAAAGATTGCTACTTTTCTTTGGGGGATTTTTGCCTGTTTTGTTGCTATGTATGTTACTAATCTTGGCTCATTAATTGAGGTGGTAAATAAGTTTGGTTCATTCTTTTATGGTTCATTATTAGGGGTATTTGTTTTGGCCTTTTCTGCGCCTAAAGCAAATGCAAATGGGGCATTTTATGGTTTAATAGTTGGAATGATCTCTGTTTGGATTATAAGCAGTTATAGCGAGATCGCCTTTTTATGGTTCAATGTTATTGGATGTTTTATCACGATTGGAGTCGGGTTAATTATTAGTATAACCGTCAAGAAAAACGATGAATAGGCAAATATATATAAGTTTAACAATAATTATAATGATCGTTTCTATACCATTATCTTCTTCAGCTCAAGTTGATGCAATCTATGATAAGGGTGCGAGTGCTTTAGTAAGACAATTAAAGCGTTTGCAGACAACAGCGTCCGTTCTCCATATCGGAGCACATCCCGATGATGAGGACTCAGCATTAGTCGCATACCATGCGAGGAGTGTGAACGCCAGAACAGCTTATTTATCTATTACTAGAGGATCAGGTGGACAAAATATAATTGGATCAGAACAATCTGATGCTCTTGGTGTGATTAGAACAGAAGAGTTATTACAGGCTAGAAATTTAGATGGTGCGGAACAATATTTCACAAGTGCTAAAGACTATGGTTTCTCAAAACACAACAATGAAGTTGTTAAATTTTGGCCAGAAAATGTAGTGCTCAGAGATATAGTTAGAACAATAAGAGAGTTTCGTCCTGATGTTATTGTTTCTCGATGGAATGGAACCATGAGTGACGGACATGGCCATCATCAATACTCGGGATATATAATACCACTCGCCATTGAAGCAGCAGCAGATTCTTCGAGATACGCCAATCAGATAGAAGAGGGCATCAAACCCTGGCAAGTTAAAAAATTATTCGTAGATGCTCGACACAATCATAACGAAGAAGATCAACCTTTATTAAAGATTAATACTGGTGAAAATGATCCTGTTGTTGGCAGAAGCCCTTATGAAATCGGAATGCAAGGAAGAAGTCAGAACAGAACGCAGCAAATGGGCTCACTTGAGTTAAAAGGTCAGCAAATCTCAATTCTTGAAAGAACATACTCGTCTTCTTATTTTCCTGAAGAAGAAAAATCAATATTTGATGGAATTGACACTGAAATCATAAGTTTAATTGATTATGAGGCTAAGCCATCAAGAAAATTAGCAAATCTCTTAAAAGAATTAGATGAAATTAATAAGAGGCTGATTATTGAATACGATATTCTAGATCCAACTAAACTGATACCAGATCTATTGCACAGTCATGATGTCACTCTAGACGCAATCAAATATAGCAAATCAGACGAATTAACAAGACTGCTTAATGAGAAAATTAGTGAAATTGAACATTCAGTAATTCTTGCTTCAGGGATTAAAATAGATGCTTTTATTGATAGGGAAACACTCATACCTGGAAGTCATGCCGAAATAGCGATAAGAGTATTTATCCCGGAAGAGAATCCTATTGAGGTTGTATCCTCTGCAATTATCTCACCTGACAATTGGTCTATATTACCAATAGAAAATAAGAGGCTTTCTAATGAAATATCACTTAGGAAAATTGATACGGCTGATAAAAATTTCACTTATCAAGCACACGTACCTATCGATGCTGAAATAACTCAGCCATATTGGTTAATTAAAAATATAGATGAGGAGATTTATGATTGGAGTGATAGTGGAGCTTCTAAAACAAAACCATTTGATGAGCCTGTTCTAAAAAGCAGAGTTGAACTAATGATTTATGATAAGACAATTTTTTTTGAATCAGAAATCAAATATCGAGAACGAGATCGAATAAGAGGAGATTTACGACGAAGAGTGGACGTCGTTCCAAAAATTTCAATCGAACCATCGACAAAACTTTTAATTGTTCCAATCTCAAAAAAATACGAATCAATAGATATTCGGCTTGCAATTAGAAATAATAGTAATGAAAAAACTAATGGTATAGTCAAACTAGCAGTCCCAAAAAATTGGGAGATTATTCCATCAGAAGTAAATTTTACTCTCGATACAAACAAAAAAAATGATTCGTTTATATTTTCAATTAAAGTTCCTGAGAATATTGAAACCGGTGAGTATAATATTAATGCTTATTCAATCATCGATAATAAGAAATACGAAAATACAATGATTAAAATTGAGTATCCTCATATAAATACTCACAGAATTTATAAGAAAGCGAACACTAATATTAAGGTAGTTGACCTCCTCTTAGAAAAAGTTAAGACCGGCTATGTAATGGGAAGCGGCGACATGATTCCTGAATCTCTTGAAATGTTAGGCATAAATGTCTCTTTATTGTCAGATCAGGATCTAACAACCGGAGATCTGTCAAATTTCGATATCATTGTAATTGGAATACGTGCCTCTCAGACTCGTTCCGCGTTTGTAGACAACAATCAGAGATTACTGGATTTTGTTAAAAATGGAGGCACATTAATAGTTCAGTATCAACAACCAGATTTTGCCGAAAAAAAACTAGCACCTTATGAAGTTAGTATGGCTAGGAATATTCGAGTTGTCGATGAGACGGCTCCAATTACAATCCTTGAACCTGATCATCCTATATTCAATTTTCCTAACAAGATAACAACTGACGATTTCAGGAACTGGGTACAAGAGAGGAACAATTATAATTTCACTGATTTCGATCGAAAAAATTTCGTGCCACTTACTGAGGCTCATGATGAGGGGGAGCCATTAAGTGATGGAGCAATGCTTTATGCGAAAATTGGTAATGGGCATTATGTTTATACCTCTTATTCTTGGTTTAGGCAGCTTCCAAATGGTGTTGTAGGGGCTTACAGAATATTCGCTAACCTCTTGAGTTTACCAAGAGCGCAAATGCATCTTAATATGGAGGAGAAATGACCGAGAAGTTTCCCGCAAAAGGGTACAAAGAAAATGTTCTAAAAGATTGTTTTAGCGATGCAAAAAAATATTTTCTACATCATATTCTTAATGTGAATAGAGCGCATCTGATTATGCTTGGGGAGCAGAATATTATTAGCTCAGAGGAATTAAATATATTGGCAACCGCGATTCAATCTCTGAATACAGAAGCAATTTCTGATGCAAAATATGATGGTAGCGTGGAAGATTTATTCTTTTTTATACAAAGAGAGATATCTAATGCTTGTGATGATAAGAATGCAGCGGGAAAACTTCATACAGCGCGAAGTCGAAACGACATTGATGTAACAATCTATCGACTGTATTTGCGAAATCAAACACTCGAGTTAATAGATAGCGTGATGAAACTTAGAAATATTTTTTTCGGTCACATCAATAAGCATCATGACTCCTTGATGCCAGCATACACTCATACACAGCCCGCACAACCAACGACAATTGCACATTTTTTATTGGCCATGACAGAGAATCTTAATCGTGATACTAAACGTTTGCAGGAAGCTTTTATAAATATGAATGAATGTCCGCTCGGTGCCTGCGCAATAACAACAACTGGTTTTCCTATTGATAGAAAAAGAGTATCTGATTTATTGGGTTTTTATAAACCCTCAAGAAATAGTTATGGTTCCATTGCATCTGTTGATTATTTCACAGAGTTAATGGGTGCGGTGTCAGTATTGTTAGTAAATATTGGAAAGTTTGCTCAAGAATTTCTGCAAATGGCAACTATGGAATTCGATGTAATTCGGTTGCCTGATGGTTATGTGCAGATTTCATCGATCATGCCACAGAAAAGAAACCCCGTTGCAATTGAGCATGTTAGAGCTATTGCCAGCAAAGCCTTGGGCCAGACACTAGGTATTTTTACTTCTGTGCATAATACTCCCTTCGGAGACATCAATGATGTTGAGGATGATTTGCAACCTGCTATATACAACGGATCAAGAGATGCCATAAGAGCTGTATCTTTGATGGGTCATACCTTATCTGCAGCTGAGTTTAATATAGATCTTCTAAAAGAAAGATCAGAATCTAATTATATAACAGTGACTGAGTTAGCTGATGTTTTAGTTAGAATGGAAAATTTTTCTTTTGATTTAGCACACAGTATCGTCTCTGATTGTGTCAAGGAGTCAATATCAATAGGCGAAGATATTAATCTACAGTTATTAAAAAAGATAACAAGAAAACATAATAAAGAAATTTCCTTATCTAAACATGATCTTGAAAAGACACTGTCGGCGGAAAATTTTATCAAAGTTAGAGACATATATGGTGGTCCAGCTCCCAAAGAAACAAGGTCAGCACTTAGTGAACAGCAAAAACAATATAAAGATGATGTTAAGTGGATCGAAGATGTTAGATTGTTACTAAAAAATGCGGATGAGGAATTGTTTTCTGAGATCACAGATGCAGTTACAAGAAAAGCGGGAAGATAGAAATAGCTCGATTTAAAAGAAAAACAAACTCATCTTTTTAAGATTTTGACAATTTCATCCACTTTGTTTTGGAACTCATTTCCACTCAGAGACTCTTTGACACATGCTTCTAGGTGTGTTTTTAGAACATTTCCTTCGACGGTAGCCATTGAGTTTTTAGCTGCTTTTATTTGGTTAAGGATATCAACACAATAATCGCCATTATCAATCATACGCTCAATCCCTCGAACTTGACCCTCTATTCTGCGAAGGGCCGCTAGTTCTTTTTTATGGCATGCATTTTTCATTATATTATTTTTGGCATTATGTAAGTTAAAAATGAAGCAGCAAGAAACAATATTACAGAAATATAATACAAAATTCTTGATCTTCTTCTTGTTTTATTACAAAGCTCTCCAAGCACCGGATCAGCTGGACATGGCAGGTAATATGTTTTGTAGTTTATATAGCCCGCAACTGATATAAAAAAAACTGCAGTCAAACTTACGAAAATTTTATATTTTGAGATAGTTATAAGAAATGGAAAAAAAGATAACAAAGAAACAAAGCTTGCACCTGCACCAAGGAGAACAAAAAAAGATGGTAATGCACAACAAATTAATGTGGAAGTAGAAGCAAATAAAGAAAGCCAATTTGTCACTTTATTCAGTTTTTCTTTGTCATCCATATCAGTTTTGAATTGCAGTTTTAAGACCATGATTCGACAACTATAATTCGATGAGTTAATAATTCTTAAATATACCTATTAGATACTAAGAACCTGCAAATCTGTGGCGTCTTGACCATTTGCAAGTATCATTTTTCTTATTTCATCAAAACTGATTTGTTTATTTTTGTCATAGGCGATTAATACTTTTCCTCCTCGAAGATCAACATCTATTTTTCTGACATCTCTATCTTTTTTAAACGTTTTTTCTATACCTCTTGCACAAAAATCACAAACCATTCCCTTTACACTGACAACTGCTATTTGTGTGTCTGATAGGTCTATTATGAAGTTGTCAAATCTAATTGCATCCACTTCAAGATGTTTTCCATCTACCATTTGTTCATGGATATGACCTTCATGGTTATCATGATGGGAGTGATCTATGGACTGATCTGCCATCGATATACTAAATACAAACGTTGATAATATTATTGTTAAAATTTTCATTTTTTCTCCATTTTTAATTAAAACCTATACATTATGTGAGTGTCCCATTCAGTTGCCTCGTTATAACCTAATTCAATAAGGAAGTTTCCTTTAAAAAATTTTAGGACTGGAAAAGTTGACCATTTGTCCATGAGCGAGTCTTTCTTTGATTTAAGCATTATCCAAGTATGAAGATCTCCATATTCGCCCAGATAAGGAGCTACACCAATTTGAACATAACCATCATTGAAATCTTCCTTTTTGTTCAAAATTCTTTTGAATCCAAATCCTGCAAATATTCTCCTCGTTTCCCAATCTCCATGTACACCAATGAAATGTTTGTCCAATCCATTAGCTCCAAAACCTGACTGAAAATATAGGTTTCTTTGAGAGTCCTGTGTATTTTTTCTATTTAATAGATATGTAAATCGCATATAGCTGTATTTATCGTCAAAAAACTTATCATTAATGCTTTCTATACCAATTGAGTATTTGTATGATGGTGAGTAGTGAAAATAGACGGAATCTCTCATGTTGTCAGAGAAGGCCATGAGTGTAGATCCACCAGAATACGAAATCGGCCTGGCTTCTAATTCTAGGTTACTAATCAACAAAATAATAATTAGGCCAATATTTATAATACCCATAGGGGGTATAGTATAAAACTAGTAGATATTGTCAATCAATTTCTAGCAGGAATTATGAAATATTTAACAGAATAAGGTTATTATATTTTTCTATTTAAAATTTTCTTATATGAGGTAAAAATGAATCATGTTACAAACATAGCCATTGTTTTTTTTGTCTTCTTATTTACATATACCTATGCAGATTTAATCTCAATTAATAGCCTACAAATTCTTGAAACAAACCTTCTCAAGATTACCCTAATTATTGCATTCGCAATCCAGTGGATTGCATTTATACCTGCCTTTTTATTGCAGACTGAAAAATTTTATGATTTAACTGGAAGCCTCACTTACTTAAGTGTTTTTATATATTGCTTGATTGCTACACAAAGCTTTGAGAATTTAATTTACGGTAATTTGATTGTTGCAGGCGCGATAATTATCTGGGCTCTAAGGTTAGGTTCTTTTCTTTTTAAAAGAATTCATAATGCTGGAAAAGATGGCAGATTTGATTCGATCAAAACATCTTTTTCGCAATTTTTAATGACTTGGACTTTACAGGGAATGTGGGTATTTATTTGTGCGTCGGCTGCATTGGTCGCTATTTCCAGTCCAACTGGAGTCATAGTCAATAATTTATTTTTTGCTGGTTTGGTAGTTTTTATCATCGGATTCGCAATTGAAGTAATTGCAGATAATCAAAAATCCAAATTCCGTTTAGATGAGAAAAATAAAAATATGTTCATCAATCAAGGTTTGTGGTCAAAATCTCGTCATCCAAACTATTTTGGTGAAATCATGCTTTGGACTGGCATTACAATCATGAGTATACCTTCATTTAAGGGTTTAAATTTCTTAGCCTTGTTCTCACCGGTATTTACATATCTTCTGCTCAATCACATAAGCGGGGTGAGAATCCTTGAGGCAAGAGGGAATGAAAAGTGGGGTAATCTTACTGAATATCAGGAATACAAGAAACAAACACCAAAATTAATTCCAAAAATATTTTCATAACAAGGAGATCAAAATGACCGTGAGTGTCTTATTAGAAGGTGAGTTGAAGGATGGACTGGTTGATGAATTTGTTGAGATATGCCGAGGCGCATATCCTGTCACACGTGCTTATGACGGGTGTCAGGGCATCAATCTAACGTTGAACGTTGAAAACAAGAATAATTTCGTGATGACAGAAGTCTGGGATACAAAAGAACATTATGAGAATTACCTTGCTTTTAGAACGGAGGAAGGAACCGTTGCCGCCATACAATCAATGTGTCAAAACGATGTAAGTATCAGGATATTTGATATCACAGATGCATAAGAACTCATCTTACCCATCAAAAAACTAATTTTTTTATTTCAGAGGAGACGAATGATGTACTCTGATCTTAATGTGGTTATCGTAAATAGCTAAAATGAAAGTGAAGGCAATTTTGGTTATGTTTTCATCATCATATGGTAGCAATGCCAGAGCGCCCATCACTGCGTTAGTTGAGCTATCTATAATAAAATTGCTCTCAATCAATTCAATTTTTTTCCAGGGTCTAATAGCAAAACCTGAGTCTTCAGAAATATCGCCGCCTATGAAATAGGATAGCGCGCTATCAAAATCATTTCTGAAGAGGATCTCATTGGTGAAAGTTGGTTTAAATAGAACCCCATCATGAGCAAATGCATAATGGTTTTTGAGGAAACTGATCGCTTTTTCTCTGTAATCATCACCCTCTGTGTAACTTGATCCAATAGCAATGATACCTTCGGCCCAGGATCCAAGGAAATTTTTTACATCATTTCGATCAATTTGTTGTGTTTGCATTATCTCTCCGGTTTTTCTCATAATTTTACATCAATTCAAGAGATTGAGGATAGGGTATATTCATTTAAAATAAGTTAGAATGAGTTATGCATTATAAGTCGATAGTTCTGGGCTCAACAGGCCTAATTGGAAAACATCTGCTTACTTATCTTGGCGAAAAAGACTTAAGTGTAATTGCTATCTCCAGAAGACAGATTGACGATTTACCAAAAAATATTTCGCCAATGATCATTGATTTTGACGAGTTTTTGGATCAGGGTCATTTACCTGATTGTAAGGACATCTATATATGTCTAGGAACAACAATAAAAAAAGCAGGCTCACAAGAATTATTCAAAAAAGTGGATCTTGATTATTGCTTAGGTTTTGCAAAAAAAGCACGCGAATCTGGAGCAACCACGATTAGTTTGGTTACATCTGTTGGCGCTAATGCAGATTCAAAAAATTTTTATTTAAAAACAAAAGGAAAACTTGAAAATGAAATTAAAACCATGGGTTTTGATTCCGTTAACATTTTTCAACCAGGATTGTTGCTCGGAAACCGAGATGAGATCCGACCATTAGAGTTTTTGGGTCAATATGGATCATATCTATTGAATATGACTTTATTAGGACCTGCAAAGAAATACAGAAGTATAGATGCAAAAAGAGTAGCACAAACAATGGCAAATACTGCTGATATTGCTGGTGTCCACTACTTTACTTATGAAGATTTTTTGGGTGTCCAATGATTATAAAATTGATATCTGCTTGAGATGCTTCTAACTGTATCATTCATCTCTATTTTTCTTGGAGCTTGTTTACAATCTTCAATAGGAATAGGTTTTAGTATTATTGCCGTCCCTTCAATAATTTTCTTATTTGGGATTGATATTGCAATTCCTCTTTTATTGGCACTCAATTTTATTGTTTCCTTATTTTCTATAGATTATCGCAATATCTTGAAAAGGGATAAGTTAATAATATACGCAATTTTTGGGTGCTCAATTGGAGTAATTTTGGGAATTTGGTTGTATGGATCTTTATCAGAAAAACAAATTCTAACTCTTATATCTGTTCTTATGCTCAGTGGAATATTGACGGTTTTGACAGATATTCAATTAAAAATATCACCATGGGTTTTTGCTGTGCTCTTTTTTGTCATCGGTGTCTCAGCAGTATGGACCGCTGTCCCTGGTCCATTGATGGCATTCGCTTTGCTGGCTAGTGGTAAATCTGCAGATGAGGTGTCAGTTTCAATCCAACCTCTAGCATTAATTGTTTATGGTTTATCATTACTTTTTCACCTCAACTTAAATCCCAATTTTGATCTCAACAACTCTGAATTTTATATTCTTATTATCATGGTAATAGCAGGCGCGATCCTCGGACAAAGATTTAGAATAAAAATGTCCAATAAAATCAAATCTAGAGCGATAATCACCTTATCCACCGTCTCAGCCATGATTATCTTTACTCGAGTTTTAAATTTATGACAATAGAAAACAAAATCTCAAAAATACTCTCTCCATTTCCTCGTGTTCAGCTCATGACTCAGGTTACGCCAATTGAGAGATTACGATCAATCTCAAAATTACTTAACATTAACTTATTGATTAAAAGAGATGACATGAGCGGCCTCGGATTTGGGGGGAACAAAATACGCCAATTGGAGTTTTATATGGGTGAGGCCGTCAGAAATAAAGCAGATACAATTCTTATAACCGGTGCAGTGCAGTCAAATTTTGTTAGAGCCACAGCAGCCGTTGCTGCAAAGTATGGAATGAAATCGATAATTCAGCTGGAAGAGCGGGTTCCTGACATGCCAGATAAGTATTATGAATCTGGAAATATATTACTCAGCAAAATATTAGAAGCTGAATTTATGAGCTATCCTGAGGGTGAAGATGAGATTGGAGCTGATAGAGCTTTACATGACAAAGCCAGTGAATTGAGGAAAAGGGGACGCAATCCATACATTATTAACCTAGGTATATCGCATCCTCCAATTGGAGCGTTTGGTTACATGTTATGTGCTGAAGAAATTTTTAAGCAAAATATAGAATTAGATATGATAGTGGTTGCCTCAGGAAGCGGATTAACACATGCAGGATTAATTGCTGGAGCGAGATTACTCAAATATGATATTCCTATTCATGGAATATGTGTCCGACGAAACCAAACACTTCAAGAAGATAGAATTGCAACAGTTTTGGATAAAATTGAAGACTTAATATCAAAAAAAATTAATCATACTTCAGACGACATAAATGTCTGGGATGCTGCACTGAGTCCTGGTTATGGTCAAATTAGTGAAAAAACTCTCGATGCTCTCAATCTGATGGCTCGAAAAGAAGGAGTTTTTCTTGATCCAGTTTATACAGCAAAAACTTTCAGCGGATTATTAGACTTGGTTGATCAAGGTATTATCAGAAAAAATCAGACAGTGTTGATGATGCATACAGGGGGCTTACCTGCTATTTTCGGTTATGAGCAGAAAATACTGCATCAATAGAGACTGGCATAATATGAAATATATAAATTGTAAATTAAGGTATTTTTCTGCACAATTAGCCGATTATGACTAGACTCAAACATAAATATCTATTAATTGTTGCCGCCATAGCATTTACTTTGTCAGGCGCAATTGATCCTCTTATTCACGATCATGTGGGAGAGGAATCCCATTCAGTAGAATGCCAATTTTGTCATATTGAAAAATTGGATGATGTTGAGACTTTAGAGTCAATCCCGCAACTTTTCTTTACTGAGTCTGTTTTCAGTGAAAATCAGCAACCAATTATCACGCAAACTTATCGGTTTTTTAAATCAAGAGCACCGCCAGTTATAAAAGTTTAATTCGAATTTAATAAACTTTTTTAAAACTGGAGATTTTCATGAAAACAATTAGGTATGCGCTTATTTTTCTTAGCGTAATTCAAATAAATAACGTACTTGCTCAAGATGCGATTGAAGAAATAACTGTTTCTTCTTTTTACATTGACCAAGATAGCATTAATCCTCCGATTCATATTATCAGCGGAGACGATATGAATAATATGGCGACTCAGAGTATCGGTGAGTCGATTGATAACCTGTTGGGGGTATCATCGGCTGATTATGGTGCTGGTGTCGGTCAACCTATTATTCGAGGAATGACTGGAAACCGAGTCAAAGTGATGACAAACGGAAGAGTAAATAGAGATGTATCTGCTATCGGGGTAGATCACGTGGTCGAGGTTGATCTCAATAATATTCAACAAATTGAAGTTATCAGAGGGCCATCGTCTATATTCTATTCGAACGGAACCATGGGTGGAGTTATTAATGTGGTTGATAACACAATCGCTTGGACCGACTTTACAGAACAAGCATTAAGAATTGGTGGCGAAGCTCAATCCGTCAATGGCGGACATTCCGGTGAGATTTCTTATCAAAATAACTTTGGCGGACTGAATTTTAGTCTAGCTTACAAGGATTCAGACTTTAACAATTTTGAAATTCCTTTTGGCTCAATAATTCATGAAGAAGAAGAGCACGAGGAAGAAGGTCATGAAGAGCACGAAGAGCATGAAGAGAATCCAAAATTTCTTCCAAACACTGATTTTAGCAATGAATCTCAACGTTTCGGTGTTTCTAAAACCGGTGATTGGGGATACGTTGGTGTCTCATTCAGAGGGATCGAGAGTGTTTATGGCATTCCATTCCATGGTGAAGAGCATGAAGAAGAGGAAGAAGGGGAGCATGAAGAAGAAAGAATATTTGCCACCACTGATTCTGATGTTATTAATTTAGAGGGTTCTTATATTTTTGGTAATAGCTTCATTAATAAAATTGATTATTATTTTGCTAACACTGAATATTCCTTAACCGAAGGGCACGCTGAAGAAGCAGGTCACGAAGAGGAAGAGGAAGAAGGGCATGGTCATCACGAAGAAGGTCCAACCACTTTCAGTAACGATGCAAAAGAATACGGTGCCGTTGTTGATTTTTCTACCGATGATCTCTCACAGCGAGTGGTAATGAACATGATCGAAGAAGATGTGTCAATTATTGGTCATGAAGCTTTCATGAAGCCATCTGACAACAGCGAGTTTTCATTTGGATATTATGTCAGTAGAGAAACGGATTTATTTAATTTTGATATGGCAATCAGGCACGATCGCATCAATAGAAAAGGATCTGTTGCTCACCATGAAGAGGAGGAAGAGGAAGAAGGGCATCATGAAGAGCACGAAGAAGAGGTGGATCTATTTGATAAAGATTTCGAAAACGACAGTTTAGCCATTGGTGTCAATAGAGATTTTAATAAATACTTCAATGTAAGCATGGATATGGCAAGTGTAGAGAGAGCACCATCGGCACTTGAGTTATACATGAATGGACCTCACCTTGCGACCGGAAGATTTGAAATAGGTAACACCAATATGGAAAAAGAAAGATCTCGTAATATTGATCTTACTTTGAAATATAACCAAGGTGGCTTTTTCGGAACATTCACTGTCTTCAGAAATAATGTAGATGATTACATCTATCTTATTGATTCTGCGAAAAAGGAAAAGAAACTCACTGTTTCAAACTATAAACAAAAAGATGCTCAATTGTCTGGTTACGAATTTGAAATAGGTACCAGTTTCGATTTTTATAACGGTAACCTAGAATTATCCATAGCCAGAGACTCAATCTCAGGAGAGTTTAGCGATGGGACAAATATTCCAAGAATGACCCCGGAAAGGAATATTTTCTCAGTAAACTATTCGCAAGATGATGTTAACTTCAATATGGTGTTAAAAGATATTAAGCAACAAAATGATCTTGGGTTAAACGAGAGTGTAACCAAAGGTTTCCAAATGCTTGATGCAAGATTTACCCGTATGTTGATTTCAGAATCAGGGACTGAGGTAAGTGCCTCATTCTTCGGTAATAACCTACTTGATGAGGTCGCTAGAAATCATTCATCCTGGGTTAAAAATGAAGTACCTCTTGCTGGCAGAAATGTTGGTGTAAGCTTTAGTGTGAAATTCTAATCACATTAAAATAGAGGGCACATTGAAGGGTCAGCTACATTGTGGCTGACCTTTTTTGTTATTGATCTCGATATTGTCTTTATGTAATAGTGATTCAGAATTAGCGCAAAACAATAGGAGATAATATTGGATCAATATCAATTCGTATTTTTAGGCTTGTGGCTTATATTAAGCACTATAGTATTCCAGGCTATTGTATTTATTCGAGCTCATAGAAGAACGAAAGGATATAAAGTCGGCGTTATGGATTCATCTCTCGGTCAAGATTCATTTCTATTCAGAAGTTATCGGACTTTCTGGAATTCCCTTGAAAATATAGTTCCTTTCTTTGGGATGTCTGTGATTGCTGTTTTAAGCGGATATAATGCTGAAACTTTGAATATAATTGTATGGGTATTTGCCATTACTCGGATTATTCATATGTTACTTTACTATTTTATTGCAACTGAAAAGAACCCAAGTATTCGGAGTCTTTTTTATATTATTGGGTTTATTGCGAATATTTATTTAATGATTGATTTGGGGATTTATCTTGTTCAATGACGGTATGGTGAAATTTTTATAAACTTAAAATTTGAGATGGATATTACACTCTAATATAGAGACTAACTATGACAAAAAATTTAATACTTTCTGAAAATCGAGATGAAGGAATATTAAGATTAACTTTGAATTCTCCTGAGACACAGAACACATTATCTAGAGAAATGATTCAAATATTAATTGAAGAGTTTACTGAAGCTAAGCATAACAAATCGATCAGAGTTATTGTTCTAGAAGCTTCTGGAACTGTATTTTGTGCCGGTCATAATCTAAAAGAGATGAAAGAGGCTCAAATAAATCCGAAAGAAGGGAAATTATTCCTTAAAGCGCTATTCGATTCTTGCTCATCTTTAATGCAACTAATAGTTAATCATCCCAAGCCAGTCATCGCTCAAGTTGATGGAGTAGCTACAGCAGCAGGATGCCAATTAGTTGCCAGTTGTGATCTCGCTTATGCTTCTGAAACTGCTAGATTTGCTACTCCCGGTGTCAACATCGGACTCTTCTGCTCAACTCCGATGGTGGCTTTATCTCGTAATATAAAGAATAAACATGCCATGGAGATGTTATTGACTGGAGATATGATCGACGCCAGTAAAGCCAGGGAGATAGGTTTAATAAATGATTATTTTCAGGCTGAAATTTTAGATACTGAGACAATAAAGATTGCCTCTAAGATCGCAGGAAAATCTGGAATGGTTTTAAAAACCGGTAAACAAGCTTTTTATAATCAAAGTGTAATGAATTTATCCGATGCATATGAATATACCTCCAAGATCATGACGGAGAATATGCTAAAAGACGATGCAGTCGAAGGGATCAATGCATTTATCGACAAACGTCATCCCGAATGGAAAGAACACTAATTTAAATAATCTAATTTGATTTTATGGGTTAGTTTTTAACCGTTCTGAATCCGGTATGCATTAAACTTGTATCAGGTGTTGTACCCATGCGAGATGAAACGCGAAATCCATGACAAAAGTCTGGTTCACACAAAAATGAACCGCCTTTGATGGTCTTCATGACCGTTAAATTTTCATCATTGAAGCTTGAATCAGTCCACTCCCAAACATTACCTGCCATGTCATATAAACCGATGGGTGATGGGGGAAATTGCTTCACTGACGATGTTCTGAGAAACCCATCTTGATTTTCATTAAAAAATGGGAACTCTCCTTGCCAAACATTCGCACGATGCATTCCATCGGGTTTAATTTCATCGCCCCAAGGATATTTCGTACGACTATTGTTTCCATTTCTGGCTGCATGCTCCCACTCAACTTCTGTAGGCAATCTTTCTCCTTTCCATTGTGTGTAAGCGATTGCATCATTCCATGATACTTGGGTTACTGGATGATCATCTATTGCTTTTTGTTGATTAGGGCCACTGGGGTATTCCCAATATGCACCCTTTTTTAATAACCATCTTTTCTGCTCGTATGAAAACACTCCTGCGTCCCCATATTTTTCTGCTTCTGTGATGTAATCAGTCGCTTGGATAAACTCTCTAAATTGTCTAACTGTTACCGGATGAGTGGCCAGATAAAATGGTTCCAGTGAATATTTCTTGATAGGTAATTCTGAGGGAAGGCCATTTTCTGAACCGATATCAACAGTTCCACCGTTAATAAGTATAAAATCTTCGTTGGATTGATTGCCCTCGCAACCAATAAGGATAGATAGAAGAATTATGAATGGAAGGGTTAATTTAAATTTAATTTTCACGATAGGTTTTTTAATGTCTTACATACACCTGAATTGATACAATCATATAAATTATATTTTGGATAAGCAAAAAAAGAACAGAAACACCTCCATTAAAAAATCTACATGCGATCAAGATGAGGAAATTAAAGTGATTATAAAAAACAAGGTTAGTTTATTAAGTATAATGGGATTGGTCCCGTTTGTATTACTCTCTTTTGGTGTTTGGTTTATCCCGTTTAATCTTCCATACGAAGCCCTATGCCTCCCGTTTTTTTTGTACGCATTAATGATCAATAGTTTTCTGAGTGGAAATTTATGGAGCTATAATTTAGATCAAAGAATTAGTCCCATCGTACCAATAATATTTTTTTTTCTGCCTCTTGCTGTATTTTTTGTGATGACGATCATCACTTATAACTCATTGCAACTGGGGCCAATACTTGGATTATCAGCCGTACTCGCTTTTATTTCTTCGTTTTTGGGTATTTATTTTTATGAACTAAAAAATAAGGAACATGAACCTTATTACTCACGTTTACGCCTTAGATTAACCGCAGTTGTGGTGATTTGCCACTTATCATGGGCTGCTTTTTTTATAAGAATTATTACTTAATTACCGGCGGTTAATTTTCTTAGGTAAGAAATAATATCATCAGACTCATAAAGCCATTCATCCTCTCCATTTGGCTCTGTAATTCTTAAGCATGGAGCTTGATATTTGCCACCATAATTCATGAGATCTGATTTATGAGCATCATCATTCGCCGCATCCAATATATCAATATTAATATTACTTTCATGCATGAAACGTCTCACTTTTATGCAAAACGGGCAATTAGCAAAATTATACAAGGATAAATTTTTAGTCATAATATCAATCTTATCTTGATCTGCTTGCATTCGTTCAATTGGCTTAGGAAGTGTAATAAAATTCGCTATTCGTAAAAAATTTCCAAATAGATTTCTGCCCAACACTCGTCTTAGTATTTTTTTTGCCAATTTTTCCCCCCTGATTATTTATACTCATATTATTAGGGTTATTTATGATTTGCTATAGAGTAAAATCAAAAAACGATGAAAACAAGCAAACTTATTAAAAAGATTTCTGGTCCTGCTTCAAAAGCATGGTGGGTTGGTGACAAAGCATTTGAAATGATGGATGCTGGCATAGATGTTATACATCTGGGAATTGGTGATCCCGACTTTGACACGCCAAAACAAATAAGTTCATCATTAAAACAAGCAATTGATGACAATAAAACACATTATTCTCCTCTTGCGGGTGAAAATGACTTGAGGCAAGAAATTGCATCACATGCCATGAGTCTTTATGGCGGAGATATTAAAAAAGAAAATATAGCAGTGCTTCCAGGCGCTCAAGCAGCATTATTTTCAACTTTTCTATGTCTTGCAGAGCGCGGTGATGAGGTCATCGCTTTAGAGCCAACATACGCAACTTATCCTGCAGTGATAAAAGCGAGTGGTGCAAAAATAGTCACAGTTAATTTGGATGAAAAAAAGAGATATCAACTCAATGTTTCTGATATTAAAAAAGCGATCACTTCGAAAACTAAGGCGATATTAATTAATTCGCCAAGCAATCCATCCGGCGCGGTATTTAAACAGGATACTCTCAATGCTTTAGCAGATCTCTGTAAAAGAGAGGGAATTTGGCTGGTCACGGACGAGGTTTATTGGTCGTTAACATACGAAAATGATCATGCTTCAGCCTTTTCTCAAAATGAAACCAGAGCAAATGTTATTGTAATAAATAGCTTATCAAAATCTCACGCAATGACCGGTTGGAGGGTTGGTTGGGTAATCGCACCGGAGTTAATAATTGATGCATTGACCTCTCTATCCCAAGCGCAATACTTTGGTGTCAGTCAATTCGTTCAATTAGCCGCTATAGAAGCGCTCAGAGATAAAAAAAATCCACAAATTTTTAAAAAATTATTTCTTTCCAGAAGAGATGCCTTTGTTGAAGAGATTAAAAAAAGTGAATTACTGCAATTCTCAATACCTCAGGGTGGAATGTTTTTATTAATTAATATTGAAAAAACTGGATTGAATGGCGGTATGTTTGCAGAACGTCTTCTTCAAGAAGAGCACGTTGCTGTTGTTCCTGGTTATGGCTTTGGTGAATCAATGCAAAATACCATTAGAATAGGTTTCTTAGATGAAATTCCCCGACTTATTGAAGCTGCAAAAAGGTTAAGACGATTTGCTGAATCGTTATAACAGCATTTCTCCAATTGGCCCCGATTCATTCTATAACCCACACTTTTGCGTTTAAACTGATAGTATTGTTTTAACTTGAATATTAGTTAGACTGAACAGAACATCAAAAATATTATGCCTATTAATATGTTACTGGTCTTTATTATAAAAAATTTAGGGAGGTAGGGTTATGCGATACTTTTTTTATTTGGTTATTTTTACTTTAGCGGGCTGTCTTAATGTTCCTTTCATACCAATGGTGGAAAATGAAAATACGACCATGGAAACCATTTTGGTTGAAAATCAAAGTTAAAGCGATTCTGTTCTATAAGTAAAAAAGGAAAACTGATGACGTCCATGAATCCGATTTTTGTTATCGGAAGTATCAATACGGATATGGTTGCTACCACCAGTGTTTTACCTAAAGCAGGTGAAACCGTTATGGGAAATGAATTTATCATGACGGCTGGGGGTAAAGGAGCCAATCAAGCAGTCGCTGCAGCAAGAATGGGTGGTGATGTAACTATGATTGGAAGATTAGGCGAAGATATATTTGGAGAACAATCATTAAAAAGATTGAGAGGCGAAAATATACATTGCAGTCATATCTCAATAGACCCGAATCAAGCTTCAGGCATTGCTCTTATTAATGTAGATGATCAGGGGGAAAATCACATTGTTGTGGTCCCAGGCGCCAATGGAACTTTAACCAACAGTCATATCGAGAGCATCTTATCAGACGTCCCTGATGAGGCAGTTATTCTTTTGCAATTAGAGATCCCTATTGAAACAGTGGCATTTGTAATATCTTCACTGAGAAATAAAAAAAGAAAAATAATCCTTGATCCTGCACCTGCTTGTGAACTCTCACCGTCTTTTATGGATGGTGTATATTTGGTTACTCCAAATGAGACTGAAGCAACTTTGTTATCAGGAATTAATGTTTCTGACCGAGAAACCGCCTCAGAAGCAGCAAAAAAAATAAGTGAATGTGGTCCTAAAAATGTGGCGATTACAATGGGAGCGGATGGCGTACTATTTTTATCAGAGGATAACAAAGAGCTATTTATCACTCCACCGCGAGTCAAGGCAATTGACACAACGGCTGCCGGTGACTGCTTCAATGGCTCACTTGCGGTGATGATTGCGAGTGGAATGGATGTAAAAGAAGCCATTGAGCAGGCATCAATTGCAGCATCTATATCAGTCACTCGATCTGGCGCACAAGATTCAATGCCTTTCAGGCATGAGCTAAATTAATGTTTATTGTTAATACTTACTTCACAGCAGTAATTTTTTGCGTCATAACCATGCTTTGCTGGGGCTCTTGGGCAAATACTCA
>QOPG01000016.1 GCA_003331585.1 Gammaproteobacteria bacterium | reverse complement strand
CGATCTAGCTATGACTTTTTCTGATTAATTTTTAAATTTAATCAAAATAAAATTAAAGCCCATAGTTAATATGGGCTTTTTTTTGCTCAATTTTTAGTATATAACTAAACATCTTGTAACCATTTCTTTGGGCTTTAAACGTGCTTATCTACCCTGAAATCGATCCCGTCATATTCTCAATTGGATTTTTAAAAATTCGTTGGTATGGGCTCATGTATCTCATTGGATTTGTATTTGCAATATTTCTAGCAAAAAAAAGATGTTTAAAATCATGGTCTCCTATTAAAAATCATCAAGTTGATGATCTAATATTTTACTGCATGCTGGGTGTGATCTTGGGGGGAAGATTGGGTTATGTGTTTTTTTACGGTTGGCAACAACTTAGTTCAGATCCACTTTATATATTTAAGATTACGGAAGGGGGGATGTCTTTCCATGGAGGTCTGATAGGTGTTATTTTCGCATTGTGGATCTATGGAAAAAAAATAAATCATGACACCATTACATTGATAGATTTTGTTGCTCCATTGGTACCCCTAGGATTAGGTTTTGGAAGAATTGGAAATTTTATTAATGGTGAATTATGGGGTAAACCGACTGATGTATTCTGGGGTTTTAATGTAGATGGAATAGTTTTACATGCCACTCAATTGTATGAGGCCATCCTAGAAGGATTCCTCTTGTTTGTAATATTGTGGCTATTCTCGGAAAATAAACAACCCAGAATGGCTATTTCTGGCTTGTTTCTGGTGAGCTATGGTGTATTTAGGTTTTTTATTGAATTTTATCGAGTTCCTGATGCGCATTTAAATTATTTGGCACTGGGTTGGGTTACAATGGGGCAAGTATTAACTGCACCTATGATAATCATCGGTTTATTTATGCTGATCTTTTCATACAACAAACAATCAAGAAACAAAAAGGTCTAGCCATGAAACAATATCTTAATTTATTGCAACATGTCATTGATGAAGGCGCTAAAAAAGGAGACAGAACTGGTACAGGCACTCTCAGTGTGTTTGGTCACCAGATGCGATTTAATCTTAAGGAAGGCTTCCCTCTAATTACAACAAAAACACTGCATATACCCTCTATAGTTCACGAGCTTCTCTGGTTTTTGAGTGGAGATACAAATATCAAGTATCTAAATGATAATAAAGTAACAATTTGGAACGAATGGGCTGATGATAATGGTGAATTGGGACCAGTTTATGGTTCTCAGTGGCGAAGCTGGCCCTTACCAAATGAGAAATCTTTTGATCAAATAAGCGATCTGATTGAGCGAATTAAATCAGATCCAAACTCTCGCAGGCACATAGTCTCTGCATGGAATGTCAGTATGCTAGGTAGCATGGCATTACCTCCATGTCATTGCTTATTTCAATTTTATATTGTGGACAATAAAGTCTCTTGTCAGCTCTATCAACGAAGTGCCGATATATTTCTGGGTGTTCCATTCAATATCGCCTCTTATTCCCTTTTATTGCATCTTATTGCAAAACAAACAGGATATGATGTTGGCGAGTTCATATGGACTGGAGGAGATTGTCACCTATATCTTAATCATATAGATCAAGCCATGTTGCAGTTAGAGCGTGAACCCATGGGGCTTCCTAAACTCAAAATCAATGAAGAAATTAAATCAATATTCGATTATAAGTATGAGGATATTGAGTTTGAAAATTATCGTGCTCATGAGAAAATCGTAGCGCCAATTTCAGTTTAAAGTTAATGAGATACGTTTCTATTATTGTTGCTAAGTCAGAGAATAATGTGATTGGTAGCAACGGCCAATTACCGTGGCATTTGTCAGAGGATTTAAAAAAATTTAAAAGCATCACTATGGGTAAACCCATGATTATGGGGAGAAATACCTTTGAGTCGATTGGTAAAGCACTTCCTGGAAGAAAAAATATTATTCTGACCAGAAACCTTAATTACTCAGCTGAGAATGTGTGTATTGTTAATACAATAGAAAAAGCGATCGAAGCTTGCGGTGAACACAAAGAAATTATGATTATTGGAGGAGGGGAGATATATAAAGCTTTTCTTGGTATTACCAATCGGCTATATCTCACTAACGTTGATATTGAAATTGAAGGTGATGTTTTCTTTCCAGAGATAAATTTATCACACTGGAATTTGATTAGTCGAGAAGATTATCCGAGGACCACGCAAAGAAATATTGGTTTTAATATGGAAATTCTAGAGAGGTGTTAATTCTTGTTTAATTACTTTTTCAGCACTTCTGTAATCAATAGAATCAATATTATCTGCATTGATTGTTAATTCATTAAGTATATTTTTTTGAATTTCACCTCGTTGATATGACACAGAATAGGGAATTTCATTATGAAACATAACCATTGAGTAGCGTGGAATAAAATAGGTGGGAAAATCTTTTTCAAGCCTGAATGACAATTCCTTTTTTAAGGCGAACTTAGGATCAAGCACACCATCCCGCATTTCGATATAATTGTCCAAAGCCATAGCCTGAATTGCATTGGCATTTTTTTTCTGTTTTATTTCAAATTCTTTAAAAATCTCTCCCCAGGTATCATATTTTTTAACTATTGAGTCTAAAACTACACAATCATCAAATGCTGAATTCATTCCTTGCGCATGAAAAGGGACCATTGCGTGTGCAGCGTCGCCGATCAATAAAAAATGATCATTAAGATGCCAGTGTTTGCATTTTACGGTACCAAGAATTCCTGTTGGATTTTCTTGAAATTGTTCGATTAAATTTGGAATAAGAATTAAGATATCTGAGAAATATTTTTCAAAGAATTTTTGTATTTGATGATTGTTTTTTAGCCTGTCAAAACTATTCTCTCCTTTTGTTGGCATGAATAATGTAAGAGTAAAATCTCCATCGGGATTGGGTAACGCAATAAGCATAAATTGACCACGAGGCCATACATGTAGAGCTTTTTCCGTTAATTTGAAAGAGCCATTATCATCCGCTGGAATCGTTAATTCCTTATAACTGTGAGGTAAAATATCTTCTTGAGGTAGAATTGGTGATGACCCATTAAAACTTCTTCTCATCATTGATCCTGCGCCGTCTGTCACGAGGAGGTTTTTTGCAGTTAATTTATATCCACCTTCATTGGACTTAAAATTCACATTCTTTTCTTTATCAAAACTTTCGATTGTGTGCTGAAATTTAATCTCAACACCAATTTCTTCAGCTGCATCAATGAGTAAATGATTTAATCTTAATCTTGAGACCGAGTATATAAATTCATGATCATATTGCCCGTAGGGTTGCAGCTCCTCTCTTCCGTCTTGGAAATGCAGCATTCTTCCTTTCATCGGCATTAGAAGTGGCTCTATCTGTTCAAAAATACCTGCATGCTTTAAAGCATTTATTCCTTTTGCAGACATTGCTAAATTTATTGATCTTCCAGCAGAACCATGATTTTTTCTTGGATCAGACCTTTTTTCACGAACAGTAACGGAATATCTTTGTTTTGCCATCATAATAGATAGCAAGCTTCCACACAGACCTGCACCGAGAATATTTATTTTTTTGTCGAGCATTTAACTAAGTGGTTTCAGAAATAGATTGTTCTAAACGACTGACAAAATTAAATACGTCTTCATAAGAGTTATATAAAGGTGTTGGCGCCATTCTTATGACATTTGGTTCTCTCCAATCACCTATTACATTTTTTTCTGTGAGAGAGTTAAATATTTCTTTACCATTTAAGGACTCATCTTTTATAACAAGAGATAACTGACAGCCTCTATTTTTTATTGGAGTAATGGATGTTATTCGATTTTCAAATTTATCTTGGATAAGAAAATCCATGTAGCCGGTTAATTTTTTTGATTTCTCTCTTAACTTTGGGAATGTCGCCTGCTTAAAAATTTTGAGAGAAGCGATAACTGGAGTCAGCGAAAAAACAGGAGGATTGCTTACTTGCCACAAATCCGCATCGTTGGCAGGAACAAAAGATGCTTCCATTTTAAATCGCGATGAAAGATCGTTGCTCCACCAACCAAGTAATTGTTGCGATCCATCTCCTCCGTGATATTTTTCATGAATAAAAGCGCCACCGATTGATCCCGGTCCGCCATTTAGATATTTATAAGTGCACCATGCAGCAAAATCAGGCTCCCATTTATTTAACTCTAGTTCAACATTCCCAACCGCATGAGCTAAATCAAGACCTATTTTTATATTGGACTTTTTAGCGATAGAGCAGAGATCTTCCATTGGCATTACTTGGCCACTGTAGTATTGAATTCCAGGAATAAGGATAAGTGCGATCTCATCCCCTTGTTCTGCGATTATCTTTTTGTAATCTTCAAGCAAAAGCTCATCATCTTTTGGCTCCCATTCAATTAATGCATCTTCTGGATCAAAACCATGTAAACGGATTTGTGATTCTGCAGCGAATCTATCCGAGGGAAAAGCAGTTGACTCAATTAGAATTTTGAATCTTTTTTGTGTTGGACGATAAAAAGATGCCATAAGCATATGTAAATTTACGGTAAGAGTATTCATTGCAATTACTTCACTTTCTTTACTACCAGTAAGGCTTGCGAATCCTTCTCTTGCTTGGAGGTGATAGGTTAACCACGGTCTTTTTGCTTTCGTATGGCCATGAACACCGAAGTCAGACCAGTCTTGTAATTCTTGTTCTAGATATTCGCTTACATTTTTTGCCTGTAAACCCAATGAGTTTCCACACAAATAGACGCAGGAGTATCCATTTTTTTCTTTTGGAAATAGAAAATTTGAACGATATTGATTTAACTCATCATTCTTATCTAGTGTTAAAGCGAAATCTTGATTATTTTCAAATATATAGTCACTCACTTTTCATAATCCTTACGATTTAAGTTGAGCCATTTCAATGCTGTATCAGCATAAAGCCAATTTGTGATATCTTTTTTAAGCTTCATATCTTTAATCATTTTTCCAGGATGTTTTTCTCCGAGTGGAAATGGATAGTCACTTCCAAGCGCAATACAATCTGCTCCAAATAAATCAATCATATATTGAAGAACTGCAGGTTCATGTACCAGTGAATCAAGATAGAATTTACCCAGATAGTCCCTGGGATTATGTTTGTTATGAGTTGCTACTATATCTGGCCTTACATTGTAACCGTGCTCCAGTCTGCCAATGATGCTTGGAAAGGCACCACCACCATGTGCAAAAGCTATTCTCAGTTTTGGAAGTCTCTCAAACACACCTCCAAAAATTAATGAACATATAGATAATGCGGTCTCAGCTGGCATTCCAACGAGCCATGGTAGCCAATATAAATTCATCCTATCACTTCCTAACATTTGCCAAGGATGGACAAAAATAGACAGATCTAAGTTTTCAGCAGCTTCTAATATGGGAAAAATTCTTGGATCATCCAAATTCCAGCCGTTAATATGTGATCCAATCTGAACACCTGTTATGCCTTTAATGTTTTTTAGTCTTTCTAATTCTTTAATAGATAGTTCGGCATCTTGCATTGGTAATGTTCCTAAACCAATAAATCGTTTTGGAAATTTAGTAACCAAATCTGCAATGTGATCATTTAGGATCATTGAGAGATCAGCAGTATCTTTTGATTTTGCCCAGTAACTGAACATGACAGGTACCGTAGATAATACTTGGACATCCACGTCGTATTTATCGCATTCTTCAATTCTAATTTTTGGATCAAAACAATTATGAGAAACATCTCGAAAATGCTCACCATCAATCAACATTCTCGAGCATCCATCGCAATGATCGAGTTGAACGAACCCTCCGTAGCCATATCTTTCTTTTAGATTTGGCCAATTCTTAGGAAGGATATGGGTATGAATGTCAATTTTAAGCATAAATATCTTATTTTGCAGGCATTATTTCGCCACATTTTTTACATGTTCTGTTTTCTTCAGATCCATAGAATTCCTCAAAAACAGGAGGCAATTGACCAACAATGTCTGTTATGTATAGGTATGCTTCATAGAGTTTGTTGTTGCATTTTTCGCAAAACCAGAGAAATCCATCCAATTCATGTTTTAAACGTTTTCTCTCAACGACAAGACCTACAGTATCTTCATATCTTTGAGGTGAGTGAGGAACTTCTGGCGGCAAAAGTAAAATTTCTCCTTCCCTTATTGGAGTTTCTACTCGTTTTCCATCCTGAATAGTTTTAAGGAGCATGTCACCCTCAAGTTGATAGAAAAATTCAGGACCTGGATCGTAATGATAATCTGTACGAATATTAGGACCACCGACAACCATGACAATAAAATCATTATCCTCAAAAACTTGTTGATTCATTACCGGTGGTTTTAGTAAATGACGATGTTCTTCTATCCATTCTTGGAAATTAAAGGCCATTAGTGACTTCATATATACCTCCAAAATTAAAAATACATAAGAATATTATATGGGATTTTCAGATCGATAACTTACTTTTGTTTGAGTTAATTTTGAGTTTAGTTCAATGGCTGTTAAATCTCCTCCCCAAGCACATCCACTGTCTAGGCATATAAATTGCTTTTTTATCATTAACCCCAGAGCAGACCAGTGACCAAATATTATTGAGGTATCTTTCCATTTGTGCTCGATAACGTCAAACCATGGTCTTAAATCATTATTTTTACTGGGAATTTTTCCTTTATATTTGAGATTTAGGTCTTTATCATCTAATACTCTCATTCTTGTGAATGTGTTTATAATAAAACGATTTCGATCGTAACCATTGAGTTTAGTTGACCATCTTGTTGGTGTGTTGCCATACATATTTTTCAAAAGAGAAGAACAATGATCACTTCTCAGGATTGCTTCAACTTCAGAAGCATATTTTATTGATTCATTTATCGTCCATCTAGGATGAATTCCTGCATGGACCAGTATGTAGTTTTTTTTTCGATCATAAAAAACTAATGGCCTTTTTCTTAACCAATCAATTAAAATTTCACTGTCCGGCGCATTCAATATATCTTTTAATTCAGAGGAATTATCATCAATTTCTTTAGCTTGATAATACAGAGAAAGTAGATGTAAATCATGATTACCAAGCACTGTAATTATTGAATTATTTATACTTTTAAGAAATCTCAATGTTTCCAGTGATTGAGGGCCACGACCGACTAAGTCACCTGTAAACCAAAGAGTGTCTTTTGTTTCATTAAATCCAATTTTATCTAATAACCTCCTGAGTGTTTCATAACATCCATGTATATCTCCAATAGCAAATAAAGACATAATCCACCCGATTTTTAATTGAGGATCTCTGGTATGGCAAGAGTAAAAGGCGGAATGGGTGCTTCAAAATTACCGTTTATGCTCTCCATAAAGTATTTTCCTTCCATGGAGCCAACAGGGGTCTCAATAACTACTCCACTCGTATAACAAAATTGATCCCCGGAATTTAACTCGGGTTGTTTACCTATTACACCATCACCGAAGACTTCTTGTATTTTTGCATTTGAATCAGTAATAATCCAATGGCGGCTGATTAGTTTTGCCGATATTTTTCCATGATTCTTTATTGTGATTGTATAAGAGAAAACATAATGATTATTCTCAGGTGAGGATTGTTCAGGAATATAACTTGTGCTCACATTAATCCCTATCTTTGGATTATCATTCATAATCGTTCTTTTCAGAGTAATTAGCCAATTCAGACCACTTAAATATTGGAATTTCTTCTGCTCTCTTTGTAGGGCGTATATTGATATTTTCCATCATTTTATCAGACACTAATCCTTTCAATGAGTTTCTCAATGTTTTTCTTCGTTGAGAGAATGCTTGTTTGACTATTCTTGAAAGATGATATTCGTTTTTAACTGTGATCTCAGAATTCAATTTGGGTCTAATATTCAAAAAAGATGAAGTTACCTTTGGTGTTGGATCAAATGAGGTATTTGTCACGTCAAATAAATGCTTGGTTTTCATATACGTTCCGAACATCACGGTCAATCTACCAAAATTCTTATTTCCTGGAATTGCTGTTAAGCGTGATGCAACCTCTTTTTGTATCATTACGTGACTATCATAAATGCATTCACGATATCCCATTAGATTAAACAATAAAGGAGTTGAAATATTGTACGGAAGATTACCAATAATTCTGAGATTATTCCCTAAATCTGAAATTTTGAAATTTAATGCATTCTGATTATGCAATTTAATCTTTGGAAAAGGCATTAATTTTTTTTGAAGCATCGGAATTAAATCTCTATCAATCTCTATTGCATGTATGATGGCATTTGAATGAGCAATAGGAACGGTGATCGCCCCTTGTCCGGGTCCGATTTCTACAATAATATCATTATCTTTTGGTCTTATAGCATCTAGAATTTTTTGAATAATAAGATCATCAATTAAAAAATTTTGACCTAGATTTTTTTTTGCCCGATATTTTAAAGCCATTCAAGAAGCCATTTTTAATGCTAACTCGACAGCAGATATTAAGCTATCAGACTTGGCTTTTCCTGATCCTGCCATATCTAAGGCGGTCCCATGATCTACCGAAGTTCTCAAGAAAGGTAAACCCAATGTAATGTTTACTGCATTTCCAAAGCCTTTGTATTTTAATACGGGTAAACCTTGATCATGATACATCGCCAGAAAGACATCAGCACCGATATTATCATCAATATAAACCGTATCCGCCGAAGCCGGCCCAACTAAATTTAAACCTTGTTTCTTTAGATTTTTGATTGTGGGTTCAATTATCATTTTTTCTTCACTTCCGAGATATCCATTCTCACCAGCATGAGGATTTAAACCACAAACAACAATTTTTGGCTGTTGAAGTTGGAAGTATTTTTTCATATCTTGGTTTATTACATTAATGACATTTGTTAATCGATCCGAGGTAATCATTGAGCTAACCATATTTAATGGAATATGTGTTGTGACTAATGCAACTCTGAATCCACCTGCATCCAATAACATCACTGGAGTAATTGATTGTGTTTTATTTGCAATATATTCCGTATGTCCTGTGAACTTTATGCCAGCATCATTAATAACTGATTTATGGATTGGTCCAGTGACCATACTGTTGAATAGATTTTTCTGACATCCACTAATTGCATTATTAAGAGCTTCTATAATAAGAGGTGAGTTTTTTGGATTGAGTTCACCGCAAGAGACAGATGAGGAAAATAAATGTGGCCAAACTAAAAGTGTATTATTTTGAATTTTTTTTGACTCTGTAAAGTCAGGACTCCATTCAATGATATTGATATCCCTTCCTAGTTTTTTGGCGCGTTGTCTTAATATTTTAGGATCAGAAAGAATGACAACGTTATGTGTCCAGTCTCTATTCATAAGATCAAGACATATATCTGGACCGATACCTGCTGGTTCACCGGGAGTAATAGCAATAAATTGCCCTTTTTTATTTTGAATCATTATCTTATGCGATAACTTTAAATTCTCTTATCGACGAAAGCTTCATCCCTAATCCTTCTTAACCACAGCTCAATTTCATTGGCTATTTTGCTATTTTTTATTTGTTGCATACAATTTAATTCTTTTAGATCTTCTGTATTATCATAAGTTCTTCGTCCCGTTACTTCGAGTATGTGCCAACCAAATCTTGATTGGAAGGGCTGAGAAATCTGACCAATTTTTGTTCTTCCCACAATTTTTTCAAACTCCTCAACAAATATACCTGGACTCGACCAGCCCATGGATCCACCCTCATCAACAGACCCAGGATCTTCTGATAATAATTTCGCAACTTCTCCAAATTTTTCACCATTAAGTATCTGTTCGCGAGCCTCTTCGAGTTTTTGTTTTGCGGTTTCATTATCTATTATTTGGTTAGGTATCACTAATATGTGTCTAACCTCTGTTTGTTCTATTTCACTTCGTCTTATATTTTGCCTGACATCATTTATCTTTATAATATGGAATCCGCTGACAGATTGGATTGGTTGTGAAAATTCTTGTTTTTCTAGAGTGCCAATAACATCCAGAAATAAAGTTGGAAGCTGATTTCCTTTTCTCCATCCTAAACTTCCACCATCCAGGCCAGTTTCACTATCTGAATAAGTGATTGCCATTTCATTGAAGCTCGAGCCAGATCTTAATTGATCAATAATTTCGTATGCCTCATTTTCTGCTTTACTGTATTCATCTGCTGTTGCAGATTCTGAAACGGAAATCAATATATGAGATAGATTGTATTCCGAGTCATTAACAATGTTATTTTCGACTATTTCAAGACACTGACTGAGCTCTCTATTCGAAGCTGAGATTCTGCTGATTACATCAATATCTCTAAGTTGCTCTAGAGTTAGTTGTTTTCTTAAATCTCTTCTAAAGTCTCCATAATCGATATCATCTCTTGCAAGCATATCTGGCATTTTTTCGAAGCTGGTATTATTTTGCTCTGCTATCATTGATATTGCCCCATTGAGCATTTGGTCTGATATACGAATACCTATTCTGTCTGCTCTTTGGAGTTGAATTTCCTCTAAAATAAGTTGCTCTAATATTTGCTCTTCAATAATCTTTCTTTCCGGTAATTCAAATCCATCTTTTTCCGCTCTTTGTCTTACAATATCTATTTGAGTATTCAATTGACTTTCAAGAACAACACCCTCATCGACAACAGCAACGATTGAATCGAGTATCGATTCTCTATTTAATATCTCCTGAGCAAATAATACTGAACTAATAAGAGTCCAAAGCAAAAAAGATGTTTTTATAATATTCATAGTATTTAATTTTATCATTCAATGTATTCAGATGAATAGCCCAAAATACCCCGTTCTAGCAATTTATTCGCATTTGTTCCAATACTTGTCATTCCTTTTAGAATAAATTGAATACCAAAAGAATTATCTTCTTGCCCATCTCTTGTCGATACATATTGGCGATAAACCATTCTTATACCCCAACAACAGCTCTCGTATTCTAAGCCATAAAATTGTTCTAGTGATTTATTATCTCGAAGAGAATAGTTATAGTGCCCCAAGAAATTCCATGATTCTGATAATGGCCATGACCATGAAATATTACCTTGTTCTAATAAATCTTGCCTAAATCTGTAACCAAGATTAAATAATTTTCGTCCTGATGGTCTATATTGAAGTTTAGCTTGTGATCTTGCGACACCAGCTTGATCATCGCTCCATTGATGAGAGAAATTAAAATTTAAATTACTAAGTAGGGATAATCTTACTTCAGCAATATAATCGGAAGATGTATTAAGATTATTGTTTTGGTTTGGTAGTGTTACCTTTTGGTTTTTCAAATAGAATGCTTTTCCGAGTGTGGCTGTAATCAACTCATCGCCAGTAGACATATTTGTGATTTTGGAGCTAAAACCAAGACTAATTTGATCACTATCGGCAATTCGGTCAATACCAAGAAAACGATTCTTTTGAAACAGTTGAATTAAGTTAAAATCAGGTTCAATCGTATCAAATATGGGGATATTTGCTTGGTCTCTAAATGGTTTATTTATATAAAGTATTCTTGGTTCGAATGTTTGTATATGATCAGGATAATTTTTTAATGATCTTTCAAAAAATAAGCCAGCATCAATACTTGAAATCGGCAATGTTCGTGATGGATTTGACTTTTGATTATCTCGTAAGTTCTTTAATTCGTATTGGGTATGCTTTAAGGAGAGCGCCGGTTTTAAATACCATCCGCTTTTTTTTAATTCCCACTCAATTTTTGGTTCATTATCAACTCTCCAGCCTGTAACTCCGAATTCTCTATCAAAATACACTATTTCACTATCTAAGGATGTTGAAATTCCAAAAGGTTTATATGGTAGCGACCCTTTGATTTTTATTTGAGGCAATCGGTAATAAGGTCTTTGATCCTGAGAAATAGACTCATCAATGGTTTGAAAGTTTTGAAAACGACCCATGATGGACCAGTTATCTCCATACGCATCAAAAAGCAGACTTTGGTTTAAATGTGTAATACTGGTTAAACTCAAACTTCTTCCTAAATCCTCAAAATAGTTACCATCTGATGTATCTCCAAAATCTATGCGAGCGCGAAACCCATTTTCAAAAATTGTTTCATGGTTAATTTTTACGAAGTGTCTAGATTTTCCATATATATGATCATTTGAAAGATAGTCGATTTGAAAGTTTGAAGTATTATTTTTATCCAAATATCTAAATTCACTGCCTAACTGAAAACCACGCCCACTTAATATTCTTGGTATAATGGTGGCGTCATAGTTGCTTGCGATATTAAAATAGAATGGTAATCTCAGTTCATTTCCACTCCGTCCACCACCACCTATTTCTGGAGCCAAAAAACCGGTTTTTCTTGAACTATCAATGGGAAAAGAGATTTTTGGTAAATAAAAAATAGGCACACCTTTAAAAGTCAGACCAAGTTTTTTTGCTGTTGCTTCACCTTTTTTTGGATCTAGTGTTATTTCATTGGCCTTGATCATCCAATCAATTGAATCTTTTGGGCATGTTGTGTAGTTAACGTTTTTTAGATTTAATGAGCCATTTTCATTTATCTCAATTAACTCTGCCTCTCCTCTGGAATTATTATTGTTCATTTCAAACATGGCATCTTGAAAAGAAAATGTCTCTGATGAATAAGAGAACTCTGCATTTTGACTCAATACTGACAGATCATCCTGCTTGAAACTCACATCTCCTTCTATTGATAGAGATTCAGACGATTGGTTATAAGTCGCCTTATTTGATTTAGTAATACTATTATCATTTCTTATAATGACATTACCTATGAGTTCAGATTTTGACTCTAAGCCTGGAACTATATTTATATTATCTGCTTCAAATCGTATTTTTCTATCTGATAGGTGATCCATTTGAGTCTCTATTGACGAATCACAAATAGGTAAATTCTGCGCCATAGCACAATTACTGGTCAAAACAGATAAAGCGAATTGTATATAATATCTTTTCAAAATTGGTCAACTATTATTACAAAAAAAGATTATAAATATCGAGGAAACCTAAACATATTCAGAGTATTCTATCGATTATAGTTTAATTATTTAATCCATTAATTGAAATTAAAGGAAAAAATATCAGCGAACAAGATAAAAATATTGATCACCGCTTTATAAAACTTACTGAGTGGCTAAAAAAATCATATATAAAAATATATCGAGATATCGAATCAGCATCGTCTGATGCGAGTTTTCGAAGGTATTTTCGAATAAACACAGATAAAAATTCATTCATCGTTATGGATGCCCCTCCTAATAAAGAGAATTGCGATATATTCCTCCATGCTGCTAAAATTTTTCATGAAATAGGCGTGAACGTTCCAAAGATAATTGATAAGAATATGTCGAATGGATTTATTTTAATGGATGATTTTGGAAGTAAGCATTACTTGGATGTCTTAAAAGAAAATCCTTCAAAAAAGAAATCGCTATATTTTGATGCAATAGAAGCATTGCTTCACCTTCAAACCAAAGGAGAGAATTATCATAATCATTTTCCTTTTTATACGAGAGATCTGATTAGAAAAGAAATTCTGTTGTTTGTTGACTGGTTTTTAATTAAAAAACTTGGTTACGAATTAACAGAAAGTGAAAAAGAACAATTTGAGATATGTATTTCATTCCTAGTAGATAATGCTCGTGAGCAACCTCAAGTTTTAGTGCACCGAGATTATCACTCAAGAAACTTAATGCATTTAAGTTCAAGAAATCCCGGCGTTTTGGATTTCCAAGATGCAGTAATTGGACCAATAACTTACGATTTGGTTTCTCTGTTGCGCGATTGTTATATTACATTGTCATCCGATCTCGTTGAGTTATTATTCGATAAGTTTTATGAGAATTTGAATGAAAAAATTCGAAATAGGTATAGCAAAAATAGATTCAAAAGATTTTTTGATCTTATGGGTATACAAAGACATCTGAAAGCAATCGGAATATTTTCCAGGTTAAATTACCGTGATGGCAAACAAAACTATTTGAAGGATATCCCGCGAACACTTAATTATATTTACCGCGTTTCTGAGAATTATAAAGAGTTAAATTTTTTAAGAGAGCTTATAGCTAATATAAAATGAAAGTATTTTAGGATAACTTATGAAAGCAATGATCCTAGCAGCGGGAAAAGGAGAGAGGTTAAAACCAATCACGAATGTGACACCAAAATGTCTTGTTTATGTAAACGGAAAAACGCTACTAGAAAGACATTTCAACATGTTGGTAAGATCAGGGGTAAAGGAGGTTGTAATTAATCTAGGCTGGCTGGGTGATAAGATTTTAGAATTCGCTGGTGATGGATGTAAATTCGGATTGGAGATACATTACAGTAATGAACAAGATGAAATTCTAGAAACAGGAGGAGGGATCACAAAAGCTCTTCCTATGCTGGGAAAAGAACCATTCTGGGTTATCAATGGAGATGTATTTACAGATTTTGATTTACCTGAGCTGAAACTTGATAGAGATATTTTAGGGCATTTAATTTTAGTTACCAAACCATATTTCAAAATGAAAGGTGATTTTGATTTGAAATTAAATAGAGTAATTAGATGTCCAGACCCAGCTTTAACATTTGGTGGAATTGCATTGTATCACCCATCAATATTTGATGGCTATACTGTCTCTAGATTCTCGATTGTTGAAATATTATATAAATTAATTGATCAACAAAAACTCACAGGATCCATATATAGAGGAATTTGGGAGGATGTTGGAACACCTGATCGCTTAAAAAAACTTAACTCGATATCATAAAGAATTATGTTTGGAATGTAGTTATTTTTTCATTAATAAGCTCAACTAATGTGTCTGCAACGATCTTCTTATTAACACTAATTTTTAATGATTTTAGTGAGGTTGCTTTAAGATCCTGATATCCACAGATATCAATATCAGAAAAAGGCTCAAGATCAACATCATAATTTAGAGACAAACCGTGATAACTCGATCCTCTGGTGATTCTTAATCCGATGCTAGCGATTTTTTCTCCCTTAACGTAAACACCAGGTGCATCCTTTTTTCGTGAAGCCTTTACGTCAAATTTTTTCATCAAACTGATCACCGCATCTTCAAGGATATAAATGAGATTACTAACACTCATACCCATCCTTCTGATGTTAATTAACACGTAAATCATAATCTGACCTGGGGCGTGATAAGTTATATCACCGCCTCTATCCACTCTTAATAAAGGAATATTACTTGATTTATTTATGCGGGTATTTTTGACTTTGTTACCAAGGGTATAAATAGGAAAATGTTCTGTTACCCATAACTCATCCTCTGTTTCATTATCTCTTGAGTATGTGAAGTTTTTCATCTTATTCCATACTGACGTGTAATCACTATTTCCAAGAAAACGAGTTTTAATATTATTTTCTTTTGTCATAACTAAAGAACAAAAAGAATATTTTTGTTTTTAGATAAATCTACATATATTTTATCTAACTCATTTTGACTCTTAACATAAACGTCACATGTTATGGAGATATAATTTCCCTTTTTGCTTTTATTTTTTTTTGCATTTTTTTCTGAGTAGACTTGGGAATGAGATCTCATAATTTCTGAGATTGAATTTAAGTATTCAGGGCAATCTTTCCCGATTACTTTAATTGAAAAATCACATGGAAATTCAATGAGTTGTTCTTTTTCCTCGGAATTTTTCATTGAATTTGATTACTCGAACCATAATTGAATAGTATCTTGGATTTGTTTTATTAAACTACCATTTGGGTTATTTTCAAGGGCAACAAGAGGAATTGTATTGAGAATTTCTCCATCGAGCTGAATAACTAGATTGCCTATTCGCTGTCCTTTTGTGATTGGACCCTCAATAAATTCAGGCAAGTCTGTAATATACTCTATCCTTTTCGAACTTCCTTTTGGAAGAGTAGTTATATAGTTATTTTCGACTGCTAGACCTATACTAGCTTTCTCTGTTTTCCATGTCTTTACGTTAATAAACTCATCGTTTGAATTTAAAAGTGTCTCAGTCACATAAAACCGATATCCAAAATTTAAAAGAGCCTGACTGCCATCAATTCTTGCTTTTGAAGATGCCGTCCCTAATACGACTGAGATAATTCTCATCTCATTTCTCTTTGCAGAAGAAACAAGACTGTATCCAGCTTCACTTGTACTCCCTGTTTTTATTCCATCAACACTTGGATCACGCCAAAGCAGTGAATTTCGATTTGGTTGTTTAATATTGTTATAAGTGAATTCTTTTGTGGAATAGAGTTCATAAAATTTTGGAAATTCATTTATGATTGCCTTAGCTAGTATCGCCAGATCATTTGCTGTTGAATAATGATTCTCATCAGGTAATCCTGAGGCATTCATGAAATAGGAATTTGTCATCTTAAGTTGTTGTGCATACTGATTCATTAAGTCTGAAAATAACATTTCAGTTCCAGCAATATGTTCTGCGAGAGCAATACTTGAATCATTCCCTGATTGAACAATCATACCCATTAGAAGGTCTTCAACAGAAACTTTTTTTCCTACCTCTATAAACATTCTTGACCCTTCCGCTCGCCAGGCTTTTTCACTCACAGTAACTAAATCAGTCAAAGATATTTGGTCATTATTTAATGCATGAAACACTACATATGCTGTCATTAATTTTGTGATACTTGCTGGCGGTAATTTTAAATCAGGATCTAATGAGGCAATTGTATAATCCGTTGCTGCATCGATTAGAAGATAGCTTTTCGCCCCAATAACAGGCGGAGATGGAATTGTTAAAATTTGGGCTTTTAACTGATTACCAAGCAAAATGACTAAAAAAGTTAAGTAAAAAATGATTTTGTTTTTTGAAATGAGCATTATATTCGCCTGATTAGTTATTAAATTATATTTCTAATTTTTTATTGTTGTATCAATGTGGTTTGATAAACACCAATCTTTTTTAGATTGTTTGAAATTTTATCATAGTCTTTTGTATTCCGAATTGGTCCTATTTGAACCAAATAGGAGGGCGTTAATGGTTTCATCCAATTGTATTCTTTTTTTACAAAAGCTGAATTAAATCGATTCTTTTTAAGAAGCTCCAAATAATTATATGCATTTTCCTCTTCAACAAAGGCTCCAACTTGGACAAAAGAGTTATTTTGAATGTTATCGGAGACAACAAATGATGTCGTTTTTTCTGAAATTGTCTCAACTATGACTGGAGCAGTACCATTTTTAACCATATCCAATTTTAACGCTGCCGCATAGGACAAATCGATTATTCGATCATCAACAAAAGGCCCTCTGTCATTTACCCTGACAACTACAGTTTTTTTATTATTTGTATTTGTGACTTTCACATATGTTGGAAGAGGCAGTGATTTGTGTGCCGCTGTCATTGCGTAAATATTATAAATTTCTCGATTTGATGTCAGCCTGCCGTGGAATTTTGTGCCGTACCATGATGCAATTCCTCGTTCTCTATAATTCTCTGAACTACTCAACACTTTGTACCTTTTACCCCTGACTTCATAGTGCCCTTTCTCATCTCCGTTACCGTATTCACTCAGAGGTTCCTTTCTTGGAATAGCGTCTCTAGAGAACGTTTTTTTGAATATTTTTGGTGCGCCATCACTCAAGAAGTTGGAAAAACAAGATATTAATAAAAAAGGAGTAGTGAAAATAAAAAGATATTTTAGATATTTATTCATTTATTTCTTTTGAATTCGGATGCTATTGCCTGGCCTAATTGATGAACAGCTAAACCATACATAATACTGTGATTATATTTAGTAATTACAAAGAAATTATGCATACCTACCCAATAATTGCTGTCATTTTCTTGCTCCAATTTCAATAATTCTGCAGGGTGATTACCATCCATGTTAGTGGTAAAACTTACACCCTGAAAACTTAATGAGGAAACTGTTTCTGTTGCCTTTAAACCATTTTTAATCTCAATTTTGCTGCTACTTTCGTCATAATTAGCAGGTACAATAACCTCATTTCCCCTCTGCCATCCATGTTCAATGAAATAGTTAGCCACACTTCCAATGACATCTGACCAATTATTCCAAATATCCCTTTTTCCATCATTATCTGAGTCAACAGCATAAGCTCTGTAACTACTTGGCATAAATTGAGGTGATCCCATCGCGCCAGCATATGAACCTGTGGCATCAAAAGGATCCATTTTTTCTTCTTTTGCAATAAGAAGGTATTCTTCTAGCTCTCTTGTAAAAAAGGGCGAGCGTTTTGGGTAGTCAAAGGCAAGTGTTGAGAGAGCATCAATTACTCTATACCCTCCAGTTATTCTGCCATAATAAGTTTCCACCCCGATGATTCCAACAAGAATTTCTATACTTACGCCAGTTTCTTCACTTATTAGATTTAATGTTTCAGTATGTTCTTTCCAAAATTGAACACCAGCTACTATTCTTTCATCTTTTATAAAAATATCTCTATATTGATTCCATGTGAGGGTTCTCTCAGCAGGTCGACTAATAGCATTTAGAATGGATTCCTTGGATTCTGCTTGAGCGAGGATTGAAGACAACTCTTTCTCGTCAAAGCCATGTTTCTCGACCATATTTTCTATAAATATCTTTATATTATCTCTCTCGATATCATGAGAGAAAGAAAGGTTATTATAAAAAAGTGAGAATGCCACTATTAGGAGTATATTTTTCATTTTTTTGCCACGAGTTTTCTATTTGAATTTATAGACATAAGCATACCGAATCCAATCATTAAGGTCACCATAGAAGTTCCTCCATAACTTATTAATGGCAGTGGTATCCCGACAATTGGCATTAACCCAATTACCATCGCGGTATTTACAAAAACATAGACAAAAAAAGTTAAACTAATACTTCCTGCCAGTAATCTACCATACAAATCTGATGCGTTAGAGGCAATATATAAACCTCTACCAATGATTAATATATATAAAGTCAGTATTGTTAGAACGCCGAGTAAACCAAATTCTTCCCCAACAACGGCAAATATAAAATCTGTATTTTTTTCCGGTAAAAATTCAAGCTGTACTTGACTGCCATTTGTCCAGCCTTTACCAAAAATACCACCAGAACCCATAGCAATTTTTGATTGAATTATATTATAACCCGCACCAAGAGGATCAGTATCTGGGTTAATCAGCGTCAAAACTCTTTGACGTTGATAATCTTTCATAAATTTCCAAAGTAATAAGGAGCTAGGTATGCATAAAATAATGAGTGAAAAGATATATCTGAATGGTATCCCAGATAAAAAAACGACCATTAAACCAGCGGCAATAACAAGAAGTGAGGTTCCAAGATCCGGTTGTCTTGCAATTAATAGACCAGGTATTATTACAAGGACCATTATGACAATTAATTCTTTGCCTGTTGGTGGCAATCTTTTTTCATGGAGATACCATGCAATCATCATGGGAACAGAAAGTTTCATTATTTCGGATGGTTGAAATCTTATGCCGAGATTAAGCCATCTTTGGGCACCTTGCCCAAACTCGCCCAACCACAATACCATTGATAAAAGTATAATTCCCCCTATGTATCCCCAAGGTGATAATTTTCTTAAAACTTCAGTAGGAATCTGACTTACTAGCATCATGGCAGTAAATGCAATGAAAATTCTGAAAATCTGACGATTTAAAACATCCAAACTCTCATTACTTGCACTGTAAAGAATAAAAATACCAAGTAAGCAAGTTATTGAAATTAGTATCATGAGAGGTCCATCATATTTGATAAGGTTAAAATTATTATTTATATCTAGACTAATTTCTTGTGTCTTAATTTTCATATTTACCATAAATAATAGTTATTAATAACCTAAATATTTATCCATAATAGCTTTTGCAATCGGGGCGGCAACTTGACTTCCACTTTGACCATTTTCAATAATTACAGAAACTGCAATTTTAGGTGATTCTGTGGGGGCAAATGAGATAAATAAAGCATGATCCCTAAACTTTTCTTCAATATTATCTTCATCGTACTCTTCTTCCTGGCCGATCGAGATTACTTGAACTGTTCCGCTTTTACCTGCCATTCTATATGGGGCATCTTTTCCAACATTTCGCGCCGTACCATTTCCTTGCATAACATTTTGCATGGCTGAAATTACCTCCTCCCAGTGTTTTTGATTATCAATTTTAATTGCATCAAGCTCTACAATCTCTTGATGCTCTTTTATTTGATCCAGAGGATCCTCATGGGCTAGAACTAAATTTGTTTGGAATCTTTTTCCTCTCATAGCAAGTGCTGCTGTAGACACTGCGAGTTGAAGGGGAGTGGCAAGCATATAACCTTGACCTATTGATGCGATAACCGTTTCACCTGGATACCATCTTTTATCTTCTGCTTTGCTGAACATTGTTCGCTTCCATTCTGTTGATGGAACCAAGCCAATTCTCTCGCCAGCAAGCTCAATATTCGTTTTTTCTCCTAATCCAAAGCTTGTAAGATATTCATGCATTACGTCTATTCCAACTTTATTTGATATTTCATAGAAATATACATCACACGATTGTGAAATAGCTGTATGTAAATTAATAGACCCATGGCCCGTATGCAGCCAATCTCGATAACGGTGAGTATTTCCTGGAAGAGAATAAAATCCTCTGCAAATATGACGTAAATTTAAATTTGTCGCTCCTATTTGTAGAGCCGCTAAACCAATAATAGGCTTAATGGTGGAACCGGGTGAATATGTACCTAGTACAGCTCTATTGAATAAAGGTTGGTCTTTATTTGATTGTAATTTTCTGTATTCATTTTCAGTTAGATTATTTGCAAATAGATTAGGATTATATGCTGGGGAACTAACAAGAGTTAATATTTCACCATTATTTGGGTCTACAGCAACAACTGCACCTTTTCTTCCGTCAAGTAGTTCAGTTGCGAGTTTTTGTAATTGAAGATCAATTGTCAAATAAATGTTTGATCCAGGGGTTGATGGTGTATCATCAAGAAAGATGCTATTGGAGTTTATTGGAATTTCCCTGCCTCTAGCATTAGCTATATATTGATAAAAACCCGGCGATCCATGAAGTCTCTTTTCATTAAATAATTCAGTTCCAGTTTTACCTATTTTTTCATTTGGATCATAAGCTGTCCTATTTAATCTATTTAAATCATTCTTACTGATTGCTCCAATGTATCCCACAACATGAGAAGTGTACTCATTTTGAGGGTAATGTCTGATTAATCTTGGCTGAAGATTGACACCTGGAAAGTTTGGCATATTAGCAGCAAAAGTTGCCATTTCCTTATCATCAAGTGATGAGCGAATTGTCACAGGTTTAAATTTTTGTGATCTGTTAATTTCATTATTTATGGAATTTATATCTTTTGGAGATATGAGATTTAGATTTGCTAATTTATTTAATGTTTCTTCAATCTCATCAATTTGCTCGGGAATGACAACAAGTTGAAAAGATGCTTTATTTTCTGCAAGAATTTTTCCATTTCTATCGTAAATAATACCTCGTGAGGGCAATGTTGCTCGAATATTAATTCTATTGCCATGAGCTCTGTCACTGAAAAAATCATATTCAATAACCTGTAATTGAATTAATCTTAGAATTACAATACCGATTAATCCAATACCAATTAAAGAGGAGATTACTATTCTGCTAAAAAATACTTCTTTTTCTTTTTGATGATCTTTTATATGCGAAGATAAAGACATTGATATCACACTTCTTTTTTTGGTGTTGCATACACAAAATATCTGCTCATTATTTCGTAGGTTATTGGCCAAATAATCCAACTTGTGATCATTGGTCCCCAGTAATCTTGAATCTCAGTTGAGATACCTGCTACCCCATTTATCCAGAATAAGATGAAATGGTATAAAACTAAAAACATCATAATGATCGCCATTAGTTGTAATTTTGGAAAAATTCTTAATTGTAAATGGTATTTTGTGGTTATAAATATAATAACTGTCAATGTCAGTGCATGCTGACCTAGAAATGCACCTTTGATTACATCAATAATCAAACCAAAGACAAATGCGTATCCTAGGTTAAATTGTTTTGGAAGGTTAATTGAAAGAAAGATTAATAAAAGCAGTATCCAATTCGGCTTGAAATGCACGAAAGCTTGAGGGACAGGAATTATAGTCAATGTCAATCCTATGATACCCATAACAAGCGCAACCATTCGATTTGTATTATTTTGCTTATCTTTGCTCATATTTACTCTGGTTGTAGCAGCATTACCTCTCTAACTTGATTGAGATACGCAATTGGCTTAGCTGAGACTTTATAAAATTGTTCACTCAGATCACTTTCGATAAAATCTACCTTAGCAACTGGATAACCAGATGGAAATTTCCCCCCAAGTCCAGATGTTACCAGTAGGTCACCTATTTCGATATCAGCATTATTTGGAATATAAGGAACATCGAGTTTTGTATATGAACCATTCCCTAGAACAATTGTTCTGAGACCATTTCTGTTAATTTCAACAGGTAAAGCATGATCCGAATCACTGATTAATATCGCCTCTGATGTAAGAAAGTTTGTATGTAGTATCTGACCGATTACGCCATCAGCATCCAATAAAACCTGGCCTTCATATACTCCATCCCGCTCACCTTTATCAATAACTATTGTATGTCTATAAGGATTTACATTTACAGAAATTATTCTTGTTATTTCCACTTTGTTATCGAGATTGCTGGCCGCATTTAAAATTTGTTTAAGCCGCTCATTCTCTTGCTCTAATGATTCATATCGTTGCAGGATCGAACTATTTATTTTCTGTTGCGAAAGGAGGTTTTGATTTTCTTTTATGAGTATTTCCTTTGATTTAATTCTCAAATCAAACCAATCTGTGAGCCTCGATGGAATCTCAACTGCGGATTGCAATGGATAAATTGCTATCGCAATTGAATTTCTGAGAATGGATAGATAGTTATTTCGTTGGTCATTGATAAGCAATATAAAACTTAAAACAACAAATATGATTAATTTTGTATTGAGGGCAGGTATTCGTGGTCTTCTTTGATTATCTTTTTCTGCAACCATTTACTGAACTTGAATAATTTATTCTAACCCAAATATTGCTGGTCCATGTTCATCTATAAGCTCTATCACTCTTCCTCCACCTCGAGCAACACAGGTTAGCGGATCATCTGCAACTAATACAGGCAATCCAGTTTCTTCCTGAATAAGTTTGTCGAGAGATCGCATCATGGCTCCTCCACCAGTTAATACTATACCTCTCTCAGCAACATCAGAGCCTAGTTCAGGGGGTGTTTGTTCTAGAGCAGCTTTAACAGCACCCACGATACCTTGAAGTGGCTCTTGGAGAGCTTCCAATATTTCATTGCTATTCAATGTAAAGCTTCTTGGAACTCCTTCAGATAGATTCCTACCTTTCACAGAAATTTCTCTTACTTTTTGACCGGGAAATGCGGAGCCAATTTCGTGTTTGACTTTCTGGGCAGTCGCTTCCCCGACAAGTATTCCGTAATTTCGTCTGACGTAACTGATTATTGCTTCATCAAACCGATCACCACCAATTCTTACAGAGGCAGCATAAACAATTCCATTTAATGAAATTACCGCTACTTCTGAGGTTCCTCCACCGATATCAAGCACCATTGAACCTCTTGCTTCATGAACAGGCATCCCAGCTCCTATTGCAGCTGCCATTGGCTCTGGAATTAAAAACACTTTTCCCGCACCCGCACTTTCAGCAGATTCTCTAATAGCTCTTCTTTCAACCTGAGTAGATCCATAAGGAACACAAACTAGCACTCGTGGACTCGGTCTAAAATATTTAGAGCCATGAACTTTTTGAATAAAATGCTGGAGCATCTTTTCAGTTATTGTGAAATCAGCTATTACCCCATCTTTAAGGGGTCTAATCGCAGTAATATTTCCTGGTGTTCTTCCCAGCATCAGTTTTGCTGTCTCTCCGACTGCTTCAACCGTTCTTCCACCCTTGGTCACATTTTCTCTAATTGCAACCACCGATGGTTCATTAAGAACCACTCCATCACCTCTTGAGTAAATCAAGGTGTTTGCTGTACCTAAGTCTATTGACAAATCGGTAGAAAAATAACCTAAAATATTCTGTAACATAGAAAATTTCACACTTTTAATCTTTTAATTTAGATAATTTACCAAATGAGAGTAACATTCAGCAAGACATCATATGTTATTATATATTAATTAATTGCAATTTATACTTAAATTAATTTTGTAGGTGCTGCCATTGTCAATCAATAAAGATGAAATAAAATATTTATCCTTATTATCGAGGATGGATATTGATAAAAATGAAATAAAAGACATCGAAGAAAAATTAACCAAAATTATCGATTTTGTTGATCAGCTTCAAACAATATCTACTGATAATATTGCACCCATGGCGCACCCTCTGAATCAATCACAAAGATTGAGAATAGATGAAGTCACAGAAACTAATGATCGGGAAAATATACAAAAAAACGCCCAACAAATAGAAAAAGGAATGTATCTTGTTCCAAAGGTTATCGATTAATATGCCTAACTCGCAGATACATAATATGACCCTAGTTGAATTAAAGAAGGCTTTAAACGAGAAGAATCTATCTTCCAGGGAAATAACAGAAACGTTGTTAAGCCGAATCAATGATTTTGATGATTCAGTTAATTCTTTTATCACAATGACTTCAGATCAAGCTATTAAAGAGGCTATGGAAGCTGATAAAAAGATTGCGAATGGAGATCAAACTAATTTAACAGGATTACCTTTTGCTCATAAGGATCTGTTTTGTACTAAAGGAACTCTAACAACTTGTGGATCAAAAATGTTGCATAATTTTATTCCTCCATATGATGCTACCGTAGTAAAAAAGTTAAAAAATGCTGGTGTTATTATGTTGGGCAAAACAAATATGGATGAATTTGCCATGGGTTCATCAAATGAGACTAGTTATTATGGGTCTGTAGGCAATCCATGGGATTTAAAGTTATCTCCAGGCGGATCATCAGGAGGATCTGCTGCCGCTGTAGCGGCACGTTTAGTTCCAGCAGCTACTGGAACAGATACAGGAGGATCAATTCGACAACCTGCAGCTCTGACTGGGATCACGGGTATTAAACCTACTTATGGTCGTGTATCTAGATACGGGATGATTGCGTTTGCATCCAGTCTTGATCAAGGTGGAGTTTTTGCTCGATCATGTGAAGATGCCGCATTAATTTTAGGTGAAATGGCGGGTTTGGATGAACTGGATTCAACATCCTCTGCTGAAAAAGTACCAAATTATCTTGAGTCAATAAATCACCCTATAAAAGATCTTAAAATTGGATTAGTCAAGCAGCATTTTGAAGAAGGATTAGACGAAGAAAACAAAAAAAACCTTTTATCTGCAATAGATACACTAAAGTCACAAGGTGCCGAAGTGATTGAGATTGATTTGCCAAATATTGGTTTATCAGTTCCTACGTACTATGTTGTCGCATCAGCTGAATGTTCCTCCAATTTATCGCGATATGATGGAGTTAGATTTGGTCACCGTACAGAAAATTATGAGAATTTAGAAGAATTCTACAGTAAAACACGTGGTGAAGGATTTGGTGCTGAGGTAAAACGAAGAATAATGACTGGAACCTATGTATTATCCGCTGGTTATTATGATGCTTATTATCTTAAGGCGCAAAAAGTTAGGCAATTGATTAGTCAAGATTTCAAAAATGCGTTTGAAAAAGTAGATGTTATTGCTGGTCCAACAACGCCATCACCCGCATTTGAGTTAGGCGCTAAAATGGATGATCCAATTGAAATGTATTTGAATGACATTTTCACTATTGGTGCCAATCTTGGTGGTTTTCCTGCAATCTCTGTTCCGTGCGGATTTGTTAATGATCTACCCGTTGGCTTGCAATTAGTGGGTAAGCATTTTGGAGAAGAATCATTATTTCAGTGTGGCCATCAATTTCAGCAGTTAACCGATTGGCATAAACAAACCCCGGAGCAATTTAAATGAGCTCGCAATGGGAAGTAGTAATTGGTCTTGAGATACATGCTCAATTAGCTGCAAAAAGTAAGATCTTTTCAGGTGCATCATCTTCGTATGGTGGCGAACCCAATACGCAAGCCTGTTTAGTTGATTTAGGCTATCCAGGAACATTGCCCGTTTTAAATCAGAAGGCCATTGAAATGGCAATTCGGTTTGGTTTGGCTGTTGGTGCTGAGATTTCTACTCGATCCATATTTGCTCGAAAAAATTACTTTTATCCAGACTTACCAAAAGGGTATCAAATCAGCCAGCTTGACCTACCAATAGTGGTCGGTGGGCAAATGAGTATATTAAATAATGATGGCGAAGAAAGAATTATAGGTATCACCAGAGCCCATCTAGAAGAGGATGCAGGAAAATCGATTCATGAAGGTTTTGATGATTCTTCGGGGATTGATCTAAATAGGGCTGGAACACCGCTCTTAGAGATTGTTTCGGAACCAGATATCAGTTCAGCCAGCGAGGCAGTTGCCTACATGAAAAAGATTCACTCAATTGTAAGGTATTTGGGAATTTGTGATGGGAATATGCAAGAGGGATCTTTTCGATGTGATGCTAATGTCAGTATTAAACCCTTTTCACAAGATAAATTGGGCACACGAACGGAATTAAAGAACTTAAATTCATTTAAGTTTGTTGAAAAAGCCATTCAGCATGAAGTGATGCGCCAAATTGAAGTAATAGAAGATGGTGGTGAAATCATTCAAGAAACTCGTTTATATGATTCTGATTTAGATGAAACCAGACCCATGCGAAGTAAAGAAGAGGCAAACGATTACCGATATTTCCCTGATCCAGATTTATTGCCTGTGATAATCGATAAAGATTTTATAAATGAAATCAAAGATTCTCTACCTGAGTTACCATCTATAAAAAAGGAACGATTTATCGAGTCATATAAACTCAAATCAACTGATGCTGAAGTTCTAACAACAAGTAAGCAGCTGGCGGATTTTTATGAAGAGGTTAAAAAATTAACTGAAATAGATGCTCAAATAGTGGCTAACTGGTTAATTGGTGATTATACAGCCGCTCTTAACAAGGATGATCTAGATATTGTTGATTCCAAGATATCAGCATCCGATTTAGCTGGCCTTTTGAACAAAATCGCGGATCAGACTATTTCAGGAAAAATTGCAAAAGAAGTATTTGATGCCATGTGGAAAGGCGAAGGTAGTGCTGAAGTAATTATTGAGAAGAAGGGTTTAGTGCAAATTACTGATGACAGTGAGATTGAGAATATTGTTAATCAAGTAATTGAAAATAATCCATCCCAAGTTAAAGATTACTTAGAAGGAAAGAGTCAATTACTGGGTTACTTTGTTGGTCAAATTATGAAGGAAACCAAAGGTAAGGCTAATCCGCAGAAAGTTAATGAGATTTTAAAGAAAAAGTTAATTTAATTCTCATTTGAGCAGGAGCCTAGAAAAAAATTAATTATCAATTAAATCTCTTATTTTCTTGATATGCTCAGGTGATGTACCACAACATCCCCCAACAATTGTAGCGCCATTGTCAATCCAGTCTTTTGCAGCCATCGAGTAATCGATTGCATTGATAAGCTGTTGGTTCTCCACTTGTAAGTTTTCCGCATTATCAACTTCGTCATCACCATCAGTTATTAGATTCACATTAACTGAATTTGCGTAACCACCAAATGGCTTATCAATATTTTTTGAGAGTAACTTTATTGCTTCAGTTGTGATATTAGCGCTACCGCAGTTAACAATAAAGGCGCCAATATCAAAGTGCTTTACCTTGTTTATCGCATCCATAAGGTTTTCTCCACTAGGAAGAGTATTAGGTCTGATACCTTGCAAGGTATAACCAAGCCATACTTCAGTTTCAGCGCCAACACATGCTTCTAGGGCCCCAAAAGCCTCTGATGAGGAAGACATGGTTTCAATTATAATCAGATCTACTCTGTGTTTAACGATATCCAAAATTTCTTTGTACTTTTTCTTAATGGATTCTGAATCTCCAACTAAATCTGGTCGATAGCTCGTATCAAGAGGAGGAAGGGACGCAGCGATTTTAATGTTTTTTCCGCTCTCCTTTTTTGCTTCTTGTGCAATATCAATTGATAAAGATGTCAGCTCTTCAAGTCTGTGACCTATATTTTCTCTTTCGAGTAAATTATGAGTAACTGCGTAGTTATTTGTGGTAATTATCTCTGCACCAGCTGATATATAATCCTTATGAATTTCCTTAATAATATCTGGATTATCCATTAATGCTTGAGCAGACCAAATTGAACTGTGATGCGATGGAACTTCATAACCTCTTGCACGAATTTGTGTCCCCATGGCACCATCAAGTAATGTAATTTTATTATTCATAATTTTTCTCCATCCAAAAAAAAACCCACCAGTACAGCCTGATAGGTATCCACCTATTTAGCTGAATTTATTAAACGCCCGCAATCGGGTACAAATCGGCGTTGAATAGATTTTAATATTATTTGAGAAAAATTGGAAGTTATTCGGGTTCGAAGTCAATTCAAAATGAACAAGTTGGACATTGATTCCATTTTTTGGTCTTGATCGATGACCACTCATTAGATAACCCATCATAAATATTAAGCTTATTATTCTCTATATTCATTCCTACCATAATTTTAATTGTC
>QOPG01000015.1 GCA_003331585.1 Gammaproteobacteria bacterium | reverse complement strand
CGCTCAGTAATTGGAAAATAACAGTATTTGGCAGGTAAATCGATTAAATGCATAATAAATAAAAATCTATGAAGAAGTTAATTAAAAATACACCAATCCTGATTTTGTGGCTTCTATGCATATTGTCTGCATTTGAAATTGCCCATTCACAAAATGTAAAATTTTTGACCCCATATGCAATCGGAGAAAACATTCAGACTGAAAATAATAACTATCAAGTCGTTCCCAACGGCATTGTAAGAAATCAAGCATCATTTGATAATGGGAATAGCAATATTATTTGGCGAAGTAATATTGGTGAGTATGAGGTCTTCATACAATCACCCCCAATGAGATCAGAATATGACGATTCATCGAAAGAAAAGTATTTTCTTATTTACGATACAGATAAAGAGAAAGCCGCCATATTTACTGGAAATATTATTGTTGAGTTAAATGGCAATGCAAATGCAGATGAGATTGCGATGGACCATCAACTTGAGCTTGCTCATAACTTTACAGCCATAAATCAATCCTTTTTTTTGATCCCTAGTATTAATGTCTTATCAATTAAGCTGGAGGCTCTATTATCAGATAACCGAGTAAAAAATGCGTATCCTGAAATAATAGAAAATTTCAGAAGGGCGCAGTAAATTATTTAAATTGATTAACGATAGGATATCCATCTAATGTTTGTTATTTTGTGTCTCTAAATACAAATTAAATAGATTAGCGAGTTAAAAAGTAATGACAAATTTCTTTAAAAAAATAACAGTCTGTTTCGGATTAACGTTATTAATATCATGTGGTGGTAACAATCAAACTAACTCAATAACGATAGGCACAAATCCAGCTGGAACATTTTACTATGTTGTTGGAACTGGGCTCTCAAAGTTATTCAATGAAAAGTTGCAAATAAAATCAACCGCTCAACCGGCATCAGGATCTGCTGTTTATGTTCCTTTGATTAATAACGGAGAAATGTCGCTTGGCTTCAGCACCAGTATCGAGTCCGGAAGTTATTACATGGGTCAATTAGATCTGACTGAGCAGCCGAACTTAAGAGTATTGATGAAGTTTTGGGTGATGCCATATGGCTATATGGTGAGAGGTGATTCAGGGCTTCAATATTTGACCGATTTGAATGATAAAAGTGTTGTTGACAAACAATCCGCTAATTTGACATTAAGCATTGCAAACAAATTGATGCTTGAAGGTGCAGGCTTGTCTGAAAAAGATTATAGGTCAATTACTGTTGGTGGGTTGCCGCAAGGTATTACAGCTGTTACAGATGGACTTGCTGATGCGGCTCCAATCGCACTCGGACAGGGCAATGTTAGAAAAGCTCATGCCACAACACCTGGAGGTATTCGGTTTTTAGATATGTCTAATATTGAGAATATTCAAGAGTTTTATGCTAACCAAAAAAAAGGTTTTAACACATATATCGTAAAAGATGATGACCAATTACCTGGAGCAGATAAGGGTCTCGTCACGGGTTCAGTTGATATTTATCTTATCGCCTCAAGTCATTTATCCGATGATGTGGCCGAAAATATTATTTCTACGATAGAAGATAACTGGGAAATGCTTGAGTCTCAATTTGCGGCTTTGAAAAGAGGAAGTCCAGGTATGTTTGTAGATATCAATAATACTATTCCATACCATCAAGGTGCTATTAATTATTACAAAAAGAAGAACCGTTGGAATCCTGATCAAGAAAAGAGGAATCAACTTCTTTTGTCAGGCGAAAACTAATTGCCGCCAATTAATAAAAATAAATCAAGTGCGATTCTAATCAAAAAAATTAACTATGAATTTTGATTCTTTCTTGAAGAAATTAAAAAGCTTTTATATTTGGTCGCTAGTATTGCTGGGTATTTCCTGGATTTTTGATTTACCAGTAAGGTTAAATATAGGAGTGGTAACCGCAAGCTATATATCAGTTATGCTTGCAATTGCAATTGCTGCTGGTTTTCTGTTGAAACCTCTCTCCGATGATTTAAAACCATCTATTATAGATTTAGTAATGGGATTTTTGGCTATAATTTGTTGGGGCTGGGCATCTCTAAATTATGTTGACTGGCTTACCGATTTAGCTAACCGGGGTATTGAGAAATGGATTCCTGGGGTTATAGCAATATTATTACTTATTGAGGCATTGAGGAGATATTGCGGCTACGCAATCACTATTCTAACAATAATATTTATTGTTTACGGTTTTTTTGGACACAATCTACCTGGAATTATGCAGGGCGCCCAAGTTAATCCAACTCGTTTAGTTCTTTATTTCTATGCCGACACTGGTGGTGTTCCAGGCTTAATTTTATCTATTGTTTGTTCAGTTGTTTTTGGTTTTCTCTTGATGGGCGAACTACTAAAAGTTAGTGGTGCGGGACAGTTTTTAACCGATCTATCTTTATCTTTAATGGGTCACTATCGAGGTGGTCCGGCTAAAGTTTCTATCGTTGCGAGTTCGATTTTTGGTTCAATAAGTGGCTCTACAGTGGGTAACGTGATGTCCACAGGCGTTGTAAGTATCCCATTAATGAAAAAAACTGGTCTCCCAGGATATTTTGCAGCTGCGGTCGAGGCAATAGCATCAAATGGAGGTCAATTAGCGCCACCTGTTATGGGCGCTACTGCATTTTTGATTGCTGAATTTTTAGATATCCCTTATGTTGAAGTTGTTGCTGCAGCAGCATTACCTGCAATTATCTATTATGTGATTTTGTTTGCCCAGGTAGATTTGATGGCAAAAGATAATAATCTAAAAGGTATCGATCGTTCGAAGCTCCCTGATTTTAAATTTTTATTAAGTAAGAGAGGTTTACATCTATTTCCTATTGTCTTGTTAATTTTTCTTATGTTTGGTATTGGTCTTCAACCTGCAAAATCAGCTTTGATATCTGGTTTTGCTGCGGTTATTTGTGGTTTTTTTATGAGCGACTCCAACATAAACCATAAAGATATTAATCCATTCATGCAAAGCGTCTCTCAAACTTTAATACCCATTATTCTTATTGGAGGAGCAGCGGGTATTATTGTTGGAGTGTTAAATGTAACCGGTTTGGGGTTTAATTTGACATTGGGTCTTACTGATATTGGTAATCAGTATGGGTTATTAGTAATGTTGTTTTTAACAGGCATCGTAGCAATAATTTTAGGAATGGGGATGCCTACCGCAGCTGTTTATATAGTTTTATCGGTTGTTCTCGCGCCCGCAGTTATTGAAATGGGTGTTCCAGTACTGGCAGCACATTTATTTATTTTCTATTTTGGCTTACTTTCGATGATTACTCCACCAGTAGCAGTTGCTTCATTTGTTGCTGCCGGTATCGCAGGATCATCTTTATGGAAGACCAGTTTTACAGCAATTAAACTTGGAATTGCTGCGTATCTTCTCCCTTTTTTATTTGTTTATAATGATAGTTTATTGTTTAAGGGATCTTGGGTTGAAATATTGAATATATTTTTTACTTGTTTAATTTCTGGATTAATACTCTCACATGTCCTAAGAGGGAACTCAATAAAGTCATTGAAGGAAATAATAATTATAGGTTTATATTTGTTCAGTTCCTTACTGATAGGTAGTTCTACATTATGGCTAGGAAGAGATTCCAATTATATCTATATGATGATGGTATTTGGTATTTTGGTCTTGTATAGCATAACCAGGATATCAACTTTGAAGTCATCAGAAAAATTTTATGGATAAAAAGAAATTAGAAATCGATATTGGTGATATCAGATTAAAAAATCCAATTATTTGCGGCTCAGCCGAGCATTTTATTGAAAAAGCTGGAATTATGAATGCTATAAATATGGGAGCTGCTGCCGTTGTTGCTAAATCCAGCAATGAGAGTAATGTGGCAAAAATTCAACTAGACAAAACCGATTATTCATTAATTGATTCGAAATTAGATAATATTAATTGGAAAGAAAAAAAAGACATCGATACCAGTCTCTTTGGAAGGTCTGGTCTCATCCAGCTAGAAACAGAAGAGTGGCTTAATAAAATTTCAATACTCGATAATGAGGCAGCAAAAGAAAATGCTTTTGTGATTGCGAGTCTTATACCTAGCAATTTAGATTGCTTGATAAAATATGCCGAAATTGCAAATAACCTGGGAATTCGAATACTAGAAGTGAATATAGGTGCTCCACATGGAGTGGAATTGGATGAAGAAATAAAGATAATCAGAAAAGAAGATATAGTTAAAGAGATTGTAAAGAATGTCAGAGATGTATTTAAAGGAAGTTTGTGGATAAAAATTGCAGGAGTAACTGAGAATGTAATAGAAATATCAGCCGCATCAAAAGAACAGGGTGCAGATGCGGTTGTTATGATCGGACGAATGATGGCAATGATACCGGATATTGAGTCCATGGATCCCATTCTTGGTACAAATGGAGCATATGGAGGGAGATGGGCATTACCAATAACGTGTCGATGGTTAAGCGAAACAAGAAAAATGTTAGGTAATGAGTACCCATTAATCGGGACCAATGGAGTAAGAAGCGGTGAAGACGTGGTCAGAATGATTCTTTCGGGAGCTACCGCAGTTGAAATGACATCTGCAATTTTTATGGATGGATTTGATGTTATACCAAAAACATTGCACCAACTTTCAAGTTATCTCGATAGAAAAAATGCAAGTATTAAAGATATTATTGGAATTACTGCAGATAGAGTGAAATCTTATGGGGAGCAAGAAATAAGACCAAATTACTGGAAAAAATTTGTTCCTGATGATTCATTAAATTAGATGATATGATTAATAAAATTTAAATAAAGGAAAAAACATGTCAACAAAGGCGAAATTATATAATTGGGATACTATCGAAGGTGAGGAGGTAAGGCCTGGAGTCTCTAGAAAAGGTTTTCGAGGAGATCAATTTATGATGGTAATGAATACACTTGAGCCAGGAATGGAAATTAATCCTCATTCTCATCCTTTTGAGCAGGCAGTGTATATTGTGCAGGGTAAAGTTCGTTTTCATGTCGGCGATGAGGTTTTAGAAGGGGGCCCTGGGTCACTCATAAGAATACCTCCGAATGTTGAGCATTATGCAGAACCATTTGGCGATGAGCCGGTATTGAATTTAGATATATTCGCTCCTATTAGAGAGGATTACATGCATCTTGTTGATTACCAAGAATTTGAAAAAAATCAAGAATAATAATGGCTGTTATTTCTCTAAAAGAACAACTTTTTAGCTCAGATCGTATGATCGGAACTTTTATAAAAACACCTAATTATCAAGTAGTTGAAATAGTAACATCATGTAATTTATCATTTATTGCTCTGGATGCCGAACATGCACCCTTTTCTAAATCTGATTTAGATACATGTATATTAGCTGCCAGAGCTAATGACACTCCAGTCATTGTCAGAGTACCTACTTCCAATGAAGAAGATGTCTTGAGTGTTCTTGATATGGGTGCGAATGGAGTATTATTCCCTCATATTAATTGCAAGCAAGATGCAATTGCTGCAATTAATGCCTCAAAATATAAATCAAAAGACTTTGAGATGGGTCGAAGAGGTTTCTCTAACTCCTCTAGATCAGGTAATTATGGTTCATTCACCATTGATGAAATGATAGAAGCATCAAATAAGAATGTTTCTGTGCTCTGTCAAATCGAAGAAATTCAAGCTGTTGACAACATAGATGAAATCACTGAAGTAAGTGGAATTGATTGTTTGTTTATTGGTAGAGCTGATTTAGCTGTTTCGATGGGATGTAATAATATTAATGACTCAAGTGTTGAAAATGCTATTGATATTGTTGTTAAATCTGCTAAAAGAAATGGTATTCCATTAGGTATGTATTTGCCTGATAATAATGATCTTGAAAAATGGATTAGAAAGGGCTTCTCTCTTTTTATTGTTGGATCCGATCAATCTTACCTAAAGTCATCAATTCTAAAATTATAGAAAATACTCATGGATAATTATCATAAGGCTTCTAAAGAGAGGAAAAAATTAATTGAAAAGTTACTTATCGGCGCTGTAGATCTTCATTGTCACAGCGGTCCGTCTGTGATGCCAAGATCAATTGATCATATCGAAGTGGCTAAAGAGGCCTCCAAAGTAGGTATGAAGGCAGTACTTTATAAAGACCATTACTATTCAGCAACACCTGTAACCGAATTGCTCAATAAACATTTTAGCCAGTTGAATGTGAAATTACTCTCTGGTGTGCCACTTAATAATACAGTAGGAGGTATTAATAGATATGCTGTTGATCATGGGATAAATCTGGGGGCCAAATTAGTCTGGATGCCAACATTCTCTGCAGAAAATCATATTAAAGCTCATGAAAGTGATGAAGATTTTGATAAAAAATTTCCAACTACAAAAGAAGCTATGCTTGCCCCGACCCCCTTAAAAGTGACTAAGTCAAATGGAGAGTTAATTGATGAGGTAAAATTTATACTTGATTTAATCGCGGAGAATGACATTGTACTCTCATCTGGGCATTTAAACATTTCTGAAATATGGCCACTTTTTGATGAAGCAAAAAAACGAGGTGTAAATAGATTACTTTGCAATCACCCAACCTATGTAATTGGGGCTTCACTGGATGACATTACCAGATTAGTTGGCATGGGAGCATATATCGAGCATTCGATGTGCATGTTCGTTCAGAGATCCAAGTATAAGTTTTATGAACCTGATGAGCTCGACAAGATGATCAAAGCAGCTGGTGTAGATAAGACAATTTTAGGTTCAGATTTAGGACAGGTGGGAAATCCATCACCAGTTGATGGTTTTCGAGGTGTTATTAATATATGTTTGGAGCTAGGTTATGAGGAAAATGAAATCCGTAAATTAATTTCAGAGAATGCATCCAGGTTGATAGGGATATAACTTTTATTTGATTTAATGATTTTTTCTATTTGAGATGTAATAGAAAATTAAGCCAGAAAGTATAATACCAAGACTGAATAAGACTTCAATTGGGCGATTAATAATAACGAAATACAAAGTCCATCCAGTCAGAGCAAGATATATTAATGGTGTAAATGGGTAACCAAAGGTTTTATAGGGTCTTGGTAAGTTAGGCTGTTTAGAACGAAGAACAAAAACTGCAATTACAGTCACAAATGAATTAAGAGCAAGAGTGAAACCAGCAAAAACCAAAATTGACTCAAAGCTTGAGCTCAGTATGAATATTATTGCGATCAATGACTGAATGTAAATTGCAGTTGAAGGTATTCCATCCTTTCTTTTTCTCGAAAGAATATTTAAAACTTTAAAATCTTCACCAATAACTTGAAGGACTCTGGGTCCTGCAATTGTCATAGCACTTACTGTAGATATGAGGAGTAAAGACAAAACCAATCCCGTGAAATTTGCTACCGATCCACCAAATGCTGATTGAGCAGCAATAAAACCAATCTCAATCTTCCCTTGCATATCCTCTATTGGAGCAACACTGAGGAATACAAAATTAAGAAGAATATAAAGTACTGTTACTGTTGTTGTTCCAGATATGAGAATCAATGGCAGATATTTTTGAGGGCGCTCTATCTCGCTACTAAGGTAAGTCGCGGCATTCCATCCGGTATAAGCATAACTTACATAAATTAGTGATACGGCAAATGACCCGCTAAAAATTGTACTAATATCATTGCTATTTGGCGAAAAAGATACAGGTTGAATATTTTTTGCAAATAAAATAGCACCAAAACAAAACAGGATAATGACACCTACTTTCATAACTGTAAATATCATTTGAAGACCACCACTACTTTTTCGATTACTTGAATGGATAAAAGCTAGAATAACAATTAATGAGCATGCAATAATTTTCCTAAGCCAGTCATTATTAATTTCAGGAAATATCGTCATTAAGTAAGTAGAAAAAGTGATAGCAGCAAGGGCAGTTGGTGCTGAAAATCCTATAGTTGCTGATATCCAGCCCGAAATAAAACCAGCACTGGGATGATAGATTTCTGTAAGGAAATTATACTCTCCTCCTGATCTAGGGAGAGCTGAGCCCAATTCAGCATAAGTCATGGATCCGCATACCGCAATCAGACCTCCAAGCGCCCATAGCAAGAGTATTGCGAAACCAGATTGTATGTCCAGTAGCTGGAAACCGAGACTTGTGAAGACACCCGTTCCGATCATATTTGCAATTACAACTGCAGTTACGGTTTGATGTTGAAATTTTAAGTCCATATTTTTATATTATAGTTGGCATAATTTTTCAGCTGCTTGCTCAATAACAGCATCATTCTTTGCAAAGCAAAATCTTAATTTTTGCTCATTTGGGGGGTCATCATAGAATACTGATATCGGGATTGAAGCTACGCCAATCTCTTTTGTCAGTTTTTCTGCAAAACTTGTATCATTCTCACTGCTTATTTCACTGTAATCCAATAATTGATAAAACGAACCTGCTGAAGGTTGAAAGCTAAAATTTGAGTTTTTAATTAAACTGCAGAATAAATTTCTTTTAGATTCATAAAAATCAGACAATGTATCAATGTATTCTGGATAGGTTTCTAAGAATTTAGCGATTCCTAATTGAATTGGTGTCACAACTGAATAACATGACCATTGATGAATCTGTCGCATTTCATTTGTTAACTCTTCTGGAGCGGCGCAAAATCCCACTTTCCATCCTGTTGCATGGAATGTTTTTCCAAAAGATGATACTACGAATGATCTCTGCCACAGTGCATCATTACTAGCTAAACTTAGATGTTTCATTCCATCAAAAACAATATGCTCATATACTTCGTCAGACATCAAATAAACTTTATTGTGACTGACAATCTCTTCAAGAGCCTCTAGATCGCTTTTTGTGAGGATTGAACCTGTAGGATTGTGTGGAAAATTAAGAATTATCAATCTTGTTTTTTTTGAGATAGATTCTTTGAGCATTTGAAAATCAATGTGATAATCAGGGCGATTATTTGTTCTGATTAACGGTATATGTTTTGTGGTACCGCCAGCTAACAATACTGCTGGAACGTAATTATCATAAGCAGGATCAAATACAATCACCTCATCTCCAGGATGAACTACCCCCATGATCACACTGAATAATGCTTCAGTGGCTCCATCTGAAACAGTCACTTCTTTTTCAGGATGAACGCTCCTGCCAGAATATTTATTAATTTTATTGGCAATATTATTTCTTAATTCTGGAATGCCAGACATCGGAGCATATTGATTATTCTCTCCCTTAATAAATTCACAAACCAAATTCAATAATCTAGGGTCAGGATTAAATCCAGGGAAGCCTTGAGATAAATTGATTGCACCATGTTTATTAGATAATTCGGTCATTATATGAAAAATCGAGGCACCTGAAGTTAATTTGCTTTTCATAATGAACTCTCCAAATATATCTATTTAAATCGATAACAAGATTGCTGCGATATTTTTTTGATGATGTCTAGTCAAAAAATTTGAATTTTATAGTATTTGTTTTGCACCCATCTAATAACTATTTAGCATGCACTTGGATCTATTAAGACTAATTAATTTAGTAATAAAGTATAACCAAAAATTTTCATTATGATTATTGTTTTTTTTATTAATTAATTGAGAAACTATCCAATCAAGGGGATAATTCAATTGGTCCGTGCTGGTCTTCCTGCGGCGATTATTTGTCAATTCCGTCAGGCCTGGAAGGGAGCAGCGGTAGCAGAAACATTGGGTGTAGGTTTTGGCTGGCACGGATCTCTATTTGTGCTGTTTTATATTCTTTTTTTTTGTACACTAGTTAAGATGGTGGCAGTATCCTTTACTAAAGAAATGGTTAATCAATGAGTTATCTTGCGCTTGCACGAAAATGGCGACCCAAAAAATTCAATGACATAGTTGGTCAAGAGCATGTGGTTCAAGCCCTTACTAATGCTCTAAATTCTGAGAAAATGCATCATGCGTATCTATTTTCAGGAACTCGAGGAATTGGAAAGACAACTATAGCGAGAATCCTTGCGAAAGCATTTAACTGCCAGGAGGGAATGTCAGCTGATATATGTGAAAAATGTGAAAATTGCTTGGGAGTAGATGAAGGAAGATTTGTCGATTTGATAGAGGTTGATGCAGCATCTAAAACAAAAGTCGATGATACAAGAGAGCTTTTGGATAATGTTCAATTTGCACCAACAACCAGTGAATATAAAATTTATTTAATTGACGAAGTTCATATGCTATCGAAGCATTCTTTTAATGCTTTATTAAAAACGCTGGAAGAGCCACCACCTCACGTAAGATTTTTTTTAGCAACAACTGATCCCCAAAAACTACCCATAACCGTATTGTCTCGTTGTTTGCAATTCAACCTAAAGCGTATCTCTCCAAAATTAATTTTAGAACGAATTAAATTTATCTGTAATGAAGAAAAAATAAAATTCGAAGATATAGCGCTTGCTAAGATTGCAAGAGCAGCTGATGGGAGCTTGAGGGATGCTCTGAGTTTATTAGATCAGTCAATAGCCTATTCTGCATCTAATCTAACTGACACAAATATTACATCAATGCTTGGCTCTGTTGATAAGAAGTATATCCATCAAATAATGATTTCAATAGTCAATAATGATGCTTCTGAGCTGATAAAAACGATTGATAATATAGGTCAATATTTTCCAAATTATGAAAATCTTTTGATTGATCTTGCTGAAATCTTCCAGCGTTTGGCGATTTTAAATCTTACTCAAGAACCTTTTGAAAATAATCAATTTGAGTACGATTTGAGCGAATATGATAATAGTTTTGATTCTGAGGAGATTCAATTGAATTATCAGATTGCATTAATGGGTCGAAGAGATTTGGACTTAGCCCCAAGTCATAAAGTTGGTTTTGAGATGTGCCTCTTACGAATGATTGCATTTAAGCCTCATTCTTCTGACGAAACTGATAAAAAAGATCAGACAATTAAATCAAAAGAAAATGTATTTGAAAAAGATCCTAAGTCTACGGTTAACGTAGATAGCACTGAAAAAAATAATAAAAAAACTTCAAGTTTCAAGGATTCGATTTCAATAAAGTCGGAAAAAATTATCTGGTCTGAGTTAGTTGATGAGCTGGATATAAATGGAGCGACCAAGACCCTAGCCGATAACTGCTCTTTTGATAGAAAAGAGGGAGATACCTTCTATATTATACTGGATAAGAAATCATCCTCATATTACAGTAAAGAAAGAGAAAGCAACTTATCTCAAGCCCTCTCAAATTTTTTTAAAAAGACAATTGTTATCAAAATAAATGCTGGAGATGTAAAAAGAGAGACACCAAATCAAGAAAAAATTAGAGAAAAAAATGAAAAGCGTGATGAAGCAATTTTAGGCCTTCAAATTGACCCTAAAATTAAAGAAATTGAAAATGCATTTTCAGGAGCTTCACTTGATTCAGATTCAATTAAATTAAAAAATGAAAAAATAGAATAATCAAGGAGAAATATATGAAGGGAGGGATAGGGCAATTAATGAAGCAAGCTCAGCAAATGCAGGAGAAAATGAAGCAGGCACAAGATGAGCTCGCAAACATTACTGTTGTTGGTGAATCTGGCGGTGGTATGGTGAGCATTACTATGACATGCAAGAATGAAATAAAAAAAATAAAAATTGACGAAGTCCTGTTTAATGAAGAAAAAGATATGTTAGAGGATTTATTGATTGCTGCATTTAATGATGCTGCAAGACGCGCCGAAAAGAAAACACAAGAGAGCATGTCAGGTATGACATCTGGTTTAAATCTTCCACCTGGAATGAAGTTGCCATTCTAATAATCCCGATGTCTTACTCTCCAATAATTTCAGAATTAATAGAATCATTGTGTTGTATGCCCGGAATTGGTAGAAAATCCGCTCAAAGAATTGCTTTTCATTTATTGGAAAGAGATAAAGAAGGGGCACAAAAGCTATCACAGAAACTTGCTTCTGCTGTGAAAGATATCAAGCATTGTGAAAGATGCAGAATGTTTACCGATGAAGATCTATGTTTAATTTGCAGATCAAGCGCTAGAAATGATGGTACTTTGTGTGTAGTTGAATCACCTGCAGATGTTATGGCAATCGAAGAAGCGACGGGTTTTAAGGGTAAATATTTCATTCTTATGGGGCATCTATCTCCAATTGATGGGATTGGACCTGAAGATTTGGGTTTAAATAAACTTGAATTTCAATTCAAAGAAGAAGACATCACTGAGCTGATTATTGCCACCAATTCAACAGTCGAAGGGGATGCTACGGCACATTATCTATCGGGATTGGCTGCAAAATATCAAATACAATGCTCTAGAATTGCTCACGGAATTCCTCTTGGAGGAGAACTGGAATATGTTGACGGTGGAACACTTTCACACGCTTTTTTCGGGCGAAGAAGGATGGAGTAATATATGAGCGAGGATAATGAAAATTGCTTGTTTTGTAAAATTGTAAAAAAACAAATTCCCGCTGAAATAGTGTTTGAAACAAAAGAAGTTATTGCATTTTGTGATATCGATCCTAAGGCACCAATTCATTATCTGATTATACCTAAGACTCACATATCAACTATAAATGATATAAGCGAGGAAAATAGCGAGATTATAGGCTTGCTTTATGAGGCTGCATCCAAATTAGCTGTGATGTCTGGTGTTGATAAAGACGGTTACCGTGTTGTAATGAATTGCAATAAAGATGGCGGTCAAACCGTATATCATATTCATTTACATTTTTTAGCTGGACGCCAATTGAACTGGCCACCAGGTTAATATCTTTTTTGATCCTTGCTGGATCTTATGTTATTGATTAGTCGTTTATAACTATCGTATCTTCTTTGACTTATTTTATTTTCTGATAAAGCTGTTTTAACAGCACAATTATCTTCTTTAATATGAGTACAATCATTAAATTTACATTTTGCCCCGTAATCATGGATTTCAATAAAACTCTTTAATACTTCACGCTCGTTATTGAGGTTAGGTAAGAACTCTCTAACGCCAGGTGAATCAATAACATACCCGCCATTAGGGAGATCAATCAGGCTTGAATTTACGGTAGTGTGTTTGCCTTCAGAGTTAGATGAAGATATATCTTGAGTTTTTAGTTCATTAAAGCCGATTAAACTATTGATTATAGTTGACTTTCCTACACCAGATTGACCAACAAAAATAGATGTTTTTCCTTCAAAATATTTACTTATATCCTCCATGTTCTTTTTTATCTTAGCGCTACACTTCATGACATTGTATCCAATATTTCGATATGTATTTAATATGGGTGTATTTTCTTTATCTACCCATTGTAAGTCGTCTTTGTTGCAAATAATAAATGCATTAATCCCCATATTTTCTGCAGCCCCAATGTATCTATCAACTATATGCCAATCAGGAGATGGAGGATTACTCACAATGATAGCAATATCTGACAAATTAGAAGCAAGTACTTCTTTGTTTTTATATTTATTTTTTCGTGAAAGAGAATTTTTTCTTGGAAGAATGTCTGTAATAATTGCCTCAGGCTCATTTTCTTCTTTTTTAATTATTACAATATCACCACATACTGGCTTTAACTGTTTACCTAATATCTTAGCAAAACCAATCTTGCCATCATTTGTTCTTATTTTCATTCGGCGACTATAGGTAGAAATGACTTGTGCTTCAGTATGGTTATTATTCATTTTCATTACTCTATGTTATCTCGCGGTATTATTTTTTAATAGTACATTGTAGTTTGTAGTAACATTACAATAAGTTTAGGTTAAATAACTTACGTAAAGGTTGAGAATGGATAATTTAAAAAATTTAAATAAATCAAAGAATCTAATCTGGATTGATCTAGAGATGACAGGCCTGGATACACAAAATGATAATATTATTGAGATTGCAACGATCGTAACTAATCAAGATCTAGAAATCATCGCCGAAGGACCTGAGATAGTTATTAATCAAACCAAAACAATTATGGATGAAATGGATGAATGGAATACTAAGCATCATGGAAAATCAGGTTTAACGGACAAGGTTTTATTGAGTAAAATTACAACCCAGGACGCAGAAATAGAAACATTAAATTTTCTTAAAAAATTTGTTAAAGCTGGAATTTCTCCAATGTGTGGAAATAGCATTTGTCAAGATCGAAGGTTTCTCGCGAGGCAAATGCCAGAATTAGAGAAATTTTTTCACTATAGAAACTTGGATGTCAGCTCCTTAAATATTTTGTCAAATATCTGGAGACCAGATATTGCGAAAAGTGTAAAAAAATCGTCAAAACACAGAGCATTAGAGGATATAAAAGATTCAATTAATGAATTAATACACTATAAATCAACATTCTTTAATCTGGACTATGTAAGTAATGATGAATAGACCTGACGCACCTGCAACAAAACGAAATCGAGATCCAATTCTTAAAGCCTTAAAAAAAGAATTACACGGTGCAAAGGAGTTATTGGAGATTGGCTCAGGAACAGGACAACATGCAGTTTACTTTGCCAAACATATGCCAATGATTGTCTGGCAAACAAGCGACCAAAAGAAGAATCATGATGCGATTCAGTCTTGGATAAAGTCAACTAATAGTGCTAATTTGAAATTACCATTAAATTTAGAAATAGGTTTAAATGAAGATTGTATTAAAAAAAAATATGATGATGTTTTTTCATCAAATACATCTCACATTATGAGCTTTAAAAATGTTGAAAAAATGTTTAGTTTAGTGGGTCGTATATTGAGAAAAAACGGTAAGTTTTTTCTCTACGGTCCATTCAGAGTAAATGGTGATTTTACCTCTAAAAGTAATGAAAAATTTAATGATGAATTGAATCAAAAAGACCCAATAATGGGTATCAGAGATATCGAGAAACTGGATAAATTTGCAATACAAAATAACCTATCTAACTACGCATTCTTGCAAATGCCAGCAAATAACTTTCTATCAGTTTGGTCAAAAATTTAAACTTTCTTACCTGCTAAGGACATCCAAGTTTCAATAACAGTATCTGGGTTTAAAGACATGCTTTCAATATTTTTCTCTAACAGCCAGGCCGCTAAATCAGGATGATCAGAAGGACCTTGACCGCATATCCCTATATATTTATTTTGTTCTAAGCATGCATCAATAGACATAGAGAGCATTTTTTTGACAGCGTCATCTCTTTCATCAAAAATATCTGCAACTAAACTCGAATCTCTGTCTAGACCAAGGGTCAATTGAGTCATATCATTTGATCCTATCGACATGCCATCAAAATACTCAAGAAATTCATTCGCTAGAATTGAGTTTGATGGAAGCTCTGACATCATTATAATTTTTAAGTCACCGTCTCTCTTTAAACCATTCTCAGCTAATATATCAATAACATCTTTTGCTTGTTTAACTGTTCTTACAAATGGAATCATTAGCTGAACATTTTTTAAACCCATCTCATTTCTTACTTTTTTCAATGCTTCACATTCTAAATCGAAACAATCACGCCAATTGCTTGCAACATATCTGCCAGCACCTCTAAATCCAATCATAGGATTTTCTTCTTTAGGCTCAAAGATATCTCCACCTATTAGATTTGCATACTCATTAGATTTGAAATCTGACATCCTTACAATTACTGGCTTAGGAGAAAATGCTGCGGCTATAGTACTTACACCTTCAGCTAATTTATCTACAAAAAATTTAACTGGATCTTCGTAACCAGCCATTTGTTGATCAATTTTAGCTTTTAGTGGGCCTTTCATTTCATCGTAATTAATTAAGGCTTTTGGATGAATACCTATCATGCGATTTATAATAAATTCAAGCCTAGCCAGGCCAACACCATGATTTGGGATTGATGAAAAACTAAAAGCTCTATCCGGATTTCCTACATTCATCATTATTTTGACAGGAATATCTGGAAGTGAATCTACCTCTATATGTTGTTCTTCAAATTCCAGTATACCGTCGTATACAAAACCTTCATCACCCTCTGCACAGCTTACAGTTACAGCACTATTATCAGGTACTTTTTCGGTCGCATTATTGCATCCAACTACAGCTGGTATCCCAAGCTCTCTTGCTATTATCGCCGCATGACATGTTCTGCCACCACGATTGGTCACTATTGCAGATGCTTTTTTCATAATAGGTTCCCAGTCTGGATCTGTCATATCTGAAATTAAAACATCTCCATCTTGAATGCGATGCATTTCATTTATATTTTTTATTATTTTAGCAGTTCCAGATCCTATCTTTTGTCCGATACTTCTTCCTGTTGTAAGAACTGAAGATTTTGATTTAAGAGAAAATCTATTGATTGTGTTTCCAGACCGACTTTGAACTGTCTCAGGCCTTGCTTGAAGAATGTATATTTCTCCATTTGAGCCGTCCTTGCCCCATTCTATATCCATTGGTCTTTTATAATGATTTTCGATTGTTACCGCATATTTTGCAAGATCAATAATATCTTGATCAGAAATGGAGAAGTTGCGAGATTCTTTTTCGTCAACCTCAATAATTTGAACTGTTTCACCTAAAGTATTATTTTTACCTAAAATCATTTTTATTGATTTATCGCCAAGTGTTTTTCTTAAAATTGGATAGTTATTATTTTCTAAGGCCTTTTTGTAGACATAGAATTCATCTGGATTGACTGACCCTTGGACAACAGTTTCACCTAATCCTAACGAGGATGTTATAAATACAGCGTCTTTAAAACCAGTTTCAGTGTCTAATGAAAACATTACTCCTGATGAGCCTATATCACTTCTGACCATTTGCTGGAAACCTACAGATAATGCAACGTCTGAATGATCAAAGCCTTGATGAATTCGATAAGAAATTGCTCGATCGGTATATAAAGAAGCGTATACATGATGTAGCGCCTCAATTAAGTTGTCTAGACCCACAATATTTAAATATGTTTCTTGCTGACCGGCAAATGATGCATCAGGAAGGTCTTCTGCTGTTGCTGAAGATCTTACGGCAAATGCAAGATCTTTATTATTGGTAATTTCTTTCCACTCTTTTTCGATTTCAGATTTAAGCTCTGAAGAAATTTCAGTATCAAGGATCCATTGCCTTATTTGACGACCTGTTTCAGTTAATTCTTCAATATTATCTACATTGAGATTATTCAAAACGTTATTAATTCTTTTTCCAAGATCATCTTGATTAAGGAAATCTTGATAAGCATGAGAAGTTGTAGCAAATCCTCCAGGGACTTTGATACCCAAATCAGTTAACTCACTTATCATTTCTCCTAGTGATGCGTTTTTTCCGCCCACTAAGTCAATATTATTTATATTTAATTCATTTAGTTTTTTTACGTAAGGTTTTGACATTTTTATCTTGAGTTAATATGCATGTAATTAGACAATATATTTTTCATTCTTTTGGTGGGCTATATTGTGAGGTATATTTATTTCCTTTCGGATCAAACCGGCGTCACTGTCGAAACTCTCGGTCATAGTTTGATCACTCAATTCGATTATCATGATTTTCAACAAGTGACTTTGCCATTTATAGACAGCGAAGACAAGGCTAAAGAGGCTGTTTCGAAAATAAATTCAGAAAATCGTGATTCCTCAGAGAAACCAATTATATTCTCAACATTAGTTCAAGATGAGCTTCGAGAGATAATTAAAACTGTAAACGGACTGCATTTGGATATATTTGATGTATTTATTGGCCCATTAGAAAAAGAGTTAAAGCAAAAATCAGTAAGAAAGAGTGGGCTGGCTCATGGAATGAGTGATACAAAAAATTATATGAAAAGAATCGAGGCAACGAATTTCGCTCTATCGAATGATGATGGAAGCATACTTAAGCATTATGATATGGCAGATATTATCTTAATAGGTGTATCAAGGTCGGGAAAAACACCCACTTGTCTTTATCTGGCAATGCAATATGGAATCTATGCAGCTAATTTCCCTTTGACAGAATTTGAATTAGAAGATGGATTAATACCAAAATCATTAAAACAACATCATAAGAAATTATTTGGACTCACAATAGCACCAGAGAGATTAAAACAAATAAGAAAAGAGCGCCGCTCATTGGGGAGTTATTCATCTATAAAGCAAATTAGTTTTGAGATAAGAGAATCTGAAAGGATGTTTGAAAAAAATAATATAAATTATGTGGATACTACAGAGTTATCTATTGAAGAAATTTCAGGCAAGATTCTCGAAAAAACAGGCATAGAACGAAGGTTTAGACCTTGATAAATGATCACGAGATTATTCCTCAAGCAATTGCAAAACCTCGATCTTTTGTGGGGTTAATGACGCTTTATGAAAGTAATTTTATAAAGTTACATAATCTTTTACCTGACCTTAGAGATATTGACAAGGGAAGGGTTTTAGAATCTTTGAATGCAGAAAATCTATATCTAACAATTTTAGAAAAAACTAAATATACAATAACTTTTTCACTTACATACTCTTTTAAACATAATAACAAGATTAACTATGAGCCCAATCTTACAATTAGAGCTTATTATGATGGTGATTTGGCTGAGGTTATTTCGATTGGTGACATTCATGGAAGAAACCAATTCAGGGAAATTGTTAATCAGAATAACGAAATTATAAGTAAGTTATGGAAAAAAAATATCGTCTTCAATAAATGGTTGGATTATCTTCTAGATAACAACTATTCCTAAATTATTGTGAATCAGTTAATTTGTTTTGCAATTTGATTTTTTTCCTCTTCTGAAGCAACTAAAACTTTATAATCAGTGGCAATGTCAGCCGCTTCATATAAATTTATATCTCGATCCTCATTATCTTGATCCTCATCAGAATCGTTTTTTTCGTTTTCTAATTGTTCTTTTCTTTTTTTATTTTCCTCTCTTTCTTCGATTCTTTCCTTGAGATTAAGTGAAACTGAGGTTTTTTTTCTGTATTTTAATGATTCTTCAATATCTTCTTTTAGAAGGATTAAGTCTGGATCACTCTCCATTCTTCTCTCATGCTGACTCAGAAGAAATTTTATTATGCTATCAAGTGATTTCCCTTTTTTAAATCTGGACGGTTTTATTGTATCCCAGGGAAGCGATGAATCTCTTGAGCTTTCACCAGTTTTACTTTTGTCAATATAAGAGGGTAATTTGATATCTGGTATCACACCTCTGTTTTGTGTACTTTCACCAGTAACCCTATAATATTTACCTATTGTCAGGGTTAATTGGCCAAGTTCATCATCATTCCTTCTTACGTATTGATCCAGCGCATAAAGATTTTGAACGGTTCCTTTTCCATAGGTTTGCTGCCCGATGACAATTCCTCTTCCGTAATCCTGTATAGCAGCAGCAAAAATTTCTGAAGCGGAAGCGCTATATCGATTAACCAAAACTATCATTGGTCCATTGTATGATGATCTGGGGACTGGGTCAGGATCATCTAACCTACTGATTCTCCCATTCGCATTTCTTAATTGAACAACAGGTCCATTATCTATAAATAATCCAGTCAGAGCTGTAGCTTCAGTTAAATGCCCACCCCCATTATTCCTAAGATCAATAATTAATGCGTCAATATTTTCATTATTTAAATTATTGAGAAGCCTTTTAACATCACTACTTGTGCTCGTAAATTCTTCATCCCCACTCTTTAATGCACGATAATCTCTGTAAAAACTGGGGATATCTATAACACCAATTTTATATTTCTCTTCATTTCTTTCGGTTTGAATGATTTCACTTTTTGCAGCAGACTCTTCGAGTTTAATTTGATCTCTAGTGAGATCTATTATTTTTTCCGGCTCACCTGGAGCCATCCCTTCCGGAAGTATTTGTAATCTTACAACAGTATTCTCCGGTCCACGTATTAGTTGAACTACATCATCTAAGCGCCATCCAATTACATCAGTTAATTCGCCATCAATGCCTTGGGCAATTGCTGTGATTCTATCTTTTGGTTTTAGCTGCCCATCTATCGCAGCTGGACCTCCAGGGATTATATTTATAATAGATACATAATCATCCTCTATCGATAAAGAGGCTCCAATACCAAAATAAGACAAGCTCATTTGTATTTGATATTCTTCTGAATTTCTCGGTGAAAAATAACTTGAGTGTGGGTCAAGAGAATGAACCGCTGAATTCATGAATGTTTCAAAAATATCATCACTGTTTATTTGATTGAGTTGCTTTAAAAATCTCTGATATCTTTTTTCGAGTATTTCTTTCGCTTCATCCCAGTCTTTTTCATTTAAGAGGAGGCTAAGGGCATCATTTTTGACTCTCTTTCTCCATATTTCATCCAAATCTTCAGCTGATGTTAGCCAACCTTTTTCTGATCGATCAAATTCAAATATTTCAGTTAAAGTGAAATCAGGTTCAGTTTTAAGAAGGTCTAGGGCGAACTCCATCCTATTTGAGGCATTTATTCTGTATTTATTAAAAATCTCATAAACGGGGTCGAGAGACTGAGAACCGAACATATCATCTATTTTGTAACGATATTTTTCGAAATTTTGAATCTCAGTTACAGTAAAGTAAGAGCGATTTTCATCTAAATCTTCAATGTATTTTGAAAATATTTTGGAAGATAGCTCATCATCAATTTTTGTGTGATTGTAATGAGATCTCTCTATGAATCTTTCAATGAGAGCGCTGATTTTCTCGTGTTTTTTTTCTGGTTTAATTGATTCATGAGAATTTAAATTAATAGAAGAAAAAGATAATTGAGTAATAAGCAATAGAAAAGATAAATAAAAAGCTTGCTTCATGATTAAAAATATTTTTTTTCTCACACTATTTCCTTATATTAAATTTTTCTTGAAAACTTAATTATCAACCTAACTACCAGATAAACCAAGTAGGGCGAGAATAATATAAACCAAGAAAATAGATTACCATTTTTTAGTAAATCAAAGTAATCATCATAAAAACCAACAAATCCATCACCTGAATATTTTCCAAAAATAAAATCATTTATTGCGAATAGTCCAAGAGGAACTATAAGCAATCCAAAGCATAAAAGAAGAAGTAAAATTATAATATTTAATTTCATTAATCAAAAACAATAAAAAAATGTGGTCATTATTTCATTTAACTTTTGTAATAAATCTTAACCTGAAATAAATACTTTCAACTGATCTGAAAGCCCTTTACAAGCCTTTGCTTGCGTTCTAGCAAAAAGTGGAACAGGCACTACAATTGCAGGTAAAAAAGATGTTCCGCTATATTCAGCGCTAATATTACCCTCATTTGCTGAATCTTTTATATCCCATACAGTAGCCTCATATTTGGAGTCATTTTGCCACCAAGCAAAACCAAAGCAACCCGCACCAGTTGGGCCTAAGGCACAGGACATACTTCCGCCTCCACCAGCACTATCTGTATTTCCATCTAACCAAATGATGTATCGAATTTTTGCATCTGAAATTCTTTCTGCTACTTGACTTCTTTTTAATAATCTTGCCAAAGCATTGGTATCAGATGGCGCAGTTCTTGGCTCAAACCATGGGAAAAGAGTATTTTTGAAGTCTATCGTTTGAATCACTCTAATTGGAGATGAACCTCTACTAACATTTGAACTAACACATTTGATAAAATCAGTTTCAGTGTCATTACCTAAATGATAGCTTTTTGCTAGAATTACCACGCCTTCCCCATCTGAAATTCCTGTTAAACCAATTCTGTTATCTTCAATCCTTGAGGTTACACAGGCAGTTAGATTGAATATCATTATTAAAAAAATTAATTTAGCAAAGATTGATTTTATTTTTAACTTATTATCCATGTTTTATATTTATTGTGGTCGAACGTTTTCTTTCAACTTTTTTCTATTATTTTTGATTTTTCCATTTGAAGAATAATCAAAGCAGCAGCATCCCTCATTGCTAAAACAGCCGCTCTTGCAAGATCTTGCTCATCAGCAAAAGTTGATGTGGATGTTTTGCCATATGAACTTATAGGCCAATTAATTAACTCAGTCCCAGTTGAGTCATATATTTTTATTCTATAACGGATCCATACCGAAAATGTTTCATCTTGACTTTGTTCCGGAACTGAAAATTCAATTACATCAATATTTGGCTTTATTATAAACTTATAATTTGATGAGTTAATTTCTGAGTCAGATAGAAGTACGTCGGCTGTTGAGAAAAATGATGAAAATACTTTATTGAATAGAATTTTATTTGATTCAGAAAAATCTATTGTCCATGATTTCCTACCAATTACTTTCTCTTCGTGTATAAAATTATTGAAATTTTCTGGGTAAATGATAGCAACATTGTAGGGAGATTTTTCTATTAGAAGGTCGGGTATTGATGGATCTGTTATCACTACTTGAGATGAGCATCCTATGAGCAAAATTAGAATTAATATATTTCCACCTAATTGATTCATTTTTTTATTCTGTTTCCATCATTTCAAAGGTCATACCTGCATTCTTTTCGAGACGATTTAATAATTTTTCACCTAAAGCAGATGCAGGTGTCCAAATACCTCCTTCCGTTTTAACTTCATCTAATGCTAAGCAGATAGCAACTTCGCTAATCATTTTGCTTGTTGACCCATACCCAGGATCTTGATTTCCAGTGATTTTCATTTTTAGTGTTTCACCAGAACTGGATAATCCGTGCATGAATAGTTTAAAAAATCCATTTTTTTGCTGAGTTTTGTTTGGCCCTTCACCAGGTTTAGGTAAAAATTTTTGAATAATATTTTTTCTTGAAAACTCAAAGGTGGTGAACATCATGAATAGACCGAGAAAAGTAGTCATCATGAAAGACTTAAAAGCCCCAGATACACCATTTCCACAGTCCGTATATTCAGTGTATGAAAAACTTTTACCGTATGGGTAATTAAGTAAGGCATTAGTTCGTCTTACTATTCTCGTGTTTATTGAAGCCATTATGAAAGGTGAAGTCCATGTTTTTAGTTTTTTATTAAAAACGAATGTTTGCAGATCCCTCTTATCCGGACCTTCTCGCATTCCTTCGGGATTGAGCGCGTATGGATTTGAAACTATTCTTGCTATTTCTCGATTTCTCTTTCCTTCGATTATAATATTTATGATACTGGCTATTGTCCCGCCACTAGCCCCACCGCGCATTGCCCTTACAAGAGTAATTATTTTTTCTAGGGGTTTATTAATTTTATTTATTGCATGGTTCTGCATATAGTAAACACCCAAATCGAATGGTATGGAATCAAAACCACAAGCACTTATTATCCTGGCTCCTGTTGTTTTGGCTAATTCATGATTATCATCTATCATTTTTCTTATCCACTGTGTTTCTCCTGCAAGATCACAGTAATCTGTTCCGTTATTCGAGCATGCGAAGACAAGATCAGCCCCATATTTAGCATAAGGTCCAACAGTTGTAAGTATAACTTTTGTTTTTTTTGATAAATCATCAAGCGCTTGTCTGTCATGACTATCGGCTATGAATATAGGTATGTCAAAATCAAAATTTTGGGTTAATTTTTCAAGTTTTGTTTTATTTCTTCCAGCAATTGCCCATCGAAAAGAATCATGAGGAGGATACTTTTCTACAAAGTAATCGAGAATAATTTTCCCTGTGAAGCTTGAGGCGCCATATATGATGATGTCAAATTCACGATTATTTTTTGATTTAATAGTGTTCATACCATATAGGTTAAGGTAACAATTGATCGCTATCAATAAATAACTGATGTATCTTAATATATGAAAAAATAAAGTGTCTTCCTCTTGCAAGGAAATCGATGTTTATGAAAAATTCTTCAACTGAAAATAGCTTGGAAACTTATCGAAGACTTTGGACCTATGTCATTCAATATAAATTTATAGGATTTATTGCAATTATTGCTATGGCGATGACGGCTTTAGTGGAGATGATGATGGTCGCTTTGATTGAGCCCTTAATGGATGAAGCTTTAGTTGCGAAAAATTTAGAAACTACCCGATGGCTTCCCATAGCGTTCATAGCTATTTTCTTTGCCAGAGGAATTTCTGGTTTCGCAACAGAGGCTTCACTTGGCTGGATAGGCAGAGGTGTAATTAGCTCATTAAGAAAACAACTATTCCAGAAATTTTTGAAGTTACCAGCGCAATTTTTTGAGAGTAATTCAAGTGGTTCAGTACTCTCAAGGATGACTTACAATGTTGAGATGATATCTGAATCAGTAACTAATGTAGTTACTATCGCTATTAGAGATGTTTTAACAGTCATTGCGGCTATTGGATTGATGATATATCAAAGTCCAAGATTATTTCTGTCGGTTGCGGTTATCTTTCCAGTGATTACCTTGTTGATTCATTTCCTTGGAAAAATGTTCCGGAGATATAGCGAGAGAATCCAGGACTCAATAGGTGAAGTAACCCAAGTAACTCAGGAAGTATTAGCAGGTCAAAGGATAATAAAAATCTTTGATGGGCAGCAATATGAGACTGAGAGAATGAATGATGTTGATAATAGAAATCGCCAACAAAATATAAAGCTTATTCGCTCTAGATCGCTTGGAGTCGCAGTAACCCAGGTAGTCTTTGGTATTGGTCTTGCGGGAGTGATATATTTCGCTGGAATTGAATCACTCAATGGTGATCTAAGTCCAGGTAGCTTTATGTCATTTTTTGGGGCAATGATGCTGATGTTGCAGCCTATTCGGAGAATAACTAATGTAAATGCAATTCTTCAGAGGGGTATTGCAGCGAGTAACAGCCTTTTTAGTGTGATGGATCAACCTATAGAGAAGGATGAAGGTACTCTAGAAAAAACCTCATCTGAAGGTTCCTTAGAGTACAGAAAGGTGTGCTTCTCATATCAGTCGAAAGACAACAGAAATACAATATCCGATATATCATTTTCTGCAAAAAAGGGTGAATCAATAGCGATTGTGGGCCATTCTGGGAGTGGAAAATCTACGATGATTAATCTTCTACCAAGATTTTATGATTACCAATCAGGAGAAATTTTAATTGATGGTATTTCAATTAAAGAATATACGATAAAGAATCTCAGGGAAAAAATAAGCATAGTTAATCAAGATATAATGCTTTTTAATGACACAATATTGAATAATTTGACTTATGGAAAGCTTAAAAATAAATCTCAAGCTGAAGTTGATCTTGCGATTAAACTAGCAAGAATTGATCAATTTTCTGATGAGTTCCCAGAAGGTCTCCACACTTATGTGGGGGATAGAGGAGCGATGCTATCAGGAGGTCAAAAACAAAGAATAGCTATAGGAAGAGCGATTTTAAAGAATGCCCCATTATTAATATTAGATGAGGCTACATCCTCTTTAGACACTAAATCAGAATATCAAATTCAAGAGTCACTAAAAGAACTCATGAAAAACAAAACAACATTAGTTGTAGCACATCGTTTATCGACTATAGAGGGCGCAGATCAAATTATCGTTTTAGATAATGGAAGAATTGTTGAAAAAGGAACTCACGATGAACTAATTATGAATGCAAGTCATTATGCGAATCTTCATCGCCTTCAGTTCAATAAGAAGAATAAATAATTCCATATGATCACAACCTTTCATCAATGGTTCATAAAAGTTTGGTATCAAGGTAGTAACTGGAAATATATTCTAAAGCCATTGAGTTGGATATTTTATGTATTTATCAGCCTCAGAATTCTTTTATATGAGAAAGGCTTCATGAAAATTCATCGCAGTAATTATCCAATAATAATTGTTGGAAATATTGCAGTTGGAGGTACTGGAAAAACACCTATTACTATGTGGCTAGCTAACCATTTTATCGGTATGGGTTATAGGCCAGCAATACTCACTAGAGGCTATAAAGGAAAGATAGGTGATATACCTATTGAGGTTTCAAAAGAATCTAATCCTGAGATAGTTGGCGACGAAGCAATTATGATTGCTTCAAAGTTAAAATGTCCTGTAATAGCCCACCCTGATCGAAACTTATCCTTAGGGTATGTATCAGATAAAAACATTGATTTCATAATAAGTGATGACGGCCTTCAGCATTATCAAATGGATCGTGATTATGAGATTTTAATTATTGATAATGAAAGAATGTACGGAAATAATTTACTTTTACCAGCGGGCCCATTGAGGGAGCCAATTTCAAGGCTATCTAGAGTTAACCTGGTATTAAAAAATGTTGAGTGTGAAGATGTTAAAAATAATAACAATCAATTTCGTTTAGTTGGGAAAACTGCGATTAACTTAATTACAGGAGATTCGAGACTTGTGGTTGATTTTGTATCTACTAAAATTCATGCGGTTGCTGGTATTGGTAATCCAGATCGATTTTTTAGATCACTTAGAAAATCAGGGCTAGATATTTACGAACATCCTTTTGAAGATCACAGAAAATACAAATCAAGTGACTTAAATTTTAATGATGAACATGAAATAATTATGACTGAAAAAGATATGGTTAAATGTAAAAGATTTGCTAATGCTAGAATGTGGTTTGTTCCTGTAGAGGTTCAGTTTGACCAGAATGAAAAACCTTGGTTACTTGATATAGAAAGATTGATTAAAGATAAAAAGAATGGCTAATTATAATATCATAATACCTGCGCGCTTTGCTTCGACTCGACTGCCTGGAAAACCGTTAATTGATATATGCGGAAAAACTATGATTGAGCGTGTATGGCGAAATGCCAAAAAAAGTCAGGCTAGAGATATAATCATCGCAACTGATGACGAGCGCATCCAATCACATGCTATAAATTTTGGTGCAAAAATCTGTATGACTTCATCGAAACACCAATCTGGTACAGATAGAATAATTGAGGTAATTGATCAAATGGGTTGGTCAGATGATCAAGTTGTTCTTAATTTGCAGGGAGATGAGCCACTTCTAAAGGCAAAACTAATGGATGAATGCGCCTCATTATTGACTGATGGAATATCAGATATTGGCACTCTTGGATCGAATTTTTTATCTAAAAAGGAATGGTTAAATCCAAATACGGTAAAAGTTTTGATGGATGAAAGTGGTCATGCAATTTATTTTAGTCGATTGCCAATTCCCAATAAACTGGATGCTGATGTGTTAATCGATAATAAATTTATACTCCATCATCATGGAATTTATTCATACAGATGTCGAATATTAAGAGACTTAAAGTTATTAGATATGCCCAAACAAATGGAATCTGAAAATCTAGAGCAGTTAAAAGCCTTGCATTATGGGTTCAAAATAAAAGTGGCTAATGCAAGCGAAAGACCTGGACCGAGTATTGATGTAATTGATGATGTTGAGAATGTCTGCGCGATAATCAAAAAAGACTTAAGGTCAAATTAATCATTACTATCTGAAGGCCACGGCATAAGCCTGTCTTCTGAGTTTTTATTCTCAATCTTTTTTGTTTTAGTATCCTTGTTTTTTTTATCAGATGCTTTGGGTTCGTTGGGTTTAGTTTTTCTTTCTATCGCAGGTTTCTTACTCGGACTTCTTTTTTTTGTGATAGCTTTCTTCTTTTGAGGTTTTTGTTTTAATTTTTCAGAAGATGTAATTCCCTCAGAAGATTTTTCTTTTTGAGGTTTTTTGCTACCTTTATTATTAGTTAAGTTTTCTTTCTTTTTTGCGTGCTTTTTAACTGGATCTAATTTTGAATCATCTTTTTTTACAGGTTTATTTTTTGTTTTATTCTTTTGGTTGTAGTTTTTGTTGAAATTTTTACCTTTGTATTTGCTGTTTTTTGGTCTTTTGGCCCTATGCTTGTAAGGTTTTTTAGTTGTTGGTTTATTTGTTGCTTCTTCTTTGTCTGATTCAAATAAATTCTTGAATAGACCCCACAAGTTCTGTGAGCTTTGAGTATCCTTCTTTCCAGGTGGCTTTGGTACTGGTTTAGCATTACCTACGGCTGGTATTTCAACTGCTTTATCCTTTTCGATAACTTCCGGAATAACTTGCTCATCTAAATTTTCCACTAAATCAAAACTTTGACCTTGATTTTCAGGAAGATCAGCTTGATCGGATCTGATTCTTTTTACACTGAAGTGTGGGGTTTCAAGTCCCGAATTAGCAACGAGTATCACTTTTGTATTGTGATTTGACTCGATATTTTGAACCCAGTCTCTTTTTTCATTTAGTAAGTATGTAGCAATTTCTATAGGTAGTTGAGCAATAATTTTTACCGTCATATCTTTTCTTGCTTCCTCACCAATTATTCTCAATATTGCCAATGCGAGAGATTCAACACTCCTGATACTTCCGATACCAGAACATCGCGGACAAATAAGTTGATTTGATTCACTTAGGGCTGGCCTAAGCCTCTGTCTCGACATTTCCAGTAAGCCAAATCTACTGATTTTTCCAATTTGTATTCTTGCTCGATCCTCTTTTACTGCTTTTCTTAGTTGATTTTCAACTTCTCTTTGGTTCTTGTATACATGCATATCAATAAAATCTATAACAATTAACCCACCTAAATCTCTCAATCTAAGCTGTCTAGCAATTTCTATTGCAGATTCAACGTTTGTTGCTAATGCAGTTTCTTCGATATCACTTCCTTTTGTGGATTTAGCTGAATTGATATCTATTGAGACTAAAGCTTCAGTATGATCAATGACAACGCTACCTCCAGATGGAAGATCAACTGAATGTGTATAAGCAGATTCAATTTGACTTTCGATTTGATAATTAGTGAAGAGGGGGACATCTTCATCATAGTACTTTAACTTCTTTAGATTTTGGGGCATTACTTGGCTTATGAATTCTTTCGCATCATCATAAGCTTTTTTCTCATCTATCAGGATTTCACCAATATCGAATGTTAGATAATCTCTAAGCGCTCTTAAAACAGCATTACTTTCTTTGTAAACAAGAAAGGGAGCTTCTTTTTTTACTATTACAGTCTTTATTGCTTCCCAGATTGCCAGTAAATTATTTAAATCCCATTCCAATTCATCTGTTGTACGTTCAATTCCAGCAGTTCTCAAAATTACACTCATTTGGTCAGGTATATTTATTGCATCAAGAGAGTTTCTTGCGTTATCTCTCTCTTCACCAGTTATTCTTCTTGATATACCACCAGATTTTGATTTATTAGGTTTAAGCACAATAAATCTTCCTGCAAGGCTCACAAAAGTTGTAAGTGCAGCACCTTTTTTTCCACGCTCTTCTTTATCGATTTGTATTACAATTTCTTGACCTTCTTTTAAAACATCTTTTATGTTTGGTCGTTTTCCCGATTTAGTTTCTTTGATGAAGTATTCATTAGAGATTTCTTTCAAGGGAAGAAAACCATGTCTTTCAGCGCCATAATCAACAAAAGCAGCTTCAAGGCTTGGCTCGATCCGAGTAATTTTGCCTTTATATATGTTGGCTTTCTTTCTTTCGTTTGAGGGTAGCTCGATATTTAGATCATAGAGATTTTGGCCATCTACCATAGCCATTCGCAACTCTTCTTGTTGAGTTGCATTTATTAGCATTCTTTTCATTTTGCCCTACTTATTTTTTATGGGCAGCGAGCATTTAAATTAAATTTTTAACTTAAATTAATTTGTTATTTGCGTTTATAATTAATTCCTTACTTAATTATTTTGTAATCTATTTTTAACATTAATTGTTGCAGTAAATTTTTTACGCTTTAAGCATTTATGCTCGTTGCCGTTATTTTTTTGCTCTGCTTTTGACGTTAAATTTAAAATCAAAAGCAGAAAGAATTTTGAATTAACTTTTTATCTAAAGTTATTATTTCTGGATTAATCAATCCCTTAAGGCATAAGATAGCATATTTAATAATTTATTGTCTTTATTTTGTAATTAAGTGGATTTTTTTAATTCAAAGTATTTTTCTAGAATGAGCAATCTAACAATGAAAACAAAGGTGCAAAAACTTCGCATTAATGAGGATGAGTCCGGCCAGAGAATTGATAATTTTATTAATAGAAAATTTAAAGGATTACCAAGATCCAAAATCTACAGAATTATAAGACGAGGTGAGGTAAGAGTTAACAGTGGTCGAATTGCACCCAGCTATAAAATCAAAACAAATGACGAAATAAGAATACCACCTTTAATAATCAAGAATGATCCAGAATCTCTAATAAAAAATAACTCCATAAATATCGAGAAATCTATAATTTTCGAAGATTCTGACTTCATTGTTATCGATAAGCCCGCAGGATTAGCTGTTCATGGTGGCAGTGGAATTAAATTTGGGGTGATAGAGTTAATCAGGACTGCAAAAGCCCAAAAGAATGATATCTCTCTCGTTCATAGAATAGATAAAGAAACTTCAGGATGCCTATTACTATCAAAAAAAAGAAGTGCGTTGAGAGATCTGCATGAAAAATTTAGAAATGGTGAAGTTAAAAAAAATTATTTTGCTGTTGTTTTAGGAACCTGGGAGTATCAAAAAAAATCAATCAATATACCATTATTGACTAATCACAGAAAAAACGGTGAGCGTCATGTAACTCAAAACAAAAAAGGCAAAAAAGCTGTCACATTGGTCAAAATGATCAACCAATATAAGAAGTTCGCACTAGTTCAATGTCAACCGATAACTGGGAGAACTCATCAGCTAAGAGTGCATTTAAATGAAATAGGTTACCCAATAGTAGGTGATACCAAATATTCAAATATGAACGTATTATCAGAATTAAAATTAAAGAAAAGGTTATTTTTGCATGCTCAGTCAATTAGTTTTGTAGATAGGAAAGGAAACGACCGAACGTTTAGCTCTATGCTTCCTCAAGAATTCAATGATTTTTAACTGGTGATATGCCCTAATTCCTTCAGAATCGATAAAATATATATCATAGGCAAACCTATTACTGCAGTTGGATCCTTGGTATCTATCTTATCTATGAGGAGTAATCCTCTTCCCTCTATTTTGAAACTTCCACAGCAATTATAAGGAAGATCTTTTGTAAGATATTCCTCGGCAAGATTATATGTAATTTTTGAGAAATTAATTAATGTTTCATCAGTATGTATATATTCTATATGACTATTTTGATTGTATATACATACCGAAGTATAGAATGTAACTTGCTTATTTGAGTATCCTAATAATTGCTCAATGGCGTTTTTATGATCTAACGGCTTTTTTAAAAGCTTTTTATCTAATACTCCTATTTGATCGGATGTAATTATTATAGATCCGTTTGCTTTTTCTCTTATCTTATGAGATTTAATTTTTGCTAATTCTTCAGAATATTTTGAGTTAAATTCAAAATATTCCAGATTTTCATCAATATTAGGCTCGATAATTTGATAATTCTCTAGATATTTATCTAAAAGTTTTTTTCTATGACTGGAAGACGATCCAAGTATTATTTTTTGTTTTTTATTGGTTTGCAATTTTAATTTTTAAATTATTATTTTGATTTCATATACTATAAAATTATGTTGTAAAACAGCAATTTGATTATCATTAAATCATATAAAGTATTCAAGTTTGTTAAATATGAGTAAATCACTACAAAATTTAATACAGCTAAATAAATTAATAAACCATCCATATCAAATTGATTTTGATTACAGTTTGAGTTTGTTTGATAAATTAACCGATTTTATTACTAAAGATCATAAATTCGCGATTAAGTCTCTAGAAAGTGATCAATGGGTCAATGAATCTGTAAAAGTTGATTTGGAGATTAAAAGTATAGATTCTGCCAATCCTATGAATGTTGTATCTGGACGAATTGAGGCAAGGCTTTTTCTTACATGTCAGAATTGTTTGAATATCTTTGAGAATGAAATTGATGTTCCTGTAAAGATTGCTTTATGTTCTGATCAAAACGCATATCAAGGTAATAAGGATTATGAACCATGGGAAATCGAGGGTTGCAGTATAAAAATAATTGATTTAATTGAAGAATTACTATTAATTTCAATTCCTTTGTATGTCAAACATGACGATGATGAGGTTTGTGAAGTTCTAAAAAAACCACAGATGAATAATGATTTAATGACATTCCCTTTCGCCAATTTAAAAAATCAGCTAAATAATGATAAATAATTAGGTATAATGATATTTAATTAAAATTTTTGTCATTCAATTAGAGTATTTGACAACGGAGAATTTAAGACAATGGCTGTTCAAAAAAATAAGAAAACTTCCTCTAAAAGAGGAATGCGTCGATCTCATGATAAATTAAGTAAACCTTCCATGTCTGTTGACCCAGTTTCTGGTGAAACTCATCTGAGGCACAGAGTAACTGAAGATGGCTTCTATCGCGGTAAACAGGTAATTGAACCAAAAGAAATCGAAG
>QOPG01000014.1 GCA_003331585.1 Gammaproteobacteria bacterium | reverse complement strand
AAAACGAAACGATTTTATTGTTGATGGGTATCATATTTCTGGCCCACAAGGGTCAAATGACTTTGCCCTTCCAACTTCTGTTGGTGGTCCTGATGATTATTTTTCAGCACTGAATATGCCAAGAGAATTCGAATATCAAAAACCAGAAGGCGCAGCTTCTGAAATGCGAATTCCTATTGATAATTTTGATCATATGACTTGGTATGAAAATAACTATGATTGCGGTCATTTCTTTGCAGGAGCCAATAAACCTTGGGTAAAGGATGTTTGGAATAGTGGTTTAAACTCAACCCCATGGAGTGAAGAGCTTAAGCAAGCTTTCACCAGAGTTCGAGCAATCAATATAAGTGAAAATGAAAAACATAATAATGATCAATGGTTAGATTCAATAACTTTAAAATCGTATTATGAAAATGTATTAGGTATGCCTCCAAAAGTTACCTCATTCTATGATCCAATAATGGCAAGTATCATCGGATTTGGATGCGATGCTCTAAGTGCATATTGGGGTAAATATTTTGAGATGCCTGGATTTTTGAATACTGATCAAATCGATGCCCCTCATTTACAAAGTTTTCCTGGTGGTAACACGGGAATAGCCAGACACTTTATAAAGAAATTAATTCCCAATTCAATTAAGGGAAACACTTTTGAAGATATATTATTCAATCCAGTTGATTTCAGTCAGCTAGATAGGGAAGTTAATCCAATCCGTATGCGTCTGAATTCAACGGCTGTCAACGTTCAACACGTTGGTAAAGGCAGTGATCAAGAGGGCGTGCAGGTGATTTATAATAATAAAAATAAACTTTATCGAATAAAATCAAAAACAGCAGTAATGGCTTCTGGTGGATGGGTAAATCGAAGAATTCTTAAAGATTTACCAGGCAGGTATCATGAGGCATATAATAAGATAAATCATTCTCCTGTATTAGTTGCCAATGTGGCTCTCACCAATTGGCGTTTTCTGGAAAGACTGGGCATATCAGCTGCCTTCTGGACAGAAGGTATCGGATTTACATGTAATATTCGTCGACCAATGATAGTAGGAAATAGATCGCAGCCACTTAATCCAGATAAACCAATTGTGATGACTTTTTATATTCCAATAATAAAACCTGGTTTGCAAGCAAGAGAGCAGGGTGCATTATGCAGAGCTGAGCTCCTTACTAAGTCATTTAATGATTATGAAAGAGAGATTCGAGAACAAATGACATTAATGTTTTCTTCCGGAGGATTTGACCCCACAAATGATATTGCTGGAATTATACTAAATCGCTGGGGGCATGCTTATGTTAATCCTGGGCTAGGTTTTGTGCATGGATTGAATGGAAGCACCCCTCCATCAGATATACTTCGCAAACCATACGGCCGTATCGCTATTGGTCATTCAGAGTTGAGAGGGCATCAATACTGGAATGGTGCGGCAGGTGAAGGAAGAAGAGCAGCTGAATCGCTTTTAGATAAATTTTTCTAAATAACTTCTAGTCCTTTAATTTTTTGGTATCAATTTTGATTCCTACTGTATATAATTACAGCTGTATATAAATACAGTAATGGTGTAATTATGAATGAGTTAACTCCAGGACAAAGAAAAGTTCTTAACATGGTAAAAGATTTCATTGAAGAATATGGTATGCCTCCAACCAGAATGGAAATCGCTAACGAATTATGCTTTAAATCACCGAATGCGGCAGAAGAGCATTTAAAGGCCCTTCAAAAAAAAGGAGTTATTGAACTAATAAAAGGATCATCAAGGGGTATAAGGCTGAAAGATTCATTGAGAGAGCAAATAGGACTTCCTCTTGTTGGGAAGGTTGCGGCTGGCCATCCAATTTTAGCCCATGAAAATATTGATGATTATTTAGATATAGATCCAGATATTTTTAATCCATCTCCTCACTATTTATTGAGGGTAGAAGGCATGAGTATGAAAAATGCTGGAATTTTAGATAATGATATCGTAGCAGTTCATCGGACCAGTGAAATAAGGAGTCGTCAAATTGTGGTTGCTAGAATTAACGATGAGGTAACAGTAAAAAGATATACACAAAATAACTCAATAGTTACATTATTCCCTGAAAATAGTGAATTTAACCCAATTACAGTTGACTTATCTGAAGATGAGATGGTCATTGAGGGCGTTGTAGTTGGAGTTATAAGATCCACATGAGGCTAATCATTAGGCTATTAAATTATTTATTTCAAATATTGGGAGAAGAATAGCGAGGACAATCAAAAGAACGATAATAGCCATAAAAACAACAGTCAGAGGTTGAAGAATACCAAGAAGAGTGTCAACTGTGCTCTTAAACTCTTCTTCTTGGTTGGTGGTTGCTTTATCCAGCATTTCTTCTAATTTACCAGTATTTTCTCCACTTCCTATCATATAAATCATCATACTTGGAAATAGGTTTTCTGAGGATAGGGATTTACTGATCGTTTCTCCTTCACTTACTCTATTTATGGCTTCTAAGGCAACCTCTTTCATGGGTAGATTATTTAAAACTTCAGCAGAAAATTTCAATGCTTCTAGGATGGGAACTCCGCTTCCAGAAAGCGTGCTAAGTGTTTGCATATATCTGGCACTATTAGAAATTGTGATAAGTCTGCCAAAAATCGGTATTTTGATGAGTAGCTCATGATATTTTCTCCTGAAATGTTCTCTGCTAATTAATGATTTAAAAAATATTACTAAGAGAAATAACGCCAAAAAAATGATTAAGTAGTTATTTCTTATGAGTTCACTACAATTAATCACTATTTTTGTAATTAAGGGTAACTCTTGATCAAAGTTTGCGAAGATATAAACAACTTTTGGAACTACATAAGTAAGCATGAATGAGATTACTAATAATGATGTAATTATCAATGCAGCTGGATATATAAGGGCTCCTTTGATTTGTTGTTGTAATCTATTTTTAGATTCTATGAAGTTCGCCAATCTGCTCAAGATTAATCCTAAATCACCTGATTTTTCACCTGCGGAAATTGTAGTTCTATATGTTATTGGAAAAGATTCTGGATACTCACTGAAGCCCTCTGATAATGTATGACCCTCCATAATCTTAGAATGAATATCTAGAATAATATTTCTAAGATGTTGTTTTTTATGTTGACTATGGATCGAGAGTATAGCTTCATCAAGAGGTATGCCAGAATCAATGAGAGTGGCGAGTTGCCTGGTAAATAGGGCCAATTCTTTTCCAGAGAATCCTGATTTAGAAAGACTTATTTTTTTTTGTAATCCTGTGTTTTTATTGATTTCCTCTACAGATATTGGAAATAACTCTTTCTCCCTCAATAGTGATCGTACATGCCTGTCATTGTTTCCCTCTAGGGATCCTGTGACTTCAGAGCCATCAGTATCTACTGCAATATATTCAAATGCTGGCATATCTTTATTTACTTAGTCTTTTTGAGTTACTCTAAGCACTTCATCAATTGTTGTTATTCCAGAGAGAACTTGCCGTCTCCCATCACTCCTTATGCTTGGAAAATGTTTTCTAGTATATTTAATTATTTCTCGTTCGCTAGCACCATCATGGATTAAATCTTTTATATTGTCGTCCACCAAAAGAAACTCATAAATACCGGTTCTTCCGGAAAAATCTGAATTATCATTTGCATGATAAATTTTAGGGGGATCATTACTATCAACTTTTAGCATTTCACATTCATACGGTTTGGCTTTTCTGGTTTGTTTTGTTTTTTTATTCACCACTCTGATTAATCTCTGGGCAATCACGCCTATCAGGGTCGAAGAAATTAAGTATGATTCTATACCCATATCTCTTAGTCTAGTTATCGCACCTACTGAAGTATTGGTATGAAGGGTCGCAATGACAAGATGGCCAGTTAGACTAGCTTGTATTGCAATTTCAGCTGTTTCTAGATCTCTAATCTCTCCAATCATTACAACATCAGGATCTTGCCTTAAAATTGCTCTTAATCCTCTGGCAAATGTCATGTTAATTTTTTTGTTTACTTGCGTTTGTCCTATACCATCAATTAAATACTCCACTGGATCTTCAACTGTCATAATATTTCTGGTGTTATCATTAATTTCTTCCAAAGCTGCATATAGTGTGGTCGTTTTCCCAGATCCTGTTGGCCCAGTTACTAGGATTATCCCATGAGGGCGATTTATCAATTCGTTAATTAAGTTTAATGATGATTCCTCCATACCAAGAGAAGACAGTTTAAGTCGACCGGCATTTTTATCTAGAAGTCTCATTACCACTCTTTCACCATGCCCAGATGGTATGGTTGATACTCTAATATCAATTGATCTTCCGGCTAGAGAAAGAGAGATTCTTCCATCTTGTGGTAGTCTTTTTTCAGCAATATCAAGTTTGGACATAACCTTTATTCTTGATATTACAAGTGAAGTGAGAGCTTTTTTCGTGTTTAAGATTTCTTCTAGTACACCATCAATTCGGTATCTGACTGATAATCTATTGTCATATGGTTCAATATGGATATCAGATGCATTTTTTTTTAGACCTTCCGCTACGATTGCATTAATAAATTTAATAATTGGAGCATCATTATTGCTGTCCAAAAGATCTTCAGGTTCTGGTAAGTCATCAACAACACTAAGCAAATCATTGTTATCGTTTATATCATCGGCAATTTGGGTACTTGTTGCATTAGAATGTTCATAGATTTCTCTGAGTAATTTGTTAAATTCATCGTTTGAGGTTTCTTTTATCTTTAGCGGAATACCTGAAAATCTTCTTGTTTCAGCTATTATTTCTGCATTCAGTTTTCCCTGATAATAAACTTCAGCATGATTGTTTGTTATGGAGCGAATTAATATTTTATTTTTCTTTGCAAAAGAATAAGGCAGTTTTTTATCAATATTAACTATTTCATCTTCGCTGAGCACTTTAGACATAATTTTATTTAGAGTCTTCTTGAAAAGTTTCTATTTCTGGAAGGATAGGATTGTCATTTAAGAAATCACCAACACTGCTTGAGTTAGAGTTCTTTTGATTTTCTTCAATCTGAAGATTTCTAATATAATTATATTTTTTATTTGTTTCAAAAGTCGCTTGTTCGGAGGTGTCTAATATCTTTGGCCTAATAAAAACCATGAGATTTGTTTTAACTTTTGTTGTTTTTTTACTCTTGAATAAATTACCAAGTAAAGGGATATTACCAAGAAAGGGAACCCTTTGATCGGTTTCTCTTAACTGATCCTCAAGAAGCCCTCCAAGAACAAGAATATCACCATCATTCACAATTACGGTTGTATCAATGGTTCTTTCATTAGTAATAAGGTCAACAGCACCTGTTGCTGAAGCTGAAATATTAGAAATTTCTTGGGCTATCTTTAAAAGTATTGAATCTCCTTCATTAATTTGCGGAGTAATGGTTAGGCTAACTCCAACTTGTTCACGTTGTATTGTTTGGAAAGGATTTACCGCACCACCTGTGCCTCCTGTATTTGAAAATGAACCAGTTACAAATGGAACTTCTTGGCCAACGTTCAGGCTCGCCTCTTCGTTATCAGTGGTAACTATTGAAGGAGTCGAAATTATATTAGTATCCGCTATACCTTCAAGCATTCTGATAATTGAAGCAAAACTAGTACCTTGTTTTGTTATTTTACCCACCCCAACAGACATTCCTTGACCAATAAAATTCGCAGGATTTACATTGATATTATTATTGTTAGTAATTCCTGCTAACTGGATAACACCAGGACCAAGATCAGGAAAATTTGTTGCTCCCACGATGTTGTCATTATTGCTTCCATCAGTTGCCCAGGTAACACCGAGTTCAGATGTCCTGTCAGCAACCACTTCTACAATAATTGCTTCAACAAGAACTTGTAATCTTCTTATATCAAGTTGATCGACAATCCCCATAAGCGATCTCATCATTTTTGGCGGAGCATTCACAATGATTGCATTCGTTTGTTGGTCCGCCCAAACATTTATATTTTCGTTATTGGAGGATGAATTTGAACCTTGATTTTGTTGAGAAAAATGCTGAAGCAACTTTTCAGACAGCGATTCGGCATCAGCATATCTCAGATATCTGACTCTCGTACTATCACCTTCTTCTGTCGAAGTATCGAGATGTGCAATAAGAGCTCGAATTTTTAAACGACCATTTTTTGCCCCACCGATCAAAACACTATTAGTTCTGGCATCAGCCACCATCGATATTCTTGAATTTGTTCCATCACTTCTTGGTGCATTGGCTAATACAGTAAGCACTCTCACAATTTCAGACGCAGAGGCATAATTAAGTTTTATCACTTCAATTTCGTTATCATCAGATTGATCTATCCTTCGAATAATATCTAGGATACGATCAACATTATTTGCTCTATCAGAAATAATGAGCATATTTGAACCGGCGTGAGCGGCAAGATGACCATATTGGGGTAGAAGTGGTCTTAAAATTGGGACGAGTTGAGCTGCATTTATATTTCTTATTTCGATAACCTGAGTAACAATATCTTCGTTGGCTGCATTTTCTATATTTGGGAAGCCCGGATATTGTCTAGAACTCGCATCTGGCACTATTTTTATTATTTCACCAGAGGCAACTGCAACGAATCCATGCACCTGAAGTAATGATAAAAAAGCTTCATAAAAAGCTTCAGAAGACATAGGTGAAGATGACAATAATGTAACTTCAGCTCTTACTCTGGGATCAATTATAAAATTCTTACCTGTAATTGAGCTTACAGCTTCGATCACAGACCTAAGTTCAACCCCTATATAATTTGGAGTTATAGATTGTTCTTGCGTGAATATTTGATTGTTCGTTGAAAAAAGTAACATCAATACACAAGCAATTTGTTTTATATGTATTTTTTTTAAAAATGAATTATGTAGATTCATTGAATTGATCGCTATTAATAAAAATTTCTGTAGGACTTTCGTTTCTGATAATTGTTAAGGTAACTTGACTATCATTTTCAATATTTTGAAAAATACTCATAGCTTTCATTGGGTCATCAAGCATTAATCCATTGATATTAACAATCAAATCACCAGACATTAGACCAAGAGACATAAATTTCTTCCTATCGCTTCCTGGATATACTCTGTAACCAACCTGTTTTCCCGATGAAAAATATGGAGTAGGGCGAATCGTATCAGCAAGATTTGTTCCAAATTCTTTCAAAGGAGTTAATTCTTGTATAGAGGTGTTTTGTTTTTCGATATAGTTTGTTTTTTCTTTTGGTAATGAAAGGCTCTCTAATCCATTTCTTGTATTCAGAACAATTTGTTCAGAATAGACTGAGTGAAGACTTGTACCAGGAATAATCATGTCATTAGTTTTAAATACATCAGTCTCATTTTGACCTTTGGATATAATCGCCATGGATTTGGTCCCGCCAGATTCATGGATAATTCCTTTTAAAGATAGATTCAGTGATGTTTCCCTGAGTTTTGATGTTATAGCTATGTTGTTATTAGTGACATTTGTCGTATCTTGTGAATTTAGTTTCTCAGTACCAAAAAGATTCTGCGTTGAAATACTTCCAGCTTTCTCTGAAATCTGATTTGATGAGATATTAGTATTTAGATTCTTGTTCATTCGTTCAGGGATCGCTATATTTTCATTTAAACTCCTTTTAGGGATAATATTCCAAGTTAAATGAGAGAGCTGCCAAACGATCATTATGAGAATAATTATTGATAAGTAATAAGACGTTTTATTTTTTATAAGATCTGTATCCGTTTCTAATTTTAAGCCGTCGATGTAAGGAATTTTTTTAAGATTAATCATTATTCAAATAATTTAGCATTTTTAAGTTTATTATTATATCTAGTTATATTAAATATCTCATTTTATAGATATTATAATTTTATTAATTTTAGCGTACTGAGGATTTATTTTTTTAATACGTAGATGGAATGAGTATTTAAATTTAAAGTATGATCTATATATATTGTGAAAGAATACTGAAGTAGTGGAAATGAATGATAAAGAATTAAATCAGCAAAAAGAAATTTCAACTTTGCCATCTGAGAAATATGATACGCAAAAACCTTCATTATATAAGGTTGTCATGTTAAATGATGACTTTACTCCAATGGAATTTGTCGTAGAGGTTTTGGTAACAATTTTTGGCTTGAATAAGAATAATGCAACAAAAATTATGCTAGATATTCATACAAAAGGAAAAGGTATATGCGGTATATATACATATGAAATAGCAGAAACACGAGTCGATCAAGTAATGAAAATGGCAAAACATCATCAGCACCCGTTGTTATGCTCAATGGAAGAAGATTAATTATACTTATTGGAAGAACAGCAAAATGCTAAGTAATGAACTTGAATTTTATTTGAATGACGCATTCCAGAGAGCAAAGGAACGACGCCATGAATTCGTCACAGTTGAGCATCTGCTGTTGTCGATACTGGATATGGCAGATGTGTCAGATACTATAAAAAATTGTGATGGTGATATTAAAATATTGAAATCGCAATTACTTGAATTTATTGATCGCTGCACGCCGATTCTTGAAGACGATACACCAAAAGAAATACAAACAACCTTGGGCTTTCAAAGAGTCTTGCAAAGAGCAGTTTTTCATGTCCAATCATCCGGTCAAAAAGAAGTTAATGGTAATAATGTTTTAGTAGCGATTTTTAGTGAGAAAAAATCGCAAGCCATATATTTTTTGGCAAAGCAGGACATTACGAGATTGACCGTTGTTAACTATATCTCACACGGGAAAGAGGTAACTCATAAATACAAGTCAGAAAAAGGACAAACTTCAAGTGAACCTGATTTGGAATCTGGTGAAGCTCTGACTAAATATGCGGTAAGCCTAAATCAACTTGCTGTTAAAAAGAAAATTGATCCTTTGATTGGAAGAAGTAAAGAAGTTTCTAGATTAATCCAAATTTTATCAAGACGAAGAAAAAATAATCCATTATTGGTTGGTGAAACGGGAGTTGGAAAAACAGCCATTGTTGAAGGTTTGGCTCAATTAATTACTGAAAAAAATATACCCGAAGCCATTTTTGATACTGAAATATTTTCCCTAGACATGGGGTCACTTCTAGCGGGATCAAAGTATCGAGGCGATTTTGAGAAACGATTAAAATCTGTGATTAAAGAGATAGAAAATAAACCGAAATCCATATTATTTATTGATGAAATACATACAATCATAGGGGCAGGAGCAGTTTCTGGGGGTGTTATGGATGCATCCAACTTATTAAAACCTGTCCTTGCGAATGGAGATATAAGCTGTATCGGCTCGACAACATACTCTGAATATAGAAGTATTTTTCAAAAAGACCATGCGCTTTCAAGGCGATTTCAAAAGATTGATATTAAAGAACCCTCAAACGAGGAAACGATTGAGATTATTGAGGGTATCATCCCTAAATATGAGTCATTTCATCATGTTAAATACGAAAAAGATTCAATACGTGCAGCAGTTGAATTATCCGAGAAGTTTATAAATGATCGTAATTTACCAGATAAAGCAATTGATGTGATTGATGAAGCGGGCGCTAATTTTAAATTAAATTCCCAAAAGACAAAAAAGGGGAAAATAATTAGATCTGACATAGAAAATATAATTGCTGGAATTGCCCAGATTCCATCAAAGAATATATCCAGATCTGATAGAGATTTTTTAAAAACACTTGAGCGTGATCTGAAACTTGTGGTTTTTGGTCAAGACAATGCTATTGAGTCAATATCATCATCGATAAAAATGTCACGATCTGGCTTATCTGATGAAACTAAGCCAATCGGATCATATTTATTTACCGGGCCAACTGGAGTTGGCAAGACGGAAATCACCAAACAGTTAGCTTTAATCATGGGAGTGAATTTAATTAGAATTGATATGTCAGAATATATGGAAAGGCATAGCGTATCCAGATTAATCGGTGCACCTCCAGGTTATGTCGGTTATGATCAAGGTGGACTTCTTACTGATGCTGTCCATAAAGATCCATATGGTGTCGTACTTTTGGATGAAATTGAAAAAGCACATCCTGATGTTTTCAATATCCTTCTTCAGATTATGGACCATGGGACATTGACTGATAGTAATGGGCGAAAAATTGATTTTAGAAATATAATCTTAATTATGACTTCTAATGCTGGTGCAGAAGAAATGAGTCGATCATCAATGGGCTTTACTTATCAAGACCATTCTATGGATGGAATATCCGAGGTCAATAAATTATTCTCTCCAGAATTTCGAAATAGACTGGATTCAATTATTCAGTTTCACTCTCTTGATCCGCATTCAATCGGAAGAATAGTCGATAGACTTTTTATTGAGCTTGAGGACAAATTAGAGAAAAATGAGATAGAAATAGAACTTGATAATAAAGCTCGCCAATGGTTGATTGATGAAGGTTACGACAAGAAAATGGGTGCAAGACCTTTAGCTAAAGTAATTAATAAACACATCAAGAAACCTTTGGCAGATGAGTTGCTATTTGGGGCTATTCAATCTGGTGGAATTATTAAGGTATCAGTGAAAAAAGACAAAATAGATCTTAATTATTTTCCTAAAAATAAAAAAACAAAAAAAAGAAAAAGAGACTCAGTTCAATAAAATTTATTTACCACGGTAAGTGATTCGACCTTTTGTAAGATCATATGGAGTTAACTCAACAGTGACAGTATCTCCTGTTAATATTCTTATATAATGTTTTCTCATTTTTCCTGATATATGAGCGATAACACTATGTCCATTTTCAAGTTCCACGCGAAATGTAGTATTTGGAAGTGATTCTGTTACTGTCCCTTCCATCTCTATAGCTTCTTCTTTTGCCAAAATAAAATTCCTCTTTTTTAATCTAGATAGAATTTTGCTCAAAGAAAGGAGACATTGCAATGAAGATTTATAGTTATTTTATAACTTCAATAATTTATTCAATGAAATCAAGTTTTTAGGCCATTTACTAAATTTATTCATATTGGAACATTCTCTATTAACTATTGTTAGAAATTCATTTTTTGGAATTTCTATTGCACCCATATTTTTTAAATGATCCGAGGTTACTTGGCAATCAATTATCGGGAAATCATAAATATGAGTCAGTTTGCAAAGACTATAAATTGCGAATTTTGATGCATTGCTCTTATCACTATACATCGATTCAGCAAAAAAAATTCGCCCAATGGTAATACCGTATAACCCACCAATCACATCATCGTCTTTCCATATCTCGACCGAATGCGCCCACCCATTTTTGTTCAACTCAATATAAGCATCAATTATTGGTCTTGTGAGCCATGCTTGATTGGATTTTTGGTTTGTTCTCGGCTTTGCGCAACAGTTAATTACATGGTCGAAATGTTTATTAATTGATACAAAAATAGGGGTTTTTTTTAATGTTCGAGTTATTCTTCTTGGGATATGTAATTTTTCTGGAAGAAATACGCATCTTTTTTTTGGCGAATACCAATGAACTAAACCATTATCAATATGCCAAGGAAAAAGTCCTTTGGTATATGCAGTGATAATATTCTTTATAGATAAATTGCCGCCTAGTAATACTAGACCAGAAGCATTATCAGGGATAGAGTATCCAAATCCAGGATAATCCGGTCCTATGTACCCACTGTTTTGGTTATTTTTATCTCTCAAATTTATAAGGCATCGAGAAATTTCTCAGCGTCTAATGCACCCATGCATCCAGCACCAGCCGAGGTAATTGCCTGACGATAAATCTGATCTGATACGTCACCGACGGCAAATACTCCTGGGATATTTGTAGAGGTAGCATCTCCAGCCAATCCTGATTTTATTTTAATATAATCATTATTCATGTCTAACTGATCCACAAATAGTTCGGTATTGGGACGGTGACCGATTGCAATAAAAACGCCAAATAGATCAATAATTTTTTGATCATCTCTTTTATTTACATCTCTTATTTTTATTGCGTTGACTCCGGCATCATCCCCCAGAATCTCATCAACCACTTGATTCCAGTGAATTATGATATTTCCTTTTCTTTGTTTTTCGAAAATGTGATCCTGCAGAATTTTTTCTGCTCGTAATTCATCTCTTCTATGGATTAAGTGCACTTCTTCTGCAATATTGCTGAGGTAGAGAGCCTCTTCAGCAGCTGTATTTCCTCCACCTATAACTGCTACTTTCTTTCCTTTATAAAAAAAACCATCACAAGTAGCACAGGCTGAAACTCCTCTTCCTTTATATTTCTCTTCAGAAGGTAGGCCTAGATACATCGCTGTAGCTCCTGTGGCTATTATTAAAGCATCACAAGAGTATTTTGACGCACTTCCTTTGAGCAAGAAAGGTCGATTTGATAAATCAACTTCCTCAATATGATCATTAACCACATTAGTACCAAACCTTTGAACATGCTTAAGCATTCTGTCCATTAATTCAGGGCCTTGAAGGCCTTCAATATCGCCAGGCCAATTATCCACATCAGTGGTTGTCATAAGCTGACCCCCTTGCTCAATACCAGTTATTATAGTTGGATTGAGATTTGCACGAGCAGCATAAACACCTGCTGAGTAGCCCGCTGGACCTGAACCAAGAATAATTAACCTACTATGTTGGTTATTTGGCATTTAGGTTCCTTTTACTAAGAGTTTAATGACGTTTTGCAAGATATATAATGAATCTTGATTATAGACTGAGTATTATTTTTTTCTATCTAATATTAAAATTATTTCATACTCAAATATAATATAAAATTAATCATCATTAATGTTAAGCTGAAAAACATCGACATAGGATTATTTGATATCAACTTTGAAACATGACAAATTTTTAATCACAAAATGTCCAAATCTAAGAACATTAATATATCTCCCAAGGTGAAACGAAGCCTGAAAGAATCATATCTTTGGTTGAGTGGCGCAATAGCATTAATCTTATTTATAGCATTATCTACCTATGTTAAAGATGACCCTGGTGTATCTTATGTTGGTAATGATTCGCAAGTTCAGAATGCCGTTGGTAAGTTGGGAGCATTGGTCTCGGATTTATTATTCAATCTTTTCGGCGTATCGTCCTATTTATTTGTCGCGATAATATTATATTCTGGCTGGTCGGCATATAAAGACCTAAAGTCACAAAATCTCTTTGATCAAGGAGATTTATTTATGAGGGTCGCCGGTTTCATTCTTATGTTAATAACCAGTTGTGCTCTGTCAACACTTCATTTTTCAGGTGAAGGTTACAGAGAAAGCGCTGGCGGTATATTAGGGCAAGTAGTAGGAATAAACTTGGTATTGTCCATGAAAATATTGGGTGCCACAACATTATTGTTTTTCACATGGCTGGCTTCGATCTCACTATTCTTGAATATCTCGTGGTTGAAAGTAATAGATGAAATTGGACGATATGCACTTTTTATTTGGTCAATAGTTCAGAGTAAAATTGATGATATTAAAGATAAGATTGAAGTAAGGAGAAAAAAAGCAGAGCGTAAGGTTGTTTTTGACGCTGAAAAAAAACGCATTGCTGATAAGGCGCCACCAAAAATTGAGCCCATCGTCCCTCAGCTTGAAAAAAGCACTAGGGCTGAAAAAGAAAGACAAGTTCCTATGTTTGAGCCACCCAATGAAGGGGATCTTCCCAATTTATCACTTCTAGATGACCCTCCGATACAAGAAAAAGGATACTCAGAAGAGTCGCTGGAAGCGATGTCGAGATTGGTTGAGCTTAAATTAAAAGATTTTGGTATTGAAGTCGAGGTGGTTTCCGTGTCACCTGGCCCCATTATCACTAGATTTGAGCTTGACCCAGCACCCGGAGTTAAAGTAAATAAAATATCAACACTCTCAAAAGATTTAGCTAGATCACTTTCTGTGGTGAGTGTAAGGATTGTCGAAGTCATTCCAGGTAAATCCTACATTGGCCTAGAAATACCAAATGAAAATAGAGAATTAGTAACATTAGGAGAGATACTTAAATCAAAAGTATATGATGAGATGGCATCACCTCTTACCTTGGCTCTTGGAAAGGATATAGGCGGTAACTCTGTAGTGGCTGACCTGTCAAAAATGCCACATTTGCTAATTGCAGGTACAACAGGTTCAGGAAAATCTGTAGCTATCAATGCGATGATTTTGAGCCTTTTGTATAAAGCTTCTGCCGAGCATGTAAGATTAATAATGGTTGACCCAAAAATGTTAGAACTCTCTGTCTACGAAGGTATACCGCATTTACTCACTCCAGTTGTTACTGATATGAAAGAGGCGGCAAACGCACTCCGATGGTGTGTCGCTGAAATGGATAGAAGATATAGATTGATGGCGGCTCTGGGGGTAAGAAATATTGGGGGCTATAATAAGAAAGTTAAGGATGCAATTTCAGATAATAATCCGATACCAGATCCACTATATAAACCACCCGAACTCAGCGATAATGAGGAGCCAGCAAATCATCCAACTCTAAATACTTTACCTTTTATTGTCATAATAATTGATGAGCTGGCAGATATGATGATGATTGTTGGCAAGAAAACGGAAGAGCTTATTTCAAGATTGGCGCAAAAAGCCAGAGCATCTGGGATTCATATGGTTTTAGCTACTCAAAGACCTTCTGTGGATGTGATAACTGGATTAATAAAAGCAAATGTACCTAGTAGAATTGCATTCCAAGTTTCAGCTAAAGTTGATTCAAGGACGATACTTGATCAAATGGGCGCAGAAACTCTCTTAGGGCATGGGGATATGCTGTACCTTCCTCCAGGTACATCAGTACCAACAAGAGTGCATGGAGCTTTTGTGGCAGATAATGAAGTTCATGCTGTTGTTGACAACCTTAAAGGCGCAGGCGCACCTCAATATATCGAAGAGATTGTTCAAACAACTGAAACGAATATCTCTGGAATAGACGAAGATAGTGATGCAGAAAAAGATGTTTTATATGACCAGGCCGTCCAGATCGTCATAGAAACTAAGAAAGCCTCCATTTCAGGTATCCAACGACGACTTAAAATTGGTTATAATCGCGCCGCTAGGATGGTCGAGTCAATGGAAGCAGCCGGACTTGTTGGTCCACTGGAGTCTAATGGTGCTAGAGAAATCCTTATTCCTTCTGTTCATGAAGAATAAACAGACAGTCAAGTGCTAATAAAAAAAAATCTTATCATATTAATGATATTTGCCTCGATAAATGTGCAGGGAGATATAATCGATCGCTTTGAGGTACTTGTAAAAAAATATTTAACTTCACCAGAAACGCTTATGAGTAATTTTAAGCAAACGATTATAGGCGAACAGGGAAAAGTAATAGATGAGATGAGTGGCTCGATAATGATACAAAAGCCAAATAAACTTAGATGGCATTATAAGAAACCATACGAACAAATCTTAATAAGAAATGACAATAGGTTTATTTCTTATGATGTTGATTTAGATAGTTATATTATAAGAGATGTTGACACATTAAAATTAAATGCCTTGAAAGTTTTATTGAATAATGATCAAAAACTATTATCAGAAATAGAATATCTCGATGTTTACGAGAAAAATGGAATATTATGGGCTCATCTTCTATATCTCGGTCAATCAAATGAATCGTTTAAATTTACGCTTGGTTTCCAGGATAACGCATTATCAAAAATGCTTATTAAAGATTCGCTTGGACAAAATATGGTAATCGATTTTACAGACTTAATTTTGAATCCAGATATTAATTCAACATTATTTGATATTGATCGTCTAATTGAATCCCTATCAAAAAATATTTCAAAATCATGACAGATTATTATTTAAGGTACAGGGAATATTGGCTTATCTTAAGCATATTCATAATATTTGCCATAAGCTCTCTAATGTTGCTCCCATCCCATTGGTTTTTTTCTAGTGATGATCATATAGATTCACAAATAATTGATAAAATTTTTCATGCTTTTGTGTATTTTTGTCTTGTTCTGTGGTTTTCAGGTCAATATAAGATTACTTTTACTTTTTTTTTAGTAATTACCCTCTATGGTGCTCTAATAGAATTTATTCAGTATTTCTTGCCATATAGATCAGCTGAATTAATGGATATATTCTCTAATCAGATTGGTGTAATTGTGGGTATTATTTTTTCAATGTCTGGTTTATGTGGTTGGTCAAAAAAATTTGAGAACTATTTTTTTTAAATTAGGATTAAATAATAATAAAATTCATAGCGATATTATGTTTTTAAAGTATCATATGCGAATTAATAGACATCTGCTTATCAATTTGGTGCAATAAATCAAATGTTAGATCCAAAAAAATTAAGACAATCAACGCAAGATGTTGCAAATAATCTTGCAAGAAGAGGATTTCAATTTGACATTGACTCCTATTCCTCTCTTAATGAGAGTAGAAAATTACTTCAGATTGAAAACGATAATTTAAAGAATAAGAGAAATAAAGCTTCTAAAGAAATTGGTATTGCCAAGTCAAAAGGCGAAGATGTTACTGAAATCCTCAAATTATCTGAAAATATAAATGGATTATTGGCCAATAACGAGAGTAAATTGTCTCAAATTCTGTCACAGATTGAATTCATAGAATTGGGTCTTCCGAATTTACTCTCTGACCGGGTCCCAGATGGTAAGAATGAATCTGATAATGAAGTTATAAGGTCATGGGGCAATAAAAAAGAATTTTCTTTTCCGGTAAAGGATCATGTGGAGCTTGGCTCTAATCTAGGGTTATTGGACATGGATAATGCGGCACGAATATCTGGAAGTAGATTTTCTGTTCTAAGAGGAAATCTCGCCTCTCTACAAAGAGCCTTGATTCAATTTATGCTCGATATTCATATTAACGAGCATGGGTATGAAGAATTTTATGTTCCCTTTATAGTAAATAGTGAAACGTTGACTGGCACGTCTCAGTTGCCAAAATTTGAAAGCGATTTGTTTAAAATTGAATCTGATAAATCCCTATATTTAATCCCAACTGCTGAAGTTCCTTTAACTAATTTGTTTGGTGATCAAATTATCGATATTGATACACTTCCTAGGAAATTAGTGGCTCATACGCCGTGTTTTCGATCAGAGGCAGGAAGCTATGGAAAAGACACCAAGGGTCTAATCCGTCAGCATCAATTTGAGAAAGTGGAGCTTGTTCAAATCTCAACACCTGAAAAATCATTTGATGCACTAGAATCATTAACCTCTAATGCCGAACAGGTTTTGCAAAAACTTGAACTTCCATATCAGGTTGTATCTTTGTCAGCTGGTGATATTGGTTTTGGATCAGCATTTACTTATGATCTAGAGGTCTGGCTTCCAGGTCAGAATGCTTATAGAGAGATATCGTCATGCAGTTTATTCGGTGATTTTCAAGCCAGGCGCATGAAAGCAAGATACAAAAACCCAAATACAGGAAATAATGAATATCTTCATACAATAAACGGTTCAGGCGTGGCTGCAGGTAGGGCTCTTGTGGCTGTTTTAGAGAATTACCAACAAGAAGATGGCACAATAAAAGTACCTGATGCACTCATCTCATATATGAATAAAAAAATCATAGATTAGTTCTACCTCTCTGCAAACTGGGCTTTTAGCTCATTAAGCGCTGTAATCCAATTATTTTGAGATCGATTAAAATCCTCCTCCCATTCTTCGGTTGCCGGTATTCCTTCTACCGTAACTGTCAATTTTGTTTTTTCATCTGCCTTGTCTAATAAAAATTCTATTGTAATTGGGCCAGATAGCAGAGGTTCTTCATCAATTCTAGGTGCTTCCACAAGTCGTATTTTACGTTTGGATATCAGAACATCGATATGGCCGTTTAAAGTATCACCATTTTTTAATTCTAAATTGTATTTACTGCCAATTCTCTTTGTAAATTTACCGTCGTCAATTAGCCATTTTTTTAGCAATTCTAATTCTGTTAACGATTTCCACAAATCATCAATCTCACAATTTAGTTCAACCTCTTCACGATGACTTCTAGTAATACTATCTAGTGGTTGACCAGTATTCTCAGTTGAAAATTTTTGTTTCTTTTTCTGTTTTTTTGGAGACTCTGTGCTTTTTTCATGAGAAATAATATGCAGGTCTCTTTGTGGAAAAGGGATATTTATTTCGGCATCTTTGAAAGATGCTTCTAAAGCAAAGTTAATATCGCTTTGAACAGTGAAGCGTCTATCAATTCTATTAATTCTGCATCGTAACTCAAAATCCAATGATGAATCGCCAAAACCCATAAATAAAGCTCTGGGTGCGGGTGCTCTTCCGTCTGTAATTACCTCTGGATGATCATTTGCTACTGTTTCCATTATTTCCTGTACTTTTTTAACATCGGATCCATAAGCTACACCTATCACTATCCTCAATCTTCCTTGAGTATCCCTGAGAACCCAATTTGTAACTCTTCCAGAAACCAACTCTGAGTTTGGTACAAGAACATTTTGATTATCTAGTGTTTCTATTTCCGTGGCCCTTATACTTATTTTTCTGACAAACCCTTCAATTTCTCCAACTGAAACAAAATCACCAGTTCGTATTGGTCTTTCGAATAGAAGTATTAAGCCAGAAACAAAATTACCTGCAATCTCCTGCATACCAAAACCAATACCAAGAGCTAATGCCCCAGATATAATAGCAAGCCCACTGAGATCGACACCCGCTTGTGTTAAACCAAAAAGTAGAGCGACAATGAAGCCTAAATAACCAAAGAGGGTGATAAGCGCTTCCCTTGCTCCTCTTTCGACTACTATATGCTGTAACCATCTTCTATCAATCCATCTTTTTAGCCATCCTATTAGCCCTAGAATTGCAGTAAAGATTAGTATCCCACCAATTAGTTGAGCGGGAACTAATTGAATATTTCCAACCTTACCTCCGAGAATAATTAATTCAAATAAGCGGTCAACTGTGGTCCCGGAAGCATCCCAGACATAAACCAAGTAAACAAAAAAGCTCAGCCAGATAACAAGATCTGAGATAAGCTGCATAAAACCTAAACCTGTTTCAGAAGATTCTTTTTTTATTCCTAGATTTTTTCTTACTGTTAAAGCTGTATCACTGTCATTTTTTGCAATAAAATCAAAAGACAATGAGATTAGCCACAAGATAAACCATATTAGGAATAAGGCAATCAATGATCTTGCCACTCCATGAATTAGATATCCTGCAAAGTTTTGATAACCAATAATTACAGAAATAACACTCACAGTAAGCGCGAGAGTAATCAGTGATCTAATTAATCGGTATTTATCCTCAAGACCAGGTATTTTATTTAAATAAAGTTGAGTATATAGAAGCGAAGCAGCTACTAAAAAAATAATTAATGCTCTTCCGGTTACATCTGGATCTATTAATCTGATGGTTAGCCAATTTGTTCCAAATACAATGAAACTTGCGATCAATGAAATTTGAAGTAATCCAAGCCTAAATCTAAGTGGCTTAACGTGGTCAGGAATTAATCCATCAATACTAGCCACCGGGGAATCTTTACTGAGTGCCCAGTCAATTATTATGCTGGTTATTCCAAAGAGGAAGATACTTAAACCAATTCGAATAATCATTCTGTCTATTGATGGGTCAGAAATTGTTATAAAAAGAATAAACGTAACAACCAAACCTATTAGTAATGACGATGAGTGCCTTGATATTGGTCTAGTTAGTAATCGGCTAAGCAGATCTGCAGAATAGCTTGTATCATCAGATTGGACTTTAATTATAGATTTTTTCCTAAGGTATAAATCTAAACCGGCAGCAATGAGGCCTCCAAATAAAATTATAATCACAAAGTTTATTAAAGACAGGCCTTTTATAAGATTCATATTTTGAGCATTTTTATATTTAAATGTGCTTTCACGAATCTTTGACGGGAATTCAAGTAATTCTTCTACAAGATTTTTACTTCTATATGAGAGATATTGCTCTGAAAGGTCATCCTGCATATTTGTAATTCTTTCAATTATCGATGACGCTTGATCCCGAGCACTGTCACATGAGATTTGCTTCGCAGTTACCTCATCCAAAGAGTTTCTTATTTCATTTCTTTGATCAAAAATTGATGGAGCCACATCAGCATTTATATCTTCTAGTGGTGCGAATCTTATTTCTAATCTTTCCTTTTCTGCAGAAGTTTGATCAAAACAGACCAAAGCTGCATTAAATATCTCTTGCGCTTGAGTTCTTGCTGCATTTAGAGAAGTTGTGGATACATCGAAGGCGTTTATTTGTGTGTTAAGACGGTCAAGCTCTGCGTTTGCTGCAATGGGATTAAATTCAATCTTGTCCTGAGCATTTATTGGTCCGGAGAATATTAAAGATAATCCTACGAAGAGGGTAGGGATTATCTGAATATAGTTTTTGTAGATATAATTCTTCAAGTTTTTTATTTGCTGATTGTATTTTTAAGAATTCCCACACCTTCAACTGTTATTTCTATAATATCACCTGGAACCATGGAGCTGGTGGTACCTGGAGTTCCAGTATAAATTACATCTCCCGGTTCAAGAGTAACTGTTTGGCTAATGTGACTAACAATGGCATCAATGTCATGAATGTGGTCTTTTGTTCTTTGAGATTGCATCGTTTTACCATTTAATTTTGACTCAACAAGCAGATCTTTATAATTTAATCCTGATACAATCATTGGGCCCAGAGGTGAAAATGTGTCAGATGCCTTACCTCTAAACCATTGCAGATCTTCTGCTTGCCAGTTTCTAGCGCTGACATCATTACCCGCAGTCACACCAAAGATATAATCACTTGCTTCTTCTTTTGAGATTTTGCTCGCTCTTTTTCCGATAACAGCAACCAATTCAGCCTCATAGTGTAAATCGGTGATTCCGCTATGATAAATTATGTTTTCGTTTGGACCTATGATAGAACTTGGAAGTTTTAAAAATATTGGTGGATGTGAAGGTAATTCAAGGTCACCCCTATGACTATGATAGTTGAAACCGACAGCAAGAACTTTTGATGGCTCGGCAGGCGCTAATAGTTGAACGTTATTGAGTTGAATTTTCTTGCCAGTTTGAATGCCACCAAGGTATGGGGCTTTTGTAAGCTCGAGAACCATATCATTACTTACGATGCCATAATTAATATCATTATTATGTGAGTATCTAATGTACTTATTAATCTCAGCATTTAAGCTTTGATTCATAAATAATGATGATAGAAAAATGAGGATGAGTTGGTTGGTTTTATTAATTTTCATTTTCACGCCCTTATTAATAATGTTTTACTGTTGTTCATTGTATACATATTTACTATATATATTGATATTATATAGTAAATCTAATGTTTTGAGGTTTTCTTTTCAATGTTTCTTTCTCAATGGGAATACTATCCACTAATTCCACTTTTGGTTACTCTAATTTTCGCTTTTATGATGCGCTCAGCCATGATCGCAATGATTATTGGAACGTTTACCGGAACTCTAATGATCGGGATGCTTCCTGGTGTTGGTTTAAATGAGATATTTCAAAAATCGCTAGGCAATGCTGATTTTATATGGATCTGTCAAATTATAATCCTCATAGGTATTTTATTTGAACTGTTCAAGAAATCAGGAGTTTTGACTGTATTGGCAGAGCGAGTGATGTCCAAAAAGCAAGACAGAAAAAGAGTCGAGGTTTCATCGTGGTTTATGGGCTTCATGATAGTGGATGATTACTTCAGTCCACTTTTAACGGGTGCAATTATAAGACCTATATCAGATCGATCCCTCATACCAAGAGAAAAATTGGCCTTTATACTTGATGCAACCACGGCTTCAGTATGCATTCTTTTTCCTTTTACAGCTTGGGGAGCTTATGTCTCAAGTCTCATTGCGGCACAAGCAGGTCCTATACAGTCAATCGAGCAGGCCTTATCAATATATATTGCTGCAATACCATACAATTTCTATCCAATATTTTTATTGATATTTACATTTTTGATCTGCGTAGGGTTAATTCCTGATTTCGGGCCAATGAGGGCAGCTGAGGAAAGGGTAAAAAAAACAGGAGCTTTATTTAGACCAGGCTCCTCACCTCTAATCTCTGAGGATGACAATATTGATATAAGTGCAAAGCTAAATAACCCTCCATCACTTATCGTAGAATTACTAGTCCCAATAATATTAATTTTTGGTGTCGGTATTGTAAGCGTAATTTTTTTAGGCAGCGTTAAGATTGTTGAGGCCTTTATGCTCGCAGTTACATATCTGATGATTACTTCTTCAGTGAAAGGCAGGCTGAAAAATGCTGTTGATGCTGGTGATATTATTGTTTCAGGCATGAAGGGTGTTTCAGCGGCACTTTTGATTATTGCTTTGGCTTACTCGCTTAATGCTGTTACGTCTGAACTTGGCGCGGCCAATTTGATTATTGATTTGTTTTCTAAAGATTTAAGTAATACAACTTTAATTCTTGCGGCATTTATTGTGACAGCAAGTATTTCTTTTGCTACTGGAACTTCATGGGGCGCCTATGCAATGACGATACCAATAGTGTTGCCACTAGCTTACGCACTCACCGATGGGGAAGTGAATTCACTTATACTGCAGACAATTGCGGCTATAGCAGGAGGAGGTATTTTTGGAGATAACGCATCCCCGGTCTCGGATACCACTGTACTCTCTTCAGTTGGCGCAGGCAGTGATCATATTGATCACGTGGTTACACAGCTACCCTATGCTTTATTGATCGGTGTTATCACTGTTATCACTTATATATCTATAAGCTAGCCCTTAAATCAAGCTGAACTTCCGCTAAGCAAAGGCTCCAAGTCTTCCAGTCTTGAGCCATTTTCATCGCAAACAGCATATTTTCTGGGTTCACCACTAGAGGATTCTCCATAAAGTGTTACTCCAGCGTACCTTCCTTGCTTATCTATTACATAAAAATTCACACTAAAATTAGGTAAACCTCTCTCATTCAATAATCTCTTTTCTATGGTATTTTCTTGTATTCTTTTTAATGCCGCCATGCCAGCATCTAGAGGATGTGAACCTCTTCGCATTTCTTCAACAATTAAAAAGGAGCATAAACCATAAAGATTGGCTTCACCTCTGCCTGTTGAGCCAGCAGCTCCGTAATTTCCATCCACATAGAGACCTGCACCAAGAATTGGAGAATCACCAACACGGCTTGGTATTTTCCAAGCTAATCCACTGGTCGTTGTTACACCGCATATGTCACCATTTGCATTAATCCCATTGCAATTAATTGTTCCATAGTATTCGTCTTCAGGAATAATTCCTTCCTTAATCATATCCATGGCGGCATTTCTTCCGGCCACTTCTCTTTTTTCAGGATCCAAATAGTGTTCGGGATCGATTCTTCTTTTCCAATCTAGCCACATTTTTCTTGATCGGTCAGAATTTAGATCATCCTCAATTTCATATCCCATATTTCTTGCAAAATCCTGCGCACCTTTACCTACGATCAAATGATGATCTGTTTTTTTCATCACATCTCTCGCTACAAGAGATGGCATCCTTACCCCTTCCAGAGCACCAACACCTCCCGCCTGTTTCTTAGGGCCATGCATACAACATGAATCCAGCTGAACAATACCATTAGCATTAGGACGTCCACCATAACCGACACTTGCATCAAGCGGATCAAGCTCAACAATATTTACACCCTCAATAAGAGAATCAAGAACGTCGTCACCCTTAACAATTTTATTAAATGCCGTTTCAACACAATTGAATTTTCCTCCATTTTTCATGGTGTGACCGTTGCCTGATGCAACTACGACGGGCTTAATACTTCCCTTTTTTACCATAGGTGTTTGTGCATTAACGTTAGCTGAGACTCCAGAAGCAATTCCCATCGCTGTACTTCCAATGATAAATTTTCGACGATTTATTGAGTTTTTCATAACTTTTCCTGTGATGTTGAATTGTTAAATATGACTTTTTATTCTATAAGTATTATTGTGGTAAGAGGTTTTAAATTAATTGTCCACTATAAATAAATTATTTCATTTAAATCAATTTATACAGTGCCAACAAGATACTTTCAATTAAATTGTTTTTCGAGGGCTGCATTATTAAAAATAAATATTTCATAACTTTCTTAATTGCGTTGTTCGTTAATACGTCAGCTCAATCCCACCATTCCGTATTTGCTGAATACGATATAAACGGTTCATTAACAATAGAAGGTATTGTAAAAGAGGTTTGGTTTAAGAATCCTCACGTAAGATTTTTCGTGGAAGTAACTGATAAATATGGAACCAAGGTAGTTTGGAATACTCACGGCCATAATCCATCAATGCTGAGGAGGGCGGGATGGACAAGAGATTCACTTCAAGTGGGTGAAAAAATTATTATGTCAGGCGACCCAACTTACGATGGTTCACCAAAGTTATTTATTAGAAAAATAATTATGAGTGACGGAAGAATACTTGAAAATAAAGTACCTGGTGTTAATTGATGCTTATAAAATTCTCAACCAAACTTATTATTTTTTTATTACACTTCTTTTTAATATCTAGTAATACAAATGCCCAAGAATTTAATTTTGAGGGCGACTGGCAAATAAGAATAACTCAAGAAACCGGGGGGAAAAGAAATCAAGATGGTTTTTTGAAAATTCAAAATGAAAATGGAATATATATTGCTTATATTCAGGGCGGTCCGATAAAAATCAAAATTAATAACGATAGTATTGAAATGGCAGCAGATGACTGGACTGGAGGAAGTATGCCGTTTGAGAGGTATTTTCGCGGAACAATGATCAAAGGTGAAATGAGCGGAGTTTTTGGCCCAGAAAATGATATCACAGAAGAACAAAAATTATTGTGTCAGAAAATCCCTCTTGGATGTCCATTTCCAGAAGGGTCATGGACCGCCAAAAGACTAGAAAAAGAATCAGTAACTGCAAAACCAAGTAATCAGAAAATTAATTTTACGGGAAAATGGGGCATAGTTGAGCGAGGAATGCGCCGATGGACAATGGATTTAACTGATAAGGCGAAAAAATGGAATGAAGAATTTAATGTTGAATTGGATTTACCTAGACAAAGATGCGTTTCATCTGGTTTTGTAAATGGGTTTGGAAGTGCGCCTGAAATATTTCAGGATAAAAATAAAATTACAATAATTACAAGTTCAGAAGTAAGAAGAATTTATTTAGATGATAGAGTCCCTCCCAAATATTCTGATTGGTATCCTCTTGGGTTTTCATCAGGAACTTGGGAAAATGAAACTTTAGTTGTTAGAACAAAGAATCTTATGCCATCTGTAAGGGGTTTTATGGGCAATCCTATTTCTTCAAATTCGGAAATAGTTGAACGATTTGAAATGGATGAAGATGGTATATTGAATGTACATATGACCTTATATGATCCAGAAAATTACAAAACTCCACCTGTCTCTACTGTTAAATGGAAGAGAGTTAAAGACGAGAGCGTTGTCTTTCCTTTGTTATGTGATCCTGATTCATTTTATAGGCAGATTTACGAAGAAGGTGATTTTGATGAATATATTAAGCGCGGTCACCGCAGATACTAATTAGAGATAAAATCAATTTGGAGTGACAATGAAAGGTCCAGCAATATTTTTAGCTCAGTTTGCCAGTGATGATCCACCATTCAACAGTATTGAAAGCATTGCTAAGTGGGCTTCTGATTATGGGTTCAAAGGAATACAGATCCCTTCATGGGATTCAAGATTATTTGATCTTAAATTAGCTTCTGAAAGCAAATCTTACTGCGAAGATCTTAAGGGAAAATTAAGTAAGTATAATATACAAGTTACTGAATTATCTACACATTTACAGGGACAATTAATAGCTGTGCATCCCGCATATGATTCTTTATTCGATCCATTTTCTGACCCAAAAGTACATAAAAATCCAAAAAAAAGACAAGCCTGGGCGGTAGAGCAATTAAAAATGGCGGCAAAAGCTTCAAATAATCTAAACCTTTCTGATCATGTCACATTCTCAGGTGCTTTAGCTTGGCCATATTTTTACCCATGGCCTCAACGAACATCAGGTTTAATTGAGACTGCTTTTGATGAGCTTGCAAGTCGATGGCTTCCAATCTTAGATATTTTCGCAGACAATGGGATTAATCTCTGTTTTGAGATACATCCAGGCGAAGATCTTCATGATGGTGTTACCTTTGAGATGTTTTTGGATAGAGTAAATCATCACGAAAGATGCCAAATGCTTTATGATCCAAGTCATTTTGTCCTGCAATGCTTGGATTATATTGATCATATTGATATCTACCATGAAAGAATAAAGATGTTCCATGTTAAAGATGCTGAGTTCAATGCTACAGGAAGGCAAGGCGTCTATGGCGGATATCAATCTTGGGTAAATAGAGCTGGAAGATTTCGCTCTCTTGGAGATGGGCAGGTGGATTTTAAAAAGATTTTTTCTAAATTAGCTCAATATGATTTTGATGGTTGGGCCGTCTTAGAATGGGAGTGCTGCCTCAAGCATCCTGAAGATGGCGCAAGAGAGGGTTCAGAATTTATTAAAAACAATATGATCCGGGTTACAGATAAGGCATTCGATGATTTTGCTAGTGGCGATAATAACATTGAAGATAATAAAGAAATATTGGGAATCGATTAAATAAAAGTAATATGGATAAGATTAGATTGGGAATGGTTGGAGGAGGAGAAGGCGCCTTTATTGGTGAAGTTCATCGAATATCAGCTAGAATGGATGAAAGATTTATTCTGTGTGCTGGAGCATTATGTTCCGATCCAGATCGTTCCTTAAGATCTGCCCTCGATCTAGGTATAGCAAGAGACAGAAGTTATTCTGATTATATTGAGATGGCTAAATCAGAAAGCAAGCGTGATGATGGGATAAATTTTGTTTCTATAGTCACACCAAATCATTTGCATCATCCAGTTGCAAAGATATTTCTAGAGTCTGGTATCAATGTAATTTGTGATAAACCAATGACAATGAATTCTGAGGAAGCAAAGGAATTGATTGATATCTCTGAAAGATCAAATTTAATTTTTGCTGTTACTTACAATTACTCAGGATATCCCCTTATTCGAGAAGCAAGAGAAATTGTTAAAGAGGGAAAGCTAGGAGAAATAAGAATTATTCAAGTTGAATATATTCAAGATTGGCTGACTGAACCAATTGAAAAGTCAGGTCACAAGCAGGCATCATGGCGTGTTGATCCCAGTAAATCTGGTCTTGGCGGCTCTATTGGTGATATTGGTACACATGCATTCCATCTTTCGCATTTTGTGACACAACAAATGCCCGAAAAAATTTCAGCAGATCTGTCTTCTTTTGTTAAGGATAGAGAATTAGATGATAATGCACACATTCTTATGCGATATGCATCAGGAGCCAGAGGTATGATTTGGTCAAGTCAGGTTGCTCCTGGAAATGAAAATAATTTAAAAATACAAGTCTATGGTGAAAAAGGCGGACTAGTATGGCAACAAGAAAACCCGAATGAACTCATTCTCAATCTTTTAGATCAACCTTCAAGGAAGTTAACAAGAGGTAGTAGCTACGTTAGCAATAAATCAGGCCGATTAACTAGAATTCCAGCAGGTCACCCAGAAGGTTATTTAGAAGGTTTTGCTAATATTTATCGTGAAATTGCAGACGCTTTTTTTGAAGCAAAGGCCGGAAAACCCCTCTCAAAAGATATTCTATATCCCACAAGCAGAGATGGATTGAATGGGGTAAGTTTTATTGAGGCAGTAATTGAGTCACATAAAAATGACTCAAATTGGATTAATCTCAATATTTAACCTCTCTTAATAAACAAGAATCCATAAAGAAATATCAGAATAAATGGCAAAATGCTCATTGTTTTAATCACATCATTACCTGAGGTGTTATCAAGCAGTTGACCCATCAAAGGTAAGACAAGAGAGACTGAAAACATCCCCAGCCCTCCAATCAAGGATAAACCAAATGCTCCACTCTCAGGTATGTTTTCCGATATATACGCCAATGTTGTTGGCCAAAAGAATGTAATTCCAATAGCAAAAATACCCGCCGATAAGAATATGAGAATACCCGATGAAACTGAAAGTAATTGCAAACCAGCAAAGGAAAAAATTGAAGAAAACAACAACATTCCACATGTAGAAATATTTTTGGATATTTCCCCAGCTAATGCTCTTCCTATGATCATGACTCCATTTATAAACGCCAATACCAATAACGCATTTACTCCGGTATCTCTAAGTAATGACTCTATTCTTTGAGTGGTTCCTAGCTCAGTAGTTGCCGATAAAAGCATGCATGTTGCTACAAAGATATATAAAGGTGTAATTAAGTTGTTTAGTGATTGCTTTTGACTGATACCTAATTTTGCTAATTCAGTTTCTGGGAAGTTTTGCCCATAAAATAAGTAGCCATAAATCAGTAGTGGTACAAACAAAGATGCCACCATAAATTGCCAGCTCGATCCAAGTAAGTCCATGAATATCATCCCAATAAATGCGCCAGTGACAATACCAACTGGCCACCATAAATGAAAACGATTTAGCATCTTAGTTTTATGCTCAGGATACATCGATGCAACCATTGGATTACAAACAGCCTCTACCATGCCATTACCTAGACCCATGAGCACAGTTGCTAAAAATAATGATGAAAAATCATAAGCAAACAAAGTCAAGCAAATACCGGCAGCATGCAAAATAAATGCAGCCCACATACCTTTTTTCAGGCCTATATAATCAACCAGCGGTCCGCCTAATATCATAGCCAGCGTAAAACCCCAAAAAGCCGGCATAAAAGCATAACCGATCTGCTCTAAAGTTAGCCCGATTCCTGTCGGTCCAAAAACAGTTTCAAGCCTAGCTCTTATAGCAAAGGTCATTGCGGTAAGTAATAACGATGTACAGCTGGCCATAAAAAGCCTGTTTTGATTATTTGTATGCATAACGATCCTTAATTCCATTATTCAATAATTACATTCTATTAATATAATAATTAACAATTATTTGCCAGATTCAATTTCATTAGATAGAGTCAACTGTAAGGATTAGATATACCTTAATGAGGGGAAAATGAGATTTAACCGAAGACAAATAATGAATGCTTCGCTCTTTTCAGTATTAACAACTCCTGTTTTACAAGCAGAGGAAAAGAAAGCAAAAAAATATAAAAATATTCCTGCATATTTTGCATGCAATATGGAATCATGGTGGACAGACTTGCCTTTTATGGATAGGTTTAAAGCTGCTTCAAAGGCGGGTTTTAGTGCGGTTGAATTTTGGGATTACCAAGATAGAAAGAGAAATGTTAATGATATTGCTAAATTGTGTGAAGATTTAAATCTTGATATTATTCAATTTACTGCATGGCAGAGCCCGAGTTTAGCGCTATCAAACAATCATAAAAAATTTAAAGATGCTATTAAACGAGCCATTGAAACAGCTCTCGTTCTTGGTGCCCCTATGTTTACAGTCGTTGGTCATCAGACATCAAGTAAACACTCTCAAGAAGAGAGTGTAAAAAATTTCTCTAAGGCGCTTACAAGCGTTAGGGGCATATTAGAAGGGTCAGGAAAAATGATGATCATTGAGCCTTTTAATCCTGTTGATCATCAAGGACATTTTTTGAATGGCTCAAAAGATACAGTATCTATTTGCCGATCAATCAATTCACCAAATATTAAAATTAACTGGGATCTCTATCATATGCAATTAACAGAAGGAAATTTAATTGGCGAATTAAGATCAGGAATAGATCAAGTAGGGTATATTCAAATCGCAGATGCTCCAGGAAGAAATCAGCCCGGAACAGGTGAGCTGAATTATAATTTTATTTTTGATGAAATAAAGAAAATGAAATATAACGGCTATATTGGGTTGGAATGCTGGCCTCGAAATAATAATTCAGAAGAAGCTATTCGAGATTTACTCGCTTCGGTATACGGTTAAAAAAGATTGTTATGAAAATTTCAAGAAGAGAAGCACTTAAGAATACCGCACTATTACTTGGTATAAATATACCACTCTCTAAGCTTCAAGGTGCAATGAGTGTCTTTGGGATTGATGAGATGGGTTATGAGGCAAGTTTTTTCGACGATAAGAGTTATTTGTTATTAAAAGATATTACCGATTTAATCATACCTGCTACTGATACAGCAGGTGCGGTAGATATCGGCGTGCATAGATTCATTGATATAATGTTAAGTGAATGGGCCTCGAATGAAACTAAGAATAAGTACCAGAATGGGCTAAATTTAATAAATGAATTTGTTGTAAATCGATATCGTAAATCATTTATCAATTGTTCAATTGATGATCAAAAAAAAATATTGATTGATCTGGATAATGGATTAGAAAAAAATGAACTGTCTGCATTTTTTGCAGATTTAAAGTGGTTTGTTATATCAGGTTATTATACTTCAGAGTATGGCGGTTCGGTTGAGCTGAGATATGATCCTATGCCAGGCCCATACAGGGGTTGTACAACATTGAATGAAGATGATCGAGTATGGTCGACATGAGTAACTTAAATGCAAATTCTAATGATTTTGATGCAATTGTTGTGGGTTCAGGAATTTCTGGTGGATGGGCCGCGAAGGAGCTTACAGAAAAAGGCTTAAAAGTCGCATTAATTGAAAGAGGTGAAAACACCATTCATGGAAAAGACTATGTAGGAGAAGGAAAGGCGCCCTGGGATCTCCCTTACCACGGTAAAATTCCTGAAGACACGCTAAATAATGAGTATTTCATTCAACAACAAAATTACGCTTTAAACCAATCAACAAAACATTTCTTTGTAAATGATAAAGAGAATCCATACAAGACAGAAACAGACAAACCATTTTCATGGATTAGAGGCTATCAATTAGGCGGAAGATCTTTACTTTGGTATAGACAAAGTTATAGATGGAGTGAAATGGATTTTTTGGCAAATAAAAAAGATGGATATGGAGTAGATTGGCCGATTAGGTATAAAGATATTGCATCTTGGTATGATTATGTAGAAACCTTTGCTGGAATTAGTGGGTCTAAGGAAGATTTGCCGCAATTACCTGACGGTAAATTTCTTCCGCCGATGGAAATGAATTGTGTTGAATTAGAGGTAAAGAAACATATAGAAAACAAATACCCAGGAAGAAAAATGATTATCGGTCGTTGCGCACACCTAACAAAACCGACTAAAGAGCACTTAGAGTTAGGAAGAGGGCAATGCCAGAGTAGGGATGAATGTGAGAGAGGATGTTCGTTCGGAGCATATTTCAGCTCCTTGTCAGCAACATTGCCTGCTGCGAGACGAACAAATAATTTAACAATTTTGACTGACTCAATAGCTCATAGTGTCGAATATGACAAGAAAAATAAAAGAGCGACTGGTGTAAATATAATTAATTCAAAAACAAAAAATTATTCAAAAATAAGTGCTCGAATAATTTTTCTATGCGCATCAACTCTAGGTACAACTCAAATAATGTTGAATTCGAAATCCGAGAGTTTTCCCGATGGAATTGCTAATTCAAGTGGAACATTGGGTCATTATTTGATGGATCATATATTTGAGAGTGGAGCAAATGGGGTTTTCCCTGGTTTTCAGGATAAATACTTTAAAGGAAGAAGACCTAATGGTATTTATATTCCTCGATATCATAATATAGGAAATAATGATGAAAGGTTTCTTAGGGGGTTTGGTTTTCAAGGAGGGGGAAAGAGACCAGGCTGGAAAAGAGGTAATTCTATCAAGGGAATTGGTGTTGACTTAAAAGAGCAGCTAAAAAAACCAGGTCCATGGACATTTAGCTTGGGTGGTTTTGGAGAAATGCTTCCTGACAAAAGAAATAAGGTTTGGCTCGATAAAAGTCAAAAGGATAAATGGGGCATTCCAGTTTTAAACATAGAATGCGTATTAAGAAAAAATGAAAAAAAGATGCTTAAAGTGATGGCCGAAGATGCCAAAGAAATGCTAGAAGCATCTGGCTTGGTTGATGTGGAAACCTACAATAATTCAGCACCTCCTGGTCTTGCTATCCACGAAATGGGAACGGCAAGAATGGGCCATGATCCAAATACATCGGTTCTTAACAAATACAATCAATGCCATGACGTATCAAATTTATTTTTAACTGATGGTTCGTGCATGACATCGAGCGCCTGTCAAAACCCGTCATTAACTTATATGGCTTTAACTGCTCGTGCGTCTGCTTCGGCGGTGGAGATGCTTCAAGAAGGAAAAATATAATATGACCAAACTAGAAAATACAGATCGCAGAAAATTCCTACAAAATTCACTTTTATGTGGTACTTTTTCATTGTTAAACTCCCATGGTTCATTGAATGCAGCAAGTCTTATGGATAATAATTTATCAAATATTGGTATACAGCTTTATACAGTCAGAGACTTGATGGCAGAGAATTTACCATTGACCATTCAACGAATTGCAGATATTGGATACAAGGAGGTTGAATTTGCAGGATATTTTGGAAAAACCACTAAAGAAATAAAAACAATTCTCTCTGATAATGGGTTGAAATCACCATCTACTCACATTGAAATGGACGCAATTTATAATAGCCCAAATAAAGCCATCGATACAGCTTTGGAAGTCGGTCACGAATATATTGTGATGGCTTGGTTGTCTGAGTCAGAAAGACAAAATATTGATCAGTATCGTGAGTATGTTGATATATATAATTTATTCGGCGAAAAATGCAATCAAAATGGATTGAAATTTGCCTACCATAATCATGATTTTGAATTCAATGTCTTGGATGGTGAGTTACCCATGGATTTGCTTCTCGACAAGACAGATCCTAATAATGTGCTATTTGAGCTTGATATGTATTGGGTCAATAAAGCAAAAAAAGACCCAAAATCATACATAAATAAATACCCCGGTCGTTTTCCGCTTTGGCATATCAAAGATATGGCATCAAACACGATGATGGCTGATGTGGGTGATGGGGTGATTGATTTCTCTGAAATCTTCAGCTTGAGTAATATTTCTGGGCTTAAGCATTATTTTGTTGAGAGAGATGATCCATCAGACTCAATGTTGTCTGCAGAGAGAAGTTATAATGCGATGTTAAAGCTCGATTTCTAAGTCACTTAACAAACATGAAAAAAACAAAGATCCTCATTGTTGGAGCTGGAATTAATGGCTTGGTTGCAGCGAATTATCTTCAAAAATCTGGTGCCGATATAACATTGATTGATCAGAGTGATAAGGTTGGAGGAGCTTGTATATCTGAGCAAGCACGAATTAACGGAGAGGATTTTCACTACGCACTTGGCGCATCAGTGCTGGGGCTAATGCAGGATTTTATTTATAAAGAGACAGGCCTTTCTTCAACTCTTGATACATTTGTTCCTTCGCACCCAAAACTGGTTCATTTCCCAGGTGAGAAGCATCCCGCTATGATATTTCGTGATGCGTCAGAATTGGATAAAGAATTATCAGAAAAATGGGGTGAGACGGGAGATTTAAGAGCATTTCGTGAAGACGAAAATAAGGTAATTCAATATCTGCAAAAAGGTTACAAGGAAGCAATTCCTCCAAATATATCAAGCGCTAAAGACATATTAGGTAACGAGCTTACTCAGCTTTGGATTACAGGGACTGCAAGAGACTTACTGAATCATTATCTAACTAGTGATAAATCAAAAATGTATATGGCAATGACGGTCTCGGAAAGCGGTCCTGTCTCATTAGATGAGCCATATTCTGCGTTTACACTCCCAGTGATGGATTCAGGATCGATATTTGATGGATATTATGGATTTGTGAAGGGTGGAATATGGAAATTAACAGAAAAATTAGGCGAAATTAATTGCAAACTCGGTGTAAAAATACATACATCGAGCAAGTTACTTGAAGTTGATTCAGAAAAAAATACTGTGATATTGGATTCTCCTGAGGGCACTACTAATTTAGGATATGACGTTATTATTTTTGCAACCGATCCAAAGACAGCCTTAAATATGATGGATAGTAACAAATTATCCAAAATGCAAACTGAAAAAAAATATATTGGTAGCAGCGGGAAGCTAAATGTCGTCTTTAAAAAACCTATTCAATGGAGAGATGCCACAAATCTGTCTGATACTGATGCTGCATTTAGATTTTTATTTTCAGTGAATTCTATAGAGAAATTTGAAGAATCAACTTTAAGTGTACTTGGGCAAGATAAGGACTATGAGCCTGGTTACATGCAAATATATTGTGAGGGTGGTGCGATGAGAATCATGAATTGTAATGAACCTTATGATCGTATTGCCGTCTTCATGAAAAACTTTTCTTTAAACAACAAAGGAGAAGATCTTCAGTCGGTTAAAGAAGATGCCCTGAAAAAATTATTTCAATACATCAAGAATCCTGAGGATTGCATCTGGACAAGATTGCTTACACCAAAGGATCTTCAAGAAACCTTCCATTTTCCTGGGGGCAATATTGATCACACAGTCTTAACTGGTGGCCAGACATTTTTTGATCGCAATTTTTCTAGCGATCCTGAGAATCATTTTTATAGACTACTTGATAATGAAAATGCCTTCATATGTGGTGCTGGAACGTATCCCTGTGGCTCGATAGCTGGAACTCCAGGATACATGTGCAGTCAGGAAGTAATTAAATACATCAATTCGTAGGCAGTTTAACAATAGATTCAATTTCAATTTAGGTACTCAGGGTTAGTCCGTGATTACCAAATACGATTCCTAAAGGGTAGAACTTATTTTAATTATATTTAAGCTTATGATAGTTTGATTATCTATGTTTAATTTGTAGGACGTCAAATGAAACAATACCACTTACATTGCTTGGTTTTGCTTATTATGAATTTATCCTCTACTGCTAATGCTCAGAGTTTTTCTGATGTAGAGATGATTGTACATCCGGTAAACAAAAATGTTTCCTATATCGAGGGCAGGGGTGGAAACATTGGTGTTATTTATGGCGAGGATGGAATTCTATTGATTGATGATCAGTATGCACCTCTCACTGAAAAAATTATTGAAGCTATCAGTAATTTTTCATCCGAACCGATACGATTCATAATAAATACTCATATGCATCCTGACCATACAGGCGGTAATGAGAATTTTGGAAAGCGTGGCGCTCTAATCGTCGGACATGAGAATGTTAGATCACAAATGAAGGTTGCAGGATACGATCAGACTCCTCCTTTTGTCACATTTAGTAAAGATGTAAATTTTCATATCAATGATGAAAATATCCATGTTTTTAAAGTGCCAAACGCTCATACTAATAATGATTCTTTTATAAAGTTTACTAATGCCAATGTTATTCATACCGGAGATGTATTCAGGTCTGAAAGTTATCCTTACATAGATGCAAATAATGGCGGTAGCTTTCTTGGAACAATTGAGGTTTATGAATTACTAATTAGTTTGTGCGATGAAAATACAAAAATTATCCCTGGTCATGGAAAACAAACAACTGTTGAGACGGTCAAACTGGCGATCGAAATGTTACAGGAGATTAAATCGAGGATTCAGTTAATGATTAAGGAAGGAAAAGATTTGGATGAAATATTGAGATCTGATATCAGTGTTGATTATGATAATCGATGGGACAGTGGAAGACGTATTGGAGGCGCTAGAGGAATGATTTCAGTAGCTTTCAGTGAGCTAATAAAATTATAGATGTTTAAGCTACAGCAGGTTTAGGCTTTTTGGCGACTTTACTTGCCCAAAATTTATCCAATACCATATACCACACACCATTAATTAAAGGCTCAACTATAGCATCTGTAATTGCTGCCTCAAACGATGATCCGGTAAAGTACATAACGCAAGCTGCTGCAATAATAAAGTGACCAATTGTGTATATAATTGTCCTAACAATTGTGCCCTTATTTTCTCTGTATACTCTTACGACTAAAGACATTTAATTTTTCCTCTCTAAAAATTATTAATCTTAAATCAATCATATGGCATTGATGAGAATAAACAAGGTTCTTTTACATTTTTTCTATTGTATTACTGAAAAACAAGTATTTATTGACTTATCGAGAATTGGCGGAGAGGGAGGGATTCGAACCCTCGAAGGGCTACAAACCCTTGCTGGTTTTCAAGACCAGTGCATTCAACCGCTCTGCCACCTCTCCAGACACTT
>QOPG01000013.1 GCA_003331585.1 Gammaproteobacteria bacterium | reverse complement strand
ACCCCTCCAGACTATTGAGTGGTATTTCATTGCTAGAGGCGTAATCCAAGGCTTTTTCAATGACTAATTTTGGCGTTAATAGCCCTAAATTCAATGATGTACTTAAAACAGAGTGCAATTGAAAGTGTTCTTTTTTGTTTATTGCATCCTCATAAGGACCAAAATCATGAAATCTCTCTTGAAAGAAAATATTCAGCCACTTTATGGCCTGATCGTGAGTAAAAGGAAAAATTATATCAATCTTTCCTGGGTGTTTATCAAATGTAGTTTCAATGAAACGTGAAATCTTATTAAAGTCACTTCTAGGCTTGATTGATGGAAGCATTGGAATGTCATAGTTTTTTGGAAGTTTTTTTCTATTTTCGTCATCATAACTCCACTTACCACCTTGAGGTTTCTTATTATCAATCAATATATCTAATTTTTTTCTCATCCTTTTATAATGATTGGCTTGAAGTATAAATTTTTTATCTCCACTAAATTCAGCGAAGGATTCTCGGCTGTCAAGAAACATTGGGGATGGTTTAACTATAAAGCGAATTTCTTCTTTATCGATAAATTTAAATAGCTCTTTTTCAAAAGCCTTATCTTCAATTTCAAAGAAGACAATCTCTTCGAATTCACCTGAACTTATTGTATCTAGGAGTTTTTCAGAATAGTGTTTCTTGAAATCTTGAGAATACTCATAATAAATAACCTTCAAATCTTTCCTCAAGGCTTCATCTCTGAATGAGCGCATTGCAGAAAAAAATAATGCGATTTTTGATTTATGGTGTTTGACATAAGAGCATAATCCAAAATCTTCGCACATGAATATGGTTTCATTCTGATTAAACTGCTGATCTCTGAAGGGAAATAATTGATTCCCCAAGACCAGTCTTAGTGACTTTTTTGCCTTCATGTATATGGGTAATTATCTATATGTTAAAAGTTCTTCAGACAAGTATGAAGTGTCATTAAACTGATCCAAAGTAAAGCGGTGTTTATTAAATGAAAATTTAGTTACAGAACAATTATAAATTCGCCAATTCAGCTCAGCGGCTTTCATATCTGGAGCTTCTAAGGCAGTTTGAACACTCACACCAATTGGGCCTCCAGAAGAAAAGATGCCAATTAATTCGCCTTTTTTTGCATTATGCATAATCTCATCTAACGCTCGTCTCACTTGATCACTCCATTGGCTCCAAGTCATAGAAAGATTAACTTCTGTATGTTCGTTTTTAACCCACGATTCAAGTATTAGCTCAAATAACTTTTGAAAATACCTGTGACGATCAATCTCCTCAGTCGCATTGTTACACTTTTTAAAGAGTTCTGATGCAGAAGCGTCATTTTCAATAAGATATTTACCTAATGAAGTCATTATTTCCTCAGCAGGATATTCATTAAGGTGTTCATTTTTTTGTATTTCAGGAAAATTAATGTGTTTTTTATCGTATACACTTTTGACAATTTCGGCTGTATCGACTTGCCTGACTAAGTTGCCACAATAAACCGAATCAAAGACAATATCTTGTGACGAGAGGTTTTCACCCAAAAATTTGGCCTGCGAACAACCATTCTCTGAAAGTTGATCGTAATTATCTGACAGAAAACTAGCTTGCCCATGTCTTATTATAAATAATCGACTCATTATCTTAACTTTTCATATTCCTTTAAGTAATAGAAAATAAATAAGTATCTAAATATATGATCATATTCTAAATTATAATTGATTACAGGATATACTAGTTTTAAATGTTATTAATATAGGAAATCATAATAATGATTGTTGAAAAAATATGGACTGCAAATGCCTATAGAAACTTCAACTATTTGATTGCATGCCCGAATAGTGGTGAAGCATTGGCAATAGACCCACTCGATTATAAAAAATGCATCAAAATAGCTAAGAAAAATAGTTGGAACATTACTCAAATTCTTAATACACATGAACACTGGGATCACATAGCAGGTAATGATGCCTTAGTGAAGGCAACATCGGCGAAAGTCATCGCTCATGAAAATGCCAAAGATAAAATACCGAATATGGACATCGGTGTAAATCATGGAGATATTATAAAGATAGGTAAGAATATTGAGCTTGAATGTCTTGATACACCTGGCCATACACTGAGTCATATATGTCTATTTTTGCGCACAGAAGAACCAGTTCTTTTTAGTGGTGACGCTTTATTCAATGCTGGTGCTGGTAATTGTCATTTCGGAGGTGACCCAAATGAGCTCTATAAAACTTTTACTCAATTGGAAAAACTTCCATTGGAAACACGAATTTATCCAGGTCATGATTATCTAATTAGTAACCTTAAATTTACTTTAGATAGGGAACCTCAGAACAAAGATGCTATGGAAATGTTAAGAAAATACGAAAACGATGATCCCGCTGAAATCGTAACATCACTCAAAGATGAGATGAAAATTAATGTTTTTTTGCGTCTACAAAATGAGGAAATCATTAATAAATTAAGTGAATCTTTTCCGGATTTAGAGTCAAAGCCGTCCCCTAAGAAGGTTTTCCTCAAATTAAGAGAATTGAGAAATCATTGGTAATGATTGTCTCTTTATTGATCGAGTAATTTTGATTTTAATCGCAACAGCAGTTCACTATCTCTATTCGATCCACTGTTAGATTGTTTGCATGCTAACCATAACCAATAAATTGCTTCATATAATTTTTTTTGAAGTAAATAATCTCTCATAGAATAATTACCGCTTCCTCCGAAATATTCATCTAACAGCATCAATTCTGCGCCTTTTCTTAAGTTATTAAATGAGCTAATTGATGCAATCTCAAACATAGGATCATTGTCATAAGCATACTCCCAATCAATCAACATTAAATGCTCTCCCTGTATAATATTTAGTGGATGGATATCATTATGACAACAGCGAATATTTCCTGAATAATCAATATTTTTAATGATGGATAAACAGATTTTTGAAAATTCATATGAATCCGTATTGGTATCTAATTTAAGAATATAATTATTTGCTAAATCAACTGGATTCAGCTTAAGCCCACAAAGCGGAAGAGAATGGACGCTATGAAGTAACTTTACGAGAGATCTTATTTTGGTTTGATCCTCGAAATCATCAAGATGCCATGTTCTACCTTCAACAAATAAAGTCAGAAGAATACCTTTTCTATAATCTTCAAAAATAATTTCAGGGGCAATTCTGGCTAATGACGCATTTCTTAATACCTTAATCTCTTTTTTTCTATCAATATTGAAAATATCTGTATAACGATTATTCAGCCTTAAGATAAAAGACTGTTTGTCTGTTTGAATTTTATAAATACGATTATTAGTACTATTGAGCGGCGTTATCGAAATTAAATTCTTTGAAATTGATATAGGAATTAATTCAATTGCTTGCTCAACAGTGAGCATTGGAATGCTCCTCAAAACTTTTTTTCCATGAATACATGCCGAATGGAATCATAAAAATATAAAGTAAAAAAAGCAGTGATGTCATTTGTAAATCGCGTGACCAATAGAGCATCATAGACACTAAATCAATAACCAACCAATACCACCAATTTTCAAGTATCTTTTTGGCCACAAGATATGTCGCCCAAATGGAAAAAAATGTTGTCATAGAATCGATATATGGAAATGCCGCATCTGTTTTCAAAGATAATAAGAAACCCATCAAGAGAGATAAAGAAGTAATAATGGTTATTGCAAGGATGTGAATGTTTTTTGTCCATTGAGAAATTCTCAATATTTCATTTTTATTTTTGCTTGACCATGATATCCAACCATAAATTGCCATGAGAAAATAAAATAAATTTAACAGTGATTCCATATATAATTTTGCATTAAAAAATAAATAGATATAGATGGATGTGCTCAAAGCAGCGCAAATCCAACATAATATATTTTGACGAATTGCCAGTAATAAGTACCCAATCGCTAGGATAACAGCTAAATTTTCCATCTTATCTTGCTTGGAGTGATTTCTTTCTTACTCATTTATTTAGCTTGGATTATTGAGTATCTTGACAGCAAATATTGCTTTGGGTAACTCTTCGAATGTATCTCTAATTTCATTATTGAGAATGGACATAATAACTTCATATTCGCCTATTATTTGGGTGCTCATATTATTAGTTATCACTTCGATTGAATTATAATTATTTAAACGATGAATAAAGTTTTTTATTGGTGGGATAAAATCTTCATCTAAAGGATACAAACTTATATCAACTGCTATTTTCATAATCAATTAAACCTCATCTCATACTTTATTCCTATTTGTCTGGGGTCGCCCTTTCGAGTATATAATTTATTAGGAAAATCTGGAGGTTCATTACCAAAGAAAAAGCCCCTAACCGCATACTTTTCATTAAGCAAGTTATTCATAAATAGTTGTAATGACCAATCATTCTTTTCATAGCCAAGTCGTAAATTTACTAATTTAAATTTTTGAGATTTCTGATTATGACTAACATCAAAATAAAATTCATCTTTTGCAGATATTGATAATAATGCAAAAATCCCCTTGGGATGCCTATAATCAATTCCACCATTTACAGAATATCTCGGTGCATGCGCCAGATCTCTCCCATTGAGTGAACTTTGCCCGATATACTCATCGAAACGAGCTTTAAGAATACCAAGATTTAGATACATTTGAACATGTTCATTGTGGATCCACTTTATATTAGATTCGACACCTACAGATTTTCCTTTCGCTGCATTGTCAGTATAAAAAACAAAAGAAGCTGGATCATTTGCAATAAGTTGCGATGAAGTTCTTACCTGTTGATCCCTTCTTTTGCTATAAAATATAGCCGCATTGAGCTGAAGACGTTCATTTATTAATAAAGACTTAAGACCTACTTCAACATTCCATAGTAATTCTTTATCAAAAGCTCTTTTTCCTTCTGGGGTCACTCCTAAATTGAATCCACCGGCTTTAAAGCTTTGACTAAGACTCAAATAACCATTGATATTTCTCTCAAACCACCTCGATAAACTTATTTCACCACCAAACATTGTCTCATCTGGTGACATTGACAAATTATTTGAGTCAGAATAATCAACTCCTCTGTTTTCTGCCCTTAGTCCCACTGACAATAACGAATTTTCAGCAATATCAAGATTTAGATTACCGTAAAGTGAGGCATTAAGTGATTCGTATTGACTGTTAAAATTACTATTTAAAGAATCTGAGTAAACATATATTGGGTCATTATACTCCCCCGTACTTTCAGTCTTAACTTCATCATCAAGTTTTATAAAATACACCCCTATTACCCATTCAGGGGAATTCGTTAAGCTCATCGTATTAGATGAAATATATCTAATATCTTGTGAAACCGTCCTTCGGTTTCTTTTGCTTTTTGAAAAGTAATCGTAAGTATACGGTAACCATGATGATTCATTTCCCCAGTCAGCATCATACGAGAAAACCATATCTGAATTTGCAACAGATGTGATCATTTCTAAATCATAATATTGATTTTTAGTATAAGTGGCTTTGAATGAGCTGCCAATACTCTTCTGCGAATCTTTCCCTGGGTTATCAGATAGCATTTTAAATGAATTATCGATTGAGAAGGCATCATAACCATCATTCACATTAACTAACATGTTGGATAGATTGAATATCCAATTATTTATTGTTTCCCAATTTGCCTTAAATCTGATTGTGGTTTCTTTTCTCTGGTTTGTGTCGCTCCGATTCAGTGATATGTTTTCTCTGAATCCATTGCTCTGATGGTGATGAAGACTCAATCTGTATTTTGCATTGTTAAAATTTACTAGTGCACCTCCAAAAGCAAGCCCAGCTGCAAGCTCATCATCTTCACCTATCCTTAACTGAATTCTCGCAGATTGATCTGCATCTGGCTCTACACTTTTCATGTAAATCAGCCCACCGAGAGCATTCGCGCCATATCTACTACCTTGGGCTCCTTTTAAGACTTCAATTTGCTCAATATCAAATAAAGTAGCAATTGAACCTATACCACTGAAATCAATATCATCAATTAAGAAACCTATTGAAGGATTTGGAGCACCTTCATATTGTTCTAGCTCACCAACTCCTCTTATTTGGAAATATCGTGCTCTATTTCCATCACCAGACCAATTTATATTAGGAATGGTCTGGATGAGGTCTTCGAAATGCTGATTCGAGGCCTTATAAATCATCTCTTCGTCTAAAATAAAAATACTAGACGGTATATCTGATTCTTTTCTTTTTCCATAATCTGCAGTAACTGTAACTTCATCAATTACTTCTTGAGAAAAAGAAGAAAAGCTAAATAGAAAAGCGGCGAATAAAAAATTAATTTTCAGAGAAAAACGAGTGTTTTTAATCATGTCAGATCCTCTTCCTACGCCAGTCTTAACTGGATCAGGTTCAAAGGGTTTTCGTCTTGACACTTACATAAATGTCTCGAATCTCAGGCCTATCAGGCCACCCCTGGTTCGACAAGAATTGTATCCTATTCGATTCTAATTAGAAAACGTTTTTTAAGGTTCTAGACGTTTAATTAAACTGGAAGTATCAAAACGATTCCCGCCTAATTTTTCTAAATCTTTGTAATACTCATTTACTAATTTTGTAACTTCTAATTTCGCTTCAACTTGGTCAGCTTCTTGCAATGCAATTTCTAAATCCTTCCGCATCCACTCCACTGCAAAACCGAAATCAAATTCATCATTAATCATTGTTTTCCAACGATTTTCCATCTGCCAAGACTGAGCGGCTCCATTTGAAATAGCATTAATAACTGCTTCAATATCAAGCTTTTCTCGTTTAGCGAAATGCAGTCCTTCAGATAGCCCTTGCAAAAGACCAGCAATACAAATTTGATTTACCATTTTTGCTTTTTGCCCAGATCCTACACCTCCGATCAAAGTACAAACTTTTGCATAGCAGTTCATTATTTGTGACGCCTGATCAAAAACATCTTTTTGACCGCCCACCATAATTGTTAATTTTCCCGATTCTGCCCCTGCCTGCCCGCCCGATAAAGGTGCATCTAAGAATCTAAGTTGATATTTTTCTGCTTCATCATGGATTTCGCACGCTAATTTTGCGGATGCAGTTGTATGATCGATTATAATGCTTTCTTTTTTTAATCCATTGATAATTCCAGTCTCGCCCAGTGCAACTTCTCTTACGTCATCATCGTTTCCGACACAGATAAAAGCCATTTCAGCATCATGAACTGCATCACGAGGAGTTTCTGCATAATTACCTTTAAATTCACTGCACCATGTTTCAGCTTTGCTCTTCGTTCTATTGAAAACTGTTACATCATATCCAGACTTTGATAAAAAACCTGCCATTGGGTAACCCATGACACCCAAACCGATGAATGATAATTTCATTTTAGCACCTAATTATTTTTATTTACCTTTAAACTTGGGCGATCTTTTCTCTAGAAAAGCACTAACACCTTCCTTAAAATCATATGAATTTTGAAGGGATTGCTGGATAGATGCCTCCATTTCATAAGTTTTTGACCATGATTCACTTTCTGCAAAACGCATTAACTTTTTAGTTCCTTTTAAGGATAATGGTGCTCTTTTAATAATATTCATTGCCCATTTCATCGTTTCTTCCTGAAGAATGTTGGCGGGTACAGATTTATTTGCTAACCCGTACTTGATGCAGTAATCAGAACTTATCCTTTCTGCTTCAATGCATAATTGATAAGCCCTTTTATATCCTAACTGATTAACTAACATCCAGTTCATTCCTCCGTCCGGGACCAGAGATATGGTGGAAAAAGGAGACAGCAAATAAGCATCATCAGCCATGATCATTAAATCGCAAATCAATGCCAAAGATAAACCTATACCTGCTGCGGATCCATGAACGGATGCTATCACAGGTTTTTCAGCATTAATTATGCATTCGAAAATTGGCCGATATTCATCATTAAGAATACTTTCAATGGTCTTATCTAGATCTTTTGTATCCTTTAAGTCTGCACCTGCACAAAAATTTCTGCCCTTACCATTTATGATTACGGCCTTTATGTCCTTATTATCAGCACTATGCTTGATTGCTTCATGTAATTCAGATCGAAGTAATTCATCAAATGAGTTCATAACATCTGGGCGATTAATGGTAATTATCGAAACTGCATTTTTTTCAGTGTATTTAACTGTTTTCATTTTTTGCATTATTCGGGATCCGTGAAATTAGGAGTAGTTCTGTTAATTGATGATTTGACTGCTTCCAATTGGTTTGAACCAGCCATTACTTTCTTTTGGAGCTGCGCTTCTAATGACAACGAAGACTGATCATTATTTTTCCATGTTTCATAAAATAATTTTTTAATTGCTCTTATTGCATCTGGGGATTTATTGACAAGATTGTTCGCAAGAGATCTCGCTTTTTCAAGCGGATCGCTTGTTATTGCAGTAACCAAGCCGAGGTTATTAGCCTCGGACGCGTTTATTACATCTCCTGTCATAGCCATCTCTAGGGCCTGATCAATTCTCATAATGCTTGGGATTGATGTTGTCATCGCCATGTCTGGTATTATTCCCCATTTAATTTCCATTATTGAAAAAGTTGAATCTTTTGAGGCATAACGAATATCTGCCCCCAGGGCTATCTGCAGGCCACCGCCATATGTGACACCGTGTAATGCAGCGATAACAGGAACCGGAATTTCCCTCCAAACATAAGCTGCGCTTTGGTAATAATTTGCTAGTGATTTCTCACGGGGTAACATATTTTTTGAAAAGTCTTGAGACATACCTTCACCAGCAAACATGGTTAAATCAATGCCAGCACAAAAACTTTTTCCTGAACCATGCAATATTATAGCTCTTATAGAATTATCCTTAGATAATCGTTCACCAGTCTCGATTAATGACTCGAACATTTTATGGTCCAGTGCATTATGTTTTTTCGCTCGATTTAATTGAACTTCTGCGATACCCGATTTAACCCTAAGATTGAGTCTGTCATTCATTTTATTTGCTTAACCTCATTAATTAAATTATAGGGTATGTTGCCAGCCAATATCAGCCAGCGGTTCAATCGCATGAATAAGTTTTTTTGCCTTTTTATTTGATGCCGTTCCATCCCTCACCCTTCCGGCGATTCCCTGCAAAATCGCCGCCAAGCGAAAAAAATTATACGCAAAATAAAAACCTCTATTTTCTATGCCTTCGACCCTTCCTGTTCTCTCGCAATATTGATCAATATAATCTTCTTGATTAGGTATTCCAAGATCATTTAGGTTTTTCCCTAAAAACCCTCCAGACCCAATCCCAATATCGGGCAGCTGCCAAGTTAATAAATGATATGTAAAATCACCCAATGGATGTCCAATTGTTGATAACTCCCAATCAAGAATACCTATTATCCTTGGTTCTGTGGGATGAATTATGACATTGTCCAAGCGATAATCACCATGAACAACAGAAGAGTCATCATCTTCTGGAATATTATTAGGCAACCAAGAAATTAGATTATCCATTGCAGAAATTTCTTTGGTTTCAGATAGACGGTATTGTTTTGTCCATCTCGAAATCTGACGAGAAAAATAATTTCCTGGGACCCCAAAATCTGTCAAGCCTATACTTTCATGATTAAAATCGTGCAATTTAGCTAAGTTTTTATTCAAATCATCATAAATCGCTTTTCGCTCTTCTTTACTGCAGTCTGGCATATCCGGATCCCAGAAAATTCGCCCCTGGATGAATTCCATAATATAAAAAATTGTGCCGATTATTGATTCGTCTTTACATAACAAATATGGCGTTGGTACTGGAAAACCAGCCTTTTTAAGAGATTTGATAACCTCAAACTCTCGATCAACGGCATGAGCTGATTTTAGAAGATCTCCAGTGGGCTTTCTTCTTAAGACAAAACTTTTCGTATACGTCTTTATAAGGTACGTAGGATTTGATTGTCCGCCTTTAAATTGTTTAATTTCTTTGATGCCAGAAAAATTTGGTAATTCACTTTTTAGAAAATTATCTAGTTTATTGAGGCTAAATTGGTGAGATTTACCCACTTCCTTTAGCCCACTAAAATCTTGTTGTCTATCTGTCATCTTTTCAAATTAATCCAAAAAAAAGTCAGGAACGAGGTCAGCGCCAGGTTCAACAGAATATTGACTAAAATCTGAAACACCTGATTCCTTCAAAACCTCATCATCAATAAAAAATTGCCCGGTAATCTCTTTGCTATCTTTAATCAAGATTTCATATGCTGCATCTGCCATGATTTGAGGTGTTCTTGAATGTTTAATCATTTCATCACCTCCCAAGAGATTCTTTACAGCTGCTGTCGCAATTGCAGTTCTTGGCCACAAAGCGTTAACTGCGATGCCTTGCTCTTTAAACTCCTCAGACATTCCCAATACACACATACTCATACCGTATTTAGCCATGGTGTATGCGCAATGCGACTTAAACCATTTTGGATTCATATTTAATGGCGGAGACAAATTCAAGATATGTGGATTATCTGACTTCTCTAGGTGCGGTATACATAGCTTTGATACCAAAAAAGTGCCTCTAGTATTTATTTGGTGCATTAAGTCAAAACGTTTCATTGGGGTTATTAATGTTGGTGTCAAGGCGATCGCACTTGCATTGTTAATACAAACGTCTATTCCAGAGAATTTCTCCAAGGTGGTATCTATCGCTTTATTTACTTCCTCTTCATAACGAATATCACAGACAACAGGAAGTGCGTTTCCACCTGCTTTCTCTATCTCCTCTGCGGCAGTATAAATAGTTCCAGGTAATGTTGGATGTGGTTCTGCGGTTTTTGCGGCTATTACAATATTAGCGCCATCTTGAGCGGCACGCTTTGCTATTTCAAGACCAATCCCTCTGCTTCCCCCTGAAATAAATATTGTTTTACCTGATAATGTATTCATAACTATTCCTTTTGAATTTAATTCTTAAAAATATCGCTACTTAATTCTTTCCAGATCTCTTCAATCCAAGATTTTATCAGTAAAGCCTCATCCCATCGATCTGAGAGTTCTTCCTGATTTTTATCTGTCATAGCATAAGGTGGAGGACCTAATTCACATAAGAATATTAGCTCGGCATCCTGATTATTTCTTGTCCGCCAGTCCAATAAACCATATCGCCACCATTTTTTAAATTGATCTACCCATTCTTTGTGTTGAGGGAAATCAAGTTGAATCTGAATTTGCTCTCGATTGGCCACTCTTCCTTGAAAACAATCTGATCTTTTAAGCACAGTATTAATATACTCCTGATCTCTATCCGGTAACGGTAATCTTAATTCTCTATCTATCACAAAATGAGATAAGTCTGCGCAGAGCCTCATCTCAGGAACCAGATCCATCAATTGTATTGTGAAAAATAAATCATTTAGTAAGCTATCACGATGAGTTTCGAAAAGAATTTTTATTTCTGCGATTTCAGCTTCTTCAATCCATTTTCTTACTATTGGTACAGCATTTTTTGGATTTAACGGAGTAATTCCACTTATTATATTTATACACGAAGCGTCAAATAATTTACCCATCCGAAGAAAAGACTCCATCTCTTTCTCAGAATTTGGAAAAGCATTGATCATGCAATTCATATCAAACTCATCAAACAACTCCTTTGAGTGCTCGAAATCTTTTATTTCCCTCTCACTCAAATCAATACAAATGCCATCAAATCCAGCTAATTTAGCTTTTTTAAAATTTTCTTTAAGTGTTGGCTCTTTTTTATGGGGATGACGTTGCTCCATACCCCAAAGAGACTGGAATATCTTCAATTTTTGCAATTCATTATCTCTGATTTAAAAAGATGTTAAAAAAGATGCGGCATTACCGCCCGAAACATCTGCTTTTCTTGCGGCAACCAAGTAATCATGCCCTGTCGGACTAAGCTCTGTGTGGTTGTCTATTATTCTGTTAACTCTCTGTTTATGAAAGATTTTAAGTTGTGCTAAAAATGGAACATGATTTCTAGAGTTATCACCAAACATCTCTTTATGTTTTTCTTGTAGTTGATACCATGGAATTGTCATATCTGAGTGATGAGCATTATGAAATCCGAAGTTTAGGACCAACCAATTTAATACTGGTATTTTCATTGAAATAGGATTACTAAAAGTATGCTCTTGCTCCCATTCAAAGTCACCTTTTCTCTCAGGTCTTTCATTACTAAATAATGTTAAGTTATAACTATAATCATGCTGAATGCTATCCATAAATCTTAAAACAGTCATCATAATTACATACGCCACTAGATAGTAAAGCGCAACAACAGGGAAATAGAAAGCAATAGAGATAAATAATGAGCTTCTTACCAATAGGACGAAAATATTCCTCTTTCTTTGATCGCGGCGCTCGTCAATGAAAAATGATGTAAAAGCCATAATGATGTGCATGATAATTTCATGAATTGGAATATAAAACCATTCAAGTATTTGGGTAATTTTTAGGATTAGAGGGTGGTTTCTGAAAAAATCCTCATAGTCAAACCAAACAACGTCGTCATTATCAACATGATGTCGAAAATGTTTGTATCTTATATCCTCGTAGGTTCCATATGAAGCACCACACAGCCAAGTCAAGGCCCTTCCTAAATATGTATTATGCAGCATTTTTCTAAAAATCAGGTTATGAGCACATTCATGAACTAAATATGCCGCGATTATCATCCCATGAGCTAGAACGAATATTGAAATAATGTTTATTAAGATATCTTGACTAAATAAACCGATTATTCCTGAGAAATATGCTGTAACTGAATACAAAAGAGCACTGCCATTATATAAAAGGCTGTCCTTTGTAATAATATTTATATGATTTACACCTATATTCATAATAGCCTCAAATCATATCTACCTTCTTGTTGCGCGTCCATAAATTTTATGTCATAAAAATCATCAATTTAAGCTGATATCTGATTGAATAAGATTTATAATCTTTTCAATTTGTACAATCTGGAAAATATCCATGAAAATTGTGACCGCAATAATTAATCCGATCCGAGTGTATGATGTTAGAAGCGCATTAAATGAGATTGGAATCAATGGAATGACCGTAACTGAGGTTAAGGGGTTTGGTACACAAAGAGGGCATGCAAAACTATATCGGGGTGAGGAATATGCTGTTGAATTTCTCCCAAAAACAAAAATTGAAATCGCCGTAAGTGATAATTCTGTTGATGAAGTAATTGCAGTAGTAATTGAGTATGCCAAAAGTGGAAAAGTTGGTGATGGCAAGATATTCGTTACTGAGTTGGAGCATGCTGTTAGAATAAGAACTGGTGAAACTGATGACAGCGCACTCTAGTAGCAGCTTATGAAAAGAAAATTTCAAGGAAAATGATGAATTCGATATTTCAAAAAACAATTATATTTGTCTTGCTCTCTCTTTGTTCAAATGTTTACGCTCAATCGAGTCAAGAAAGAAGAATGGACGATGCAACTGATGTGCTTGATCAGATTCTTCGTATTCCGGAACAATCAGTTCCACCCGTACTTTTATCGAGAGCTTATGCCATTGCTGTATTTCCAAATGTAAGAAAATTAGGAGTATTAATCGGAGTAAGAAGAGGAAAAGGCATCTTAGTTGTCCGTAATGATGATAATTCTTGGAGTAATCCCTCTTTTATAACGCTCACTGGTGGGAGCTTGGGATTACAAGTCGGAGCTCAATCGACAGACAGTATATTAGTTTTCAAAACTCGTAAAGGTGTTGATGGAATAACAAATGGTAAATTAACATTGGGTGCTGATGCCTCAATCGCAGCTGGACCAATAGGTAGGCACACTGCTGCAGCCACCGATTTAAGATTTAATGCAGAAATTTATTCTTACTCAAGAAGTAGAGGCTTATTCATTGGCGCTTCACTTGAAGGTGCAACGTTAACTATGGATAGAAGGAGCAATGCAATTTATTATAATTCATCCAGTATTACGCCAGACCAAATATTTGCAGCTACAGGGAATGCGGCACCGAATTCAGCAAACAACTTTGTACAAGCACTGACTGCTCAAACGCATCGCTTACCGATCCAACCAGGAATGGAAAGCAACTCTGATGAAAAATCCGATGCTGCCAGAACATATCGATTAAGTGATATTTTTGCACCTAAATACGACGATAATCAAACCATATTAGAGTATAAGTAGAAAAATACTCTGAATGCTTAAATCCAGAAAAACAAGCAATTTCAATCAATTTAAACTGCTCACTCAAAAACGTTTTGGGCCTTTCTTTTGTACGCAATTTTTGGGTGCTTTTAATGACAACATATTTAGAAATGGTTTAATCATCCTGCTAACGTTCAAAGGAATAGAGGTTTTCGGACTGAATGCTAGTCAAATCGCAAATGTTGCCGGTGCGCTTTTCATTCTTCCATATTTCTTATTTTCTGCAATTGCCGGACAAATTGCTGATAAATATGAAAAGTCAATTTTAATAAAGTCAACTAAGTTACTCGAAATTATTTTAATGATTACAGCAGCCTTTGTCCTATTAACAGAAAATTATAGCTTCTTATTGTTTATTCTGTTTTTAATGGGTTTTCAGTCATCTCTATTCGGTCCAGTAAAATATGCTTATATACCTCAAAAACTTAAACTTAACGAACTAATTGGTGGAAATGCATTAGTTGAATCTGGGACATACATTGCTATTATTCTGGGATTAGTGGTTGGAGGACTTGCCGTTTCAATCGGCCAAGAAAATGACTACCCTCTGGCATCTTTGCTCTTATTAATGGCTATATTGGGTTATTTTTTTAGTTGTAAGATACCAAACACAGAGCCAACTGATCCGACTTTAAAAATTAATTGGAATATTTTTTCTGAAATAAAAAAAATAATAGGGTTCAGTAAAGAAAAGGATAGAATATTTCTCTACATAATTGGCATCTCATGGTTCTGGTTTTATGGGTCTGTAATTACATTACAAATTCCTGCATACACTATAAATATATTAATGGGTGATGAAAGTTTAACGACATTCTTGTTAGCAACTTTTGCTATTGGGATTGGTATTGGCTCGCTTGCATGCGAGAGACTGTCCAAAAATCAGATTGAACTTGGTATCACACCAATTGGTGCTATTGGTTTGAGTTTATTTACATTAGATTTGTATTTTTTTAGCTCAAATCTCAATATTGTTACTCCCATGAGTATCAAATTATTTCTTAGTCATTTAAGTAACTGGAGATTGATTCTTGATTTAATCATGATTGGAACTTTTGGCGGTATTTTTAGTGTCCCATTTTATGCGGCAATACAAGAGCAAGCTGAAAAGAAATTTCTGTCTAGAATAATTGCAGCAAATAATATCATTAATGCAATATTTATGGTTTCAGCCTCGCTACTGGCAATATCAATTTTATCTCTGGGTGTCTCCATACCTGAATTTTTCGCACTGATATCAGTTCTGAATATATTTTTGATGATTACCATGCATTTTAACTCCAAAATATTTCTGGAAAGATTTTTATGTATTCTAAAAAATTAAATATGTATTTTGATAGAAATGAAAAATTTAAGTTATAATTGCTAACAATAAAGAGATAATCTATGAATTTCTGTCATGAGCATAACTCAAATCGTGATCGTACATCCCAAGATAAAAAATATGGGATAAAGGTTATGCTGCCTCCAGGAGACTGCTTAGGGCAATTATTAGGTCATGATTGGTCAAAGCAACAATGGTTTGATACGAAAGAGATAAGAGATGCCATGTATGAAAAAATGAAAATTCGGCATGGTTACTACAGAAAGACAGATTCACCAACACAAATAATTGAAAAAATTTCAAGATAAATAAAAATCACTATAAAACGCAATAAGGTCTCTCAATGTCTATTGAATCCCGAATTATATATACGAAAACTGATGAGGCGCCAGCGCTCGCAACTTATTCTCTTTTACCTATAATTAAAATGTTCTCAAAGCAAGCCAATATCGATATCGGAATTCGGGATATATCGCTAGCTGGAAGAATTATCTCAAGTTTTCCTGAGTCACTTGCAGACCAACAAAAAATCAATGATGATCTTTCTGAATTAGGTGAATTGGTGAAGAATTCAGATTCAAATATCATAAAACTTCCCAATATAAGTGCTTCAATTCCTCAATTAAAATCAGCAATAACAGAGCTTCAATCTCAAGGATATAATATTCCAAGTTACCCAGAAAAAATAAACAACCAAAAAGAAAAAGAGATTCATAAGAAATATCAAAAAATTTTAGGAAGCGCAGTAAATCCAGTACTTAGAGAAGGAAATTCTGACAGAAGAGTGGCTTCAGCCGTCAAAAATTATGCAAAAAATAATCCACACCCAATGGGTGATTGGAGTTCAGATTCAAAGACATCTGTTGCTCATATGGATGATGGTGATTTTTTCTCATCTGAAAAATCTAAATTATTAAAAAAATCTAACAAATTAAAAATCATACTAAAAGATGTAAATGGAAAAATTTCGACACTCAAGGAGCTAATTGAAACTGATTCAAATGAAATTATTGATGCAGCAAAAATTGATATTAATAAACTCATAACATTCTTTAAACAGGAATTTAAAGTCGCAAAAAACCAAAATGTTCTATTGTCACTGCATCTAAAAGCGACAATGATGAAAGTTTCTGACCCCATTATTTTTGGTCACGCTGTTAAAACGTTTTTTTCGGATGTATTTGAATCACATAAAGACATTATTCAGAAATATGAAGTGAACGAGCGAAATGGAATTGGGGACCTATACGACAAATTAGATAAATTTCCACCAGACGAAAAGTTATTAATAGAAAAAGACATTAAAAGGATATACAAAAATCAACCTTCATTAGCTATGGTTGACTCTGATAAAGGAATTACAAACTTACATGTACCAAGCAATGTAATTATCGACGCGTCAATGCCTGCAGCCATTAGATCTTCAGGAAAAATGTGGGGACCAGACGGAAAACTGAGAGATACAAGAGCACTCATACCAGATAGATGTTATGCAAGAATATACCAAGAGATAATCAATTTTTGTAAAAAAAATGGCGCTTTCGATGTCACTACCATGGGAAATGTTTCTAATGTTGGACTAATGGCGAAAAAGGCTCAAGAATATGGTTCTCATGACAAAACTTTTGAAATTCCATTTGATGGCACAGTGGAAGTGATTAATCAAAATGGTGAAGTTTTGATTAATCACACAGTAAAAAAAGGCGACATATGGCGAATGTGTCAAACAAAAGATAAGTCGATTCAAAATTGGGTTGAATTAGCCATAGAGAGAGCTGAGATCACAAAATCGGATACAATTTTCTGGTTAGACCCAGAGAGATCGCATGACAAATTATTGATAACAATTGTTGATACTATTCTCTCACAAAGAAATATTAACTCTAATATCCAGATTATGGCACCGCATGATGCTATGCGAAAAACACTTGATATTATTCATTCAGGAAAAGATGTGATCTCTGTTACTGGTAATGTTTTAAGAGATTACCTAACTGATCTATTTCCAATTCTAGAGCTAGGAACAAGCGCTAAAATGTTGTCAATTGTTCCGCTTCTCTCAGGGGGTGGTCTTTATGAAACTGGTGCCGGTGGATCAGCTCCGAAGCATGTAGAGCAATTCCTAAAAGAAGGTCATCTTAGATGGGACTCTTTGGGCGAGTTTCTTGCAATAAAAGTCTCATTGGAGGACCTAGCAAGAAAAACAAATAACCAAGAAGCGGGAATACTTGCCAAAACTATGGATATGGCAAATTCAATGATTTTAGATAACAATAAATCACCTTCAAGAAAAGTTGGTGAACCTGATAATCGCCATAGTCACTTCTATTTGGCCTTATTTTGGGCAAAAGCAATTTCTGAACAAACAATCGATTTAAAATTGCAAAAGATTTTTTCCGAAGTCTATCTTCAGTTAAGTGATAATGAGCACAAGATAAATAAGGAACTTAGCTCTAATCAGGGAGAGGAAATCCACATTGGGGGATACTATAATCCTGATAAAAATCTTACTGAATCGGCTATGCGTCCAAGTGAAACTCTAAATAATATAATAAGCACTTTTAGTTGAGATGGTTAAGGTCTAACCTGACCATTTCCAAAAACTGCGTATTTGTAACTGGTTAATTGATTCGCTCCAACAGGCCCTCTTGCATGAATTTTTCCTGTTGCGATACCAATCTCTGCCCCCATACCAAATTCGCCTCCATCAGCAAATTGTGTCGAAGTGTTGTGCATTACGATAGCGCTATCAATTTCCTTTATAAATTTATCAGCTGCTTCTTGATTTGAAGAAATAATACTATCTGTATGACCAGACCCATATTTAGCAATATGCTTTATTGCTTCACCAATATCATCAACAATTTTCATTGAAATTATTGCATCTAAGTACTCAGTCGACCAATCATCATCGATTGCCTCATCTATATAATTAGAATATTTTTGAGCTTCATGATCTCCTTTTATTTCACATCCAGCTCTCTCCAGTTCATCTGCCAACTTACTAACAATTTGTGGTGCTATTTTTTTATCAATTAGAATGGTTTCAGCTGCGCCACATATTCCAGTTCTTCTCATCTTCGCATTAAGAATAATTTTTTTTGTAATGTTAAAATCTGCAGAATGATGAACATAGATATGGCAAATTCCTTCGAGGTGTCCTATTACTGGTATTCTTGCTTCATCTTGAACTCTTCTGACTAAATTTTTACCTCCTCGTGGGACTACTACATCTATATAGTTATTCATAGATGAAAGCATGAAACCTACTGCATCTCGATCTCTTGTAGGAACCAACTGAACAATGCTTTCGTCGAGTTTTGCTTTTTTTATTCCCTCTTTGAGACAAAAATGAATTGCTTTATTTGATTCAAAACTTTCAGAGCCTCCTCTTAAAATTACAGTATTTCCTGACTTTATACATAAAGCGGCAGCATCACAGGTAACATTCGGCCGACTCTCATATATTATTCCTATAACACCGAGCGGAACACTTAATCTTTTGATAATTAATCCATTGGGACGAGACCACTCTTCCGTGATTTGATTAATCGGATCAGGAATTTCAGTGATTACTCTCATGCTCGATGCCATTGAAAAAATTCGTTCTTCATTGAGCATTAATCTATCGATCAGAGATGAAGATAAATTTCTATTATTAGCTGACTCTATGTCTCTGGCATTTGCTTCAAGAAGCATTTTGATATTATTTTCTATTGATTCAGCAATAAAAAAAATAGCTCTATTTCTTTTATCATTTGATATTTTTGCTAATCCATAGGAGCTATCTCTGGCAGATCTACCAATATCTATCATCAAGCTTTCTAGTTTTTTATCCATGATACTCTTTATATTGCTTCATACTTTACTTTGAAATAAAGCCATATTGTCTCGATGTATTAATTCTGATTTGTTTTTATAACCTAATTTTTTAATTATATTATCAGATTGACAACCTTTAATTTTTTCGGCCTCTTCTGATGAATATGCAGTCAAACCTCTTCCAATTTCTTGGTCATCATCATTCATGATTCTAATAATATCGCCACGTTCAAAGTCACCTTCTACATCCATTAAACCGACTGGCAATAAACTTCCTCCTTCGTATAAAGCTCTTTGTGCTCCATGATCTATTTTAAATGATCCAGAAACATCTAAATATCCTGCCAACCATTGTTTCCTCGTTAAAATAGAATTCGAGTCTACTGAAAAATATGAGCATTTTCCTCCTTGTATAATGGAGGACAATGGTTTTTCATGAGTCCCGTTAGAGATGATTGTTGCGCAACCGGCCTGGGTTGCAATCTTAGCGGCTTGTAGCTTTGTAACCATTCCTCCACTTCCATAATTTGAGGTGTTTTTACCAGCCATATTAATAATTTCATTAGATATTTTATCAATAGTTGGAATATGTAAAGCATTCTTATTTTTCTTGGGATCAGAGTCATAAAGACCATCCACATCTGATAAGAGAATCAATAGATCCGCCATGGCCATTTGGGCGACTCTAGCAGCAAGTCGGTCATTATCTCCAAATTTCAGCTCATCAGTAGCCACTGTATCATTTTCATTAATGACTGGTATAACATCATAGTCTAATAAAGAGGATAATGTATCTTTTGAATTTAAGAATCTTTTTTTATTTTCCGTATCTGCTCGAGTGAGAAGGATTTGTGCTACATTTATATTCTTTGATTTAAAAGAATCCTGCCATTCCATTACAAGTTGAGCTTGACCCATTGCCGCTGCAGCTTGCATCTCATTTAAACTCATTTGCGATTTTGATTTTTTCAATATGTTACATCCAATAGCAACAGCCCCAGATGAAACAATTAAAATTTCTGTCCCACTTTTCTTTAATGAAGTTATTTCGGATGAGAGATTATCGAGCCAAACATTATTAAACTCTCCATGCTTATCCAAAAGAAGTGCTGACCCAACTTTAATAACAACTCTTTTGAATGTTCCAAATTTACTTGTTTTCATTTTACAGTCAATTTGACAAGTTTTTATTGGCATACGATGAAAGTATGATTTTTCCCTTTGAAACAGAAACGCTTCCACTTCGAGCAACAGCCTGAAAAGTACCTAGAGTTGATATTTTTGATACAAACCCATCAATTTCTTCGATATTTCCGGTTAGTTGAATGGTATAGCTCTCTATTGAGTCATCTAGAATAACTGCATTAAATTCTGAAATAAGATGATTGATTTCTTGCTGAGATTCAGAATTTATCTTTATTTTTACGATTAACAACTCTCTTTCGAAGTGATCGCCTTGCGTCATATCATTAATTCCAACCACATCAATTAACTTTGATAACTGAGAATTGAGTTGCTCGATAGCTTCATTGGATCCTCGGACTACGAGAGTTACTCTCGACAAATTCTTGTCATCAGTAGGTGCTACATTTAACGATTCGATGTTATAACCTCGCGTTGAAAAAAGACCGGTCATTCGTGTAAGTGCACCGACTTCATTTTGCAAAATTACTGAAATTACATGACGCATGATATAACTTTTCCCTTTATTTTTTTTTATTACCAAAGCAATACAATTGGTAATTCAGTTTTTTGTTGATATGTTGATTTTATTGTATTGCAATATAATAAAATATAGTAAACACTCTAAAATTAATTAAAAGTTTTATTTCAAATATGAGTAAAAATTCACAAAAAAATATGCATCCATTGACTGGAAAAAAAATGATGGGCGCAGACATGATTGTTCAAATACTGGCTGATGAGGGTGTGGATACAATTTTTGGTTATAGTGGAGGCGCAATACTTCCTACCTATGATGCAGTATTTCGTTTTAATGAAGAAAATAAAAATAACAAAGGTCAACAACCAATGCCACTAATTGTTCCTGCAAATGAACAAGGAGCAGGTTTTATGGCATCTGGTTATGCAAGAGCAAGTGGAAAAGTAGGTGTGGTAATGGTTACATCAGGGCCGGGAGCAACTAATACTGTAACTCCCATAAGAGATTGCATGGCTGATTCAATACCAATTGTGGTCTTGTGTGGACAAGTACCAACTACTGCGATTGGTACAGACGCATTTCAAGAGGCGCCTGTATCAGCGATAATGGGTGCAGTTTCTAAGCATATATTTCTTGTTACTGATCCTGAAAAATTAGAATCAACAGTAAGAGCAGCTTTTGAGTTAGCCAAAACTGGTAGGCCAGGTCCTGTTGTTGTTGATATACCCAAAGATATTCAAAATTGGGAAGGAGAGTTTCAGGGTTCAGGATCACTTCCGTTAACTGGATATCGAAACAGACTCGACGCAGTTATGACAAATTCCTTATCTGAAGAATCTGCTCAAAATTTTTATAATTTATTAAATAGCTCTGAAAAACCTCTTATTTATGTTGGTGGGGGAATTATTAATGCCAATGCAAGTGAATCATTGAGACAGTTGTCAACAGAATATGGGATACCTATTGTTACGACATTAATGGCACTCGGCGCAAGTGATACCACTAAATCTCTATCCCTGCATATGCTAGGAATGCATGGCTTAGCATCGGCTAATTATGCAGTAGAAGATTGTGATTTTCTCATTGCAATTGGAGCAAGATTTGATGATAGGGTTGCAGGAGATCCTGAAGGCTTTGCACCTAATGCGAAAAAGATTGCTCACTTTGATATTGATATATCTGAAATAAATAAAGTAAAAAACGTTGATTGGTATCATGTTGGAGATCTAAAAAAAGATCTCGATGATCTTTTGAGTTATGGTAAAGATATAAAATTCAGTGGCGATTTCAAAGATTGGCATCATCACATCTCAGAATTGAAAGATAAATACAAACTTAACTACGATAAAAAAAGTAAATTAATTCAGCCATATCAAGTTATCGAAGAAATTAATAAATTAAGTGGAGGTGAAGCCATCATCTCAACTGGAGTTGGTCAGCATCAAATGTGGGCAGCTCAATACTTTGATTACAAAGAACCAAGACTTTGGTTAACATCCGGGAGCATGGGGACAATGGGGTTTGGTCTTCCCGCAGCTATTGGAGCACAATTTGCTAAACCGAATCGATTAGTTATAGATATTGATGGTGACGCAAGTATTCGCATGAACATAGGAGAACTTGAAACTGCTACAACCTATAATTTACCGATAAAAGTGCTTGTTTTGAATAATTTTGGAGATGGCATGGTGCGTCAATGGCAAAAGCTCTATTACAAAGGAAGAATGTCTGCCAGTGATAAGTCTCTTCATCGTAAAGATTTTGTTAGAACAGCCCAAGCAGATGGTTTTAAATTTAGCGAAAGACTGGATGATAAAGATAAATTAATTCCATTAATAAAGAAGTTTATTGAATTTGATGGACCCGCTTTTCTTGAGGTAATAATTGATCCTGATGCGGGTGTTTATCCAATGGTTGGACCCGGTCAAACATACGATAAAATGATTACCGGAGAATGGATTGAAAGCAGAAACAGTATTGTCGATAAAGAGTTAGACAAAAGTAGTATGTTTTAAATACTTGATCCTCCATCTCGTTGAATTTCATCATAAAGGGACATATCAACATTGCCACCACTGAGAACAACAACGGAGACTTTATTTTCAAAATCTATCTTTTGGCTCAATACTGCTGCCAGTGCAACAGAACCGCCGGGCTCAACCACCATTTTTAAAAACTGAAACGCAAACCGCATTGCATCTTTCACTTCATCATCAGATACCATTAATACATTTGTCGCTAATTTATTATTTATCGAGAAAGTAAGCTCACCCGGAATATCCGCTAAGAGAGCATCGCATATCGATTGCTTATTAGGTGTATTAGCTACCCTTTTTCCAGCTTCAAATGATTTTTTTGTATCATTAAAGAATTTCGGCTCAACAAGAAAAATCTCTGTTTCAGGGAGTGCATCTTTTATTGCTATCGATGAGCCGGCACTTAAACCTCCTCCTCCACAACATATAAGAACCTGATCAAGAGAATTGGAATGATTTCTAATTTGCTGAATAATTTCCAAACCAACCGTTCCTTGTCCAATTATTATATCTTTGTGATCATAAGATGGAACTAGGATCGCACCAGTATCCTTAGCTATTTTCTTAGCTATTTTTTCTCTACATTCCTTATAGCGATCATATAAAACAACATTCCCACCCAGTTTTTTTGTGTTTGCTATTTTAGATTCAGGTGCATCCTGAGGGATAACGATAGTTGTCTTTATTTTTAAAATTTGTCCCGCCATTGCCACACCTTGGGCATGATTACCTGACGAAAAAGCAACAACCCCATTTTCAGCTTCAATTCTTGATAGTTGGCTCATAAAATTATAAGCCCCTCTTATCTTAAATGAACCGGTTCTTTGGAGGCATTCAGGTTTCAAAAAAACCCTCCCTCCTATAATTGCGTTTAATTCAGAATTTTCAAAAAGCGGTGTCTCATAAATCTCGTTTTCGATTCTTTTGGCAGCATCAATTATTTCTTGGGCATCATACATAAATGAATACTGAGATTAGTTGACGAGTAAATCAATTTTTGCAGCGCAAATAAAATCATTCTCTGTTAATGCATTTATAGAGTGAGTTGAGTAGCTCACTTCACAATAATTGTAACCAATTGTCATTTCAGGATGATGCGCTTCTTCAGTTGCTATCCATGCGACAGCATTAACAAAAGCTATAGTTCTACTGTAAACAGGGAATTTGAATGCTCTTTTTATTGATTTTCCATTTTCAACTAATTGCCATTCCGCGTTCACTGAATTTAAAAACGATTTGATTTCGTTTTGATTCAAAGCTATTGCATCTTTTTCGCAATTTTTGCATTTTCTGTCAGCCAGATCTGTCAATTCTAATCCTCCATCGGTAATTAAGATTATTACACCACGGTAATCCTTATAATTATCAGATTATATTTAAATAACAACTAAAAAACTAAAAATGATTTCAAATATTATTGTAAATTGGAAGAATGCCCTTATGTATGGTTTGTAGTATTTAAATGAAACTTTATGGAGAAAGTAAAATGAGGCTCTTTCAAATTTTTTTAATATTCTTAATTTCATGTATTTCTAATATCGCCTTAGCACAAGATTGCACCCAAACCATCGAATCAAATGATGCAATGCAGTTTGATCTCAAAGAAATGAGGGTGAGCACGGAATGCAAAAGTCTTACGATAAACTTAAAGCATGTTGGTAATCTACCGGCACAATTCATGGGTCATAACTGGGTACTAAGTACTACTGAAGATATGATGCCACTTACCGGTGCAGCCATGCAAGCAGGAGCTCCAAGCTATCTCCCTGAAAATGACCCAAGAGTTATTGCTGCAACGGATATGATTGGTGGTGGACAAGAGACTTCGGTGACATTTGATTTAAGTGCTCTCGATCCAAGTGGAGATTACACATACTTTTGCACCTTTCCAGGGCATTACGCTATTATGAAAGGGAAATTTATAATCGAATAATTAGCTATACTGGTGCTTTCCTTATACCAATAAGATGGCATCAGTTTAGTTATTTACCTATCGTCGTTGGTTAAAGCAACGAATGTTCCTCCGTTACGCTCACACAATGATCTCATTAAACCGGCGAATCTTTGTGAACTCTGAGGTATTCTACTTCCACCAAAATTATATGGAAATCCAACGGCGTGAATTCTTACCAAACGATCTCCATTTTCATCCTCAATATTTATCCGATCGATATCATTTAAAACAGCTTCCATAGAATTACCTTGGAATTCATCCCCGAAAACATAGATGCTAATTTTCTTATCTGGGGCCCAAAATGATTGAATTGCGTATGAAATTCCGTCTGAAGGATCGCTATCGCTAAATGGAGCCCACTGCCGCATTGTATTTTTTATTGATTGTCTGAGTTGAGGTGAATCAGGCAACCAACTTCTCCCATATTGCTGGAACATGAAGCGACCATTATCATTCATGATTTGTATGCCTTTTACTGTCGGATAAACATCAAGTACTTCACTTAATTTTCGTTCAGCCCAATCCCATTTAGCTTGCATACTTCCAGATGTATCTATCACAAAAATGATATATTCACTGTCAACGGGAATCCCTCCGATTGATTCATTCGCCGCTCTTTTATAGTCAGGCTGAAGCCTAATTATTTCTTCGGACAGTCTCTGTTTAGCCTCCTCTAGATCTTTTTCATTGCTTTCTAATTTAATTGGTTCACTCAAACTCAATTCATGTTGACCTTGGACGTTATATAGCTCTGCATTAATCAAATTAAGCTCTTCAATTTTATTTTTTATTAATTCATCAAAAGTTCTCAATTCATTCTCATTTTGTTCGGTTTCATTTGAGATCGCGATTAATTGCTCTTTTAGAGATTGAGACAATTCTTGTGATTGATTACTTAGATCATAGTTACTCGGATCATAAAGTTTACTTAGGACAAGCAATAAGACTATTGCGCCAAATCCACAACAAATACAATCAAGGAAAGATAGGCTAAATGCTTCAATATTTCGTCTTTTTTTCATAATATTATTCGATTATGGCCAATCTTTACTTATGCTCATAAAAGAACCACCTGTCCTGTAAGCAAGTAACCAATAAGCGATAGAGGCGTTGTAATCTCCCTCCATTGGATATAGTAATATATTCACAGGAATTCCACTTGGAATCTCTGTTTCTGCCTCGTAATAAAGATTCAATCTTTCTTGACCAGTAATCATACCTCTATCAGTGGCAGCTTTATTCATTGTTGGAAGGCCATCAACCAACAGGATGACATTATCAGGCCGAGGAACCAACTGATTGATTACTGCAAGCGCATCTTTCATATTGGTTCCATTTTCAGGAATGATTCTTCTTAAATTTTTAATTGTTTGATCAAGTTTTTCTAAGTCCGTTGACTTAATCCATTCCCCATCAGTACCATCAATTACTGGTTTTACTTTATTATTGAAAGAATACACTTGAAATTCACTATTTTCTGGAAACTGCGCCATAAGCCAGTCCACGCTTGATACTGCTTGTCTCCATTTGACAGATCTTAGTTTTTGATCATCAGGCATATTTCTTCGCCTAATTATATTAATGATTTTTCTATCTAACATGCTTGCAGAAGAATCTATTAATATAAGTATTCTTTCTCCACCTACTTTTAATCCTGTTAAATATTGGCGATCACCATCGCCTGTGAAGCTCCTTATATTATCTCCAGATTTTAGTCTTTGAGTGGTAATTAATATTTCCTCTTTTTCCTTATTTAATTGGTCAATATCTGCTTTTAATTTCTCAATTCTTTTATTTTTTGCAATTGAATCAATATTATTTTTTTCTAAATCTGCTTTAAGCTCATTAAGTAAAATGATCAATTTTGTTATCTCATTTGTAATAACTTGATCTTTGTCTTCAATTTCACTGAGTGAATTTTTCGCAATAAGTAAATTTTTTCTTTCCTCCAAAAGCCTTACTTTTATATCATTTATTTCTTTATCAGGAACAATTTTATCTAATTCGATTTGCTCTTTAATTTGAGAGTTAATGATCATGAATAAAAGGATTACCGCACCAAATCCACAGCACATGCAATCCAAAAATGACATGCTAAATTGATCTGGACGTGCTCTCTTTCGTGCCATTAAAAATTACCTTCTGATATCAAAATAAATTCCTTAACTGGCGAACCAATTGATAATGAATCACCAATTTGAAGCACAGTTTCATTTTTTATCCTCTCTTTATTCAGGAAAGTACCGTATCTGCTCAGATCTCTAATAATGCAGATATCATCTTTAATAAATATACTGAAATGCTCCCTTGAAATACCAGGTGCATCAGATTCAATCTTTATAAATCTATTTTCATCACTCGGCATTGTTCCAATAACTATTGGACTTTCACTTATTTTGTATATTTCATATCCGAACAAAATATGAGTTGGTTTATTTCCATGAAATGATTGCAATTTATTCTGATCTACCTTTAGAGGTGAATTGTCGAATTCTAGGGATTTTTTGTTCAAAGGATTATCACTGAGGAAATCATTATCGATACATCTTGTTGCACCCATCTCAATTTCCAAATCATCTAATATTACAATTTTACATGAAAAACTTGACTCCAAAATTGAAATAATTCCTGGAAGTCTAGCGACTTGATCGCTAACTTGGATTACAGGGAAATCATCTTTTGTGAATATCGATCTTAATTTATTTACCAGTAGTCGGTAATTGGATTTAACAGCTTTGTGAAATTCTGGTGAATCAATAAAAATAGCGTTAGATTGGTTACGAAAATCAATTTTAACCTCCACTTGATCGTTATTAAGTGCGCATACAACCCAATTATCGAGGTTATCATAGAGAATTTGATCAGACTTAGCTGAATGCAGTGGATCAAATCTCAATTTTTCAATAAAAACAGATGAAATCATCTCCGCCCATGCTTTATTCAATTCAATTAATCCGCATTTGCCGATAATTAAAGATTCATCTATGGAGGAATCTTGATTATTTTGCATAACTGAAACGGACATTCCATGGAGATGAAGATCTAAATGCACTAATTTAGAGTCAATATATCTTCTTCTGGTAGCCGCCACAGGAGATTGGACAAAAGCCTGTATCGAGATATCGCAAGCATTTGCTATACCAAGAAATAAACTTAACTGCTTGGCATTCATATAGGGTGGATATACAACTGTTAACGAGTGATCACTGCGCAGGCTATTTTTTATTTCTTTCAGATGAAAGCTAATCAAATGAGCTGGTGAGTAATTAGCAAAATCTAATGATTTATATTTATCATCGGAGAGATTGAACCAATAATCATTAATTATATTTTTAGGAAAAATTCTCCATTTCTTTAATGCTTCTTTTCCTATTGAAATATCCTTTTTATCAACAAAAATGAAACCTTGATCTTGATAAGAGACACTTCCATCACTTACAAGACTTATATTAGAGTCATTAATGTTTAAAATTTCGTGAGACAATGATTAGCTCAGTTTAAATTACTTCATTTTTTAAATGACGAATTAAGTGATCATTGGTGTAGTTTTCACTATCAAATACAAGCCTTTCCTGCATTAACTGAAGCTGATAGACCAAGAACATTAAAAATATACTTATTAGAAGGGCAATAAATGTTGAATTAAAGGCTACTCCTAAACTCTGAGTTACACCAGTAATATCACCCTGAACTGCAATATCAGCTTGACCTAGAGCATCACCTATACCTCGAACAGTCCCAATGAATCCAATAGAAGGTATAGCCCATGAAATATATCTAATCATAGATAACTCAGATTCTAATTTTTCTGACTCCGATTCAAATATGGTATGCGTACTTACAGATACATCCTGAATATTTTTTGTCGCGCTAAATCTCCTAAGGGCATTCAATAGTGCTCTCGGCAAGACCATTGCTTTTTGTTTTTCATTCAAAATTTCAATTTGCCGCTCAAACTCTCTTGTATCCTCTGGTAAAATTCTCATCCCTTCTTGTAATGAGATTAAATTAGCATCCAAAAGTTTTCTTTCGTTTATCAAGGTACCTAATTTAAAGCCCATAATAGCGAGTGCCCATAACATTAATACGAAACATGATTCCTGCTCAAAATCTTTGATTAATACCCAGACAGACCTTTCTCTAATAAAATTTGGATTGGCTTCAGCTTCAATATTTTGTTCAATAATAATTTGATTTGCATTTGGTCTGACAACCGAAACGTAATAACCATGAACAATAATTATTGCCACAATTAATGCGAATAATTGGTATACAAATTCGACTGGAATATTGTTTTTCTTCATATTTATATTCTCGCTTTTACTTTGGTAATTTTAGATCAAATATCTAATAAAACTAGATGTTAGTAGGAAATGGTATCGGTTCGTCGGCAGGAATCTCCTCGCTTGGAACAAAATCATCATCATCTTCACCATAGGTTTGATCGTCCAGGTCAAAATCATCCTCTGGATTGTTCTTAGTATCTCGGTCAACATCGACACCCTTAGAAATATCATCATTTATATTCAAATCTTGTTGTGAATTTACTTCTTCAGTTATTTTTTCACTTTCATCCACTTTTTCTTGTGAAAAAACATTATTCATACTAAGCGATATAGATAAAGTTACTAAAAGCAATTGGATAAATTTATTCATTAATATTTTTCGCTATCCTGAAACCCACGTCAATCCGTCCTTTATTTCCAAAATCTCTATAGGCATTTCTTAATTGTGTTATTCCTGCATGCCTCCAACTAGATCCTCTTATCACATAATTAATTCCAGTTTCTGGGCCCGTTGGATTTATCACTATCTCATTTGATCCAGGTACTGGGATCGAGTAATAATCTCCTACCCACTCAGAAACATTACCACTTCCATCATAAATTCCAAGTGAATTTGATCTGAAACTTCCGACAGGCGATGAGGAGCTATACCCATCCTCATAATTAGATATTATATTGGGAAGCAGTGTTTTAGCCGTAATATCGGCATAATTTCCATGATCCCGTGCTGGAGGCAGACGATTGCCCCAAGAAAAAATTGTATTATTTTTTCTTGCTTGATACCTTATAGCCCATGACCATTCAGCCTCTGTAGGTAATCGATAACCATCTGGAATGGGATTTAAAAGCTCCCATTTTTCAAAGCGTTTTACATAAACCGGCTGCAAACCTTCAATAGAACTGAGCCAATTACAATATTCAACCGCATCTGACCAACTCACATTGACTACAGGGTTGTTATCTGCAATTAATGAGGGATGGAAATCAGCAGAGCTGTTATCTGGCTCACGAAATCTTCGATATTCACTATTGGTTATCTCTTTTGTGCCAATATAAAAAGGCTGAGTAATTTTAACATTCCTAATTACCTCATTAGCGCGTCGCCCTACCTCTCTTCTTGATGAACCCATTATAAAATCCCCAGGCTCTATTCTTCTTAACTTCTGGTTACTAGAATTCACAATAAATTGTTTCAAATTTTTTTGCCTAAATTCTTCATTACTAATAAGATTCACTTCTATTTTCTGAGGATAATTTACTCGCGGATTAATCTTTCTTTCGAAGGTTTGGTAGCCTTCTTTTGTAATTGACAGGACATGTTCTGTTGCCGGCAAATCAAGATCCTGGGAACCTTTACCTACACTATCGCCATTAATAAAAACATTAGCATCACCATGATTAAGAGTAATAGAGATTTTTCCAAGAACTGCGGCCAGATCTACCGTGATCGGTCTTTCCTCTGCGGCATTCATTCTTATATCTCTATCGACTGCATTGAAACCATTTTTTGAAAACGTAATTGAATAATCTTGTTCAGGAAGTAACGACAAATCTATTGGTGACTGACCTCGATATCTTCCATCTACACTGATATTGGCTCCAGATGGAATAGTCTTGATTTTGAGTATTGCATTTGAGGGAACAAGTTGAATTTTACCAATATCTTGTTTTGTATTTGCTTTAACATTAAGGATAGTATCCCATGCATTAAATCCTGTTTTTATTAAAGAAATATTATGAATTCCTTCTAATAATTCAATGGAGGATGGTGTAACACCAATCTCTTTGTTCCCCTGATATATTGCAGCTGCAGATGGGATTGAGTCCACATATATCTCTGACCATCCTGGAATCATGTCTATAAAAATATTTTCACTGATATCCATTCCATTTACAAAAAATGAGCCTGAATATGTCAAGAACCTGGATGAAGAAACTGTTAACTCATGGTATCCAGGCTCCAATTGCAACTTATTTATAGAGGATGTCAAATAAATTGTGTCATCAATAATGATTTGATCAATATCTTCAGTATTAGTTGCAATATTGATTATTCCAGGCAACTTCTTTAATTCTATTGATACTATCTGGCCAGGACTTTCATTCACCTCGAAACTATGAGCCAAAGGATAATATCCTTCTTTTTTAATTTCTGCAGTATAACTTCCCTCTCTCAATAAATACCGTTCGCCTATAGGTATTTTAAACCAAGAACCTCTAATCGAAATCTCATCAATATCCGATGGATTAACCTCAAATTTCAATGATTGGGCACTGAAAATCAAATAAGAAAAAATGGTCAAAATGAAAAAAACTGACGTCACAATAATCTTCCATTTTGCTGGAGTATTTTTTGTATTTATTGCTTGATTGGTTTTACCTAATTCAAACTTAGATGCGATAATTTTTTCATTTGATATATCGTCATTTTTCGATTTAAATTCTGGTGCTCTGGTGAAGTAAGTGCTGCCATTTTCATCAAACGAAATGATTAGATCTGCACCTTTTACCTCAAATGTAATCATTACTCCATAAAGAACAACTATATCTTTTGATTTTAGAATGTGGTCATCTTTTAGTTCATTTCCATTAACCATTATGCTGGCATTTCTATGAATTAATTTTAAAATTGTTTTTTGTGATGTAACTATTACTTGAAGAAAATTTGAATTCCCAGGCCCAGTAATTTTAATTTCAGAGTCTATTTGAGTTCCTATATGAATAGGTTTGAGAACGTCATTTAAAATATAATTTCGCTCTTTGTTTTCAACTATTATTCTGGAAATCTTCAAATTAATTCCTCACATATGACTTTAACAGGTCTCATATTGATTTCTGGAGCTACAGTAAACTCGACTCGGACATCTCGAAAGCCAGCTCTTATTCCAACTGCTACATAATTTCCGGGACGAAGTTTTATATTTCTACTCTCAAATAGATTTAACACTCCAACTTTAAGAATTCTTACATTTGTATAGTTATCAGACACCAATGAAATTTCAATTGGTGTATTCGCTCTTTTAAGTAATCGTCTTAGCTCCTCAATTTGGGCATTAAGCCTTGGTTTTTTTTCAAAAACTGAAACCTCAATTAAAAGTGTTGTCGCTTTTTCCATAATCTCAGGATCATTTAATGCATTATAATTATCAATATATTCCTGAATTTTCCGAGTTAGTTCAGATCTTTTTGATACTTCTAATAAACCCTCTTTGGCAAATTCAATATCACGATCTTTCTCGAGAATTTTCTCATATCCCTCAATTGCTAGTTCCCATTGTTCATTTTTTTCAAAATCCTCAATTTGTTCTTTTAAGTTAGATATAAAAAAATCCTTTTCTGCCTGATCAAGTTGTCTAAATGCATCAATCAATTCGATAGATTTTGGAAAAAGACTTTTTGCATCCATAAATAATGCTCTGGCCGACAGAAAATCAATTTTATTGAGAGCACTAAAACCTTCAGTCATTCTGTTCTCGAATTGCTCTCTGGTGATATTAATTTGAATTTGCTTTAGAAGCGATAGTGAGGGTTCGTATTCAGGATCAAGATTTAAAGATTTCATTATAAGATCCTTGGCGGATATAAAATCATTATCTTTATTTAACTCAAAGGCTTTACGATACAAAAGAATTACATCCTCAAGATTCAAGGCTCTTTGATATTGTTTTTTATATTCGATGTTATTCGGTTTAATTGATGAAGCAATATCATAAAAATAAATCGCCTCATTAAAGTTATTGCTCTTCATTGCATTCTCTGCAGATATTAAGCTAGAGTTAAGTTGATCATCAATCATAGATGATAACTTCTGAGCTTCAATGAATGCTATTTGATAGTGTTTTGAAGCAGATATAAAGCTGCCTTTTAAGTACTCCTCATCACCAATATTAAAATTATCTTTAACTCTCTCATAAATTTGCCCACCCCATTTAGAAACTCCTTGATTTTTCAGAGATTCGTATTCAATTATCAAAGAATTTAAGTTTTCATCGGCAATTTTTCTTTGTAAAAGCATTTCTTTTTCAAATTCATCATTATTTTCAATTTCTTCCTGGGGTCCCTGTTTACTTTGATCTCTGTTTATTGTTTTCTCATCAACGGCTGATGGTAATAGAAAAACCACAGAAAAAAATAAAGCCAAAATAAAAACTAAACTTATATAGAAAGTTTTTGGATCGACCCCCTCTTCATGCTTAGGTGTTTCTTGATCAGAAACTATATTAGATCCAAATTGATTTTCATTATTGAAAATCTCAGCCCGAATATCATCATTTAGTTTGGGTTTGCTTTTAATTTTAACGTCAACTCTACCTGGCCTTATATCTGCATCCAACAACAATGACATCACTTCTTTTGTATCAAGACTTTTTTCTTTTTGATTGGGATTAACCATCGATGCGATTAAAGAGGAAAGTTTTTTTCCTATTTTTGCTTCTAATGAATTTTTAATATCCTCATTTGGCTTGGGAGGTACTCCAAGGAGTATTTCATACATTAAAATACCCAGAGAATTTATATCCGAGTGACATACATCAGATAAATCATTCACTTCCTCATGGATTGTGGCAACACCAAAATCGAATAAAAATGGCATCCCATCACCATCAATAAGAATATTATTTGATCGCAAATCGCCATGAGAAATCCCCTTTTGGTGCGCATAATTTAATGCGCTAGCTATATATCCGATGGGCTTGAAAGCCTCAGTGAAGTCACTCTCAGAGAGAATAGAAATATTATCTCCATCAATGTATTTCATTGAATAGAATGGATTAGGAGTAATATCATCATGATATTCATATACTCGAACAATATTTGGATGAACTAAATTACTGGCAATCATCCATTCTTTCTTAAATCTCTTGATTGCGGTTTCATGAGTTGATAACTCATCGGACAAAAACTTTAGTGCAACCCTTGTATTTAATTTTGTATCAAGAGCTAGCCAAACGCTTGACATTCCACCCTTACCTAAGAACTCTATTAATTGGTAACGTTGGCCTAAAAGGAGATCTTTTTTGAGTTTATTCACTTAATTCAATTGAGTATTTCGTTATTAGATCTTGATGGCAAGCCTAATTCTGGAATAGGGGTTTCTCCAGATTCAATCTGGTTAATTTCCTTTAAAATTTTTCTCCATCCTTCATATTGAGACTCGGCGGTACCTGTGAGGCGTCTAGATTGACCTTCTACCTCAATTATCATCGGCGCTGCTTCTGCAATAAATGATTCGGATAACTCTCCAATCTGATTACGATATGATCTGGTCGATTCCCTCAATTGCCACGCGTCAATAATTGTCCTAATACCTCTATCAATTCCCACACTCCGAGTCGCCCTTTTTATATTTCTTCGAGACCGACTAGTATCACTTGCATCCACATTAATTGATCCCGCAGTAACTGCAACTCCAATTAATGCTCTTATTGATGCTGCTCTTTTAGTGTCACGAATATCAATTTGATTCTCTCTGGCTTTACGCCTCCATCCTTCGTATGGAATAGCAATACCATAATAGTAATTTGCATAGTGCTCATTAATGGAATCAATAACGAGACGATCACGCTCTCTTATACCCTTTAGTCTAATAACCATTGGATCATTGTCTGCCGGAAGTCTCGAGATCTCTATTTGTCCATCATTATTTGAAAAGTATTGCTCATAAACAGAAGGAACCATATTTGCAAAAAATAATAATTCCGAGGTTTGCTGAATTTTTTTATTTACTGATCCATGAAGATCTGAAGCATAAAGTCTCAAATCGTTAGAAAAATCATTAAAAATCTTTTGATAAGGATCATTAGTTCTATCTCTTCCTTCAGAATAGGAGCGTAATCCAGTTTGAATCGAATATTCCCTTGAGAACCATTTTTTTCCAGTGATGTCTTCCGCACTGATTTCTAATTCCGCGTATTCTCCATCGGATCGAATAATCTCACCGCTTATGATTACGTCTGTAATCGCAGCACGAGACGGTATGACTCTTACAGATCCCCAATAACGTGTCTTTTCAAGTGTGGTCTTCAGATGATATGGGAAATACCTTGACTCAGCAGCTCTTATTTCTTCATAAATACCAGTTTTATCAGGATCATTCTCCTCTGATACCCCGCTCTCAAACATCAATATCCCAATATCTAACAAAAAATTTTCAGAAATATTCAAAGTAGCAATATCTAAATTTGTTCTTTCTGCTTCAATAACTTCTGAGACTGTACATCCGGATAAAACAACCATAAAAAAAGAAAATAGAATAATTTTTTTCATAGTTCAGACCAAATCTATTTGATTACAATTTATTAAAAACGATTATAATTTCTATACTCTTCCCATAATCTCTCTCTTAATTGAGGATCATCTTCAGACACTGCAGCCTCACGAAGTTGTTTTGAAACGACATCCTCACTCACGAGTTCCGGTATATCATCAGGTGTTCTGGCTCTAATTTCTTCATCGCTTAACTCACCAACAGATGACTGTCTGGCACTTCCACCTCCAGTTTGTTGAGAGCTAGAACCATTTCTTTGGCTTCCACCATTGGCTTGTTTTCCTAATCCAACCCCACCTCGACTGGAATTTCCTCCAAATCCTCCGGTATCTCTTCCGACTGATTCAATCTTTCGTTGCTCTTCTCCTAAAACTTCATCTAATCCACCAACTGACTTTTCAAGCTCACCTTCTAATCTTCTTTGTCGCTCAGAATTTGTTTCCCCAGGGTAGCCGCCCATTTGACCTTGACCTCCAACTGACTGACCTCCCATTCCACGTATTGGGTTTCCACTTCCACTCATGCCACCAGAAGAACCACTCATGCCACCAGAAGAACCACTCATGCCGCCAGAAGATCCGCTCATGCCGCCAGAAGATCCGCTCATGCCGCCAGAAGATCCGCTCATGCCACCCGAGGATCCACTC
>QOPG01000012.1 GCA_003331585.1 Gammaproteobacteria bacterium | reverse complement strand
CATGCCGCCAGAAGAACCACTCATGCCGCCAGAAGATCCACTCATGCCACCCGAGGATCCACTCATGCCGCCCGAAGATCCACTCATGCCACCCGAGGATCCACTCATGCCGCCAGAAGAACCACTCATGCCACCAGAAGAACCACTCATGCCGCTATAAGTAACCCCGCAACTTTGAATAAACAATAAAGAAAAAATTAAAGTAAGTGGAAAATTTTTAGCTCTGATATTGAACATTTGTATCCTTTTTTTCATATTCACATAAATCATTTTCTTTTTTATTAATAAAATTGATTATAGATCTTTTTAAAATCATCACAAATACTTAGTATAGATAAAATTTTAATTATCAATGCAAAATGACATAAAAAAACGGCCATTCTGATGGCCGTTTTTAAAAAGAAAGCCTTCTTTAAATCTCTAAATAAATGATCTTCAGAATTTTCTATCTCTATTTTTATTTAAATTGGAAACTTTTTTTCTTAATTTTCTTTTAATCGATCTCTGATCTCTTTCATCAAATCTCTTATTCATTAATTCTCTTTGATCTTCTGTTAATTCATTAAAAATAAGCTTTCTAAGGGAGCCATGAATTATCGCTTGCTCTGAGATATGCTTTCCCAAAACCAATGATAGAGATTTAATCTCACTATCGTAATCTATGTTATTTGGATTGAGATTCATCATTTTCTTCTTGATAATCATTAATTCATTAAAATTTTCTTTAATTTCCTTGGTTGAAGCATCGAATATTTCTTTAATATTTGTTTTTTGATCGTAATTTAAATCAAGGATATGCTCCATTCTACTTATTTTCTTTTCAAGTTTTTCACTAGAAAAAAATGACTCCTCATAGTTGGCAATTGCGAAACTTGAAATCGACAACGATGCTAATGCAATCAATATTTTTTCATACAACATTCTGATACTCTCCTTAGTTGGATATTAGAATTAATGCTACTCTAAATGATTGATTTACATAGTTAAGTATTTCGTATTATTGTTAAGAATTGTTAAAAACGTTAATTATTCAAGAAAAGATTTTGTAGAGTTAGCATACTTTAGATAAAACAAATTGTTATTTACTATGGAAAGAGAAAAAAACCTCTTATTAATCGATGATGATGAAGAGCTGGGAAATCTGCTTAGAGACTTCCTTTCACATCATAATCTTAACTTGAAGATGATTAATAATGGAGAAGATGGTATTCAGGAGCTAGAAATCCTCCAATTATCCTCAAAAGGCTATGATCTTGTCATTTTGGATATCATGCTACCTGGGATATCTGGTTTAGAGGTCTTAAAGGTCATCCGAAAAAATAATAACATACCGATAATCATGTTGACTGCAAGTGGAGAAGATCATGATCGTATACTTGGCTTGGAGCTAGGTGCGGATGACTATCTACCTAAACCTTTTAATTCCCAAGAATTAGCTGCAAGAATAAATGCAATACTAAGACGATCAAATAATCATTCAAATAGTGAACAAAGAAAATTCGGAGATATTGAAATAACAGAGAAAAATAGAAAAGCACTCTTTAAGGGTCATGAGTTAAAGCTGACTGGAACAGAGTTTGAAATTCTAACATGCCTAACCGTTAATCAAGGTGATACTGTTTCTAAAGACAAAATAAGTGAAGAGGCGCTTGGAAGGCCATATACTCCTTATGATAGAAGCATCGATACTCATGTGAGTAATTTAAGGGCGAAATTAAAAGCTCAAGGTGCTTCAACAGATTTGATTTATAGTAAAAGAGGAGTTGGATACGCTCTTCTAAAGAGCTAGTTAATTAAAATGCAAAATTTATTTTTTAGAATATTTCTTTCTTTTTGGTGCTGTATCTCCGTTATTGTAATTTCTGCAGCACTTGGGGGATACTATTACCACCAACGTATGGAACAGATTTACACTAATTTTGAAATAGATGAGGTGATATTAAGAGCGAGTGAAGTGCTAGATACTCAAGGAGTAACAGGTTTAAAAATCTGGCTTAAAAATACGAATAATAAAAATCAATATCCCTACATAATATTCATCCTCAACGAAAAAAAAGAGGATATTTTGGGTAGAAATATACCCCGTAAAATTTTTGATTGGCAAGCTCACTTCGATCAACCTCATCATAAAAAAGAAAATAATCGAATCAATAGACGTAATCGCAATAAAGACTTACCAAGCAACCTAAGACCGACAAATTATATCCCGCTTCTGATTGGTCCTGATAGTCAAAGATATGAGCTTTTTTCAGTCCCTAAAAAGACATCTTTTCAGGGTTACTTTAATGACAACTTAAGATGGTTAATATTAGTAAGCGCGATATTAATGAGCCTCATGGTTTCATACTTTCTCTCCAGAATGTATATGAAACCCTTTAAACATTTCAAATATGCAACTTTAAAAATTGCTGAGGGTGACCTAAAAACAAGAATATCTCCATCTATTAGTTCCAGAAAAGATGAAATGGGAGAGCTTGCCAGAGATATCGACTCGATGGCTGAGAGGCTTCAAAATTTCAATCAAAACCAACAGGAGCTTGCTAGGAATATTTCTCATGAGTTGAGGTCTCCTTTATCTCGAATGCAAGTTGCTTTAGATATCGCAACTCAAAGTTCAGGAAATAATGCTGAATTAGATAGAATCAGAAAAGAAATAGAAACACTAAATGAACTGATCGAATATATCCTGAAATACTCTAAAATGGATCAAAATGTTGATGAGCAATCATCTTTAATAAATCTAAATGACTTAATCAAAGACGTTATAGATGATATAAAGTTTGAGCACAAGAATGATCCAAATCATGATAATGAAATCACTTTAGAAGCGAAAGATTTAATTACTTTCGATGGTTATGAAGATGCAATCAGAAGCGCATTGGAAAATGTAATAAGAAATTCAGTAAAATATAGCCCAAAAAAATCATTAATATCATGCTCAATCGAGCGTTCTTCCAATGAAATTATTATTTGCGTAAAAGACGAGGGTAAAGGAATAAAAGATTCTGATAAAGAAAAAATATTTGAACCTTTCTATCGGCATCCTAATGTCAAACGTGATAATTCAACTGGAACTGGATTAGGATTAGCGATCGCTAAATCTGGAATTGAATGGAATAGAGGTAAAATTGAGGCTATCACCACAAATCAGGATTTCACAATCAAAATAACACTACCCATTGGCTAAACGACTTCACCGATTAACCTAAAACATAAATTGGTTTTTTTATCTTCATTTTCTTTCCAGCTTCATCCGGCCAAGTAATCTGAGGTTGCATCTCACAAACTTTCTCTAATTGCTGCATTACAGTTTTTGGCCATTCGCTTACTTTGCGAGTCTTTAAATTGACATGCAAATTCATCCATTCAGCTGTCGCTATTGTCTCTTCAGAGCCCTGCTTATACATTGTTTGAAAAACATGGATACGTTTTTCATCATAAGCAAGAATTTGAGAGGAAATATGATATTTTTCTTCAACTTTCATTTCATTTTGATACGTAATATGACATTCGACCGAAAATGTTGAACACTCCTTTTTCTCGATATACTCCTTAGTTATACCCAGTTCTGCCCAATGAATATCAATAGCTAAATCAAAAGCTTTAACATAATAAGCTACATTCATATGGCCATTCATATCAATCCACTCTGGCTTTACAATACCCTCATGATAAAAAAGGTTACCATTATTTTTCTGAGCATTATCAGAGTCATAAGATAAACCATAACCAGTTAAAGAGTTTTTTGTTTTACTCATAAATCATTTCTCAACTCAGGTATATCCATGTATTGTCTCAAGCACTCTGGATTGGCAATTGCAGATGTATTTTCAACCTTTTGACCTTCAACTGTCTTTTTTACTGCCAATTCAACAATTTTACCACTTCGTGTTCTAGGGATCTCTTGCACTTCAATAATTTTCTTTGGTACATGCCTAGGTGTAGTATTTTCTCTGATAATCTTACAAATTGAGTCCTTTAGGTCTTTATTTAAGCGGATTCCATCTCTCATAACAACAAAAAGAATAATACGAATATCATAATCCCAAGATTGACCTATCACGATACTTTCGGTAATTTCTTCAAATTTTTCTACTTGACTGTATATATCTGCTGTCCCTATTCTTACTCCACCCGGATTAAGGACTGTGTCTGATCTGCCAAAGATGATCATTCCCATAGATTCCGTAATTACTGCAAAGTCACCTTGGCACCATACATTTGGAAATTTTTCAAAATACGCTGAATTGTATTTAAGTTTATCTGGATCTTTCCAAAAATATATTGGCATTGAAGGAAATGATTTCGTACAAACAAGCTCCCCATTTTTCTGTGTAATTGATAACCCATCATCATCAAAAATCTCAACTGCCATACCTAAACCCATGCATTGAAGCTCTCCCCGCCTTACTGGGAGCATAGGATTGCCAGAGACAAAACAGGAGATAATATCAGTACCTCCAGATACTGATGACAATTGAACATCATTTTTGATTTCTCTATAAACATAATCAAAACTCTCAGGTGCAAGAGGAGATCCGGTAGATAAGACAGTCTCAATGGATGATAAATCATAATTTTTTTTAGGCTTTATTCCCGCTTTTTCCTGTGCTGATAGATATTTAGCACTGACACCAAATACAGTTATTTTTTCTGATTCAGCTAGATCCCATAGGATGTTGCCATTGTCATAGAACGGTGATCCATCATATATCACTAATGTGGCACCAGCAGATAGGCCACTAACCATCCAATTCCACATCATCCAACCGCATGTTGTAAAATAGAATAACCGATCTTGCTCATTAATATCATAATGCAGGACATGCTCTTTTAAATGCTGAAGAAGAGTCCCTCCTGCACCATGAACAATACATTTAGGTGAACCTGTCGTCCCTGAAGAATACAATATATATAGAGGATGATCGAAAGGGAGCGCTTCGAATTTTATTTCAACTTTATCTTTAATAAGATTCGACCAGCAAATTGCATCTTTTAAAATATTTTTTGAATCAGTCTCCAAAAATGGAACCATTAGAGTATTTTTAATACTTTCAATTTGACTAACGATTTTTTTAGTAACCTGAATAGTATTAATTTCTTTGCCATTATAAAAATACCCATCACAAGAAATTAGTAATTTAGGGTTAATTTGTCCAAATCGCTCAACGACTCCTTCTAAGCCAAAATCAGGTGAGCAAGAAGACCAAATTATGCCCATACTACTGCAAGCTAACATCGCAATGATTGCTTCAGGACAATTTGGGAGAAAAGCTGCGACACAGTCATTTTTCTTTAATCCTAACTTTCTTAATTGCGACGCAACTGAAGCAACCTGAAATTTCAATTCATCAAAACTTATTTCTTCTCTTCTTCCTTGCTCTCCCTTAAAAATAATTGCTGCACGGTTTCCTTCATATCTTAAAAGGTGTTCTGCGAAATTTAGTTTTGCTCCATGAAACCAATTATCCTCAATCATGGATTTCCCAGCACTCAAGATATCTTTGGGTTTTGAAGAAAATTGGACATCACAAAAAATCGAGAGCGCATCCCAAAAGGATTCTCTATCATTAATAGACCATTGGTAGAGATCATTGTATTCGCTAAATCCTTGAAGCTTCATAAAGCGATACATTGCAGATCGTTGAATCCTCTCGTTAGAGGCATGCCAAACTATGTCATTCAATTATTTATTGACTCCCAGTAAGATAATTATGAATGATTCCAATTATCATCATCACTTCCATCACTGGGAGAAAGCCCAATAATATCTCCTGACTTGTTTACACCAAGGCCCAGGACCGTTCTATTTGCATAAGCGAAATATGATGCCACTTGATTAATTTCTAATATTTCCCCGTCTTCAAATCCAGAATTTCTTAATATCTGAATATCCTCAACTGTAATTTTAGAAGGTGAATTTGTGAGTTTGAAAGCATAATTGATTGATGCTAACTCTTTGCCTGAAAATGCTTTTTCAGGATTGTTAGTTTCCAGCGCTGAACGAATCAATGATGATTTTTTATCATCATTTATCAATCTTCTCATTCCCTGATAGTGATGCTCTACACAATAATCACAATCATTAATTAAACTCACACAGACTCCAATTGCCTCCAGTAACCATTTTGATATGGTATTTCGAGAATGATGAATGCAGTTTTTATATAATGCCATATGACCTTCCATACTATGAGGCCTTAGGCTGTGCGCCATCATTATATTATCAACATTATTGTCTGGACCTTTAATTCTCTCATACAATTCTTTGACTTTTCCAGTTGCATCATCATAGCTTATAGTCTTTATCCAGGTCATAATTATTCTCACTCTATATGAAATATAACTTTATTGTATTCTATCAACTTAAATCATTTGATTATTTTTGACTGGGGTGAGGAAACATATCAGATTCATCCTCATCCCTTGGTGATAAGCATTTGAAATCTTTTTCGATCATCACTATTACTTCATCTCCATCTGAATTTATATAATTTTCCTTTATGGTGACTTTATCTGTTAATGCCCATTGACTAATTTGATCTTGACAGACCAATACTGATATTTTGTTAGCCTTAAAAACTGGTTCTAAGATATTTTTATTCAGATCAGCTTTTATCTCGTAGATAAACTTTACTCCATCGCCAAAATTAACTAGATCCTCTACATGACCTTTTTTATTGAGTTCTTCAACCTCAGATTGGGTCAGCCTGAACCTAATTGAATTTCCTTTAATTCTCAATTTCATTTAATGCAATCTCAAAATTATGAAAGTTCAATCTAATATCACTTTTGCCTGATTGCAATTAATTTAGGCACAAGTATCCCTAGCAAGCAGATCACTGTTGCTTAATATTGTTTATGGGGAGCTTTTATTCTGCGACTACTGAATCAGCTTGAGGGCCTTTTTCACCTTGACTAACTTCCATGGTGACCTTTTGACCTTCTTTAAGTGTTTTGAATCCATCCATTTGAATAGAAGTGTGGTGAACAAAAACATCTGGACCACCTTCCTGCTCGATGAAACCAAAACCTTTATTATCATTGAACCATTTTACGGTTCCTGTAACTTTTGCGTCTGACATATTTACCTCTGTTAATTTGATCGTACTTCGATCGTAATAATTTTCTATATTATTGGCTCGATACGCGAATCAATAATAGTGCAAATAGTATAGTAAGAGATCGATTATAACGAGTTTAACTTGAAGTAAAGCTAAATATTAAAAGGGATGAATTACACACTTAATTCATTATTTTCATGATCTTATTTGCTTTTCTTTAGATTGAAACAAAGGTACAAAATAAAAATTAAATCAAAGAAAAATAAAGAAAAAAAAGCCATAGTCCGCAATTAAGTGAGCTAAATTCAATTTAACCTAAAAAGCTTATCACTGGATTTGCAAAAAAGAGAATTGTTATCAATCCTGTTATACCGACAATCAAGGCTGCAAATAAACCTAACATGAATGGTTTAATCCCTATTTCTCTCATTCCAGAAAATAATGTAGTTAGGCCTACAGCTGACATTGCAATTATTAAAAATTTTTCGGCTGTATATTTAATAGATTCCACAATTTGTTCCCATTGATAATGATCAAAAAGATAAAATGCTCTTTCACCAGAATCTCCTAGGGTTCTTATCGCACTCATAATCGCAAACCCGATAATAAACCATGGAATCATACTCAACCAAGACTGCGAGTATTGAGATTCGTTTTGATTTTTATTTGTATACAATATACCAACCAAAGGTATGACTGCGATCATACATAAATTTCTCACCAGCTTCGTCACTGTTGCATAGTCAAGTGCAGTTGGCTCGTTATATTGAGATTGATACATGAGTCCTGCGCCAGCAACTTGAGCAGTTTCATGAATTGAAACACCAAGAAACAACCCTGCCGATTCGGGACTATCTGAAAAAATAATATTCCCGATAATTGGATAAGCAAACATAGCCACCACACCAAAAATAGTAATGCATGCAATAGCGTAGCCAACTTCGGCTTCTTTTGCTTTGATAAGTGGTGCAGTAGCAACTATAGCAGTTGCCCCGCAAATACTTGTACCTACCGCGATTAATCCAGTTAGTTGAGGACTAAGATTCATCTTTTTTCCGAGTATTCTCACGACAGATAAACCAATAATTATAGCTATCAAAACAAAAGGTAAGGCAACTAGAGTAAATTTACCTGCACCAAAAAGACTCAATCGAATACCAAGCAACATAATACCGATACGAAGTAACGTGGTTGCACAGAATTTGAATCCTTTCTTTATCTCTTCTCGAATTTGTATAGTGTTTGCAATAAGCATACCCAATAGTATTGCAATCATAATATCGCTTATTGGCGAACGATCGAAACCTAATACTGATTCTCCAATCCACGCAGCGATTATGCCTGCAAAGAATGATACAGAAATAGCAATACTTATGCCTATCGCCCATCCGGGATTAATTGTAATACGATTAGACAATTTCTTACTCCTGATGATGAACTAAAATAATTTTACCTAAGAGAATAACTTTTTAATTGAGAATAATTCTCATTTCGGTAAAATCAGTCGTTCCCTAAACTCAAATTAAAGTGACTATATCAATGAAAAATTTATACAAGATAATTTTTGGAACAATCATATCAATCTTTATACTGAATGGCACTCTCGCTGATGAAGTAAATATCTATACTTCAAGACACTACGATTCAGATGATGCTTTATATTCAGAGTTTACCGCTGAAACTGGAATACAAGTGAATATCATTTCAGGGGGTGGAAACGCTCTTATGGAGAGACTTAAAGCGGAAGGGAAAAACTCGCCTGCTGATATTTTTTTTACCGTCGATGCTGGAAATCTATGGAGAGTTCAAAAAGAAGGATATTTCAAATCTATTGAATCAGAAAACATCAAAAGCATCGTTCCTGAAAACCTGAGAGGCCCAAATGATGAATGGGTTGCAATTGCTAAGAGAGCAAGAGTTATTTATTACAATCCTAGTGTAATTAGTCCAGAAGAAATGAAAAATTTAAATTATGAGGATCTTTCTAATTCAGATTGGAAGGGAAAAATTGCAATTAGAGGCTCAAGTAATATGTACAACCAATCACTTGTGGCATCACTAATCTCAAAGCATGGTGTAAATCAAACAGAAGACTGGGCTCGAGGACTTGTATCCAACTTTGCTCGAAAACCTCAAGGTAATGATCGTGCACAAATAATGGCCGTTGCAAATGGCGAAGCCACATTAGCAATAGCCAATAGTTATTACGTTGGGATAATGCTTTCTGGACGTTCAGGTGAAGAGCAATTAGCTGCAGCAAAAAAAGTAAAAATTCACTTCCCAAATCAAGATAATCGAGGTGCGCACATCAACATAAGTGGTGCAGGAATTTTAAAAAATTCTCCAAATCATGACAATGCGATTAAATTCTTAGAATTTCTCCTATCAAAAAAAGTACAAAAATATATGGTTAATTTATCGTATGAATATCCAATTCTTCCAGGAGTTGAACCTCATCCATCAATAGCCTCCTTCGGGACAGAGTTCATAGAAGATAGAACTTCAGTAGCAAATTACGGGAAATACAATACTGATGCCGTTATGCTTATGGATAGAGCGGGATGGCAATAAGTTAATAATTTGAATTTTCATTTGATACAATGAGATTTTAAAACGAGCAGAAAAAATGCTTAAATTTCAAGCTATCAATTTTTGGGGTTCGATAACCTATCTAATTTTAGCTCTATTTGTTTTGCCCGTTATAATTATTATTTCAAGTTTATTTGGTGAGTGGTCAGAAAACTGGTCACATATTTATAATTTCGTACTATTTGATTACGTATCCAATTCAATATTATTGGTTATGGGTGTCACTGTCGTCGTTTTTATAATAGGTGTAGGTACAGCTTGGATAATCACCAATTATAAATTTTTTGGAAAAAATGTGCTTGAATGGGCGCTTATTTTACCTTTGTCAGTCCCTCCTTATATTTTGGCTTATACTTTTACTGGTTTATTTGATACTTATGGAACTGCAAATAACTTATTAAGAGATTTGTTTAATCTTCAATCGGATTATGCTTTTTTTCCAAATATAAGAAATATTTATGGTGCAATAATAGTATTTTCTTTTACGTTATATCCATACGTATATTTGGTATCAAGATCAGCATTCTTAAATCAATCACAGGCTATGATTGAAGCAGCTAGGTTATTGGGTTTGAATAAGATCCAAGTATTTTTCAAACTAGCTGTGCCAATAATAAGACCTGCCATAATTGGAGGAATCATGCTTGTGTCTATGGAAACTTTATCCGATTTTGGTGCAGTAGACCATTTTGCAATACAAACATTTACAACTGGAATATTCAGAACATGGTATGGAATGTACGACATCAATACAGCTATGCAGCTAGCATCAATGCTTCTATTATTTGTCGGACTATTTTTAATTCTTGAGAGATATTCTAGAAATAATGCAATTTATACAAGTAAATCATCAACATTCAGACCGATCAAATTAACTAAACTTCAAGGACATCAGGGTGGGCTAGCCTTTTTGATTTGTTTTTTACCTGTGTTTATTGGTTTTATTTTACCCATTTTAGAGCTTTCATTTTGGGCATTTGAGCGTAATTTAAATTTCTTTGATTATAAATTTTTAATCACTACTCAAAACACGATTATTCTGGCTATTACTGCTGGAATTCTGTGTTCAATATTTGCATTACTTGTTAACTATTCAATACGTTTCAATAAAGATAATTTTTCTAGGCATGCAGGTTCTCTACTCTCACTTGGTTATGCTGTTCCCGGTCTTATACTTGCCGTAGGAATTGTACAATTATTTACGTGGTTAGATGCTACTGTATTTGTTACCAGTGAGATTGTATTGACTGGCAGTCTCATCGGATTGATTTTTGCTTATATTATAAAATCCTATGCATTAGCAAATTCATCAATTGAATCGGGGTATGAACGAATTAGTTCATCCATAGATGATTCTGCAAGAGTTCTTAAATCGACTGGTTTTGATATGTTAAAAAGAATACATTTCCCTCTTCTTAAAACAAGTTTTCTTACAAGCACACTCCTGGTTATTTCGGAGGTGACAAAAGAATTACCTGCAACACTGATTTTAAGGCCATTCAATTTTGATACATTGGCCGTATCAACATATATTTATGCTGCAGAAGAGAGGATGATGCAAGCATCTGCACCTGCTATCGCCATAGTTATGGTTGGACTCATTCCAATCATTATCCTAACTAAAATGATTAGAACGTCAAGACCCGGAAAACGTGATTATGAATAACATCTTAGAAATTTTTGAGTTGAATCATTCTTTCGATAAAGAGGTTTACGTTTTAGATAATATCAACCTCTCAGTCAAATCTGGAGAGATTCTTTCAATTCTGGGTCCTTCTGGATGTGGAAAAACAACTTTATTGAGAATAATAGCCGGTCTCGAAAAACAGACAAATGGAATTATTAAAATTAATAATAAAATTGTCTCGGATCAATCATGTTTTATTCCACCAGAAAAAAGAAATCTGGGCCTAATAGTGCAGGAAAGATCTTTATTCCCTCATCTAACGAATTATGAAAATATTCTTTTTGGTATTAAAGATCTTGATGATAAAAATGAAATTGCACGAGATTATCTTGAGCTATTTAAAATTGATCACCTAAAAGATAAATATCCTCATGAAATCTCTGGAGGAGAACAACAAAGAATTGCTTTAGCAAGATCACTCGCACCATCTCCAGCGCTCTTGCTTATGGATGAGCCTTTCAATGCTCTTGATGAGAAGTTAAAAATTGAAATGTACGCAGAAATAAAAAAAATTTTTAAAGAAAAGAAATTAACTGTTCTGATTGTTTCTCACGATCGAGATGAAGCTGCATTTCTCTCTGACAAGCTCATTACCATTGAAGATGGAAGCATCAAAGAAATGCTTGATACAAACTGAATAGCAAGTGTATTAATTTACCTCAAGAATCTCAGAGTTTGTCTCTATTCTTTTTTTTCTCTCTAATTGACTACCCAGGCCTCTATAAGCTGTCCAGAGAATAGACCAAATACCTAACATTAAGGCAATTCCAGCTATGGTAAAAGTTAGTAAAAAAGGCCTAATGTTGTACATGATTACCTGATATGGTTCACCTGTATATAGAATACCTTTACCTATACCAGCACAAATTAATGCTATTAAAAATACTGCTAGGGATACATTGGTCAACTTTAATCCATGTGTAACTCCTTTTGTTTGCTTTGCACTTAATGTCGATTCTTTGGAGCTACCAATTACATAAAATATTGAGGCAAGCAATATCATGGTATTAATTCCAATCGTACTCCCCATCGCATGTGCCACTATTATATGTGTTCCATGCGTGTAAAAATTAAAAAAAGGAACGGAGATGATTAATGCAAGACCAAGATTGAGAAATACCCATATATCTGCTGAGAAGAGAAAATGATAAGCTAAATTATGACGATTAATTTCCCACTGACTCAGTGATGAACGCCAATCCCAAATAATTTTTCCGAAAATATACAATTCTGTCATACTTACAAAATAAGCAAAAGTTCTAAGCCAAGTATCAGATGGAACCAAATAAGTGTGATGCGCCCAACCAAATATTAAATTAAATAACCCCAGAAAATATAAACCAAATGCCATTTTGGAATAGGCTGGCTTTTCACTCCCACCTATTTTTGTTGCAATAAAAAACGCCGTTCCATAAACCAGCATATTCCATGAACCAGTCAATGCTCCATAAGATTTCCATTGAACAATAATTTCACGAACCATGTTTTCACGAAAATAAGGAATGAGATAAAGATGTGCTTCTGTGTATGTCAGAAAAAAATAGATGATACCTGTTGCCCATTGATAGTAATAGACAGGCCAAGGTTTAGAATAAACGCTCATACTTTTGAAAAAATTTATACCAAAGAAAATCCAACTAATAAATATAGGTATTGCTAATACTGGAGGAAAAGCAAAATATTCCCTTCCTCCAAATCTACCAGATAAATAAGATCCAACAACAGCGATTCCTGTTAAAAGAAAAAGCCAGTAATGCCATGAAGCTAATTTGGAAGAATAAAGTTTGTTTACAGCGTACCTGGGAAGATAATGATATACACCTCCTATGGCAACCAGGAAAATCCAGGACACCACCATAGAAACATGCAAAGCTCTGGTTTTTGTGAACAATAATTCTTTTATGAAATCAGGGAAAAGAAATTGAAACCCACCAATCACACCAAAAAACATACCTATAGCTAATGACAACATACCCAAACGCATAAAGTGTAATCCAATCATTCTGTTTCCTCTCTATTCCATTCTGGATCGTCTTCTTGGTAAATCATGCCATACCAAGTCATATCATATACTTTGGGCGGATATGTTCCAGTTTTATCAACAAACTTGAGATAGGCAACTAGAGCATTAATTTCAGTTTCATTTAGCTCAAAATTTGGCATGCCATTACCGCCATTCATCAGGAAGGCTCTCGCTATCGCTTCACCTACTCCTTCTCCTCGATATGACATTGCGTTTGTCAAATCAGGGCCCATATGTCCTCCAAGTCCATAGAATTGATGACAAGCAATGCAATTATATTCTTGGAAAAGTTCCTGTCCGTGCCTGCTTTGATCATCATGAGCAATCATTCCGGGGAGTGAATCGGTTCCACTGATGAATATATATGCTGTGTAGACAAAATATGATGCCAGTAGAGATAAAAATATCAGACGATTATTAATGTGTTCACCCCTCGTAGAAACGCATTTAATTTATTAATATTATATACTAATAAATTTGAAATATTGTTTCGATTCTACCGATATTACTGTTATTTTCGGTAATTTTTTCTAATTTTATCTATAATTATGAATTAATATTTCATTTTAAATTAATTAGAGGACGGTATGGATACAAAAGATATAAAACTATTAAAAGCGATTCAAGAAGACGCCACCCTTTCAGTAAATGAATTGGCTAAAAAAATTAATCTATCTTCATCATCATGCTGGAGAAGAATTCAGGCACTTGAAGAAAGCGGAGTTATTAGTGCAAAAGTAACATTACTTGACCAGAAAAAATTGGGGCTTGATCTCACTGTATATTCAGCGATTAGAACTCATGAGCACACATCAAAATGGTTTAAAGGTTTCCACAGCATGGTCTCCAATAATCCTAATATAATGGAAGTGCATCGACTGAGTGGAGACACTGATTATCTGATTAGAGCGATTGTGCCTGATATGTATAGCTATGACGAGTTATACAAAGAAATGATCTCAAAAGTTGATCTTTACGATGTCAGCTCAAGTTTTAGTATGGAAACTATTAAATATACTACTTCATTGCCCATCAAATAAAATCTCATAAGATAAGCTTGTATTTCATCTTGATTTTCTGAGACTAAGCCCAAAATATTTGTTTTATGAATAACAATTTATCAATTGGAAAATGCAAACTATAGATTCAAATATTATTGAAAGAATGGCGGTTGCGAAATGGCTATTATTATGCTGTTTCATGGTATTTTCTATGGTGATTCTTGGTGGTGTTACCAGGCTAACTGGATCTGGTTTATCAATGGTCGACTGGAGACCAATTATGGGGATCATTCCTCCAATCAGTCTCGATGAATGGCAAGCTACATTTGAAATGTATAAAAAATCTCCAGAGTTTATTGTAAAGAATTACTCTATGAATCTTCAGGATTTCAAAGGTATATTCTGGCTTGAATATCTCCACAGGGTTCTTGGGAGAATTATTGGTATCGTATATTTCTTTCCGATGTTGTATTTTATGCTCAAGGGTTACCTAAAAAAAAATGAATATCCAAAATATCTTTTAATGTTAATTCTCGGCGGTATGCAGGGCCTTCTTGGCTGGTATATGGTGAAGAGCGGTTTAGTCAATAATCCTGCTGTAAGCCAATATCGTTTGACAGCTCATCTTTCATCAGCATTTTTAATATATGGGTTTATGTTTTGGGTTGCATTATCACTCGTATATCCCCTCAAAAATAAGCCAAATAAATCTATGAAAATCACTCTAGGATTAACTCTGCTTATTATAGTTACAATTATTTCAGGTGGTTTCGTAGCAGGCCTTAAGGCAGGGAAAATATATAATACATATCCAATGATGGGGAATTATTGGCTCCCACCAGGATTATTCTCTCTTCAACCTATTTGGATAAATTTTTTCGAGAACTTAATAACTGTTCAATTAGTTCATCGGGTATTAACAGCTATTACATTTATTGCGATCATTTTGTACTGGTTAAAAATGCGAGAACTAAATCTAACCAAAAGAATACGAAAGGCAAACAATACGCTTGTGAGCATTACCATGCTGCAATTTATATTAGGCATTTCAACGCTGATATTATATGTACCAATATCATTGGCTGCGGCACATCAAGCCACGGCATTAATTTTATTGACTGTTGCTTTGTATCTCTGTCACGCGCAAATCAGAGGCCAATAAACAAAAATACAATTTAAGCGTTATCTAAAGCCTTGCTCAAAGCATCAATAAGATCTTGTCCATCTTCTAAACCAACGGATAAACGAACTAAGCCATCAATAATACCAACCCTTTGTCTCTCAGCCTCATCGACATCAGCATGCGTCATTGTGACCGGATGAGTAATCAATGATTCAACAGATCCTAAATTTTCTGCCAGAGTCCATAATTCAATTGAATCCATTAATCTTTTTCCAGCCTCCAATCCGCCTTCAACTTCGAACCATAACATAGCTCCAAAGCCAGTAGATTGGCTTTTCGCCAATTCATGCTGAGAAAATGACTCTAGTCCTGGGTATGCAACCTGTTTGACTTTTGGGTGATTTTCAAGAAACTTTGCAATTGCCATTGCATTAGCAGATTGAGCTTCCATTCTTACTGACAAGGTTTTACATCCTTGAAGAGTCAACCATGCAACCATTGGTGACATGATCGAGCCTGTGCTGTTTTGAATAAATCTTAATTTTTCATCTAATTCTTTTGTTTTTGCTACTACTACACCTCCGACAGTAGCATTATGACCATCAAAATATTTGGTCGTACTATGAAGCGATAAATCCGCACCCAATTCAATTGCCCTTTGAAAGCAAGGGGTAATTAGGGTGTTATCAACCACATGTACTGCATTTGCGGATTTAGCTATTTCAGATATCGCTGAAATATCAGATATTTTCATCGTTGGATTTGCAGGTGTTTCGGTTAAAAATAACTTAGTATTTTCTTTTACATGAGATTTTACATCATCGGGATTGGATGTATCTGCAAAAGAAAATTCGATACCCATTCTGTTTAATACTTTTGTGCAAAGGCGATAGGTCCCTCCGTAAGCGACATCAGATATGATTGCATGATCCCCGGCGCTTAAGAAAGCTAGCATAGTACAATGAACCGCTGACATCCCTGTGCCATAACATGTTGCATCTGCTCCGCCCTCAAGCTCTGCCAATTTATTCTCCAATGCTTTTACAGTTGGATTACCAGATCTTGAATAAGAATAACCCTTAGCCAAATAGCTATCTACTGAGTCTTGCACGAATGTTGTGGATTGATATATTGGCGTTAGAATTGCACCAGTTGTTTTATCTGGAACAACTCCTGCATGAATTTGTTTGCTTCTGAATTTCATTTAAATCTCCCGATAAATAGCTTATTTATTAGCGCATAATAATACACGTAAGTCACACGAATCGAAACGATATTAATGCATCTATTTCTCATTTACTAGCAATTGGGTTTATTGCGCATAAACTCATAACTGGTTCTTCCGTTGGGGTAACGATAAGTGTAAATCTTTTCGTTTTCTTTAAAAATACAATGGACTTTAATCTCATATTTACTGGTATGTTTTTGTCCAATAATTCCTATTTCGTCTCCGACCTCTATATTACTTCCATCAAAACCAAATCTGCGGTTTCTGGATGGTGGCGCAAGTAATAAATTCCATTCTTTTCCATCTTCATCCTCGACTAAAAGCTGGTCATGTGGATTTCGAAGTTTTAAATCGACTATAGTGACAATTTTTTCTACATTTTCTTTGTAGTACGACCACCCATGATGAGAAAAAGATGATAAAGGAACTATTGTTATTGATAAAGTTACAACAAAAGCAAATAAATAATTTTTGGGCACTCTATTTAGTCCTATCTAAATTAATAATCACACTTACAGGATCATCACTAAGGCCATAATAACTCAAAACAAAAGAATTATTTTTGTATGCTGGACCTCGAGGTGAATTTGGATGAATTTGTCGGATTATTCCAATATTTCCAAGTGAAATTAAATCTCCTGATTTAAGCTTGATTCCTGATTTTAATAAATGATCTCTCAACCATCTCACAACCTTTATTGGCTCATACCAACCTTTTATCTGTCCCGTATCAATGGTATTCCCGTATTCATCATGCACTGCAAAAGTAAAATTATTCAGTTTTGTTAACCAATCGGTATCTCCATCAAGCTCTATCGGTTTTCCAACAAAAGAAAATCTACTGCCCATATTAGACACAACAGTTCCAAAAATAGATCTGGTTCCACTTTCATAATAGGGATCAGGGACTTCAGCAAAGGGGATTATTGCGTCTAAACCTAATAGAATTTCTTCATCACTTGCTGCTGAATTAATAGAATGATCTCTCACTCTCAGAGCAAAATCGGCTTCAAGAAAACCCCTCACTGTTGAATTTATCGTAATACTTGAATTACTAGGTAATATCATATTTTTAAGAATTAAACCTCGAATCCCTTCTGGAGGAAAAGTAGGGAATGATGGACCCTCATTATGTCCGCCAGTCTTGTAACCCACAACTGGGCCTAATTCTTCTCCCAAATAATCTGCCATAACTTTTTGCCAATCATAAGCCTCACTCAATGAAATATTTTGATATTTAAAACCTCTCATTGGTTTTAAATCAATAAAATCCGCTGCCATTTTTTTTACGTCATTATTGATTTCATTATTGTTTGATGTGTTGATTTCAGCAAAAGAAGAATAAGCTAAAAAGAGAAAAAACAAAGAATTTTTTAGGTTTCGAAGAATTGTTTTCATAAAATACTGGTTTATTTAATTTTATTGATACATAAACTATTTAATACAAATCTAGATAAACAAATAGGAATAATTACACTATAATCTATAGTGGATCTGTTAGGAATAATTTATGTTTACCCATAATAAGAAATTTAAAATCTTGCTCTCATTGATGCTCCTTAATAGCAGTGCGCAAGGACATCATTCATTTGCTGTCGAGTTTACCGCCGAGGAAAAAATCGCTATTGTCGGAACTGTAACAGAAATATGGTTTCGAAATCCTCATGTAAGGTATTACGTTGAGACCGAAAATTCCTCGGGAGAGAGCGAAAACTGGGATGTCAGAACGAGTAGCCCTTCACTTCTGGTAAGAAAAGGATGGACAAAAAACACAATTAAAGTGGGTGATAAAATAAGCATCTTCGGTCATCCAGGGAGAGATGGGAGAAAGCTTCTATCAGTGATATCTATTAAATTGCCTGATGGATCAAGCCTAGGTCAGAATTATCCTGATTAGGATATTACAAACCAGATACAATAAAAATTAACAACTAACAAGCAATGGGCATATGATCAATTATTTTACAAAAAAACGCATCTTCGTCTTTGAGGTTATTTGGTTATCGTTATCCATTATATCGATTACTGAAGCTCAATCTATTGATGGGAAATGGATGTTAAGACTAGATGGTGCAGATCAACTGATTGATAACTCGATTACAATTGGCGCACCATCGGATAATGAAGCTGCGATCATTGGCGAATTATCTATAACAAAAATTAATGACGAATGGATGGGTCACGTTGAAGGCGGGCCAGTTGAAGTAAAAATTGAAAATGAAAATATAGAAATTCTTATTGATAGCAGAGATTTGGCTGGCTTTGTATTTTTTAGGAGACTGTCTGGTAAATATTCTGATGGCACTATGTCAGGCTCATTTACAATCGAAGGAACAACTGAAAATCCAGAGTACGGAGGAATTTGGCGTGCTACTAGAAAAGAAGTAAAAACCAGAAATACTGCATCGAATCCAAGAGACTTATCCGGTATCTGGACACCTGCACCAGGTGTTGATTTTAGAAAATATTCAATGGATTTGACTGAAAAAGCTCAAGCTTGGCATGACGATTACATTGATCATTACGATCAACCCAATGTTAGATGCGTTTCTCCAGGAATTGTTGCTATTGTTGCTTGGGGCGCCTATCCATTTGAAGTGTTAAACAGTGATAATCGTTTAACTTTTTTATATGAAGTGGATAGTGAAGTAAGGCGAATATACTTAGATGATAAAGAACCACCTGAATACTACCCTGCCTCAGGAATGGGATTTTCAAATGGTTATTGGGACGGTGATGAGCTGATCATAGAAACACAAATGTTAGAAGGTAATGTAAGAGATTTTCGTGGAGAGCCAATTTCTGAAGGCGCGAGAATGCATGAACGTTATAGCATAAGTGAGGACGGGGATACGCTCAGTGCTGTTATAACATTATTGGATCCTGATAATTATAAGCAACCCCCGATCAGAAGAAGAAAATGGGTAAAAAACCCAACAACTGAAATCTATCCTTACGAGTGTGACCCTGATTCATTTTATCGACAAATGTATAACGAAAATAAACTTGATATGTATTTCGAAAGATCTCATCGAAGACAAATTAATTGAACGAATATGGTGAATAAGATTTTTTGGAACTGTAAACATACATGGAAAACAGCCTCATACAATACAATGTGGTGTTTAGTTGGATGCTCCATAGGTGATTTTGGGACTATCTTGTACTTTCAATTCTCTGGAATAGAATTTCCTGTAATGGGTATTATGGTTCTTGCAATTATTAACGGCCTATTAACATCAATTATGTTAGAAACTTTTATTCTAATGAAGCAAATGGGAACAAAAAAAGCTTTCAAAACTGCGATTGGAATGTCACTTATTTCTATGATTTCAATGGAAATTGCCATGAATGCAACTGACTACTTTATGACCGGTGGACAAGCAAAAATCACTATGTATACCATCCTCCCCATGTGGACTGCTGGATTCTTAACTCCACTTCCTTATAACTATTTTCGTTTGAAAAAGTACGGTAAAGCCTGCCATTAATAGGAAAAAATATGCTTAAACAAGAAGATATAAATCTACTTAGAAATAAAGAAATAAAACCACAAAAATTATTTATAGGTAGTAAAGACATTCCCTCGAAATCAGGAAAAATGCTTGATGTCTCGAGCCCGATTGATGGAAAAGTTTTTACAGCCATAGCTAATGCGGATGAAAACGATGTTGATCTTGCGGTAACAGTTGCAAGGCAATCTTTTGAAAAAGGATCATGGTCTAAAGCCTCTCCTCAAGAAAAAAAGAAGATCCTGAATAAATTCGCTGACCTCATAGAGGAAAATGCATTAGAACTTGCTGTTCTCGGTGTTAGAGATAATGGCACTGAAATAAATATGGCTATTATGGCTGAACCCATGAGTACTGCTGGTTGTATTCGTTATTACGCAGAAACAATTGATAAAATTTATGGTGAAATTGCACCAACACAAAACAGTATTCTTGGCTTAATTCACAGAGAACCAATTGGAGTGATTGGCGCCATTATTCCTTGGAATTTTCCACTGATGATAGGGTCTTGGAAATTTGCACCTGCACTTGCAGCAGGAAACTCCATCATTATAAAGGCTGCAGAAAATGCATCTTTATCCTTGCTAAGACTAGCTGAATTAGCAATAGAGGCAGGCATACCCGAAGGTGTATTCAACGTCATAACCGGTGAAGGAGAGATTGCTGGAAAAGCACTTGCCATGCATATGGATGTCGATGTTATCGCATTTACGGGTTCGGGTGCAGTTGGACGAAAAATCCTTGAATACGCATCTTTATCCAACTTAAAAAGGGTGTACCTTGAGCTTGGAGGAAAATCTCCAAATATTGTTTTTGCAGATACGCCAGATATTGATGCGGCGGTAACTCAAAGCTTGGGTGGTATTTTTAGAAACTCTGGTCAAGTTTGTGTTGCTGGTTCTAGATTAATTATTGAAGAATCCATTGCGGAGGAATTTACAGAAAAATTAATTACTCAATCAAAAGATCTTGTTGTTGGAGATCCGCTTGACCTATCATCGAATTTGGGTGCAGTTTCCTCACAAGATCAACTTGTAAAAAATCTAAACTACGTAGAAAAAGCTGTTAATGATGGAGCAAATCTAAGAGTTGGAGGAAAGCAAATAAATAAAGAAACCGGTGGCTTTTATATGGAACCGACGATATTTTCCAACGTTTCTAATGATATGAAAATCGCCCAAGACGAGGTGTTTGGCCCTGTTCTTAGTGTAATCAAATGTAAAGATGAAGTAGATGCGATTAAGATTGCAAATGATACAGTTTATGGATTAGCAGCAGCAGTTTGGACATCAGATTTAAGTAAAGCCCATAGGATGGTTAAATCCATTCGTGCGGGCGTAGTCCATGTTAATTGTTATGGTGGTGCTGACATTACTGTTCCCCTTGGAGGAGTTAAGCAATCAGGTAATGGTCATGACAGATCTCTGCATGCACTAGAAAAATACACCGACCTAAAAACAGCCTGGATTTCTCTTTAAATAATGAATCATAAATATACAAAGGCATCATTTTTAACCTCATTAACTCTATGTCTTTTTTTAATCATTCAAGGATGTGATTTAACCGCTCAAAAAAAAGACGAGATAGATCATAATTCATATGCCGCAATAGCAACACCAGATAATTTTGGTACTGATGTGGCTCAAGAGATACTCAACAAAGGTGGGAATGCAGTCGATGCAGCAGTTGCCACAGGATTAGCTCTCGCAGTGACATACATTGACGCTGGTAATATTGGTGGCGGTGGTTTCATGACAATAAAGATGGATGATGAAATCGCGTTTATCGATTATCGTGAAAAAGCACCAAAAGCCGCACACAAAGACATGTATCTAGATCAAGATGGAAATGTAGTTGAATACTCCACTTTAATTGGAGGGCAAGCAGCAGGAGTTCCTGGTACCGTTTCGGGTTTTTGGAAGGCACATCAGCGTTTTGGGAAACTCCCATGGAAGGAACTGGTTGAACCGGCAATTAAGCTCGCTGAAGAAGGTTTTTTTCCAGCAAAAATATTAGTGGATGATATACAAGGAATGCGTGATTGGTTTAGAAATAAGACAAATTTTGAACAATATTTTTTGCATATAGACACAAAGGAGAAATTCAAGCAACCTGAGTTAGCCGAAACACTGAGAAGAATTGCTGAATTTGGTGCGGAAGACTTTTATTTTGGAAAAACAGCTGAACTTATCGTTGAGCAGATGAAAAAAAGCAATGGTTTGATAACCATGGAAGACTTGAATGCTTATGAAGCTGTTTGGAGAAAACCGCTAAGAGCGAGATGGCGCGACTATGAGATTATTTCTTCGCCACCACCAAGCTCAGGTGGCTTTGCGATTATTCAATTATTAAAGATGAAGGACTACTTGCAGCATTATTTTATAAATCTAGACCACAATTCAGCGCAATACATTCATTTAGTAGCTGAAATGGAAAAAAGAGTTTTTGCTGATCGAGCGGAGTATTTGGGTGACCCTGATTTCTTTGATATAGACATGGAAACGTTAATTAGTGAAGACTACATTGCTAAGAGGGCATTAGAAGTTAATCCTGATTCTATTTCAACAATTGAAGGGGTGAATCCTGGTTTAGAATCACCAGATACCACTCATTATTCAATAGTTGATCAATGGGGTAATGCTGTTTCCAATACTTATACCATTAATTGGAATTATGGAAGCGGAGTGGTCATAGAAGGTGCGGGATTTTTACTGAATAATGAAATGGATGATTTTAGTGCAAAACCGGGTGTGCCAAATATTTTTGGAGTTGTCGGAAATGTTGCTAATGAAATTCAACCTGAAAAGAGAATGCTTTCTTCTATGTCACCAACCATTATTATGAAAGACGATAAAGTAGAGATGGTTTTAGGTACTCCAGGCGGGTCTACAATTTTCACGAGTGTATTTCAGGCAATTGTAAATATTATCGATTTTGATATGACACCTTTTGAGGCAATAGAAGCAACTCGTTTTCATCACCAATTACTCCCTCCAGATGAGGTTACTTATAACGGTTTTTCCATTGGGAAACCCCTACCTCAGGAGACAATACTCCTATTAGGAGAGAAAGGCTATAAAGCTGTACCTCATAGCTACGACTATGGTGACATACAAATAATAATGAAAAAACAAGACTCGTGGATTGCCGCTTCAGATCCCAGAGACAGAGGTGACTCTCGGGTAATTAGAACATCTTCATCGAAATAATATTAACTATCGGATTGGGTTTTATAACTTTGTTGATAAAGTTCAAATACACCTGAAAGACCTAATTCAGATTTTTTGATAATACCCGTTGGTATACTTAACATTAAATTTCTATAATCGTCCTTATTATCAAAGCCAAACCGAAAAAGGCTATTATGAATCAAATCGATATGATTGTTCACTAAATCCCCAACCAATAAAACCCCATCAAATGCACCTGTGGATAGAGCAAAATCACCTGCAACCTGCCCAAGAATTTCAAAAAAAATATCTACGGTTTTTTTAGCGAACTCACATTCTTGTATTTGTAAAAATATCTGTTCTGAGGTCAATGAGCTAATCTTTTTATTGTTTAATTCTAAAAGCGCGCAATAAATATTTGCAATTCCAGGTCCTGATAACAGTGTTTCATTTATGACTCTATTATTATTTTTACTCAGAATATTAAACAAACTCATCTGTATTTCATTTTGTGGGGAAAATCCGACATGACCGAGTTCTAATGCACTTATATATGAGCCTTTCTTAGTTTTTTTGATTACTGAACCACCCAATCCAGTACCAGGGCCAACAATAGCAATATCGAACTGAGAAAGTTCTGAAAATGATGATTCAGAACCAAGAAATTCAATATCATTTTGATCCAAAGATGCAACAGAATTAGCGATTGAAGCAAAATCATTAATTATGTTTACCTTCTTTACATTTAGGGTTTTTTTGATTTTTACTGTGTCTATTACCCAATGATTGTTAATGATTTTTACTTTATCACCACTAACTGGAGCAGCAATAGCTAGATATATTCCGTGAAGATTATCTATGTCATGACCTTTCAGGTAACAATTGATCGCTTCGATTACAGTATCAAAATCAACACAAAGGAATTTTTCAAAACATGTGTATGAGGAATCATTTGGAGATGTCAAAGCAAAACGGGCATTGGTTCCACCAATATCCCCAAGTAATATAGTTTTATCTATCATTTATTTATTCAATTAAATATCTATTTAAAAATTATTTTGAAAAAGATGTTAAAGTTTTAATCAATTAATTGATTAACTATAACAATCGTTTTTCACAAAAGGAAAATATAAAGTCATGTTATCAGGAGTTGATTGGACAATAATCTGCGTATACTTCTTTATTCTTCTTTGTATTGTATTTTTTGCCAGTCGTAATCAAAACACATCAACTGATTATTTTTTAGCTGGAAGAAATGTTGGTTTTTTTGCAATTGGTGCATCAATATTTGCATCAAATATTGGCTCGGAACACATTGTCGGTCTGGCAGGTCAAGGTGCGTCAACAGGATTGGCCATGGCTCATTATGAATTGCATGCGTGGATTGTAGTTCTTTTGGCTTGGATATTTGTCCCTTTCTACTATCAGTCGAAAGTCTTTACGATGCCAGAATTTCTAGAAAAACGATTTGGTAAAGAGCCACGTTGGATCCTCTCAATTGTGTCATTAACAGCCTATGTTTTGACAAAAGTTTCAGTGACTGTATATGCAGGTGCATTAGTTTTTCAAACATTATTACCTGATACCTTTGGGACACCACAAAATGCATTTTGGATTGGAGCGATAACGACAGTTACTCTAACAGGCTTGTACACGATCGCAGGTGGTCTCAGAGCAGTACTTTACACCGATCTTCTTCAAACAATTATTCTAATTATAGGATCAAGTGCCATTACCTACTTTGGACTTAAGGAATTAGGTGGGTTCCATGAATTACAGACATTTGCCAGTCAAAATGTCGCTCAATATCAACTCTGGAGGCCATTATCTGACCCCGATTTCCCTTGGCTTGGAATATTAATTGCTTCGCCAATTGTGGGAATTTGGTACTGGTGCACAGATCAATACATCGTCCAGAGAACCTTAGCTGCAAAAGATTTAAAAACAGCCAGAAGAGGAGCATTATTGGGTGCATTTTTTAAAATTTGGCCTGTGATGATTTTCCTTATTCCGGGTCTAATCGGAGCTGCACTTAATGCGAAAGGCATTCTTGATATAAACAAGAATATTAATGGGGAAATCATAGGTGACCAAGTATTTCCAACGATGGTAGCCACGCTTTTACCTGAAGGGCTAAGAGGACTGGTTGTTGCTGGTATTATCGCAGCATTGATGAGTTCATTGTCCTCATTATTTAACTCAACCGCTACATTATTCACATTTGATATTTATAAGAAATTGAGACCCATGGTTTCAGAAAAACGATTGGTATTAATTGGGCGTATTGCAACCCTTGGTGTAGTGATTTTAGGTTTAATGTGGATTCCTATTATGCCGCTTATTTCTGAAGGCGGTCTATATCAATATCTTCAGAGCGTCCAAGGCTATCTTGCTCCACCCATTACAGCGGTATTTTTATTGGGATTATTTAACCGAAGGATTAATAACAAAGGAGCTACTTGGGGGCTTTCATTAGGATTTTTGCTTGGCATGACTAAATTGATCATCCAAGCATTCTTTGGTGAAGGAAAAATAACTAATCCAAAGATTCTGGCTTATATCGGTGACATTAACTTCCTTTATTTTTCAGGGATCTTATTTCTTTTTTGTACGCTTCTGATATGCCTTGTATCTTATCAAACAGAGTTACCTGATGAGAATCAAATTGATGGATTAACCTATCAAACAATAAATAAAGAAGCGATTAGAGAAAGTTGGGATCAAAAAGATATTTATGCTACTGGGGTTATTTTAGGTCTTGTGCTTGCAATTTATCTCTATTTTTCGTTTTGGATTTGATCTGCCATATTCAGTTCACCGCAATGAGGACAATACAGTTTTTTAGGTTTCCAATTATCCATTGAGGCGATGGTCCAATACCCCTTGCAAAACGCACAAGTGAAATGCCAAATAGTCTCTTTATCTATTCTCATGTATCGCGCTCATTAGCATCTTATTCACTATTTAGTTATCACCATTGAAAGCCATTCTGAGACAATAGCTGGCTTTTCTTCGTCTTCGATTTCAACCGTGACCTCTGATTTTATCAGCCATTGTCCTGGGTTTTTCTCTGAACAGGATAGCGGCTTTGATCGTGCACGAATTCTGCTGTTTACCTTAACTGGCATTATAAAGCGAACTTTATCAAACCCATAATTGATTCCCATGACTGTTCCCTCAGGAATCAAGCGACAATTTTCAGTTAGATAAGTCAGCATGGATAGTGTCAGAAAACCATGTGCAATGGTTGAGCCAAATGGTGTTTTTTTGGCTTGCTCTTCATTGATGTGAATAAACTGGTGATCTTTTGTCACCTCAGCAAATTTGTTTATTTGTTCTTGATCCACCAAGAACCAATCAGAGCAACCAATCTCTTTGCCTATGTAGTCATTTAATTTATCTATGGGAACTAGCTTCATTGGTTTTCCTTTTTTAGAAAATTTAATTCATTGTGAGGATAACTTTGCCTTTTGCTCGTCTCTCAGTAATCACTTGAAAAGCTTCTTTATACTGATCAATGGTAAATTCTTCGGTAACTCTTGGTGTTATATTTCCAGAAGCAATCATCGCCCCAAGTTCTTTAATATTTTGTATGTGTTTATGAGGATTTTTGGCTGCCCATGTTCCCCACCACACCCCAACTGCACTCGCCTCTTTTAATAAGAGTATATTTGCTGCAAATTTGGGGATATCACCAGATGCAAATCCAATGATAAGATAACGCCCATGCCACGCAGTTGCTCTAAGTGCGGCATCAGTCAATTCACCGCCCACAGGATCATATACCACATCCACGCCTTTACCGTTTGTTAATTCTTTGACCACTTCCTTTAATGAAGATTTTGTATAATTAACTGTCTCATCTGCACCGACATCTTTTGCAAATTCTAATTTTTCATTGCTACTGGCGGCAGCAATAACTCTGGCGCCCATGGCTTTTGCTATTTCGATGGCAGTGACACCAACACCACCCGCTGCGCCCAAAACTAAAATTGTTTCTCCCTCTTTGAGCTCTGCAGATTGCTTAAGTGCATGATAACTGGTGCCATAGGTCACCATGAATCCTGCACCTTGAGAAAAATTCAACGCAGGGAATAATGGTATGGTTGTGTTCTCATCAGAAATGCATTTATCTGCAAAAGCACCACCTTTACTCATTGTTATGACTTTATCACCTGGTTTGAATCTTTCTACTCCTTCACCCACTGCTTCAATAATTCCAGATGCTTCATTACCAGGAATAAATGGCGGTTCAGTCTTAACTTGGTATTTCCCCTCAATAGACAATACGTCTGGAAAATTTATTCCCGCAGCTTTAACTTTGATTAATATCTGCCCTTTTGAAGGTTTAGGATCATCCAGCTCATCAAGAGTGAGCTGACTGGGTGGTCCATATTGTTTACATACGAGGGCTCTCATCTAGGAAATTTCCCTATAGCAAGAAATCATGAGGCAACTTCGAATAATGAAGCAGCCCCTTGGCCGCCTCCAATACACATTGTGCAGACCACATATTTAGCGCCCCGACGTTTACCTTCTAATAAGGCATGACCTACTAATCTCGCTCCTGACATGCCATATGGATGACCAATAGAAATTGCTCCTCCATTTACATTTAATCTCTCATTAGGAATACCTAATCGATCTCGACAATATACGACTTGGACCGCAAAAGCTTCATTCAATTCCCATAAATCAATATCCTCCATTTTAAGTCCAGTCTTCTTCAGTAACTCAGGAACCGCAAAGACCGGACCGATACCCATCTCATCCGGATCACAACCAACAACAGCGGTTGCGCGATAGTATCCTAAGGGCTCTAAACCACTGGCTTTCGCTAAAGACGATTCCATTACAACGCTAACTGATGCGCCATCTGATAATTGACTTGCGTTACCAGCAGTAATGCTTCCATTCTCTCTTACAACTTTTAATTGAGATAATCCATCTAGTGTTGTGCTAGGACGATTTCCTTCATCTTTTTCTAATTTAACGCTTTTGAAACTAATTTTTTTTGTTTCTGGGTCCATTATTCCCATATCAGACTCAAGTGAAACAATTTCATCATCAAATTTTCTTGCATCCTGTGCTAACGATGTTCTCTGCTGACTCTGTAAGGCATATTCGTCTTGAGCCTCTCTACTCACTTCATAACGATTAGCAACAACTTCTGCCGTGTCTAGCATTAACATATAAACATGCTTATGCTTAGATACTAGATTTTCATCAATCATTCTATATGTGTTGGCATGTTCATTTTGCACCAAACTGATTGATTCAATTCCACCTGCTACCATGACTTCATGCTCACCCGCCATAATTGATTTTGATGCTGTAGCAATCGCCATCATTCCCGATGAACATTGCCTATCTAATGTCATGCCGGCTGTAGTAACCGGGAGATCTCCGGATAGTGCACACAATCTTGCAATATTCGGGCTTTGTGTTCCTTGCCCCATGGCGCAACCCATAATCACATCTTCAACTTGTTTTGGATTAATGCCAGCTCGAGATACCGCATGTTTAATAACATGACCACCCATGGTGGGTGCATCGGTGTTATTAAAAACACCCCTATACGCTCTTCCAATGGGAGTTCTGGCAGTTGAGACAATCGCGGCTTCACGCATGATCTAGTCCTCTTTTTTGTAATTATAAAAAATTAATACTAACTTAAATCCAATCCTAATTTCTTAGCAGCTTGCATTGCAAATTTTTGAGATTGCGCGGAACCACTTTGCGGTTCTTGCATATTGTTTTCACCGTCAATTTTATCCCAATACTTTGCAACACTCTCGGCAGATAACTCATCGGGTAATAAATTTACTCCTTCGGTTTCAAAACCTTTGAAAATAGCAAAACTCCCTCCACCTGCCGCCAAAACTTTTCTGCTTGGTGCATCCTCAGAGCATAAAAATACTACCCCAGGGCTTACAGATTCCGGAGGCATTAATTTAAAAACAGGCTCCGGGAATAACCCGTCTGTCATTGCTGTTCCAGCCGTTGGAGCAAGGCAATTTACTTTGATATTGTACTTCATGCCTTCAAGATGGAGAGTATTCATTACACCTACCATTGCCATCTTAGCAGCACCATAATTAGTCTGGCCAAAATTACCGTAGAGCCCTGAACTTGATGAAGTGAGAACAATTCTTCCATAGCTTTGTTCTCGCATAATCTCCCATACTGCCTTTGAGCAATTTAACGAACCCATAAGATGAACATCTATCACTTCACGCATATCCTCAACCGACATTTTTAAAAAGGTTTTGTCCCTGAGAATACCGGCATTATTGACCAAAATATCTACACGACCCCATTTATCAATGGTTTCATTGACCATGGATTGAACTTGATCAAAATTTGCGACATTCGCACCATGAGCAATAGCTTCACCTCCAGCTGAGGTAATTTCTTGTACAACTGATTTAGCATTTTCTGATATTTCATTGCTTCCACTAAAATCATTAACTACCACCTTTGCACCCTTTGATGCCATGGCGATAGCATGAGATCTGCCAAGCCCCCTTCCTGCACCGGTTACAATCGCAACTTGTTCATCAAACCTTATTTCCATAATCATCCTTTTTAAAATTATTCAATAACTCTTATTTGGCTAGGTAAACTAGACATCATCGCAACTAAATTATCTTACCCGTTTTCTTCTTCTTTTTCTCTTTTGTTCAACTGCACCTTGTTGCTCAGGTTTTGGAAGATTAAAGACTTTAGCAAGATTAGAAAAATCATCTGATTTATGAGGTATTGCCATAGCAGAGACAAACTCTTCTTGAAAAGACGGTTCCACTGCAGTCTCTATTTTTTCTATTTTTCGAACTTCTCCCTCCAGTTTATTCCTGCTATCTTTATCGAGGAGTGTCACTCGAGCGCCTGTACCGGCTGCATTTCCAGCTGATGATACTTCATCAACTAGGCAATCTGGGATCAAGCCCAGTGCCATGGCATATTTAACGTCTATATGAGAACCGAAAGCACCAGCCAATCGAATACGATCAACTTTTTCAATGCTTAGTTTATGCATCAATAATTTTACTCCGGCATACAATGCTGCTTTTGCCAACTGAATTGCTCGAATATCATTTTGAGTTATCTTTATTACTTGCTCTCCATCATGCAGGACATATGAGTAGGTTCTTCCATCTTCGATGATACGAGATGATTTGTTAGAGAGCTCCTTGCTGATTTTTCCATCTTGATTAATAATTTTATTGAGAAACATTTCTGCAACAATCTCAATAATGCCAGACCCACAAATACCGGTGATACCTCCAACTGGAATGTTCACTTCAAAGTCTTCATCATCAGACCAGAGATCACACCCAATAACTTTAAATCGTGGTTCCAGTGTTTCTGGATCAATCCTCGCTCTCTCGATGGCACCTGGAGCCGCTCTCTGACCCGAGCTGATTTGCGCACCTTCAAACGCTGGTCCAGTTGGACTTGAAGCCGCTAATAATCTTTGATTATTACCTAAAATTATTTCTGCATTTGTGCCAACATCAACAATTAATGAAATCTCATCTTTATTGAAGGGTTCTTCTGCAAGTAATACAGCTGCTGCATCAGCTCCTACATGACCTGCAACACATGGTAGAACATAAACATAGGCACCTGAATTAATATTCAAGTTCAGTTCTTTAGCTCTGATATCAGCACTTAAGTCGGTCGCCAAGGCAAAGGGTGCAGCTCCAAGCTCTGTTGGGTCGATCCCCAAAACCAGATGATGCATGATTGGGTTACCGACCAAGGTCATTTCTAGTATGTCCTCTGCATCGATATTATTTTCGGTAATAATTGTTGTTATTATTTCATTGATTGCTTCTCTCACAACGCGGGTCAGATCTTTTTCTCCACCTTCATTCATCATTATGTATGAAACTCGGCTCATAAGATCTTCACCAAAACGAATTTGTGGATTCATTAAACCTGCACTTCCTGACACTTCTCCAGTAGATAGGTCACATAGGTGAGCAGCTATAGTCGTTGATCCAACATCAACAGCAATCCCAAACATCTCATCCTTAAAACCAGGAAATACATCGATTATTTCTTCGTTATTGCGAACAGCAACTGTTACCTTCCATTCGCCCTCTCTTAAAACCGTTTGCAGTGATTGCAGCACCTCTAATGAGCAAGTTAAATTATCTAATCCCCATTCCTCGCATAAGGCTGCTTTTAACCTAGATAAATCTCCTGTGCCTTTGTGCATATCCGGTTCTTCAACAGAAATTTTGAATGTTTTGATCTCATGCAATGAGAAATTTGATTGTTTTTTTAATGACTTTTCTTTTTGTTTTGCGACATTCACATAATATGGTTTTATTATTGGATTGATATCAATATCGTGTGACTCGTTTTCTTTTCTCACTACCTGTTGGTGAACCTGAGATGATGCAGGAACATCAATTACTGCATCTGATTTTAATATAGATTGGCAGCTTAATCTTCGATCTTCATCCAGCCCTCTTCTTTGAGCGTATTTCTTTTCTGCTTCTGTAATGTCTGTAACTGAATCGAAATCAGAATGAATATTATGTTTTGCAAAATCACCCACGAGAACGTTGATCTGACAGCGACCACAGATTGCTCTACCGCCACAAACAGAATCAATATCAACACCAAGTTGTCTGGCTGCATCCAGTACTTTTGTGCCACCATCAAAAGAGCCTCTCTTTCCGGAAGGGGTAAAAACGATTTTTACTTTCTCTTGTATATCAGCCATTGATTTCTTTTTTGGATCATATTGTAGTGCTATATTTAAGACTAATTTTACTTTCAAATATAAACTGGGTATACAAAAAAATGGAGGATTTAATTTATGGGTTTAAACAAAAAGATATTTACAGTCCTGCTAAGCATAATATTATGGCTGCCCTTAAACAGTTATTCTCAAATTAAGGATAGCTCATTTGTCTCACCTTCCGGTGTCAAAGAAATAAAAGAGCAATTAAAAAAACTCCCAAAAAAAAATATATGGTGGACCATCAATGGAATGGACATGGCCTGGAATAATAAAAATCTTCACCAAATTCTTACCACTGTAAATGTTTACAGATCTGGCCCAGTTAGTGTTCTCGATTACAACTTAGCAAATAACATTAATACTACTGAGGTAAATACGCCAGTTGGTCTAATGAATTTTCAAACTTTCATTGATCATGATAAATCAACTGTTATGGGTGTGGTGATTGCGCATAAAGGCAAAATAATTTTTGAGCACTATCCTCGAATGGAAGAGCACGAAAAACCCATTTATTGGTCAGTTTCAAAAGTACTTCCAGCAACACTTCTAAGAATATATGAAGAACGAAAACAACTAGATGTTAGTAAACCAATAGATTTCTATTTAAAAGAATTAAAAGATACGAGCTATGCTGGAATTAGGATCAGAAATATTTTGGATATGGCTTCAGGACTCGATTGTTCTGATAATTACGAAACATTTGAATCCTGTTACTACCTCTATTCCATGTCCATTGGCGATGGCTTTAGAACTGAGGATGCCGAGGATACCCCGTATGACTTTGTTAAAAATACAAAAATTGAAAGAAATGCACCACAGGGTGAAATTTTCTCTTACTCTGGTGTTGACACGTTTGTATTGGCATGGCTTGTCGAAGAACTCAGTGGGATGCCCTATCAGGATGCACTCAGTAAAGAGATATGGAATAAAATTGGAGCAGAGTCAGATGCATCTTTCATCGCACCTAGATATGGGATTCCAATTTCACACGGCGGGTTTTTGGCAAATATGAGGGATATGATTAGATTTGGATTGTTGTTCACGCCGAGTTACAAAACGGTATCTGAGGAAAAAATCATAAGTGATGATCATATTGATCTTATCCTAACTAAGGGTAACCCAAAGCTAATGCAAAATTTATATCAAAAAATACCTTCTGCAAATATGCCTGATGATCTTAGGCATAATATTTATCAATGGGATGCAGTTTATGAAAATGGTGATTTTTTCAAAGGTGGATGGGCCGGTCAGGGGTTGTTGATTAACCCTACTAGAGATATCGTGGCAGTTTGGACCGGTTACAAAAGAGACTCTGAGCATGACGCGAGAGAAATGAGAATGATAGTAAGAGAAGTTTTAAATACAGTTTATAGTGTAAACCCAGAATGAATCCAGAAAATCACACGAATTCTTATTATGCAAATAGCATAAAGGAAGAAACCAACTATCCAGTATTAGATGAGGAGCTAACAACAGATATTTGTATAGTTGGTGGAGGTTTTAGTGGTGTCTCAGCAGGTCTTCATCTATCAGAACTTGGATATAAAGTCGTTATCATTGAAGCCAACAAAATTGGCTGGGGTGCAACTGGTAGAAATGGTGGAGAGATTATTGGTGGATTTTCTGGTGATGATATTATGCAGAAGAAATATGATACCAAATACACTGATATGCTTTGGAATATGCGTTGGGAAGGGAATGACATAATTCGCAAAAGAGTTGAGAAGTACCATATTGATTGTGATTTGAAGTGGGGTTACCTTGATGTGGCGATAAAAAAACGACACATTCAAGATTTAAAGTTTTCTTATGAAGATATGCAGAATCATAACTATCCTCATCAAATTTCATTGCTCACAGGAGATGAAACAAAAAATTTAATAGGAACTAATGAATATATTGGTGGCCTTCTCAATATGGGAAATGGGCATGTGCATTCACTAAACTTATGTATTGGTGAAGCAAAAGCTGCAGAATCTCTAGGGACTTTAATTTATGAGAAATCACCAGTAGTTAGAATAGAAAAAAACAATAAACCAAAAATTTACACCTCAAAAGGAAGTGTATCCGCAAACTCACTATTACTCACGGGTAATGCCTATCACCATTTTGAAAAAAAGATGCAAAATTTTATTATCCCTGTAAATAGCTTTGTGATTGCAACAGAGCCACTGTCAAATGAAATTATAAACAAAATTAATCCTCAAGATCTTGCAGTTTGCGATCCAAATTATATATTGGAATATTTTCGCTTAACAGGTGATAAACGACTGCTATTTGGAACACGATTAAACTATCATGGAAATGATGAAGATTTTATAAAGACAGAACTCAGAAAAAAAATGCTTAGAATTTACCCAGACTTAAGTAATGTAAAGATAGATTATGGATGGACTGGAAAAATCGCCGTAACAGTTAATCGCATACCTCAAATTGGAAAATTAACTTCAAATATATACTACAGTCAGGGTTATTCTGGTCATGGTGTCAACATGACTCACCTTGCAGGGAAATTAATTAGCGAAGCTATCTCTGGAACAATGGAAAGATTTGATTTATTTAACTCTATTCGCCCAGTTTCGATTCCAGGAACATACTTTTTAAGAAGACCGCTTCTCTCTCTTGGTGTCATGTTATATAAAATCAAAGATCTTCTTTAATTTGAATTAAATGGTGGTGATGGGTGGACTTGAACCACCGACCTATGCGTTATGAGTGCATCGCTCTAACCACCTGAGCTACATCACCATTATTTACAATAGAAGAAGAAGGATTGTCCGTTGAAGCAATTGCAGTGTCAAGAAAGTCTTATAAATCCAATACTAAACATTAAATCTAAAATGCATAATATCGCCTTCTTTAACGATATACTCCTTTCCTTCTAACCTCAATAGACCTGCTTCTTTAGCACCTAGCTCACCTTTCTTCTCAATAAAATCATTAAATGAAATTACTTCCGCTCGGATAAATCCTCTCTCAAAGTCTGTATGTATTTCTGCTGCAGCTTTAGGTGCAGTTGCATTGATCTTCGTCGTCCATGCTCTCACTTCTTTTGGACCTGCGGTAAAAAAAGTTTGTAACCCTAAAAGATCATAACCACTTCTTATGACTCTGTTTAATCCTGGTTCCGATTGCCCTAAATCAGTCAGAAAGTCTTGTCTATCATCATTATCTAATTGAGCGATTTCTGCTTCAATAGAAGCGCATACCGTTACTATTTTTGCCCCTTCTTCATCAGCATATTTTTGTAATTGCTTGACATTATTGTTGCATAATGAACTCTCGTCTGTGTTTGCAATATACATAACGGGTTTTGAGGTTAAAAACTGGAGCTCCTTGATTGCATCTTCTTCTATTTCTTCCAATCCAAGAGTTCTAATTGGGAGACCTTTATCAAGGTGATCATATGTTTTCTTAAGAGCCTCTTTTCTGATGATTGCTATTTTTTCATTTGTTCTCGCATGTTTTTCTGCTCTATGAAGTTGCTTTTCAACCATCTCCATATCCGCAAGCGCGAGTTCAGTATTTATTACAGTAACATCATCAATTGGGTTTGCAGAACCCGATACATGAATTACATCATCATCTTCAAAGCATCTCACTACATGTGCAATTGCATTAGTTTCTCTGATATTTGCAAGAAACTGATTGCCCAAACCTTCGCCTTTTGAGGCGCCACTAACTAAACCAGCAATATCAACGAATTCCATAGTTGTTGGTAAAGTTTTTTCTGGGCGCACAATTTGAGCAATCGAATCTAAACGAGGATCCGGAACTTGAACCATACCAATATTAGGCTCAATGGTACAAAATGGATAATTTTCTGCTGGTATTTCAGCGGCAGTTAATGCATTAAAAAGTGTTGATTTACCGACATTGGGAAGGCCTACTATGCCACATTTTATCGTCATCTCTTCCGCCCTATTCTTTAATACTTATATCAGTATGAAGTTTTTTCATCGCTTCTTGGGTATTGCCTTGAATTATCATCGGTAAGATGCGAATCACTCTCTCTATACTCTTGTTGATGTCTTGCCTAAGTGACTTTTTTGCATTTTTTAAAACATATTTAATAACTTCATCTTTATTCCCAGGATGGCCGACACCAATTCGAATTCGCATAAAATCATTATCACAGTGTCTAATTATATCTCTGAGGCCATTATGCCCGGCATGGCCACCGGATATTTTGAATTTCACCGTATTCGGAAGAAGATCAATTTCGTCATGAGCTACTATCATTTCATTGGTTGGAATTTTAAAGTATCTAAGAAATTCACCTATCGGGCCACCACTTAAATTCATAAATTTCTGTGGTTTAATAAGCCAAATATCTTCTCCAGACAAACTAACTTGGCACATTTGTAAATCAAATCTCTTTTCCAAAGAAAACTCAATTTTTTCCCTAGATGCAATCTCATCTACCAACCAAAATCCTGCATTATGAAGAGTGCTGCTGTATTTTTCTCCAGGATTGCCGATACCTGCAATTACCTTGAGATTTGAGTTCATTTTGAAATTACCACCCTAAAAGAATCAATCATTGATCAATGCTTACTCACTCTTTTCGCTATCAGCACCGCTCTCATTTTCAGAAGATTCTTTGTTTTCACTTTGATCTTTAGCTTCAGAATCTGATTCGCCTTCTGGTTGATCTGATCCCTCTGATTCTCCATCAGACTCAGAATCTTCATCTTCGATTTCTTCTTCTATAATTTCTTTAATCTCTTGTATTGAGACAATAGCCTGATCTTGCTCTTTGATTATATCCGATATTTCAACTCCTTCAGGTAACGAAATATCCGATACATTTAACATTTGATCTAGCTCAAGTTCAGAAATATCAACTTCTAGAAACTCTGGTAAGTCTTTTGGTAGACATGATATTTCAAGCTCAGTCATAATTTTTGTGACTGTTCCACCGCCTATTTTCACACCAACAGCATCCTCTTCTCCAAGATAATGGATAGGAATTTGCATCTTAATTTGCTCATCTTCAACAATACGCTGAAGATCAATGTGAATAATTTGTTTTTTTGATGGGTGCCTCTGAATATCTTTTACGATAGCGGCACGACTCTTTTCTCCTACTTTAACATTCAAGATACTTGAATAAAAAGAAGGATCTTCAAGTTGACGAAGCACTTTGTTGTGATCAAACATCAAATTTCTTGGATCACGACCGGCTCCATATATAACGGCAGGTACCATTCCTTGACGACGCAGACGGCGGCTCGCACCTTTGCCCTGATCATCTCGCATTTCAGCAATAAGATTAAACTCTTCGCTCATTGTTAATCTCCATAAATAATTGATTGTATTAAAAAAAATTCAAAGTCATTCGCGACCAAACGACATTGAGTTGGGCATAATAGCCTAAAGCAAGCCTAGAGGGAACATTCTTATATATTTAAATTACTAGTTTTTTTTAAATTACTCCAAATAAAGCGAACTAACAGACTCTTCTTCGCTTATTCTCCTCATTGTTTCAGCCAAAAGTTCAGCAATTGATAACTGCCTGATCTTTTTACACCCAAGCGCATCTTTACTTAGAGGAATAGTATCTGTTACAACAATTTCATCAATCGCTGAATCTGTTATTCTTTCAACGGCTGGCCCGGAAAGTACTGGATGCGTTATGTAGGCATGCACTGAAGCTGCTCCACAATCTTTTAATTTATTAGCTGCTTGGCATAGGGTGCCTGCCGTATCAACCATATCATCGATCATGATGCAATTTTTATTCTCGACATCTCCAATAATATTCATAACTTCGGATTTATTGGCTTTTGATCTTCGTTTATCAATAATAACCAAATCAGCATTATCCAATCTTTTAGCTAATGCTCTTCCTCTTACAACACCGCCAACATCTGGCGATACCACAACCATGTCTTGGTGCTTCTTCTTCCATGCATCGCCCAATAAGATGGGAGAGGCATATACATTATCAACAGCAACATCAAAAAAACCCTGAATTTGTTCGGCATGTAAATCCACCGTGAGAACCCTATCAATGCCAGCAGATGCAATCAACTTAGCCACCAATTTTGCAGTTATCGGTACTCTTGAAGATCTTGGTCTCCTATCTTGTCGTGCGTAACCAAAATAAGGTATTACGGCAGTTATTTGGGCAGCAGAAGCTCTACGACACGCATCCGTCATGACTAATAATTCCATTAGATTTTCAGATGAAGGGGGGCAAGTTGACTGTATGATGAAAGTATCTCGTCCACGGATATTTTCTAAAATTTCAATGTTAAATTCACCATCACTAAAACGACTAACTTGAGCTTTTGTTAAAGGAAGATGAAGAACTTTAGCAATATCTTGCGCTAATTTTGGGTGGGCATTTCCCGATATAATTGCCATTGAAGTGGAATCCAAAGTATAGCTCCTTAAGTTTTATATATGCATTTTAATATAAAAATATACTAGATGCTTGAAATTCCTTTGAATGGCTGGGGTGGCAGGGATCGAACCTGCGAATGACGGGATCAAAACCCGTTGCCTTACCACTTGGCTACACCCCATCTGTATTTCATCTCTGTATTTAATTTGTTAATTGTGAAGTCCGTTTTACTGTGTGTCAAACGTCATTTTATCTATTCGTTTAAAACGCCCATTTATCAATAATAATTAGAGCATTTGAGTCTATATTTTCAATAAGTATTCTTTTTGGTAAAACTAAAGAATTGAATTTTTGAACTTTCATAACTCTAATTGTCCAGTCAAGCTGATTGAATGCTACCTCATCTTCTGCGAGATCAGTCATTCTGGAATCAAGATTTGGATTTGATTTACCGAGCAACCAATATTTCAGTTGCTCAATTGGTAAAGAATTATTCAATGTATCTATCAAATTTTTTTCATCCGACTGAATTCCTTCAATTTCTTCAACTCCAAAATCATCTCCAAGTACAATAATTGATTTGAACCCGCCCACGAATGATAGCCGCAATCTAAATTCATTATTTTTTTGGTTCCATCGAAAATTCACATGAGACGATTCATTTTTTACACTCAATGATATACGGCCATCAGCTTGCCAATTTTCTAATTTTGGAGGAAGAGGATAATTTTTTTTATCATCTACTTGTAGATTTTGAGAGGTAGAAACACAACCACAAATAAAACAAATCACAATTAGAATATATGCGTTGCTGTATTTTTTATGTTTTAAGAGTTTATTTAAATACATCTTCATTTATATCAATCAAATACTTATTATCCATGAAAAGTACTCTCGCTTCGGTAAAAATATTTTTCGCCCTTTCTTTCTTGTTTGTTTTTAAAAGAAC
>QOPG01000011.1 GCA_003331585.1 Gammaproteobacteria bacterium | reverse complement strand
TTTAAATCTCATCAGTAAACTAATCTATATAATCACAATACACTATAATATTTAATATTGAAAAATTTGCCAAATCTTCAACATCAAGGATTGAATCAAAAAATGACATCATCAGAAAATATAATTCAAATAAAAAACCTTTCCAAAAGATATCAGGACGGATTCAAAGCTTTAAAATCGGTAAATCTGAATATTAAGAAAGGAGAAATTTTTGCTCTTCTTGGTCCAAATGGAGCCGGTAAAACAACCCTAATAAATATGATATGTGGCATTGTAAATATAAGAGAGGGAGCAGTTAGTATCTCAGGAAATGATGTAGTTAATGATTATAGGTTAACAAGAAAATTAGTAGGACTGGTCCCTCAAGAATTAACTTCTGAGACTTTTGAAACTGTTCTCGGAACTGTAAATTTTAGTCGAGGCTTATTTGGAAAAAAAGAAAATAATAAATACATCGAAAAAATATTGAAATCATTATCATTATGGGAAAAAAGAAACTCTTCGATATTGACGCTCTCTGGTGGGATGAAGAGGCGAGTTTTAATAGCCAAAGCACTTGCACATGAACCAAAAATTATATTTCTAGACGAACCTACAGCGGGTGTTGATGTTGAGTTAAGACAAGAAATGTGGGAAGTGGTGAAGCAGCTCAGAGATAGTGGCGTAACAATCATTCTCACCACACATTACATTGAGGAAGCACAACAAATTGCTGATAGAGTTGGTGTTATCAATCACGGAGAATTAATTTTAGTTAGAGAGAAAGAAAGCCTGATGAAGGAATTGGGGAAAAAACAAATTAAAATTAGTCTATCTGATAATATGAAGAGGATTCCAGATGAATTAAAGAAATACCAAATAACTTTGGATAACAATCATAATTACCTCACATACACTCATGAATCTTCTAATAGTCATGGCATCTCATTACTTTTGAAAGAATTATCTCACTTGAATATTGAATTCTCTGATATTGAAACCAAAGAAAGCTCATTAGAGGAGATATTTGTTGACCTAGTGAGGAGGGAATCACAATGAACTATCAAGCAATTAAAGCTATCTATATCTTTGAAATGTCAAGGATGAAAAGAACCCTATTTCAGAGTATTGTTTCACCAGTAATCTCAACCACTCTTTATTTTGTAGTTTTTGGGGCGGCTATTGGCTCTAGAATTACCGAAATTGACGGCGTAAGTTATGGTTCATTTATAGTTCCTGGTTTGATAATGTTATCAATCCTGACTGAAAGTGTATCAAATGCCTCATTCGGAATTTATTTTCCAAAATTTTCAGGAACAATTTATGAGGTCTTATCAGCACCTATTTCTTTCGCCGAAATAACTATTGGTTATGTTGGTGCGGCAGCCACAAAATCGATTATTGTGGGGACTATCATCTTATTTACAGCAAATTTATTCGTTCCTATTAACATTTCTCATCCTTTTTGGATGATCGCATTTTTAGTTTTAACGGCAGTTAGCTTTAGTTTACTCGGTTTTATTTTGGGAATATGGGCGGATAATTGGGAGAAGTTAGCAATAGCGCCAACTTTAATTATTACGCCATTGGCTTTTCTGGGAGGGAGCTTTTACTCTATTTCTATGTTGCCTCCTTTATGGCAAAAAATCACACTGTTAAATCCAGTGGTATATCTAATAAGTGGCTTTAGATGGAGTTTCTATGAGAATGCAGATGTGAGTGTTGCCCTTAGTTTGATGATGATTGTTCTCTTCTTGGTTACATGTTTGATAATAATTTGGTATATCTTTAAAACGGGATACAGGTTAAGAGTCTAATTACTTGGTAAAATTTAATGAAAAAAAACCAAAAAAAAATTCACCGAAGAGAGTTTTTAGAGAATATTGGTAAAGCTGCGGGTTCTTCGGTGATGTTCAGAGCATTTCTGGCAATGGGATTGGGATCCAGTATAAGCAGTTGTGGATCTTCATCTGCGGAATCATCCTCTATATCCAATGGATCGTCAATAAACTCCATTTCCCAGCAACCATTTTCTTTAGGTGATTTCACAAGTCAAAAATCGCCTCGACCAGGTGATTGGCCTGTAAATTCAGGAACGGGTAAGTCCGTAACAATACTTGGTGGGGGTATTGCAGGCATGACTTGTGCTTATGAATTACAAAAATTAAATTATTCCGTTTCAATACTAGAAGCAACTGATAGAGCTGGGGGAAGAAATAGAACCATTAGAAGTGGCGATGTAGTTAATGAGTTAAATTCTTCTCAAACTTGTATGTTTGATAATCATAATGAGCTTTATTTTAACCCAGGACCTGCAAGGATTGCTCACACTCACGAATTTCTATTGAGTTACTGTAGAGAATTTGGTGTTGAGCTGGAAAATTTTACGAACCGTAACAGTGCCGCACTTCTTCATTCCACAACAGCGTTCAGTGGAAAAGCACAAGTTGCAAAAACAGTCTTTTCTGACACTAGAGGGAATATAGCAGAATTACTTGCCACTGCAATAAATCAAAATGCTTTAGATTCAGAACTCACATCAACTGATAAGACTAGGATTCTAAATATGCTGAGAAGTTATGGCGATTTAAATCGAAGTAGCTATAAATATGAAGGAAGTTCAAGAGCCGGATATTCTGGCCAAGAAAACGTAGGCAGCAGGGATAGGGATACTCAAATAAGTGCAAGAAAATTACAAGATTTATTAGTTGATGAGTTCCCACATTGGGCAACGAATCATTCGGAAGGGATAAATCAACAACCTTCAATGCTCCAACCCAAAGGAGGTATGGATAAAATTGCGAGAGCTTTTTATGCAAAAATTAGCAGTTCATTCACCTCTGAGGCGATAGTGAAGCAAATTAGAAAAATATCTGAAGGTGTAAGAGTTGTATACGAAAGAGGAGGAATTTCTTATGAAATTGAGTCAGATTATTGTATCTGTACAATCCCAGCTACCGTATTAAAAGACATTCAAAATGATTTTTCCTCCGAACATCAGAATGAGATAAGTTCATTTCAGTACTCAAATGCTCCAAAATTAGCATTTCAATCAAGGCGTTTTTGGGAACAGGATAATAGTATTTTTGGAGGTATTTCATATACTAATCAGGATATAACCCAAATTTGGTATCCCAATAATTCACTGGGTGCGAACAAAGGGATTATTGTTGGGGCTTATATATGGGGTTATGATGCGGCTGCAACATTTTCTGATCAATTGCCACAACAAAGAATTGATTCTGCTATATTACAGGGAACAAATTTACACTCAAATTATCAAAATGAAGTTTCAAATGGTATTAGTGTGGCTTGGCGAAATATCCCATTTCAATTAGGTGCATATGGCCTCTCATCAGCGTCAGTATTATTGACACCAGATGATAATATTTTTTTTGCTGGTGAGCATTTGAGTGAACTCAGTGGATGGCAGGAAGGAGCTATATTATCAGCCTATCATGCAATCAATGAGATAACGAAAAAAGTTCATAAGTAAACAAAGCTGAATTATTGTTTTAGGATTAATGATAATGAAAATATTTTATTTTGATAAAATAATACGCACAATATTTAGATGTTGGCGTTATCGTTATAAATCAGAAGTTGCATCGATAGATTATGTAAGATCTTCCTTGAAAAAAAATACTACTATGTTGGATATTGGAGCAAATAAAGGAATTTATTCAATCTATATGTCTCGATCTGCAGGCAAAAAAGGTAAAGTCATTGCATTTGAAGCACAACCAGAACTGAAAGAATATTTACTAAAGATAAAAAAATACTTTTCTTTAGATAATCTGGAAGTCATTAATTCTGCGCTTTCATCCAAGTCTGGAACAATGACACTGAGAAGAGAGTCTGTTGGATCAGGATCAGCAAGTTTTAATTTTTATGATCAAGAGGATTCATCCACTGAGGCCATTGAGATTCCAGCCATCACATTGGATGAGTTTTTGAAATTAAGAAATGATGATCCCATAAGTTTTATAAAATGTGACGTAGAGGGGCATGAAGCAGAAGTGTTTTATGGTGCTGAAAAAACACTAAAAAAGTATATGCCAACATTATTATTTGAATGCCATCGGTCAGAAGAAGAAAAAGGTGATCTTTTTTCATATCTTTCTGAGATTGGATATACGGGATATTTTTTCCATGTAAGTCAAAAAAACCACGCTAGTATATTTCGAAGAGGCATTGGTGAATATATACATTTTAGTAAATTCAATGAATATGAATATTGCCGACCTGAAGTCGAGCACAGAAATTACTATTTTGTTAAGGAAGGAACTCTTCCATGATTATAGTATTGTCTAACTATGAACACTAAAATACCTCAAGATTGGAAAATATGGGCTGAAGAAAATATTCATAATGGCTCCGATCCAGAAGAATTAATCGATGAGATGATCAAAGCTGGATTTGATGAATCATTGTCAAGAAAATTTATTTCCAGTATAAAAATTGATAAGGATGCAATTGAAATAGGCAGGCTAAGGTATAGAGATTTTGAAAATAAAAGAGTTATAAAAGCTTTTATAAAAAGAGGGCTCCATAAACTCAGGATCTATACAAAGAAAGAGTTGAATATAAAATCAGGTCAGCGTTATGATTCACCTCTAATTGAACTCTATGAAGTACCAAGTTTTTTAAACGAAACTGAATGCGATCAAATTTCAGCTTTAATTAAAACAAAATTGAGACCTTCGACTATTGTTCATGAAGGTGATTACGATAAATCAATACGAACTAGTAGTACATGTGACCTAGGGCACCTCGAATCAAAAGTTGTATCTAAAGTTGATGAGCGAATTTGTTCTATGTTAGACCTGCATAAATCCTATTCTGAAATTACTCAAGGACAACAATATGAGGTAGGCCAGGAATTTAAGGGGCATCATGATTATTTTGACGGCTCAGATCTTTTAATTGAAAAACATACAAAAAAACTGGGACAGAGAACGTACACAGTTATGGTTTATTTGAACGATGTAAAAAATGGAGGTGAAACATTTTTTCCTAGTTTGAATAAAAGTTTTAAACCAATAAAGGGAACTGCCTTAGTATGGAATAATCTAAATTATGATGATATGCCTAATGTAAATACAATACATCAAGGAAAACCAGTTTTGCGTGGTCACAAGTCAATAATTACCAAATGGTTCAGAGAAAAAAGATTAGGGTCTATCTAAGAGAGAGAATCTTGAGACTGCCACTAAACCTAAAGAAATATTCGATTTTTTGGAAAATTAAATTATTTCTAAAAAGATTAGCCGGAAGAGAGTTATGGCTTACTGAAGATGTAAAATTAAAAACAAGATTCCATGGGGATTGGGAATATTATCCTGATTATCTGAATAAAGACTCGGTTATATACTCTCTTGGTGTTGGTGATTCGATAGATTTTGATATTGGCCTTATCAATGATCATGATTCCAATGTTCATGCCTTTGATCCGACTCCTTACTCTGTGGATTGGATTGAGCATCAGAATATACCTTCTAAATTAGTTTTTCATCCATGGGCGGTATCAAGTAAAGACGGATCGATGAACATGGTACAGAGAGTCAATAAAACAGGAAAGATATCTGATGTTATGTGGACTGAAGTGACAAATGACTCAATATCCGAGGAGACTATCGAAGTACCAGTTTATTCGTTACCGTCAATTATGAGGATGCTCAACCATTCATCGATAGCATTATTAAAAATCGACGTCGAGGGTACTGAATATAAAATTATCGAAAATATGCTTCACCACAACATATTACCGCAACAAATTCTTGTTGAATTTCACCACCGATTTGATGGAAAGACACTAAAGATGACACAAGATGCTCTAAAAAATCTTCAAAACTCTGGATATAAGATTTTCTCAATTTCTGAGACTGGAAGAGAGGTCAGTCTAATCAGGTTAGATCAATAATTACCAGCTAATTTTCAATGGCGTAGATTCTCCATATGTTTGTAACGAGGAGATTCTGCATAAATATAGAAAGTCGCTCTAAAAATTCGTAAAAAATTTGCATTAATATGCAAATTAAATATATAATATGCGCATTATTATACATATTTAGTTATTATGCCACAATCATCACAAAATCAGATATTAAGGCAAGAGACTATTCGTGAGCTGTTGCTTTCCGATTCTGCCTCGACTCAAAAATCGCTTGTTGAGCAACTCAATAAGAAAGGTTTTGCAGTTACACAATCTTCTGTAAGTAGAGATTTAAGGGAAATTGGTGCTGTCAAATCTAATCATGGGTATTCCTTGATTTCATCTGAGAAAGTTAATAGTGAAGTGCAAAATAATGTACTCGGTTTAATAAAGAATATTCAAGAGGTTGGCACGAATCTTCTCGTTATAAAAACAGCAATTGGATCTGCTCAGCAAGTTGCTCTCTATCTGGATAATAGTGATTGGTCAGAGATTGTTGGTAATATCGGTGGAGATGATACAGTCTTCACCGCTGTATCAAATAAAACAGCTCAAAGAACCCTCCAAAATAAAATCAGTTATTTGGCTTCATCAAGCCGCTAATCATTCTTAAAGGTATTTTTATCATGGATAACACTCCTATAGTTCTTGCGTACTCTGGCGGATTAGATACAAGCTTCTGTATACCCTGGATAAAAGAAAATTACGGTAGAGATGTGATTACTGTCACGATAGATACCGGTGGTTTTGATGAAGAAAATAAAGAAAATATAAAAAAAAGAGCAATAAATTTAGGCGCCAAACAACATTATCTTTTGGACTCTAAAGACGAGTACTTTGAAAAAATTATAAAATATCTTATCGCTGGTAACATAAAGAAAGGACAACTTTACCCCCTGTGTGTCGGTGCCGAGAGAGGCTTGCAAGCCAAGAGACTTGCTTCATTCATGCTGGAAAAAAATCTAAGTACTGTTGCGCATGGATGCACTGCAGCGGGTAATGATCAGATCAGATTTGATGTCGCATTAAAAACAATCAATCCGAAAATAAAAATAATTGCCCCAGTCAGAGACAATAACTGGCTGAGGGAAGAGCAAATTAATTTTCTGAAAAAGAGAGAGTTATATTTAGATGATTCTACAACTTCTTATTCGATTAATCATGGGTTATGGGGGGTGACGATAGGAGGAATTGAAACTTTGGATTCGCATGAGACTATACCCGATGATGCATGGCCTCTGTCAAAATCTGCATTCACAATACCGAAAAAACCTTCACAACATAAGTTAATTTTTGATCAAGGTATCCCAAAGAAAATTAATGGAAAAGCATTTAACCCTGTTCAATTGATTGAAGAATTAGAAAAGATAGCTTGTGATTACGCAATAGGAAGAGGCATTCATCTTGGCGATACAATTTTGGGGACAAAGGGTAGGGTCGCATTTGAGGCACCTGCAGCAATAATTTTGATTGAAGCGCATCGCGAATTAGAGAAACTTGTTCTCTCATCTCATCAGATCAAGGCGAAAGAATTACTGAGTTCCATTTATGGTGATCTCATTCATGAAGGAAAACAGTTAGATCTTGTTTGTTCAGATATAGAAGCTTTTTTTTCTTCTTCTCAGAGACGAGTTACGGGTGAAGTAAGTTTTTCATTAAAACCAGGAAATTTTTTTATTACAGGTGTTAAATCTAAGCATTCTCTTCTCTCTGCGTCATCAGGAAAATACGGTGAAAAGATAGGTGATTGGTCATCTGAAGATGCTAAGGGTTTCTCAAATATATTATCAATATCTGGTTCGCTTCAATCAATAGCATCTGGAGAATAAGGATATGAAAGTGATACTCGCAGATAAAATTGCTTCTGTAGCCCAACATAATGATCTTCATAATGAGCTAAGGTTATCAAGCAATATTCCATGTGAAGAAGGCGTTTTAATAGCAGCTAAGATTCTCAATAATAAATCAAGATATAATCGTCTAGAGCTTATAAGTGGGCGAATGTCATCAATCCAAGAGGGCGATATAATTGTCGGCTCACTTGGACACAGAAATGCATTGTTGGGTTATTCGGGGTCCCTACCAAATCAATTAGAGGTTGGTTCCATAGTTCAGATTTTAAATATGGGTGGGGTGATGGGTATCTGTAAATCATATAATCCAGATGTTGGACCTCCATTTGATTGCGAGGTAATTGGATCGGTTTTGTCTTTTCCTTATCTGGGTGAGAGGGTCGGTATTACTTCGAGGGTTGGGCTTTATCCTTACCAAGATAATACTGAAATTAAAAAATACAACATCCCTGTTATAGTTATCGCAGGTACCTGCATGGATTCAGGGAAAACGGTAGCTGCTTGCTCATTGATAAGCCGTTTAAGGCAAATGAATTTATCAGTGAATGCATGCAAAGCGACAGGAATATCTCTAAGAAGAGATATTTTAGCGATGGAAGATGCCGGAGCTTCCAGAACGATGATATTTTCTGATTTTGGAGTAGTCTCAACTTCAGCACATAATGCTTCATCATTAACAAAGTTATTATTAAATCATCTCTCCGAGGATAGTCCCGATATTATTGTAATAGAACTAGGTGATGGATTAATGGGATCTTATGGAGTTGAATCGATTCTCAAGGATAAAGCAATTAAGAATATATTTAGTTCGGTTATTCTTTGTGCAAATGATCCTGTTGCAGCCTGGGGTGGAACAAAACTTCTAAGAGAAAATTACAATATTGAGCCCTCAATCATCACAGGTCCTGCAACTGACAATACAGCAGGTTCAGAGATAATTAATAAATCCCTGAACCTGAGAGCTATAAATGCCTTATCGGATGGACAAAATTTTGGTATTGCAGCTGCCGAATCAATTAAATCAACAAGCATCGGTCAATACATTGAGTATTAAGTCTCTAATTCTGGGTTCAAGTGGTTATGTTGGCAGCGAATTAATCAGATTGATTGAGATGCATCCTGATTATGAACTTACTTCTGTGGTCTCAGAGAGTCATTCGTGCAAGAAGGTTTCTGATGTATTTCCTCATCTATTTTTGACTAAAAAAAATCAGATCTTCGATAACTTTGAAAGCTATCTCAACAATATCGATGCAGGAGATAATATTGCTATATTTAGTGCTGCACCTCATGGAAAATCAGCTTTGTTGATCTCAAGGGTATTATCTGAATTATCTAATAAAGCAAGCGAAATAAGAGTCGTTGATTCATCTGCAGATTTTCGTTTTTCTAGCAAAGAGGAGTTTAAAAAAATTTATGGTTTTGATCACCCGAAGCCAGATCTTCTGAAACATTTTGTTTCTGGTGCTCCAGAACTCATAAATATTAATCAAGAGAAGTATGCAGCTCATCCAGGCTGTTTTGCAACAGCAGTTAGTCTTTCGATAGCACCTTTAGTCAATTCAAATATAGTCACAAATGAATTTTTTATCAATGCTGTAACTGGAAGCACAGGATCCGGAAAGCGACCCAAGGAAAATACTCATCATCCAGAGAGACATAGTAATTATTTTGCATACAAAGCGCTGGCTCACAGACATGCTCCAGAGATAGAGAGTCATATAAAGACGAGGACAACGCAAAATGTGAAAGTAAATTTTGTGCCATGCTCTGGCCCTTTCTCGCGGGGAATTTATTCCACCTGTTTTGCTAAATTAACTCAACCTTTTTCAAAAAATGAAGTAATTAGTTTATATAGAGATTTTTACTCCAAAAGCATTTTCATTAGAATAAAAAATGACCCACCGAGAATTAAAGATATTGTCTCCTCAAATTATTGCGATTTATCCTTTTCTGTAAATGGTTACGATCTTGTCATTACTGCAGCTATTGATAATTTAATCAAGGGAGCGGCAGGCGGCTCAATTCAATTAATGAATAAATTATGGGGGCTGAACGACTGTCGAGGATTGCAATCTAGCTCAGTACCTTGGACGTAGATATGAACAGAGATTATTTACATAAAGAGGAAAAGTCGCTTATACAGGCATATTCACAGTTACCAATTTCCGTGGTCAAAGGAACTGAATGTGAATTAATTACAAATGACGGTAAAAAAATAATTGATTTTTATGGTGGGCATGCTGTTGTTCCACTCGGTTATGGGCTTGATGAATATCTCGATGTAATCAATACTCAAATGAAAAAACTGCTATTTCAGAGCAATCTATTACCATTAGATATACGTGCTAACGCAGCTTCACAGTTATTATCTATTTCTCCAAAAAATCTAAAAAAAGTTTTTTTTGTTAATTCTGGTTCAGAGGCAAATGAGAACGCATTAAAAATTGCTTGTCATTACAAAAAAAGAAAAAAAATATTATCCATTTCTCATGCTTTTCATGGAAGAACTGCTGCAGCAGCAGCTGTGACATGGGGTTCTGAGTCTTGGTATGGTTTTCCATCAAAACCATTTGAGGTTGAATTTATTCCCAGAAACAACTCTGAAATTGCTAGAAAAATGATTAATAGTGATGTTGCAGCGGTAATAGTTGAACCTATTCAGGGTGTAGCTGGCGCCTTTGATCTATCGGAAGAATTTCTGAGAACAATTAGAGATGAATGCAATGATCATTCGGCTTTGATGATAGTTGATGAGGTGCAAAGTGGGATGGGAAGATCTGGTGAATACTTTGCAATTCAAAATTTCAATATTGAGCCTGACATAATGACAGCAGCTAAATCACTAGGTGGCGGATTACCATGTTCAGTAATTTTTATAAGTAACCTGTTAGATGAGACTATTAAAAAAGGTGATCTCGGATCAACATTTGGTGGTAATCCAGTTATTTGTTCAGCAATAGAATTTGTCATTCAATATATCAAAGAGAAAAATCTTTTGAACAATGTTATCGAAAGAGAGAAAGAAATTCGTGATTTATGTATCACTGGCCCTGTGAATGGTATTCAGGGTAAAGGTTTACTATTGGGCTTAATTACAGATCACCCTGCCCATGAGATTCAAAAAAAATTATTAAAAAAGAATATATTGACTGGCTTAAGTTCTGATCCAAGTGTACTCAGACTTCTTCCACCTTTAGTCCTCCAATCAAAACATATAGAGAAACTAAGTCAAAGTCTCACAGAGATTTAGAAATGGACTGGCAAAAAATAAATATGAATTACTTTAATGACATAACCGAATTGAGCCCAAATGAGATTAATTTTCTTTTGGAGCTTTCTGAAAGATTAGAGCTTAATCCTGAACCAAACGCACTGAAAGGCAAAGTGCTTGGTCTTTTGTTTCTAAATCCGTCATTAAGAACGATGACGTCCTTTCAATCTGCAATGATTAGGCTCGGCGGAGGTTCCTTTGTTGTGTCTCCGGATATGTCAATACACGGTCTTGAGACAAAAGACGATGTGATTATGGATGGGAAATCTGCAGAGCATATAAAAGAGGCAATACCAGTAATATCATCCTACTCTGATGCAATTGGGATACGCTCTTTCGCAAACATGAATAATATGAATGATGATATTGAAGACAAAGAATATAAAAAATTAACCAAACTCGTTGATAAGCCATACATTAATATGGAGTCAGCTATTAGACACCCATGCCAGAATCTAGCTGATTGGAAAACTTTAAATGATTTTGACGTGCCCAAGCAAAATGGAAAATTTGTTTTGAGTTGGGCTTATCATCCAAGAGCACTTCCTTTGGCTGTTCCAGCATCAACCCTAAATATGGCGGTTCTAAGAGGTATGCATGTAACTATTTTGAGACCTGATGAATTTCAATTGCCTGAAGCTATTATGAATAAAGCCAGATTAATTGCGAGTGACACTGGAGCAAAGATAGAAGAGACTTCTGATATGAACGAAGCTATGTTTGATGCAAATATCCTTTATGCAAAATCATGGATTTCTCCCAGCCATTACGAAAATCTTGAGGAAGAAACTGAGATTCGATCTAAATATAAAAATTGGTGTATTTCAGATGAATGGTTTGAAAGCGCTGAAAAATCATGTCGTTTTATGCACTGTCTCCCTATAAGAAGGGGGGTTGTGGCAGATCATTCTGTGCTTGATAGTGCAAGAAGTATTGTTATCCCAGAAGCAAAAAATCGATTGTTAGTTCAAATGGCAATTCTTCACACATTATTAAAATAATGAGGTAATCATTAATGAATAAACACTCTAATACAATTTCTGCTCTAAATAATGCAGCACCATATATCCAGTTATACAAAGACAAGATTTTTGTAATAAAAATTGGAGGAGAGCTACTAAGAAGTATTTCGTTAGCCAGGAAATTATTAAAACAAATAGCTACAATTCATCAATTTGGAATTAAAATAATTTTGGTTCATGGTGGTGGACCTCAATTGACAGAAATGATTGAAAAGTCTGGACAGGAGAGCAAATTTAATAATGGAAGGAGAGTGACCGATCAAAATTCTATCAATCTTGCTGTTATGGTATTGAATGGAGAGGTTAATACTAAATTATTAGCGATTTCCGTTGAATTGGGTATACCTGCAATCGGTATTAGTGGCATCGATGGCGGCATGATAATTACAACAAAAAGAAAAAAAACTAAGGATGAATCAGGAGCTTTAATTGACTATGGGTATGTTGGAGATATCTCTTCTGTGAATATGGGCGTATTAAAGACTCAATTAGATGCTGGTTTTATTCCTATGATAAGCTCTTTGACTGCAGATAATGATGGAGTAATACTTAATGTTAATGCAGATACTATTGCCGCAACAATTGCTCACGAGCTGAATGCTGAAAAATTAATTCTAATGACCTCAGTTCCTGGTATTTTAGAGGATAAGAATGATAAGACTTCATTAATTTCCTATATAAATCATGATGGTTTGAAAGAAATGAAACTTAATGGAAAACTTAAAGATGGGATGCTTCCTAAGGTTGATGCCGTTGGACTGGCTCTTGATAACGGAGTCGCAAGAGTTCATATTATATCTTCAAATACTGAAGATAGTCTCTTGACCGAGGTTTTTACAAACCATGGAACAGGAACTTTAATTGTTAATGACCTAAAAAATCTCACTACTAACGAACAATTAGGAGAATCAAATGAAGCGACTGTGGGATAAAGGTCTCCCTTTAGATGAAAAAATCTTAAAATATACAGCTGGAGAAGATCATATCTTAGATCATAGATTGGTATCTTATGACATTAAGGCAAGTATTGCCCATGTGGAAATGCTCGCAAGCTGCAAGCTATTAGAGACTGATGATTCAAAACTCATTATTAAGGGTCTGATCGGTCTTTTGAAAGATTATCATGATCAGAAATGGTCAATTCATCTTGAGGATGAGGATGTTCATACAGCAATTGAAAAAAATTTGATTGAGAAAATAGGTGAGGTTGGCGGAAGAGTTCATCTCGGTCGATCCAGAAATGACCAGGTATTGACTGCATTGAGATTATATTATCTTGATGCGATTGACGAAATTATCCAAAGCACTGAAAAATTATGCCAAGAGATAAGGGCGTTAGATGGCAGGCAGGGCTCAATAAAATTACCTGGAACTACGCATATGCAACATGCAATGCCATCATCTGTTTCGCTTTGGTGTGGTGCTTATATAGAAGCATTTGAAGACGATATTGAGGGAATGATTCAGGCCAAGCGTCGTTCAAATAAAAATCCACTCGGCAGTGCTGCTGGATATGGAACACCAGGATTACCAATTAATCGAAACATTACAACAAAAAAACTTGGCTTTGAGGTGACACAAGAGCCTGTGACAGCACCTCAGCTCTCTCGTGGAAAAGCTGAATCGCACCTTTTATTCGAGCTCTCATTGTTAATGCAAGATTTGGGAAGGCTTTCCAGTGATCTTCTGCTTTATTACACTCAAGAGTACCGTTATATTGATCTTCCCGTTGAGATTACTACTGGTTCATCAATAATGCCTCAAAAGAGAAATCCCGATGTCCTCGAATTAATAAGGGCGTCTTCAGCAACCGTATTATCATGTTTGAATGAGAGTATGATGGTAATGGCGAAACTCCCATCTGGTTTTCAGCGCGACCTGCAGAAAATAAAAGCACCGCTCTTCAAAGCTATTGATAATTCAGTGGAGAGTGTTGATATTATGTCTTACGTAATATCAACCATGAAATTTCTTCCACAAAATATCGATCTTGGAGAAGATTTATTCGCCGCAGAGGAAGCCTATAGACTTGTATTAAGCGAGGGGATTTCATTCAGAAAAGCTTATCAACAAATCTCTAAAAAATATAAAAAATAAAATTATTCAGAATCGGTTTCGTATTCGTTGGATTCATAAACTTGCGATGCGGTATGTGTTGCATTAAGTGCATCATTAAAAGGAATATGCTCTTCTAATGGCTTACTCTCTCGATAAGCAACTCTTGAAGAAAGATAAATTGCTAGGATTAAGTGAGCGATTCCTGTAAATAAGAATAAACCACTAGATTTGGTATACGACATCAATCCTGATGATATTATCGGTCCGATGATTGCTCCTAATCCATACATTAGAAGAAGACTACTAGATACCATAACAAACTCTTTTGGTTCAGCATTATCATTAGCGTGAGCCACAGTCACTGCATACAAGGGAAATGTTAATCCCCCCCAAAATATACCTGTGATTATGAGTCCCGATAGATTTAAAGTATCAATCATTGAGACAATTAAAAAAGATATAGTTGCACTGAAGGCGGCCGTTATAATTGTTATTTTTCTTCTTCCTATTTTGTCGGACAAGTAACCTATTGGCCACTGAAAAATTGCACCACCAACTATCACTGCAGTCATAAAATAAGCAGTGAATGATATATCAGCAAAAACATCTGAAATAAAAATTGGGGCGAGTGACCAAAAAGAACCATTCGCAAGCCCGATAAATAAACAACCAATAACCGCCGCAGGTGATATTTTGTATAATTTTTTGAGATCAAAGGATGTATTTTGATCTATATATGGTGCGGGAGAAGTTGATAAAGCAATTGGAATAGCAGCTAATGTGACTAAAATAGAGGTTATAGCAAATAGCTCCACTCCATTTGGTTCATAAAGTAATATTAAAAATTGACCAGCAGCCTGAACGGTCAATGTAATCATTACATAAACTGAAAAAATTACTCCACGATTCTCATTGGAAGAGCGATCATTGACCCAGCTTTCAATCACCACAAAAAGAACTGCAAAACAAAATCCAGTAAGCATTCTCATGAGAATCCAAATCGAGGGAAACAATAATAGAGCATGGATGAGGGCCGTAGTTGAAGCTATAGCGGTCATTGCGAGAAAAACTCTAATATGCCCGACTCTTTTTACAAAATACACTCCCAAGAGGCACCCAATAGTGAATCCAAGAAAGTAGGCAGCACCCATTAATCCAATTGAGGTAGTCGAGAAAGACTCTACACTCGCTCTGATTGGCAATAATGTTCCTTGTAACCCTTGACCAGTGAGAAGAATTGCTACACTGATCAAAAGTGCAGATACGGGTTTAAGAGCTTCTCTCATTTCTTCTGAATCAAGTTGATTGTATTATTAAGATTTTCTGTCAACAGAGTAATTAGCTATAGCAATTAAAGCATTCTTGTATTTAGAGTCAGGGATTCTATTGATAGCCATTATAGCTTTGTTAGCAGCTTCTTTCGCACGAAGAGTCGTATATTCAATCGCTTTTGTTGATCTAATAATCTTTTGAATTATCGGTAATTTTGATAAATCACCATTTTCTATAGCAGTTTGCAGTAAGATCTTTTCATTATTATCGCAATTTTTTATAGCATGGATGATTGGAAGTGTTGGCTTACCTTCAGCGAGATCATCACCTAGATTTTTACCTGTAGTTTCTGAGGAAGAATTGTAATCAAGCGAATCATCAATTAATTGGAAAGCAATCCCTAATTGTTTGCCATATTCAATCATTGCAGTTTTTTGATCATCATTTGCGTTTGCCAATAAAGCTGCAGTATGACCACTAGCCTCAAATAAACAGGCTGTTTTTCTGTATATAATCTGTAAATAATCATCTTCATTTATTGTTGAATCATGAACATTTATCAATTGCATTACTTCTCCGGTTGCAATGGTATTTGTTGTATTAGCCAGAACTTTAAGTATTTTCATGTTGTCCAGTTTAACCATCATCTGAAAAGCTCTTGAATATAAAAAATCACCAATTAGAACACTAGCTTGATTTCCAAATATAATATTGGCTGTTTCTTGACCTCTTCTTTTTTTTGAAGAATCGACAACATCATCATGGAGTAATGTTGCCGTATGGATAAATTCAATGATTGCGGCAATATTAATATGCATTTCTTTTTTATAATTCAATGCATGAGAGACCAATAAAACAATTAATGGCCTAATTCTTTTACCTCCGCTATTTATAATATACTCAGAGACTTTTGAAATAAGTGCGACATCAGTATTCAGATTATCTCTAATCAAATCATCCACTTTATTTGAATCATCTAGGACGACTGACTTTATTTGATTAAAATCATCCATAATATTATTTGTTTTTAGATTGCCCATCTCATCAAAAGATATAAAATATAATTATAGACGAAAACATATTAAAACATTCAGAGAATTTTTTTAGGAACTTCAATTTTTGCAATAAATTTTGATATGTGACATTGACCTGAGAGGCTTGAATCTATACTATTGCCGTTCTTTGTTGAATCAAAGAATTTCGAATTGCTCATTAAATTATCAAAGCAAATAGAATAAGTTAGCTAAATATCGTTGGAGATAAAAATGTACGCAGTATTCCGCTCAGGCGGCAAACAATATCGTGGTAAAGAAGGCGATAAAATTAAACTAGAAAAAATTAATGCCGATGAAGGTTCAAGCGTTCAGTTCGATGAGGTTATGATCTTAGGTGAGGGTGATAATATTAAAATAGGAACACCCTATATCCCTAAAACATCAGTAACAGCTAAGATTACAAAACAAGGAAAAAGCAAAAAAGTTCCAGTAGTTAAGTTTAAAAGAAGAAAAAACTACTTGAGACAAGGAACGCATCGTCAGTTTTTTACCGAAATTGAAATTGTGTCAATCGGAAAGGGTAAAACAAAATCGAATGCTCCTAAAGAAGATGAGAAAAAAGTAGCAAAGAAAGTTACTAAGAAAAAAGTAGCAAAGAAAGTTACTAAGAAAAAAGTAGCAAAAAAAGTTGCAAAGAAAGTTACTAAGAAAAAAGTAGCAAAGAAAGTTACTAAGAAAAAAGTTGCAAAGAAAGTTACTAAGAAAAAAGTAGCAAAAAAAGTAGCAAAGAAAAAGTAACAAAAATTCAGTTTGAAATATCCGATTTGTTATAATATCGAATTCGAATAGGAGAATAACATGGCTCACAAAAAAGCGGGTGGAAGTACCAGAAATGGAAGAGATTCAGAAAGCAAAAGACTTGGGGTAAAGATGTATGGTGGGCAAAAAGTAGTGGCTGGTAACATTATCGTTCGTCAAAGGGGTACCCGTTTTCATCCTGGAGAAAATGTTGGTATTGGTAAGGATCATACTTTATTTGCTAAGGCAGATGGCTTAGTCAAATTTCAGAAAAAAGGTCTAAAAAATAGACAATACGTAAACATTGTATAAAATTTTTACATATATTTTATCTTTCTCCCCCGCTATTGCGGGGTTTTTTTTATCCAACTAAAATGAATTGATTATGAAATTTGTAGATGAAGTAAATATTCGTATCGCCGCTGGGAAAGGAGGAAATGGCTGCCTGAGTTTTAGGCGTGAAAAATTTATAGCAAAGGGCGGTCCTGATGGCGGTGATGGCGGTGATGGAGGAAGTGTTTATTTTTTGGCTAGTGAGACAACAAATACATTAGTGGACTTTAGGATAGCTAAGATACATCAGGCTGAAAATGGTAGTCAGGGTTCAGGCAAAAATATGACTGGAAAATCTGGATCAGATTTGGAGATCATTGTTCCAGTTGGCACAACTATTTCTGATTTAGACACGAAAGAAGAAATTGGTGATTTAAAAGAGGTTGGAGAGAGAATTAAAGTTGCACAAGGAGGGGAAGGCGGTCTTGGTAATACCCGCTTTAAAAGCAGTGTTAATAGAGCGCCTAGAAAAATAACAAAAGGTGATGAAGGCGAGTCTCGAAATCTTAAATTAGAGTTAAAATTAATAGCTGATGTTGGATTACTAGGGATGCCAAATGCAGGTAAATCATCTCTAATTAGATCAATGTCGAGCGCAAAACCTAAAGTGGCAGATTACCCATTTACTACTTTATATCCTAATCTGGGTGTAGTTTCAGTAGGTATGCTTCAAAGTTTTGTTATGGCTGACATACCTGGCTTGATTGAAGGTGCTGCTGAAGGATCTGGATTGGGGATTCAGTTTCTAAAACATCTTCAGAGAACAAAGATCTTGTTGCATATTATTGATATATTTCCGAGCGATCTATCAATGAATCCAGAAAAAGCATTTCAAGATATCGAATCTGAATTAATGAAATTTTCTGAAAATCTCTCCAAGAAAACGAGATGGTTGATTTTAAATAAAATAGATTTACTACCAAGTTCTGACGTTGACGATCATTGCAATAGAATAATTGAGAATATCGGATGGAAAGGACCGATTTACAAAATAAGCGCAATAAGTGGTGAGGGTTGCAATGAACTAGGTAATGCTTTGATGGAGAAAATTGAAAAAAATGAAATTGATTAGTCTAAGTCAGGCTTTTGATTTTTTTGTTAAGCCTGCTTTTATGTCTTGCAGCTTTATTTTTTTTGATTATACCTTTACTTGCCATTGAATCTATTACTGGAACAGCATCCTTATATGCTGCTGTAGCAGCTTCTTTATCGTTTTGATCGATACCATTCACAACATTTTTTATCTTTGTTCTCAGCTTCGAACGAAGATCCATATTGTGCGCACGAGATTTAATTGCTTGTTTTGCTCGCTTTTGTGCTGATTTTATATTTGCCACAGTTATTCCAACTCTTCTCGATATTGTTAATAGTTAAGTTATATTTCATACCCTTAAATAGATACGATCAAGCGCAGTATTATTCTTTTATAATGGTAAATTGTCAATTAGATAATTCATAAAATTAGTAAACTATGAAGTTCTAATTATCTTCGATTAGGATAATATAAAGATAAATGAGTAATTCTAGCTTAAAATCTGATGCAAAATTATTAAACTCGACCATTATTGTGAGCTCAATGACCCTTATTTCCAGAATATTTGGGATGCTCCGCGATATAGTCTTTGCAAGATTTTTTGGAGTCTCAATGATAATGGATGCATTTATTGTAGCCAATAGGATTCCAAACATGCTTCGACGTTTTTTTGGAGAAGGTGCATTTAATCAGGGTTTTGTTCCAGTTATTTCGAGTTATAAAGAAAATAAAAACCACAAAGAAGTCAAAGTTTTGGTTGATTCAGTTGCCGGTACCCTTGGACTTATTTTATTTATAGTCTCTTTAATTGGTGTAATTTTTTCTCCCATATTCATTTCGATTGTGGCCCCTGGATTTATTGGTGAAGATGGCAGATTTGATTTATCGGCTCTGATGCTAAAATTTACATTTCCTTATCTTATGTTTATATCATTGACTGCATTCTCAGGAAGTCTCTTAAATACATATGGAAAATTTGCGGTACCCGCAATAACACCAGTAATTTTAAATATTGTTCTTATTTTTTTTGTTGTAGTCATATCTCCGAAGCTAAATGAGCCAGGGATGTCTCTCGCATACGGTGTTTTTTTTGCAGGATTGATCCAGTTGTTTTTTCAATTACCGTTTTTATCAAAAATTAATTTAATCCCTCGACCCAGATGGAATTATCGCCATGAAGGAATTAAGAGAATCACCAATCTTATGGGTCCAGCTTTATTTGGCTCGTCTGTATCTCAGGTAAATATTTTGGTGAGCGGAATCATTGCATCTCTAATCGGGACAGGGAAAATAAGTTTATTGTATTATTCTGATAGGATAATGGAGTTACCACTTAGTTTGTTTGGTATTGCAATTGCAACTGTAACTTTACCTTATCTTTCGCGTCTATATTCAAAGAATTTGATTGATAAATTTTCTGATGCTATATGTTGGTCGATTAAAATTGCTCTAATATTTATTATTCCGGCTTCTGTAGGTATTTTTATTTTAGCTGAACCCATTATTGCAGTAATATATTTTGGCGGTGCTTTTGATCAAATTGATGTTCGTTTGACATCTTTAAGTCTTAGTATATTTTCTATTGGATTGATTGGTTTTTCTTTTGTAAAAATTTTATCGCCAGCATATTTTGCCCGAGAGGATACTAAAACACCCGTCAAAATTGGTATCATTTGCGTAGCAATTAATTTAATTCTTGGATCCGGTTTTGTCTTCTATCTACAAAAGATAAATTTTGAAGCTACGCATGTGGGCTTAGCTTCGTCGATATCAATTGCAGCACTTATAAATGCAGTTTTATTATTTTTGGGCCTTAAAAGAAATAAAATACTTAATAATTTTAAAACATCGAAGATCTTTTTCATAAAGCTGTGTCTCGCAAATATAGCGATGGTTGCTTTCTTGGTTTACACGAAACAACCTTTAATTTGGTGGTTGGCGATGCATGCAATGGAAAGAGCAGTATGGTTATTGATGATTATTCTAGCGAGTATGTTTCTTTATTTTGTAACATTATCAATCCTTGGAATAAAGATAAAAGAATTGAAATTTAAAGAGAGTAAAGGTTTTGAGATTAATCAGAAAAATTAAAAATTTTCCTAATGATATTTTAAAAGAAGGGAGCATTCTTACAATTGGTGCTTTTGATGGTCTTCACATTGGCCATCAAGTATTACTCAATGAGATCAAAAATATATCCAATAAAAATAAATTACCAACCATAGTAATGAGTTTCGAGCCCACACCTGCAGAATTTTTTCTTCAGTCAAAATCACCCTCAAGACTGATGAGATTTCGAGAAAAATATGAGGCACTAGACAATTTAGGTATTGATATTTTCTTTTGCCCAAAGTTCGATAAAAACATGCAAAATATAAATGCTGATGATTTTATAAGAATACTCTTAATTCAAACATTAAATATAAAGCACTTGATTGTTGGAGATGATTTTCATTTTGCTCGAAATAGGGAAGGAGGTTTTGATCATCTTGAGAGATCAGGTAAAGCCTTGGGTTTTGAATTAAAGAAAATATCTAGTGTTGTTGAAAATGATAAACGCGTCAGCAGTACTCTAATTAGGCAATATCTTCAATCAGGGAATCTTGAAGAGGCAGCAAGATTTCTTGGGAAACCATTCCGAATGTCAGGAAAGGTTATTAAGGGAGAAAAATTAGGAAGAAAATTAGGTTACCCCACAGCAAATGTAAGTATAGGTCGTATTAAGACCCCAATAATGGGAATATTCGCTGTTAAAATATATGGTTTGAGTAACGAACCTCTAGAAGGTGTTGCAAGCCTTGGATTGAGACCAACATTTTACGAAAAAAAGAAACCTCTACTTGAGGTTCACATCTTTAATTTTGATAGAGATATATATGGATATTATATTCAGGTAGATTTTCTTCAAAAAATTCGAGATGAAGAAAAGTTTATCAATTCTGAAGCTCTAATTGAGCAGATGCACTTAGACTCAGATGCCGCCAAAAAAGTATTCAAACAGAGTAATTAATTATGCCTAAAGCAAATTTTTTAAAAATCAAAAGCCCGCTATATATTTGGTTTATCGTTGCAACAATTGTTTTTGTAGCTGATCAGTGGGTTAAATCATTAGTGATAGAAAATATACTTTTATATGAAAAAATAAAGGTTAATTTTTTTATTAACTTAACTCATCAGCAAAATCCTGGAGCAGCTTTTAGTTTTCTCGCTGATGCTGGTGGATGGCAAAGATGGTTTTTATCAATCCTTGCTATCTTGGTTTGTCTTTATATAATTTTTTGGTTGACGCAACTTGAAGCGGAAAGAAAAATATGCCTCCCTTATGGCTTAGCTCTAGTGCTGGGGGGCGCGCTAGGTAATGTTTTTGATCGATTAATGCTTGGTTATGTAACTGATTATTTTCAGGTCCTTATATATGGCTGGGCATTTCCTTCATTCAATATAGCCGATGCAGCAATCTCGATAGGCGCAATATTAATTATTATCGATGCCATCAAAAATGGAAGCGACTAATTTCATTTGAATACAATTAGAGTTACCAAGAATCGATTAACATAGATAGGTCAATAGATTTAATATTTTTTGTAATTGCTCCTACCGAAATAAAATCAACTCCGGTTTTAGCAATATTTTTAATATTTTCAATTGTAATATTTCCCGATGCTTCCAACTCAGTAGAATTTTTTGAAAGACTATTTATCCTGCAAGCTTCTTGGAGCATTTCTTGATTAAAATTATCAAGTAGTATCCTATCTGCTCCCGATTTAATAGCTTCTTTGAGTTGTTTAATGGTCTCGACTTCAACTTCAATAAGTATATTAGGATATTTTATTCGCCCAATTTTCACAAGCTCGTTAATGCTGGATGAATTTGTAATATGATTTTCTTTCAGTAAAATTGCATCGAAAAGACCAAATCTATGGTTTTTTCCTCCGCCACAAGATACCGCATACTTTTGTGCGAGTCGTAATCCAGGAATAGTTTTTCTTGTATCCAAAATTTTACATTTTGTCCCATTAACGGCATCAACGTAACGTCTGGTTTGAGTCGCAGTAGAAGATAAAGTTTGGAGAAAATTAAGCACACATCTTTCTGCCATTACAATGCTATTTCTTTTGCCATTAATAATTGCGAGAGTTTTATTTTTTTTGATTGTATCTCCATCGTTAAACATCCATTCAATTTTAATTTTTGGATCTATTTGGTTAAATACTTCATTAGCCCAAGCTTGACCTGAGAGTGTCATATCCTCTCTGGTCAAAATGACGGCAGAAACTTTTATATTTTCGGTAATTGAAGAAGTTAAGTCGCCATCTCCAATATCTTCATTTATTGCTATCGTGACAGATTTTTTTATTTCATTTTTTAAATTTTTAGCAAGTATCATGTTTTTATTTTAATTAGGATTTATTTCTTATTTGTATGTGTCATATAATATAGCTAATTTCTATTTTTGTTTAGGAATGATTAATTTCATAAACTAATATATTGGTTACTAATGACTACAATAAAAAGGATACACTTTGAATATCGACGATAGAATAAAAGAGCAGTTAGAAAATAACCCAGTAATGCTTTACATGAAAGGAACGCCTGATTTCCCTCAATGCGGCTTTTCAAGTCAAGCTGTGTCTGCTCTTAAGATCATAGGGAAACCATTTTCATATATAAATATATTTGAAGATTCTGAGATAAGAGAAGGTTTAAAAACCTTTTCAAATTGGCCAACATTTCCTCAGTTATATGTCAACGGCGACCTTATAGGGGGTTGTGATATTATGATGGAAATGTATGAAACAGGAGAGCTATCAGAGCTACTAGAGAAGGTGTGAATTAATAATTTGAAACTTTACGGTAGATTGGTTCAAATCTATTTACTATGTCACAAAATAATTCTGCGGTTTTTTCAGCGTCATAGGCTGCAGAATGAGCCTGAGATCCATCCCAATCAAATCCTGCTATTTCAATAGCTCTAGCTAGCACGGTATGCCCGTATGCGACTCCACACAATGTTGCAGTATCAAAACAAGAAAATGAGTGGAAAGGATTATGCTTGATTGAGCATCTCTTAACTGCCGCATTGATAAATTTCAAATCAAAAGAAGCATTGTGTCCAACGAGTATTGCGCGTTTACATTGATATTGCTTCAGGGAATCATGCACTCTATCAAAAATATCATGAAGAGCTTCTTTTTCATCGATTGAAAGTCTCAGAGGATGATCTGGATCGATCTTGTTAATTGCCATTGAGGCAGGCTCTAAATTAGACCCTAAAAAAGGAGTAATATGATGACGAACGGTGTTTGCAGGTAAAATTGAATTATCATCATTAAAATCAATAAAGACAGCGGCAATTTCAAGTAATGCATCAGTATTATGGTTAAAGCCTCCGGTTTCGACATCAATTACTACTGGTAAATAACCTCTAAAACGAGTTGATGAGGATGGGGTTAAATTCATAATGATTTAGATTTATTATTATTTAATATTCTATTGTCCTTTAGAATATTCAATAGGTACCTAACTCCAAAACCAGTAATCTTAGTTGGGACGTGTGCAAGCCCACCTGCATTAGTTGCTGAGCTTAGATCGATATGTACCCATGGTATATCTTCTTCTACAAATTCATTCAAAAACGTTGCAGCTAAAATATGATCTCCACCTCCAGCTGGAGCACATTGCATTAAATCAGCGGTTTCACTTTTCAGTTTAACTAAAAATTCACTTCCAATTGGAAAAGGCCAGACCCTCTCGCCACAATCCTCGCCAATTTCTTTAAGAATAGTTTGCATGTAAGGTTGATTTGTAAAAACGCCACTGTAATTATTGGTTAAGGCGCTAACACAGGTTCCAGTTAAAGTGGCAAAATCTATCATAAAATCAGGTTTTTCTAGACTTGCAAAATATAAGGTATCAGCAAGAACCATTCTTCCTTCTGCATCAGTATGAATAGTTTGAATTGTTTTTCCGTTTGCTGCTTTCACAACATCCTGTGATTTATATGCTAGTGGACCTGTTCTGTTTTCAGTAATTGCTAACCAGCAATCCACTTCAATGGGAAGTTTTTGCTTGGTTATAGCAAGAAGCGATCCAAGTGCAACAGCACTTCCATTCATATCGATGTGCATCTCAAGCATACTATTGAATGGTTTTAAATTCGTTCCTCCAGTATCGAAAATAATACCTTTGCCGATGAGGCTAATTAATTTTGAATCTTCAATATTAGAAGGTTTGTACTTTAATTTTATAATTGCAGCACTGTTATTATCATTACCCTGGGATACTGCAAGAAATGCACCTGCTTCCATTTTTTTAAGATCATCCGATCTAAAAATATCAATCTCCCAATTAAAATCATTTGACATTTGCTCTATCAAATTGATGTAAGAGTCTGCATCAAGCTTATTTGAAGGTAGGGCGGTAAGCCATCTTGTTAAATTATTTCCATCCGATTCTGCAACAATATCTTTTGTAATCATCTTTTTATCTAAACCGATTAAACTGATCGAAGTAATTTTTTGTGTTGGTGACTTGGATTTAAAGCTAGGTAGTATAAATTGCCCCACAAGTGCAGCAGATAATATCTCTTCAGTAAATTTTTTCTGAAAATCAGTTTCAAACCCTAAAACCCAGATAGCTAAACTGCCAGCTTTTTCTTGAGTGACTGATTTAATCATATCTCGAGAAAATGCAAGCCTATCAAATGCTTCTAATTTGCTATTCAATAATCCAATATGGAGTGATGTTTGTTTTGTATTTTTGAGTCTTGAGGTAATAGCGGGAGACGAACCCTTCGAATAATTTTTTATTAATTCTTTTATCTTTTTTCCTTGAGGAATGAGATTCCAAATACTCTTCGATTCTTTTTTAGGGATTACAATTATCAATTGGTTGTATTTTTCAAGGTCAGATATTTTTGGCTTACCTAACAATTGTGTTATTCGTTGAGTTTTCTTGTAGTTATATATGAGCTGATTATTCATTACACAAACCCTTTGGAATTTAATGTCAGTCTTTTCATAATTATAGTTTATTTCTTATTTGTTTTTTATAAATGATTTTTTGAAAAACAAGAGATTGGTTAAATAGTTCAATAAAACTTATAATATACCCAGAATTTCTTCTTTTGAGGGTGCTTTTGATGAGTGATTTTAAGACTACTGATGACATAGATCCTATCGAGACCAAAGAATGGCTTGAGTCCATCGATTCTTTAATTAATATTCATGGTCCAGAGAGAGCGCATTTTATTATTAATAAGATGGTTAATCATGCTAGGAGAACTGGAACTTATCTCCCATCTGCCTATAACACAGCCTACTTAAATACTATTCCTGTTGGCCTGCAACCAAATTATCCTGGAGATAGATCCATTGAAAAAAGAATAGAAGCGTTTATCCGTTGGAATGCAATGGCAATGGTGGTTCAAGCGAATAAAGAAAGCTCAGAAATTGGTGGCCATATATCGACATATGCATCGTCCGCGACACTTTATGAAGTAGGTTTTAATCATTTTTGGCGAGCACCCTCTACAAATGATCGCGGAGATTTGATTTTCATGCAGGGACATTCTTCCCCAGGAATTTATGCAAGGGCTTTTTTGGAAGGAAGGCTAAGTGAAGAACAATTAAATCGGTTTCGAAAAGAAGTTGGAAAAGGTGGTCTTTCTTCATATCCTCATCCATGGCTGATGCCTGATTTCTGGCAATTTCCAACTGTTTCAATGGGTTTGGGACCTATGATGGCGATATATCAAGCACGGTTTATGAGATATATGGAGCATCGCGGGTTAACTGAACCGAGCGATAGAAAAATATGGTGTTTTTTAGGTGACGGGGAAATGGATGAGCCTGAGTCACTCGGAGCTATCACTATGCCTGTAAGAGAGGGCCTAGATAATCTGATTTTTGTGGTTAACTGTAATCTTCAGCGCCTTGATGGTCCAGTTCGAGGAAATGGAAAAATAATACAAGAATTAGAGGCGGCTTTTGGGGGCGCGGGATGGAATGTAATTAAGTTAATCTGGGGTTCTAGATGGGATCCACTTCTCGCAAGAGATGACCAAGGATTATTAAAACAAACCATGGAAGAGTGTGTGGATGGTGAGTATCAAAATTTCAAATCTAAGGGCGGAGATTTTGTTCGCGAACACTTTTTTGGAAGATACTCAGAAACAAAAGAGATGGTTGCAAATATGTCTGATGATGATATTTGGAAATTAAATAGAGGAGGACATGACGCAAGAAAAGTTCATGCAGCATATCAAAAAGCAGTTAATCATCAAGGAAGGCCGACTATCATTCTTGCGAAAACTGTAAAAGGTTTTGGGTTGGGTGCAGTTGCAGAAGGCCAGAACACAGCGCATCAACAGAAAAAATTAGATGTCGAAGCACTAAAAGAATTTAGAGATAGATTTAATATTCCTATTTCTGATAAAAAAATTAGAAGTGTTCCTTATTATAGACCGTCAAAAGATAGTCAAGAAATCGAATATCTTCATGAAAGAAGAAAGCTGTTAGGAGGATTTATACCGCAAAGAATAACAAAAGCAAAAGCACTAAGAACGCCTCAAATAGATGCATTCCAATCGCAGATTGAAGGGACAGGAGACAGAGAGGCTTCTACAACAATGGCGTTTATAAGAATTCTTACATCTTTGGCACGCGATAAAAAAATAGGAAAGCATATTGTTCCTATTGTACCTGACGAGGCAAGAACGTTTGGTATGGAGGGAATGTTCCGTCAAATAGGGATATATTCTTCAAAAGGTCAATTGTATACACCTCAGGATGCAGATCAGCTTATGTTTTACAAAGAGAGTAAAGAAGGGCAGATTTTAGAGGAAGGAATAAATGAAGCGGGCGCATATTGTTCGTGGCTTGCTGCAGGAACCTCTTACACAAACCATGGCACACAAATGATTCCATTTTATATTTTTTATTCAATGTTTGGTTTTCAAAGAATTGGAGATTTTCTATGGGCTGGAGGCGATATGCAGTCACGAGGATTTCTTATTGGAGCAACTGCAGGAAGAACCACATTGGCTGGTGAAGGACTTCAGCATCAGGACGGGCATAGCCTTCTGAGTGCAACCACGATCCCTAATTGCATATCATATGATCCTACTTATGCTTATGAGTTAGCTGTGATTATCCAGGATGGCTTAAAAAGAATGATCTCAAAACAAGAAGATATATTTTATTATATTACCTGCATGAACGAGAACTATAAACATCCAAGTATGCCAAAAGGCTGCGAAAACGGCATATTAAAAGGAATGTATCTACTAAAAGAGAGTGAAGGAGCAAAAGGAGAGAATGTCCCACAATTAATGGGATCAGGAACAATATTAAGGGAAGTAATTAAAGCAGCTGATTACTTAAAGAAAGATTTTAAAATTTCTTGTGATGTTTGGTCTGTTACAAGTTTTAATGAATTAAGACGAGATGCTCTAGAAAAAGACAGATGGAATCAACTCAATCCAGAGAAGAGAAAGAAGAATAGTTATATACAAACGATTCTCAAAAATAGAAATGGACCTTTCATAGCTGCAACTGACTATATGAAGCTTGTACCTGACCAAGTTCAAAGATGGATTCCAGGGCATTTTATAACTCTTGGAACTGATGGTTATGGAAGGAGTGATGGGAGAGAAGCCTTAAGAGATCATTTTGAAGTTGACGCTAGATATATAGTCCTCGCTACAGTTAAGGCGCTTATGGATACTGGTGAGGTTGATAAGGAAATGGTTGTTAAGGTGATAAAAAAATATAAATTAGATCCAAATAAAATCAATCCCGAAAAGGTTTAGGCTTAGAGATAACGAGTAATACTTTGAGTAAATTAATTGACATAATTATCCCTGCACTAGGTGATTTCGACAGTATTGAGGTGATAGAAATCCTTGTAGTTAAGGGTGATATAGTAAAAAAAGAAGATGGATTAATAACCCTAGAAACAGATAAGGCTTCAATGGATGTTCCAGCTCCTGAATCTGGAAAGATCGAGTCAATAACAATCAAGGAAGGAGATTTTGTAAAACAAGGAGATAAGATAGGAAAATTGACGGTAAACACCGAAGAAAAAAATAATACCAAAACTGTAACAAAAGAAACTGAGGATAATAAATCTGAAATAGTCGATAAAATTCCAGAACCCAAAGTCTCAAATCAAGAAATAACGTCAAAGCCAAATCATCAAAGTAACAATAAACTCCCAAAAATTGATGAGGCGTCATTTTCATCAGCACATGCAAGCCCATCAGTGAGGAAATTTGCCAGAGAGCTCGGGGTCAATTTGATTGACGTAGAAGGTACAGGAATAAAATTCCGAATATTAAAAGATGATATTAAAGCTTTTGTTAAATCTATATTGAGTGGATCTAGAAAGGAAGGACATGGCTTACCAAAAGTTGCAGCATACGACTATTCAAAATTTGGTGAAATAGAAACCAAGCAACTAACAAAAATTCAGCAAATCTCTGGACCGCGTCTCCAAGCGAGCTGGATTAACTTGCCGCATGTCACGCAGCATGATCTTGCCGATATTACAGATATTGAAGCAGCGCGAATTAAATTGAAATCACTTAAAAAAAATAAAAATATTAAAATTTCTCCTTTGGCTTACGTAATCAAAGCTTGTGCTGAAGTAATAAAAGATTTTGAAAGAATCAATTCATCATTATCGGAAGATGGAAAACAAATTATTATAAAGAAATACATCAATATCGGTTTTGCTGCTGATACAGAAAATGGTCTCGTTGTACCTGTTATAAAAGATGTTAAAAATAAGTCCCTTATTGAAATTGCCTCAGAGCTAATGACATTATCAAAGCAAGCGAGAGAAGGTAAATTATCACTTCAGAATATGGAAGGTGCCACATTTACAATTTCAAGTCTCGGTGGGATTGGAGGAACCGCTTTTACACCTATTGTCAATGCTCCTGAAGTGGCTATATTAGGTCTATCGCGATCATCAATTCAACCCATATGGGATGGAGGAGAATTCCAGCCCAGATTAATGTTACCGCTATCATTTTCTTATGATCACAGAGTTATTGATGGGGCATATGCTGTTCGTTTTACGACCGCATTATGCAATCAGCTCAAAGACAAAAAATTACTTACAAAAAGGAATTAGATTGTGCCAAAGACTGAAGAGATTTTAGTTCCAGATTTAGGTGATTTTGATAAGGTTGAAGTGACTGAAGTTCTTGTAGAAGTTGATCAAAATATTACGAGCAATGAAAATATCATCACTGTTGAGACGGATAAAGCTTCAATTGATGTCCCGTCAGATAAAACAGGAAAGATACACTCAGTAAAAGTAAAGGTTGGTGATTACATTAAAAAAGGATCACTTATCCTCACTATTGAAACTGAAGCCAAATCCTCGGCTGATAACAAAAAATCAAAAGTAAATAAAGCCTCAAAAGATAAAGCTACCTCAAATCAAGCAACAGACTTACTTGTTTTAGGTGCCGGTCCTGGTGGTTATACAGCGGCTTTTAGAGCTGCCGATCTAGGGATGAATGTTACTTTAGTGGAGAGGTTGCCAGTATTAGGTGGCGTTTGTCTGAATGTTGGCTGCATTCCATCGAAAGCTCTTTTGCATGCGGCAAGCGTAATTGATCAGGCGGAAGCCATGAAAGAGCATGGTATCAATTTTTCAAATCCAAAAATCGAAACTAAAAAATTAATGTTATGGAAGGAAAACATTATAAGTAAATTAAACACAGGACTTTCAGACTTAGCAAATCAAAGAAAAGTTAATCTTGTTCATGGCTTTGGTGTTTTCGAATCTTCCAATAGGATCTTAATTGATAATAAGAAATCAATAGATTTTGAAAAATGCATCATAGCTGTTGGATCAGATAGCGCAAGTCTCCCAGGAGCACCACATGATGAGAGGATACTTAACTCAACTACAGCCCTCAATTTAACTAAAATACCAAAAAAACTTCTTGTTATAGGTGGTGGGATAATAGGACTTGAAATGGCATGCGTATACCATTCATTGGGTTCATCTATAACTGTTGTTGAATTGACTGATGGTCTGATACCCGGCGCTGATAGAGATTTGGTATCGACATATACAAAATACATCAGAGATCGTTATCAAAATATATTCTTAAACACTAAAGTCAGCAAAATTCAAAGCGTAAAGTCGGGTATAAAAGTAACATTTGAGGGTCAAAATTCACCTAAAACAGAATTATATGACAATGTTCTTGTTTCAATTGGCCGAAAATCAAATGGCAACAATATAGGACTCGAAAATACTGGGATTTTATACGATAAGAATGGAATTATTGCAGTAGATAAACAAATGAGAACAAATGTACCTCATATCTTTGCAGTTGGAGATTTGACGGGTGACCCAATGTTGGCTCATAAGGCGACTCATCAAGCAAAAGTGGCTGCAGAAGTCGCATCTGGTGCTCGAAGTGCTTTTGATGCCAGAGTAATTCCTTCTGTTGCTTATACAGATCCTGAAATTGCTTGGGTAGGTTTGACAGAAATTGAAGCAAAAGAAAAAAATATCAATTATGATAAGTCCAAATTTCCATGGGCTGCAAGTGGCCGTTCACTCGCAATTTCTCGGGATGAAGGCTTCACTAAATTACTGTTTAATAAGGACAGCGGTAAAGTAATTGGAGGAGGTATTATAGGGCCTTATGCTGGGGATCTAATCTCGGAAATTGCACTAGCAATTGAGATGGATTCTGACGCTGCTGATATCGGAATGACAATACACCCACATCCAACATTGTCAGAGACGGTCGCATTTGCTGCTGAAGCGCATGAAGGAATTCTAACTGACCTATATATTCCAAAAAAATAATTTCAAAGAATATTTATTATTTTATCTTCATCCCTGGCTTTGCTCCTTCATCAACAGAGAGTAAAAAGATGTCTTCACCACCAGGGCCAGCAGCTAGGACCATTCCTTCAGATACTCCAAATCTCATCTTTCTTGGCGCAAGATTGGCCGCTACAACTACTTGCCTTCCAATTAATTCATTCGTTTTGTATGCAGATTTAATACCCGCAAAGATAGTTCTGGATTCGCCATCAAGATCTATATTAAGTTTAAGTAACTTATCAGCTTCTTCAATTTCTTCTGCTTGTGTTATTAAACCAACACGTAGATCAATTTTTAAAAAATCATCGATTGTAATATTGCTCTCATTAGAAGAGTTATTTTTTTTATCATCACTAGAGCTAACCATCATCTTTTCTACCTTTTCATTTTCTATTCTTGTGAGTAAGGGCTTAAATTTTTTTATTTTTGTTCCTAATAATGGTTGAGATATATCATTCCATTTCCATTTTTTTTCATTTAAAAGTTCAACCACTCCATCACTTATTTTTGGTATCACCGGTGATAGATATATCATAAGAATTCTGAATAAATTGATACCTTGAGTACAAACTTTCTGCACTTCATCTCTTTGATCTGTATTTTTTATCATAACCCATGGTTTTTTTTCTTCAATATATCGGTTGGCGCTATCAGCAAGTAACATTATTTCTCTCATTGCTTTTGAGTATTCTCTATTCTCAAAATGATTGGATATGTCTTCAGATTTTTCTATAAACTGATTATAAAGATCAAAATCATCTAATGTTTCGGATAATTCATTATTAAATTGCTTATTAATAAAACCTGAGCATCGGCTTGCTATATTAATAAGTTTTCCAATTAGATCTGAATTAACTCTTGCAACAAAATCACCTGTATTAAGATCAATGTCCTCCATACTGGGCCCCAACTTAGCAGCGTAGTAATATCTTATGAAGCTAGGATCTAGTAAATTAAGATATGTTTTAGCATTAATAAATGTGCCACGTGATTTCGACATTTTTTTCCCATTAATAGTTAGGAATCCATGCGCAAAAACGCTGGTCGGTTTTCTAATATTCGCGCCCTCAAGAACTGCCGGCCAGAATAAAGTATGAAAATACACAATATCTTTGCCAATAAAGTGAAAGAGCTCATATTCACTTTCAGAATTGAAATACGAGTCATATTCAATTTGATTTTTTTCTGCAAAATTCAAAAAACTTGCTAAATAACCAATTGGGGCATCGAGCCATACATAAAAGTATTTTTTAGATTCTCCTGGAATTTTAAAACCAAAATACGGCTCATCTCTGGATATATCCCAATCTTGAAGGCCGGCTTCAAACCACTCTGAGAGTTTATTGCTTATACTTTTGTGGAGATTTGATTGTTTGATCCATTCTTTTAAGCTTTTTTCAAAATTATTAAGCTTAAAGAAATAATGTTTTGATTTTTTCCATACAGGTTTTGAACTAGATAAAGTTGAAAAGGGATCAATCAACTCGTTTGGATTATAGGTTGCTCCACAATTTTCACATGCATCTCCATATTGATCTTCACTTTTACATTTAGGGCATACTCCTTTGATGAAACGATCTGGAAGAAACATTTTCTTTTCTTCGTCATATGCTTGTTCTATTTCTTTGGTATAAATATGATTATTTTTCTTTAGAGTTTTAAATATATCTTCAGCTAATTTCTGGTTTTCAGGAGAATGAGTTGAGTAGAAATTATCAAAATTCACTCCAAAATCATTTAAATCATTGTATTGTTCTTTCGAGATACGTTTAACCAAATCTTCCGGTTTGATTCCCTCCTCATCTGCTTTTATCATTATTGGAGTGCCATGCGCATCAGCAGCACATACATAAAAACAATTATGACCCTTAAGCTTCTGATATCTAACCCAAATATCCGTTTGTATATATTCCACTAGATGCCCCATGTGTATTGATCCATTTGCGTAGGGTAGAGCACTAGTTACGATCATATTTCTTTTGATATTTGTCATATTACGATTTCGCTATCATTTTCTTAATTAATGTGATGAGCGAATTATGCCACGATAACAACTAATTATGTTGTATATCTATTTTTTTTGGATTTATATATCTAAAAATAATTATTTATTGTTATCCTCAGATACAATACATTTTTTAGAAATTATAATCTTTCTTGAGTAATACAATGGATATTGAAAATAATAACAAAATTAAAAATTTACTTAATGAGTTTATTATTCCTGATACGGGTAGGCCGCTAAAAGAAATAGGAAAAATCGTATCATTTGTTGCAGAGGGCAATAAATGTAAAGCTTCTATAGAGTTCGGTTATCATGATAATGAGCTAATTAAAAATGATAGAATATTTTCTGAGGTTATTAGAGAGAATTCAAATTTTATTGACATAGATATTTCTATAAAGAGTGATGTTAAATCTCATGGTGTCCAATCCTCTCTATCACCAATTGAAAATGTCAAAAATATTATTGCCGTTGCATCAGGCAAGGGGGGCGTTGGAAAGTCTACAGTAGCCTCAAATCTTGCTATTTCGCTTCATCAAGATGGAGCAACTGTTGGCATTCTAGATGCTGATATATATGGTCCATCTATACCTCTTATCTTTGGGATTGAGGATGAGCAACCAACTAGTAATGATGGAAAAAGAATAAACCCATTAAAGGCTTACGGCATTGAAGTTATGTCGATTGGCTTTCTGATTGATCCAAAAAAGCCCACAATTTGGCGAGGACCAATGGTAACATCAGCTCTCAACCAGTTGCTTAATCAAACAATATGGGGTGGCCTGGATTATTTGATAGTTGATATGCCTCCAGGTACAGGAGATATACAATTGAGTTTATCTCAGCAAGTTCCCGTAAGCGGTTGTGTTATTGTAACAACCCCTCAAGATATCGCGTTACTTGATGCTAGAAAGGGTCTGGAAATGTTTCGAAAAGTATCAATTCCTATTTTAGGGATAATAGAGAATATGAGTACTCACATATGTTCTAAATGTCAGCACGAAGAGACAATATTTGGTGAGGGAGGAGGAGCCAGAATTTCAGAGGAATATAATATTGATCTTCTCGGTAAACTTCCATTGACTGCCGCAGTGAGATCTCAAACTGATAGTGGCAAGCCTTCCGTTATATCGGAACCAGATAGTGAATATTCTAAAAAATTTAGAGCAGGGGCAAAAAAAATGGCTATAAAACTAGCCGCAACAAAGAAAGATTTCAGTCAACATTTTCCAAAAATTGTAGTTGAGGAGAGCTAAATTGAGTATCAAGTCAGATCGCTGGATTAAGAGAATGGCTAGCGAAAAACAAATGATTTCACCGTTTGAATCCGCCCAAGTAAAAAAAGCAAATGGAGAAAGAATCGTTTCATATGGAACGTCCAGTTATGGCTATGATGTTCGGTGCTCTGATGAGTTTAAAATATTTACAAATCTAGAGTCTGTGATTGTGGATCCTAAAAAATTTGATGAATCCAGTTTTGTAAATAAAACTTCAGATGTTTGCGTGATTCCTCCTAATTCATTCGCGCTAGCCAGAACAGTTGAATTTTTCAAAATACCTAGGAATATACTTACGGTTTGTCTGGGTAAATCCACTTATGCTCGGTGCGGAATAATCGTTAATGTAACACCTCTTGAACCCGAGTGGGAAGGTCATGTGACTCTTGAGTTTTCAAATACAACCCCATTACCAGCGAAAATATATGCAAATGAAGGGGTCGCTCAAATGTTATTTTTTGAATCAGATGAGGATTGTGAAGTATCCTATAAAGATCGAGAAGGAAAATATCAAGGTCAAACAGGGGTAACTCTTCCTAAAACTTAATTTATTCCAAAGTGATCTGAATTGGTGTAATTAGATCTTCATTTAATGAGATGAGTTTATTATCCCTATAAATCAGTTGCTTAGTAAGCATAAGCTTAATCGCTTTTTTGTAGATCAAATGCTCTGCAATCAATACTCTTGAGGCCAGAAGACGATCATCATCATCTTTTTTTATTGGTACTCGACATTGAATTATTGGCGGACCCGCATCTAATTCTTTAGTAACAATATGCACGGTACAACCATGCCACTCCTCATTTGCTTCTAGCGCTCTTTTGTGTGTATTTAACCCAGGGAATTTTGGAAGTAAAGAAGGATGTATATTAAGAATAACTCCATTAAAATTGTCAATGAACTCTGAAGACAAAACACGCATAAAACCAGCGAGTATAATGTACTTTGGTGAATATTTCTTTATCTCACTCAAGAGCGATTTTTCAAATTTAGATCGACTACTATAATCATTATTATTGATGACTTTTGAGGGTATATTTTCTCTATTGGCTCTTTTTAATCCCTTTACACCGGGAGTATTACTGATGACAGCCTTGATTTTGATATCTAATTCATTTTTTTTTGATGCATCAATAATGGCTTGAAAATTTGAACCACTTCCCGAGAGAAGAACAACTACAGAGTCTTTAGTATTTTGCATTAAACATAATTAACTCCACCAGATCCTTCTATAATCGAGCCAATTTCCCATGCTTTTTCGCCATTAGCTGAGAGAATTTCCAATGTTTCTCTAGTATTCTTACTTTCAATGACCAGAACCATACCAATGCCACAATTGAAAGTTTTTCTCATCTCACCTTCTGAAATATTTCCGTGTGTTGCTATCCATTCAAAAATTGGATTCATTTCCCAGGTATTCGTATTGATATTTGCCACTAGGTTTGCACCCAAGATCCTCGGAATATTTTCTGTAATTCCACCTCCAGTTATATGAGCCATTCCCTTTATTTTGATCTTTTTCATTAACTCGGAAATTGATTTAACGTATATTTTAGTTGGTGCTAGAAGATTTTTGATAACCGATGAATTTTTTTTATCATCAATATTTTGGATTTCAAGAACTTTTCTAATCAAAGAATATCCATTTGAATGTGGTCCACTTGATGCGATTCCTATGAGCGTATCGCCTATTTGAATATTCTCTCCTGTGATCATATTTTCCTGGTCAACAATACCAACACAAAAACCTGCAAGATCATAATCATCATTTTTATACATATCTGGCATTTCTGCAGTTTCTCCGCCAATTAATGCCGCACCTGATATTTCACACCCTTTTGCTATTCCTTCGATTACATTTGATGCGATAGATATATCAAGTTTTCCACAAGCGAAATAATCAAGGAAAAATAAAGGTTCGGCACCTTGGACAAGCACATCATTAACGCACATAGCAACCAGATCAATACCAATCGTTCCATGGATTTTTAAGTTTTGAGCAAGCATCAATTTGGTACCAACACCGTCTGTTCCAGAAACAAGTATTGGTTTTTTATATTTTTCAGATTGAAGTGCAAATAGACCGCCAAAACCACCCAAATCAGCAATCACTTCTGGCCTTTTTGTTTTTTTGATAAAGGGTTTTATTTTTTCTATTAATAAATTACCAGCATCAATATCTACACCAGCGTCTTTGTAGGTTAGTCCTTTGTTTGTTTTTTTCATTCTTTTTGTATTAACGAGATCAGATAATTAATAAAAGTTAAGTTATATATATGATTGAGTTGTTTATCTTTGATTATATACTTAAAGCAACTAACCCGATAAGATTATCTTTAGTGTTTTATAAAATATTTGATGTTTATGTTAATTAAAAAGTCATTTGCTTGGTTCATTACTAGCATTGTTTTAACATTTTTTTTTATCCCTCTCGTCGCTGAAGAGCTTGATTTATATTCAATCAAGAGTAATGCAAGTGTAAGTAGTCTAAGGTTTAGTCAAAATGCCCAGAAAGAAGTGCTAGAAAAGCTCATCATCAGGTTAACAAATCCAAATTTAACGAATGCAAAAAACATTATAAATAATTATTTTCCTGATCCATCCAGATACATAAAACAATTTCAGCCTGATGTGAATGGCCAAGGTTCAATTGTTATCATGGATGGTGAATCAGTCCAAAAAGTTCTACTTGATGCTGGAGAAAGTTTATGGGGAATTGATCGCCCTCCAATTATGGTTTTTATAGCCATAGAGTCTGGCTTGGGCGAGAGGGAGATAGTTGTATCTGATAGTGGTTTTAATTCATTCAGTTCCTCAATTAACCTAGATAAAAATCAACCCATTAAAAACAATATACTAAGTATTGCAGAAGAACGAGGTTTGCAGATTATTTTTCCTGATATGAATGATAGAGATCAAGAAGTATTAAATTTCAGTGATGTATGGGCAGGATTCTTAGATAACATGCTTGACGTATCCAATAATTACGGAGCTTCTAATATTCTTACAGCAAAAATTAGACAAGACGAAATAAGAGAACATGAGTGGAGATTTTATTTTGGAAAAGATGTTATTTCATTTAGATCTAATATGGATCAAGCAATTCATCGAGTAGCTAATTTAATGTCAGAAAGGTATATGTATTCTGGTGAGATACCACCAAATGAGATATTTATTAATTTTGGATTAGTTGATTCCATTGTAGATTTGGGTGAAATTCATCTTATATTTAAATCACTGAGTATGGTTGAAAGCTATACAATAAATGAGATAAATCAAGACAATATTTTTTTAAACGTCACATATAATGGACCCAGATCAGACTTAGAGCTCTCATTGAATAAAATTGATAATATTATTCCCAATAATGATCTGATAAGAAATAGAAGAACACATAATAAAAACCAGGATATATTGAACTTCAATATAAATTAATAATGAATAAAAACATATATTTGAAATCAATACCTAATTTAATATCTTCATTTAGAATATTGCTTATTTTTCCAATTTTATTATTGATTTATTATGCTGAATTTAGATTAGCACTTTTTTTATTCTTGGTAGCTGGTATATCAGATGCTCTAGATGGTTTCCTTGCAAAAAAGTTTAATTGGAGAACAAGAATTGGCGCTCTACTGGACCCTGTTGCTGACAAATTGCTAGTAGCTGGCACCTTTATTATTCTTGCTTGGTTGAATTTAATTCCTTTATGGCTAGCAACAGTAGTTGTGTCCAGAGATATAATAATTGCTTTGGGCGTATTTATTTATAGTTTTGTCTACGAACCTTTCGAAGGAGATGCAACGAGGATAAGCAAAATTAATACTTTTTTAGAGTTACTGTATGTTTTGATGGTTTTAAGTTTATCAGCATTTTCCTGGCCAACAATATCTATAATCAACTTAATTGGTTCAGCTGTTTTCGTAACAGTGATTATAAGTGGAATGGATTATATAATGTCATGGCTAAGAAGAGTTCGAGCACAAAAAATCAATAATTAATTTTTCATAAATCGTGGAATTTATACAATGGGACAGCTGGCTCTTCCAATACAATTAGATGATTTTGCAGTTTTTGAGAGCTTTTTGCCTGCGAAAAATGCTGAGTTATTTCAATTGCTTCAAAAATTAAAAATAGATAACCATGTTTTTACAGGAATCTGGATATGGGGTAGCGCATCATCTGGAAAAAGTCATTTACTTCAGGCGGTATGCGAAAGAGCAGTTAATGATGCGATTTTTCTTCCTATAAAGGAAGTTATAAATAACCCCATACCCCTTGAGGGACTATCAGGACGTAAAATTGTTTGTATTGATGATATTGATTTATGTGCTGGTGACAAGAAATGGGAATTAGCACTTTTTGAATTAATTAATAGATTGAATGAGCAAAAGTCATGCTTTATTGCATCATCGTCTTTTTCCCCAACAAATGTCGGTTTCGCACTAAAAGATATTGAAAGTAGGTTTTCATTCTTTACAGCATACAAATTAAAACATTTAGATGATGAGGAATGTAGAAATGCCTTGAAATTGCGTGCAAAGCACAGAGGATTAACTCTCTCTGATGAAGTGCTAAATTATTTGCTTGTCAGAGAAAATAGAGATATGAATAATTTATATCAATTATTAGATCGGCTTGATAAAGCATCTCTTGCAGCCAGACGAAAACTTACAATTCCCTTTATAAAAAAAATACTAAAAAAATCTATTTGAGTTTAGAGGCGATCCTCGCGACTCTTTTACCAAGAGCTCTTGCTAGTGAAATTTCGTCTGCAGTCAAAGTACTCCCTGGATTTATTGACGAAACGTGACTTGGCCCATAAGGTGTTCCACCTTTTGTTGTTGAAGATAGTTCTTTTTCAGAAAACGGTATACCCGTAATTAACATGCCATGATGTAATAATGGAATTGCCATTGTGAGCAATGTAGACTCTTGACCCCCATGAAGACTGCTTGATGATGTGAAAAGCCCAGCTGGTTTACCTGAAAGAGCATTATTAAGCCATTCATTGCTGGTGGTATCTATAAAATATTTAAGCTCAGCTGACATGTTCCCAAATCGACAAGGGCTACCCATAATCAATCCATCACAATCAAAAAGATCCTGTTTTTCAATATAAGGCGGACCATTTTCTGGAACATTTTCACCGCTTGCTTCATATGATGCAGAAACCGGTGGAACTGTTCTGAGTTTTGATGAAACTCCTTTTACAGAGTCTGCACCTAAAGAGATTTCTCTTGCAAGGGCTTCTGTTGAGCCGTTTTTAGAGTAAAATAAAATCAAAATTTCAGTCATTATTATAATATCCCATATAATTTCTCTGGAGGTCGACAAATTACAGCTTTTCTAGTGGAATAATTAATTACTATAGGCCTTTGAAGTGCGAAAGAATTAATGCTTATCCATTTTGCTAATGAAATAGAATCGAGTGATTTTATTCTTTTTATTTGAGAAGAGGGTATGTCTTTTGGCCTAATCAGATCCTCTACTTTTAGGTTTAGCATTTCAGCAATATCGATAATGTCATCACTTGTTGGCGACTCTTCTGTATATAGAACTATTTTAGGCTTTTTGCTTTCTTCGTAAAGAAGCTCCAACGTTTTCCTGGATTTAGAGCATTTGGGGTTGTGATAAATTGTTAGTGCCATTAAATTTTATAAATTAGGATGAAATCAGATTTTTTCAAATAATTGATTTTGAGAAATCATTTCTGAGTCTTTGTTATTTCTGTGTCTATATTCTAATTGATTACTATCAATTCCTTTTTCACTGATAATTATTCTGTGAGGAATCCCTATCAGCTCAGCATCAGCAAATTGTATACCTGGCCTTATTTTTCGATCATCAAGCAAAACCTCAATATCTCTATTCACGGCTTCTTTATATAGTTCCATTGCCTTTATTTTTACTCTTTCTGATTTGTTCATATTAATTGGAATTATAATCAACCTGAAAGGAGCGATAGTTTCCGGCCATTTTATTCCATGATCATCATGATTTTGCTCAATAGCGGCTGCAACTATCCTAGATATTCCTATTCCATAGCAACCCATAGATAGCGGAATATCGCAACCATCTTTATCCTGAACTGTGGCTTTAAGTTTTTCACTATATTTGGTGCCCAGTTGAAAAATATGACCCACTTCAATTCCCCGAGTGATCTTAAGCTTACCTTTTCCTCCGGGAGAGGGATCACCATTTACAACATTTCTTAAGTCATAAGTGTCTGGATTATTGAGATCTTTAATGAAATTAACGTTGACATAATGATGATTTTTTTCATTTGCTCCGCAAACGATATTAGACATTTCAGCCACAGCGTGGTCCACAAAAACTGGTATATCGAGGTTGATAGGACCTAAATAACCTAAGTCCAATCCTGTCGCATTTTTTATCTCTTTTTCTGTTGCCATTACTGGAGGTTTTGAAATTCCTTGAATTTTGGATGCTTTAATCATATTTAGTTGATGATCACCTCTGAGCACTA
>QOPG01000010.1 GCA_003331585.1 Gammaproteobacteria bacterium | reverse complement strand
GTGAATCTTTCATAAAGCTATTCAATTCGATTATATGCTCAAGGCAACCACTTGAAAATACGCAATCAACTTTTTGCTTTAAATGGCTTGGTCGGAAGTAATCATTAATTACGTTAATATCAAATTCTTTTGAGTATTTTTGAGCTTGGGGACCAACTTCAAAGCCAGTTACATCTGCACCAAGCCGCTTTACCTCAAATAATAAATGCCCTGTCCCAGAACCAATTTCAATAAATTTTTTATTGACGAATCCTCCACTAACTTTGGTTTTTAAGCAATTTAGAAATTCATTAAGCCTATTATTAGAAAGTGAGCTTGTCCCTAGTGGTGTGCTTAACATACTTCCATTTTCATAAGATGCATCTATGGCAGTTTGGATTTTTTCGGTAATATAAAGCCTGGGTATTAAGTATTCTTTATCTAAGTATAACGAGAAAGGTAAATTTATTAGGTCTTCCCCTTGATTGCACTCAGTGCCTGAAAAAGAGGCAGTCGTACCAGCTTTTATTCCAGTATAAAAGGGTAAATTTATATTGAAGTAAAGATCATTCATGTTTAGGTTTATCCGTTATAATTAATAAAAATAGATTATACAATCTAAAGTTAACTCACAAGACTTTACAAATCTTAAAATAATAAAAAGAGTTTTTTATAGATATAAAAAATTATACCCACTCAGCAAAACGATGCCACTCCCACTCAATGAGTAATACCCTCTGAAACCCCTTATTTAAAGGGGTTTCAGAGTCACCCTTCATTCCCACTCAATAGTTGAGGGTGGTTTTCCGGAAATATCATAAGTTACTCGGGATATACCCTCCACTTCATTAATAATTCTAAGAGAAACCTTTTCTAAAAAATCATATGGCAATCTGGCCCACCTGGCTGTCATAAAATCCACTGTTTCAACCGCTCTCAACGCAACGACATAATCATATCGTCGCCCATCACCCATTACTCCGACAGATTTTACCGGCAAAAATACCGCAAAGGCCTGACTGGTAGCATCGTATAAATCATTTTCTATTAATTCACTTATAAATATATCATCGGCAAGTTGAAGTAATTCAACATATTCTGGAAGCACTTCACCCAAGACACGTACTCCCAATCCAGGACCGGGAAATGGATGTCGATAAACCATTTTTTTAGGTAATCCAAGTTCTACTCCAATTTTACGAACCTCATCCTTAAACAGCTCTCTTAATGGTTCGATGAGTTTCATACGCATATTTTCAGGTAAGCCACCAACATTATGATGCGATTTAATTACGTGCGCCTTGCCGGTTGAAGCACCAGCTGACTCTATAACATCAGGATAAATTGTTCCTTGTGCAAGATATTCTATTTGATTGAGTTTCTTTGCCTCTTCATCAAATACCTCAACGAATAATCTTCCAATTACTTTTCTTTTTTCTTCCGGATCAGTAATTCCCTTAAGAGCATCAAAAAACCGTTTTGCAGCATTCACCCTAATTACATTGACACCAAGATTTTCTTTGAATGTTTGCATTACCTGGTCCCCCTCTTCATAACGAAGAAGCCCATGATCAACAAAGACGCAAGTCAATTGTTTGCCAATAGCTTTATGCAGGATTGCTGCAACTACGGAAGAATCAACACCGCCAGATAAGCCTAACAATACTTCACCGTCACCAACCTCTTCTTGCACCTGCTTTATCGCATCATTTGCAATATTTGATGGTGTCCACTCATGAAGGCAACCACAAATCTCATGAACAAATCGATCTATAATTTCCTTCCCTTTGAGGGTATGCGTCACTTCAGGATGAAACTGAAGACCGAAGTACCGTCGATCTATATCTTCCATTACTGCGAAAGGAGAGTTCTTACTGCTCGCAGCTGCAATAAAACCTGGAGGGATGGATTCAACTCGATCACCATGACTCATCCACACTTTCAGTATTCCTGTATCATCATCGCTCAAACCTTTTAGTAAGATTGATTCTGATGGGTTTACTTCTGCGTATCCATACTCTCTCTCAGTAGAGGCCTCAACCAAGCCACCTAGTTGTTTTGCCATAGTTTGCATGCCATAACATATACCGAGTATTGGCACAGAAAGCTCGAATAAAAAATCTGCCACAACAGGAGGGTCTTCAAGGTTTACGGACTCTGGGCCACCCGATAATACTATTCCCGATGGTTTAAAATCTCTAAGGATTTTTTCGTCTTGATCCCATGGGTGTATCTCGCAATAGACCCCACTTTCTCTTATCCTTCTTGCAATTAGTTGGGTGTATTGACTTCCAAAATCAATTATAAGAATTTGATTTATGTGTATATCCATAAGATATCTCGAGGGAATATAAAACTAAGTTGTACTTCGGTAATTGGGGGCTTCTTTTGTGATTGTCACATCATGAACATGGCTTTCCCTCATACCAGCTGCAGTAATCTTCACGAATTGAGGTTTTGTTCGCATTTCTGGTATCGTTTGACAACCGGTATAGCCCATTGCTGCTCGAACTCCTCCAACCATCTGATGAATAATAGTAACAACAGAACCTTTGTATGCCACTCTTCCTTCGATGCCTTCAGGAACAAGTTTATCGTTTCCGTTCGTATTATCCTGAAAATACCTATCTGAGGAACCGTGCATCTGACTCATTGCACCCACAGAACCCATGCCTCGATATGATTTAAATGATCTGCCCTGATATAAAACAACCTCTCCTGGCGATTCCTCAGTACCAGCAAACAAACTACCCAACATTACAGAGTGACCTCCAGCGGCTATTGCTTTTGCAATATCGCCAGAATATCTTATTCCACCGTCCGCAATAATAGGTATACCAGAATTTTTAATTCCCTCTGCTATATCTGAAATAGCAGTAATTTGTGGTAAGCCAACGCCCGCTACAATTCGTGTTGTGCATATTGAACCGGGACCTATTCCAACTTTAACAGCATTTACTCCTGCCTTTATTAGCGCTTTTGCAGCATCAGAAGTAACAATGTTTCCTCCAATAATTTGTAGATCTGAGAAATTTTTTCTTACCCTTGAAACACAATCCAATACACCCTGAGAAAAACCATGGGAAGTGTCAATTATAACGACATCGACACCCACTTCGATCAGGGCTTGGACTCGCTCATCCGCATCTTCTGATGTTCCAATGGCTGCACCAACTCTCAACGCACCTTCGTTATCTTTGCAAGCATTGGGGAAATCTGTTGCTTTTTGAAAATCCTTAGCAGTAATTAATCCTTTTAATCCAAAATTACCGTCAACCACTAAAACTTTTTCAATTCGATGTTTATGCAGAAGTGAAAGTACTTCTTCTTCTGGCGCACCCTCACTGACAGTCACTAACTTTTCTTTTGGGGTCATGATTGTTGATACGCTAGCTTCGAGGTTATTTTCATAACGCCAGTCTCGATGGGTAACAATGCCAACTGTTTCTCCATCATCAACAACAGGAACACCAGAAATACCTTTAGATTTTGTGAGATCAATAACCTCTTGAATGGTCGTTTGGGAGTTTACGGTAATCGGATCACGAACTATTCCACTTTCAAATTTCTTAACTTTCAGAACTTCTCTTGCTTGATCATGAATGGAGAGGTTTTTGTGAATAATCCCCACTCCCCCTTCTTGAGCAAGAGCAATTGCCATCGGTGATTCCGTGACAGTGTCCATGGCAGCAGACAACATTGGAATGTTCAATTCTATGTCAGTAGTTAATTGTGTTTTTAGATTAGCGTTACTAGGCAAGACATCAGAATAGTCGGGGCGAAGAAGGACGTCATCGAATGTCAGCGCTTCTTTAGATATTCTCATATAACCATCCGTTACAATTCAGTTACTGTAACCACGCAATTCTACTCTTTCATTATTAAAGGGTAAACCATTGATTTGCATTTTTATTAAAATATTAGAAATTTTTTCATCTAGCTTAGATATACTGAAACTATGGATGAGTTGTTTTTTAAAAAAGATGAGCAGAGCGTAATATCAGTATCTGAGCTCAATAAAAAAGCTAAATCATTATTAGATAAAGGCATTCCAAAATTATGGATTGAAGGTGAAATCTCAAATTTGGCAAAGCCAGCTTCGGGACATATGTATTTCAGTTTAAAGGATGAAATGTCACAAATTCGATGCGCTTGGTTTAGGCAAAGACAACTCCAAAATACTCTCAACATCGTTAATGGCTCGAAAATGCTGGCACTAGGAAAAATTGGTCTCTACGAGCCTCGTGGTGAATATCAATTTATTGTTGAGAAAATGGAAATAGCAGGAGAGGGGGATTTAAAAAGAAAGTACGAAGATTTAAAGAGAAAACTTTCTGCTGAAGGAATATTTTCTGAAGAAAATAAATCAGAACTGCCGAATTTACCAAAAAAAATTGGCGTTATTACATCGCCATCAGGTGCTGCAGTTCAAGATATATTAACCGTCTTGAATAGAAGATTTCCAATTATCCCAATAATAATATTTCCAGTTGCAGTTCAAGGAGAACAGGCAGCTCCACAAATTCAAAATGCGCTAGAAAAAGCAAACTTCCGCGCAGATTGTGACCTATTGATATTGGCAAGAGGTGGGGGGTCACTTGAGGATCTTTGGGCATTTAATGAAGAAATTGTTGCCAGAGCAATATTTGATAGTGAGATACCAATTATTAGTGCAATCGGTCATGAAACAGACGTAACTATCTCTGATTTTACTGCTGACCTAAGAGCACCTACTCCATCTGGGGCTGCTGAATTAGCGGTACCTGATCAGCATGATTGGATAAAATCCATTGATAACATAAGTGAAAAAATTAACACAATAATTACACAACAAATTAATTCAAAATCGCAATTATCAGATTGGATCAATAAACGTCTCTCCCAAAGCAGTCCGATGATGACAGTAAAAAGACAAATAGAGAAATCCAATAATCTGCAGAAAATGCTCTCAAGCTCAATACTCCAGAACCTTTCAAGACAAGAAAAAAATATTCATCAATTAAAATCAAATTTAAATGAAGTTTCACCAAGATTGAAAATACATACTCAACTTTCACGCATTAAAGAGCTCAATCAAAAAATAACTTCGTGCTCTGATCATCTTCTTGAAGGGTTAAATAATCGGATAAAGCTAGCCTCAAAAACATTGAATTCAGTAAGTCCACTCAGAACTCTAGATAGAGGATACGCTATCGCAAGAGACGCAAAAACAAAAAATGTCATTATGAGCGCAGACACTATTGAGATCGAAAATGATATCGAGGTTAAACTCGCAAAAGGAGAAATAAAGGTTACAGTTATCGAAAAACACTCAGATTAAAAAATTATTCGTTTTCCATAAATTCACTTATGACCGGTCGAAATGCGTCCATCTCAACTAAAAATGAATCATGACCCTTAATGCAATCTAATGAGACAAATTTTGTTTTATTGACTGATTCAGAGATATGATCAGCCAACTCCTTTTGCTGATGAATCGGAAATAGGAAATCACTCTCAACCCCAATTACCAATGCAGACGACAGTTTTAACTTTGCACATGCAGAAGATAATGAACCGCCGTTTTCATTAAAATCAAACAAATCAGAAGCGCGCGAGAGATATAAGTAGCAATTGGCATCAAATTGGCCGGTAAATTTTTCAGCATGATTTTGAAGGTATGACTCAACGGCAAAATCTCCATAAAATTGATCGTTATCATCTTTTTCAAAGGTATTCCTTTCTCTGGCAAAACGGATTTCCCACTCACGAGCAGATCGATATGTGATCATTCCCAATTTTCTGGCAAGACGTGGACCCATTACTGGTGGATCCTTCGGGTCATAATCTCCATTATTCCATCTTGGGTCTCTTTTTATCATTTCTCTTTGAAGTGATCTAATGGCAATAGAAAATGGTAATGCTCTTGCGGAAGAAGATATTGATATTAGTCTTTCACTGATATCTGGAAATTGAACACAAAATGATAATGCTGTCATCCCTCCCATAGAGCATCCAATGGTGGTATGTAATTTTTTTAACCCTAAAGCTTTTATGACTTCATATCCCCCTTTGGCAACATCTTCAAGCGATAAAACTGGAAAGGAGAGTTTGTATCTATCTTCAGTCAAAGGATCGATTGAATTTGGCCCAGTTGAACCAAAACAACTGCCAAGAGAATTAACACAAATTATAAAAAACCGATCAGTATCAAGGGGTAAACCAGACCCAATCATATCCTCCCACCAACCACTGGTTGCATCTAGTGACGATGAGGATGCATGGGCAGAAGGAGATAAACCGGTAAAAATAAGAATAGCATTTTCACCATTGTTTTTTAGCTCTCCCCATGTTTCGTATGCAATTATTGGGGATTCGAGATATCCGCCACGATGCATTTTGAACTTTCCATCAATTTTAACAAATTTAGTTGCTTTCATGAGTCAATCATATCTCTGAGATACCACTCCTAATATAACAAAACTAACTGATCATCATATAGACTTTTCTAATCGTTTCCTTAACTTCTGCAGTGCCCTTCCATCCTCTAGGAAATACGAAACTATCTCCAGCTTTTACTTCTGTAATTTGCCCAGATTCTGAAGTTAAAACCCAATGCCCCTTCAAGATGTGACAAAACTCTGTCACCTCTAAATCTAAATCTAATATACCCGGCTCACACTCCCAAGTCCCAGAAAAAATATTGTCTTTTTCAAAGAAACTTGAATCTTTTTGTAAAGGAAGATCTCCTATGGGTTCACCAAATGACTCTGCTAATATTAAATTATCTAATGTTGCACACTGATGTTGGGCTTTTATTTCTGGCATGAGTTTTCTCCTTATTTATTCATTTTTTTACATGCCTCATCAAACGTTTCTTTTTTCTTGTTTGACGAGGTGTGAGTTTATTTCGTCTTCCTTTGTAAGGATTGTCACTTGTTTTTAGTATCAATCTTACCGGCGTACCTTGTAATTTAAATCTTTTTCTAAATCGATTAATTAAGTAACGTTTATAAGTGAGTGGTAATCTCTCGGTTTGGTTTCCATGTATAACTATAGTCGGAGGATTTTTTCCACCTTGATGGGCATATCGTAATCGAATTCTACGCCCTCTTACCATTGGAGGAGCATGCTCTATGAGAGCTTCTTCTAATTCAGTAGTAAGTTGATTCGTAGAGATTTTCTTCATCGCTGCACTAAAAGCTCTTTGAGCAGCGGGGAGTAAATCACCAACACCTGTACCATGAAGAGCCGAAATCATATGTTTATCCGCAAAATCTAAAAAAGGTAACCTTCGGTGTATCTGATTTTCAACATATTTTTTATGACTTTCCTCCAGTCCATCCCATTTATTAATCAAAAGAACGAGCGCTCTTCCTCTCTCAACAGCAAGCCCCATTAGGCTGACATCCTGCTCAGTTATACCTTCAGACGCGTCTATGACCGCAAAAACAACATTTGACTTTTCAATTGCTTGTAAAGACTTGATAATACTAAACTTTTCAATAACCTCCTTAACCTTACCTTTTCTCCTGACACCCGCAGTATCATATAAGATGTATTCTTTTCCTTGTTTTGAAAAAGGCACTGAAACACTGTCTCTCGTCGTTCCTGGTTGATCGTATACGACGAGTCTGTCCTCACCAATTAATCTATTAATTAAAGTTGATTTACCGACGTTTGGTCGCCCGATTATTGCGATATCAAGAGACTTTTTTGTGGATTGCTCATGTAATTCTTCAGTATCTTCATCTGAATGAGAATCATAGGGCTTTAATATCTCTTCCATTAAAGCCGAAACACGATCACCATGCGATGCGGATATAGCTAATGGCTCTGAAAAACCAAACTCATGAAACTCCGCAACAGCCATATCAAGGTCTAAGCCTTCTGTTTTATTGACAACGAACCAAACTTTTTTGGAATACTGTCTAGTCAAATCAACAATATGTTTATCAGCAGCAGAGACACCAGATCTTCCGTCGACCAGAACTATTAAAGCATCTGCCTCTTTTATAGCTTGAATTGTTTGTTGAGCCATAAGCTCCTGAATACCTTCTTCGCCTCCAGAGATTCCTCCGGTATCAATGAGAAGATATGGTGTTGGTCCTAGCCTCCCATAACCATATTGCCGATCTCTAGTGAGTCCTGGATAATCTGCAACAAGCGCATCACGGGATTTCGTTAAACGATTAAAAAGAGTCGATTTACCGACATTGGGGGAGCCGATTAATGCTATCACAGGGAGCATATTCTTTTACCTTTCCCAAAGAGGTTCAAGTCCCCCATAAACTGAAACGTTTTGAATCTTTATTTTCTTCAGGTGAAGGAGCAGAAAATGCTGAAATCATTCCAGATTCATTTTGAACATATAAATATTCATCAATAACAACAGGTACACCAGATACTGCACCTTTTCCAGAACGTCTCCTTGCAACCAGTTCTCCAGACTTACTATCAAAAAAGTGAATATAACCCTCTAAGTCACCAACAACAATAGTAGATTTGAATCTAACTGGCGCTGTCAACTCCCTTCTTGTAAGCATCTCCTTTCGCCAAACTTCACTTCCATCTTTTCTTGATAGGCCAAGCAAGAAACCCTGATCAGTTACCAAATAAATTGAATCATCATCTATCTCTATTCCTGCTTCACTGGATAACTCCTTTGACCAGATAGTCTGACCTGATTCAGCTGCAACACTGGCTAATTGACTTTGATAACCAGCAACAAATATATCTTGACCAAAAATCTTAATAACACCATCAATATCTGCCAATCTTTCAAGATCACTTCTTCCAGAAGGAGGTGATAACATTGCCTCCCAAATAACCATTCCAGCTTCAATGTTTACAGAAATCATTCTGCCATTATCAAACCCTACAATTACATTATTACCAAGAATGACCGGGGTAGACGATCCTCTTAAAGTGAGAGAAGGAACGTCTTGACTAAGACTCCATCTTTCAGTGCCATCAAAAATTGAAAAACTCCTTAATTGACCATCAATTGTATAAATAATGACATTATTATCAGCAATAACTGGCGTAGATATTGATTCGCCTTTGATCGAAATTCGCCATACTTCACTGCCATCAGCGCTTCTGAGACAAATTAACTCTCCGTCCGAACCATACACAACAATTCTATTTTCATTATTTGCCGGTCCTGCAGTAAGATTTATATCTAACTTTGTTCTCCAAAACGCTTTTCCTGAAGATGCTTCAAAAGCAGTTACTTGCCCGTCTCGACTTGCTGTATAGATTATTTCTGGGTTTCCGCTTGGCATCAATGATAAATGAAGTAATTCGGAACCTTTTCCGACCTTCCCATTCCAAATCTTTTTTATATTTAATGTTTCATTGAATTTAACCAATTCGGCCGGAAGGATTTCTTCATCTTGATCCTGGAAAAAAGAACAACCATTTAAAATGACTATAATTCCAACGGTCAAGAGACGGAATATGCGATTCATTGGGATCCACTCTCAACCTTATCTTGAGATGAGATTGACAGATTATCATTGTCAGGAAGATCATTGATTTTCATTTGTATCAAAGAAGCGTCTACAATTTGTGCTTGATTTGTGTTTTTTAGTGCTGCCATATATGCAAATTCTGCTTTATCAAATTCCTCAAGACCGAAGTAGGCATCGCCGAGTAGCTCGCTATATTTTGTCTCGAAAGCATGCCCAATATTACCTTTGAGCATATCAATGACTTCTTGATATTTTTTTTGATAAAGCATTATTTTGGCTAGGCGCATTTCAGCGATTAAAGATAATTCACTGTCACTTGATTTCGATAGAATGTTTCTTAAAGAATTGGCTGCATCTTCGTCTCTGCTTTGACTCATATAAAAATAAGCCATAGCGAGTTTTGCTTTTTCGTAATATACAGTATCGCTATAATCCTCACTTATCTGATCGGCTATCATCTCTCCGGCTTCTAAATTATTTTCGGATATCTCAACAGCTAGAGATTCGTATAGTGATGAAGCTGATAACTGCTTTTCAGTAACGCTTGATTTCCATGCATTATTTCCGGTAACACCACCGATCACGATAATTAACGCAGTCAATATATAAGATCTATTTTCTTGCCACCATTCACGTATATATTGAATTTGCTCTTTTTCTGATAGAAATTCGTCCACAAGACACCTATTTTATCTGATTATATTTATTAATTTTAAAAAGACTAATCAAAAATGATGTTAGTCAATTCATTTATTTTTGAAAAAGGAATTTTGACTTGCTCTTGATTCCTTCGGAGTGATTTCAAACTTAAGTAATCATTCTTTAACTCATCTAAACCAATTATTATTGCATAATTCGAGTTACTTTTATCCGCTCGTTTTAATTGCGACTTGAAACTCCCTCCACCCATATTTAATTGTATCCTAATCTTGGGATTAAGTTCACGCAACTCTTCTGAAATTTGAAAAGCTTTTTTCTGAGCTTCATCTCCATCAATAGCGATATAAATATGCGGTGAAATCTTATTTATTTTTTCATTTGAATATTCATATAAACTTACCAATCGCTCCATTCCCATCGCCCAACCAATTGCTGGAGTTGATTTTCCACCAATTTTTTCAATCAAATCATCATATCGTCCACCTGAGCATACTGCGCCCTGAGAACCAAGTACGTCAGTTTCCCACTCAAAAACTGTTCGATTATAATAATCCAGACCCCTGACAAGCTTGGGGTTAACTTGGAAATCTATCCCCGCATCACTTAAAATATTTTTTAACTTGTTGAAGTGTTCTTCAGACTCAGAATCCAAATAATCTAAGAGTATAGGTGCTTCATCAATTAGTTTCTTCATCTCAGGATTTTTACTGTCCAGAATTCTTAATGGATTTGAATGAAGTCTGTTTTTACTATTTTCATCAAGATTATCTAAATTATCAGAAAAATAATTTATTAGATCCTCTCTGTATTTCGCTCGTGTATTTTTATTACCGAGGGAATTTATCTTTAGTGATAAATTTTTAATCCTTAATACCTTCCACATTCTTGCGCATAAAATAATTAGTTCGGCATCGATATCTGGTCCGGCATAACCCATTGCCTCAATATTAAATTGATAAAATTGACGATATCTTCCTTTTTGCGGTTTTTCATAACGAAACATTGGCCCCATGGTCCACATTTTCTGTTTCTGATTGTGTAATAAACCATTAGTAATCCCCGCTCTAACCATTGACGCAGTGGCCTCAGGTCTCAAAGTAATACTCTCCTGATTTCTATCGTCAAAGGTATACATTTCTTTTTCAACAATATCAGTACCTTCACCGATTGAGCGTTTGAATAATTCTGTTCTTTCCATAATTGGTAATCTGATTTCATCGAACCCATAGGATTCAACAATCTGGATTATCTTTGATTCAAGATAACGCCATGTGCCCAATGTTTCAGGCAATAAATCATTCATACCCCTTATGGTCTTTGGTTTCATAATAAGTCACTCAATACTTGAAATCTCATCACCTCACCTCGTCTTACTGGGTTAGTGATTGTATATTCTTCACCATCAACTTGAATGCTCTCAAGATTGTCTGCAGCTCCTAACATCACGTCAAATGGTGCAGTACCATTTACACTCACATTTTTTTGGGGATCACCAAGTCCAAAAAAAAGTCTTTCTCCATTTGAATCAAATATTTCAGTCCAACATAGTCCATTGTAGAAAATTGTGATGTTTAATAGAGGTTCTAGAGAATTCAGTTCCGTTAAATCTTCTGTTTCGATTACCGGTATTTCATTAGTTGAAACTATCGAATTTTCTTCAAAAAAGATTTGATCATCTTCTGATTGTATTTCTGTTTCTTCTGTTTCGATTACCGGTATTTCATTAGTTGAAACTATCGAATTTTCTTCTTTATCAATGATATTTAAGACAAGAAAAGTTAAAATTAATAAAAGAATCAACCCGAATAACCCTAGTATTAGTGACTTGGGAGTAACAATAAACTTACTTATTTGTGTGGCAGAGTCATTAACTATTGGTAAGGTATCATGCTCAGGGTTGAGTTTATTGTATTTTTTGATTATTAAATCATCATCAGCACCGACCAAATTTGAGTATTGACGCAGATAACCTTTAACGAAAACAGGCGCACCGATTGAATGGAATTCGTCGCTCTCAATCTTCTTTATTACAGAAGATTCAATTTTTATCTCTCTAGCAACATCATTTATACTGAGATCTCTTTTTTGCCTTCTTTTTGAGAGCTCCTGCCCACAACTAGTTTCATTAATATTTTTCTTATTATCAGAATTATCATTCATAATAAATCACTCAGTATCATATATTTACTGCAAAGTTACCGCTTTTCCTTTTCTTTCTCCCAGCCTAGTTATCACTCGGTTATTCACTTTACCTGCTAATTGACCGCATGCAGCAGCAATATCATCGCCTCTTGTCTTTCTTGTTGTAACAATTATCCCTTTTTCGCGCAACTTCATTTGAAATTTTTTTATTTGCCTTATCGGGGATGACTTGTATTTTGTCCCATTGAATGGATTAAATGGGATTAAATTTATTTTGGCTGGTTTATTGGATATTAATCGGCTCAATTCTTGGGCATGCTCCATGGAATCATTTATATTCTCCAACATAACATATTCAAAAGTTATATAACGATTTGAGTGTTTTTCAGCATAGCGCCAACATGCATCCAATAGATCAGAAATAGGATGAATTTTGTTAATCGGTACCAATGAATCACGTAATTTATCATTTGGAGCATGCAGTGAAACAGCAAGTGAAACATTACATGCATCAGACAAGAGCTCAATATTTGGAACAATTCCAGAAGTACTGAGCGTTACTCTTCTTCTAGATAAACCATAAGCGTAATCAGATAGCATGATTTCAATCGCTTTTATAACATTCTTATAATTGGCCAAAGGTTCTCCCATACCCATAAAAACGACATTGGAAATCGCAGGTAACCCTGTTTTTCTTCTTGGTAATCTTGAGTTTGCGAAACAAAGTTGTCCGATAATTTCAGAAACATCTAAATTTCTATTAAATCCCTGATGCCCTGTAGCACAAAAAGAACAATCTAGCGCGCATCCAACTTGAGATGAGATGCATAAAGTTCCTCTATCTGATTCAGGAATAAATACAGCCTCTATAGCTTGACCAACTCCTGACTCAAAAAGCCATTTAATAGTTCCATCTTTCGAAGTGTTTTCAGAAATTAGATGAGGCATTTGAACTTCTGAATTGAGATCTAACTGATCTCTCAGATCCTTTGAAAGATCTGTCATATTATAAATATTAGTTTCGTATCTTTGATGAATCCATTTTAGTAACTGCTTTGCATGAAATTTCTTATAGCCTAACTCTAAAAAAAGTTCTTCAAGGTCGTGAAGATTGAGTCCTAAAAGATTTTTTTTCTGAGTTTGCATCAGGATTATTCATTCGTTATTTATTTTCTTGTTCTTTTGCAAATTTCATCGTTATTAAAGAAGAATTTTATTTCTTGAGCTGCGGTTTCTGGTCCATCTGAGCCATGAACGATATTTTCTTCAATGCTGTCTGCAAAATCAGCGCGAATTGACCCAGCTGCTGCTTCAGATGGATTTGTTGCTCCCATTATTTTCCTATTTGAATCAATAGCAGATTCTCCCTGAAGAACCTGGACTTGAACAGGCCCTGACGTCATATATCTAACCAAGTCATTAAAAAATGGTCTTTCTCTATGAATCGCATAAAATCCTTCAGCCTGATCATTGGTTAGATGCATCATTTTAGATGCTACAATTTCCAAACCTGCTTTTTCAAAACGACTATAAATTTCTCCAATTAGATTTTTTTGAATACCATCTGGCTTTATTATCGAAAGTGTTAATTCTACTGACATAAGTTATATCCTATTAATAAAATTTTAAAATGCATTTAAGTTCGTGGTCAAAATTGAATGGATAGTATTCCAATTAAAAGGTTAAATACTGAAGCTCTCACCACATCCACATTCGCCAGAAATATTAGGATTTCTAAATCTAAATGCTTCATTTAGCCCATCTTTCATAAAATCGATTTCAGTTCCATCGATAAGTTTTAAGCTCTCTGCATCAACAATCACTTTAATATCATGATCCTCAAAAACTTTATCCTCATCTTCGATTGAACTTGTATAATTGATAACGTAGGCAAATCCATTACATCCAGTTTTTTTTACTCCTACTCTCACAATGACTTCACTTTCAGTAGAATCTGAATAACTTTTTATTCTATCAATTGCTGATTTTGTTAGAGATATTGCCATGATTATTAATTTATTTTTTTATATTATAATTGTAACCTAATACCATCCACAACGTCTTCCAATATTAAAATTATTGATTTTCTTTCAGTCGGGATACAAAGTGTTTTCATTAAACTCATTATCTTTAATTGTTTTAACTGAGATGCTGATTTTCCTTGCATTATCTCACACAACCATTCAGCGGATGCTATAAGATAAGGGCATCCATATACTTGATATCTTGCCAATGAAATTTTGTTATTTTCTATTATGCAAATTAGCTTCAAAATAGATCCGCTTGCAACATCACCTTTTTTGCATTCAATTCTAACTCCATTGAGCTTATTGTTATTTTCGCAGTATCCAGATCTGTGAAATAAATCCATGACAGTGGCGTTATATAAATCATGTTGCTTGTTTTTTGATAATTTCATCAGTGATAATCCGGAGAAATACCTCTTAAATAACTAACTGCTTTCATATATTTCTTTATAACTTCATCAATCTCACTTTCTGTTGTGTTTCTAGTAAAGCTGAATCTGATTGATGATTGAATCTCATGATCATTTAAACCAAGCTCCCTCAAAACCAATGAAGGTTGATTGTTTTTTGAATTGCAAGCAGAACCTTGCGCAACACATACTGGTTCAAGCATCAGTAATAAAGACTCCCCATTCACACCCGGTGCTCTCAAATTTATTATTCCTGGATATCGCGCACTATTTGAACCATTTAAAATAAGATTGGGGATCGCTTTTATTTTATCTAAAAAATAGCTACTAAGATGTTTCATTAATTTAAAATCATCATCCATCCTTGATGCAGCTAATTCTGACGCTACACCAAAACCAATAATCTGATGTAAAGGAAGTGTTCCTGGTCTGAGCCATTTTTCTTGCTCACCGCCAAACATCAATGGAATAATTTTATTCCTTGATGCATTTTTCAAATACAAGGCACCAATTCCCTGGGGGCCATAAATTTTATGGGAAGAAATAGATAACAAATCAATCGGCAAATGCTTTAAATCCAGTTTTATTTTTCCAACAGATTGAGCGGCATCACAATGGAATAGTATCTGATTCTCTTGGCATATATCTGCAATTTCAGCAATATTTTGCGTAATTCCGGTTTCATTATTTACATGCATGACTGAAACTAATTGCGTGTCATCGCGAATGGCTTGCTTCAGTTCACTCATATCTAATAAGCCATTTGATTCTGGTGATAATCTTGTAATCTCAAAACCCTCACTTTCGAGATAATCAAAGGGTGCAGATACAGCTTTATGTTCCGTAGTCATTGTTACTAAGTGTCGACCAGAATTCACTCGATATCTTGCTGAGCCGATTATGGCAATATTATTTGACTCTGTTGCACCTGAAGTCCAAATCAAATCATCTGCATCTGCATTAAGTAAACTGGATAGTTGTCCTCTTGCAACGTCAACTCGACTCATTGCTCTTCGTCCCATGATATTCATAGAAGAGGGATTACCAAAATTATTCTTTTTTTCCAGGCACGCAATTATCGATTCCAAAACAATAGGATCAATCGGCATAGAAGCCGCACCATCAAGATAGATAGGATCATCTTCTCTAAATTTTTTCATTTTTCTCGAGGTCTTTTTTTTCAAACGAAGTCAATATACCCCTCAGTATATTAATTTCATTGTTATCTGGGGCAGCTTTTGCGAATAGCTTACGTATTCGACGCATTAAGAAACGGGGTTTCTTTGGATCAAGAAAATCATTTTTTATCAACATTTTTTCCAAGTGCTGATAAAAATTTTCCATCTCACTAACTGAAGCTAATGGCACACTGTCAGATTTTTCTTTAAAATCACTATTAACTAAAGCCATCCTTAATTCATAGCAAAATATTTGTACCGCCATGGATAAATTTAACGAACTAAAATTTGGATTTACTGGAACATATAATAAACCATGGCATAAGTCGATATGCTCATTCTTTAACCCAGACTGTTCAGGCCCAAAAACAACAGCACAGCAACCAAGATGACTTTCTTTGATAATTTTGTTTACGCATTCTCTTGGGTCATAAGTAGGCCAATTAATATTTCTTGAGCGAGCGCTGGCGGCTATTACAAGATTGCAATCACTTATAGCGTCTTCTAAATTATCTGTAATTTTTGCATTTTCCAAAATATCATGTGCGCCTGACGCTCTCGCTGTTGCTGCTTCATCAGGAAAGCATTCAGGCTTGACTAAAACTAAATCATTCAGGCCCATATTTTTCATTGCCCTTGCTGTGGCACCAATATTCCCTGGATGAGAAGTCTCAACAAGCACAATTTTTACTGTAAGTTTCATAATCAATTTTTGTCTTTCATGTTTATGTGATTAGTTGACTTTATTATATCCCTTATTAAGGCCTGTTATCCTGTTGATATTAATAATTGATGATATTATATAAGAATAGAAACGTTCTCTAATAAATTGGGATTTAAAAATATGCATGCACATTTGAATGTAGCTATTATGGCTGCGAGAAAAGCAGGAGACTCACTAATAAGAAATCTCAACAAAGTTGAACAGATTCGAGCTCGAGCAAGTGAAAAGGGGCAGAATGACTTTGTAACTGAAGCCGATCTTATGGCTGAGAGAATTGTAATTGAAACAATAAAAAAACATTATCCAGAGCACGCAATTCATGCTGAAGAGAGTGGAGTTCAAGGAGAATCTGATTTCATATGGATTATTGATCCATTGGATGGGACAACCAATTATTTGCATCGTTTTCCTGTTTTTTGTGTTTCGATAGGACTGATGCACAAAAATGTTATTGAACATGCTGTTGTTTATGACCCAATCAAACAGGAATTATTCACTGCATCGAATGGACAAGGAGCGCATCTCGATGGGAAAAGAATTCGAGTGAGTGGAGAAAAATTCTTGAGCAGATCTTTAATAGGGACTGGATTTCCATACAGAGCATCCAATAAAAATCCTGAAGAATATATGTCAATGCTGAAATTAGTCATAGAGAGAACAGCGGGTGTGCGTCGCCCTGGGGCTGCAGCAATTGACCTTTGTTATGTTGCCGCAGGAAGGCTTGATGGTTTTTGGGAAACAGGACTGAGTATATGGGATATTGCTGCCGGTGCATTAATTATTCAAGAGGCTGGTGGAATTATTTCAGATATAAATGGCTCTAATGATCACCTCAAATCCGGTAATGTTATGTGCGGCAGTCCAAAAATTCACAAAAAACTTCAAGAACTTTACAAAGAGATTGTTGAGAATAATAGCTAAATGACTTTAGGGTAAGTCATCTATTAATTCTGGATCTTTCTCAGGTGGAAGAAGATCTTTTGTATTAACATTCAATACAAGCGCTATAGCACCCGCCGTATAAATCGATGAATATGTCCCAATGATAATCCCAACAATTAGAGCAATTGAAAAAGGCCTAACGGATTCGCCACCGAGCGTCAATAATGCAATTAGAACCACCAATGTTGTTACACCCGTTATAATTGTTCTTGCTAGCATTTCGTTGATGGAAATATTCATTGCTTCGTGAGAAGCGACCCCTCTTAATTTTATAAAATTCTCTCTTATTCGATCAAAAGCAACAACCGTATCATTCAGTGAATAACCAATAACAGCAAGGACTGCTGCAACAACCGTCAAATCAAATTCAAAACCAAATAAAGAAAAGAATCCGACTGTAATAATTACATCATGAAGCAATGCACATACTGCGCCAGCAGCAAACTTCCATTGAAAACGAAACATTACATAAGCAAAAATCATCATTAGAGCAAAAATCATTGCCAACCCTCCCTGCTCTGTGAGATCTTCACCAACTTGTGGCCCCACAAATTCAACTCTTCTAAGAACCACATTAGGCTCATCACTCGCTAAAAGATTTCTTAAGCGATCTCGAATAAAGTTTGGGTCCTGATCTGACTGTGGAGGTAGCCTCAACAGAACATCCTCATCTGATCCAAAACTCTGAACTTGAACTTCTTCAAAACCATCGTTTTCTAACAAAGTTCTTATTTTCGAAAGATTTGCCGGCTCTGGATATCCAACTTCTAATAAAACTCCACCTGTAAAATCTATTCCAAATTCCATGCCTTTTATAAATATAGAACTTATTGAAATTGAGACCATGATTATCGATAAAAATAATGCAATTCTCCGGCGAGCTTCTCCTAAGAAATTAATTGATGTTTTATTTTTTATAAGTCTCATAAAAATACTATATCGGTAGACTATCTAACCGTTTATTCCCAAAAATTATATTAACAATAGATCGTGTTCCAATAATTGCCGTAAACATTGATGTAATTATCCCTAATGATAATGTCACTGCAAAACCTTTGATAGGTCCAGTTCCAAAAGCAAATAGAACAATAGCAGCAATTAAGGTAGTGATATTCGCATCTGAGATAGATGATAAAGCCTTTTCATAACCCGCGCTAATGCTGCCTTGAGGTGTATTTCCTGAGTTAAGCTCTTCTCTTATTCTTTCGAATATAAGAACATTCGCGTCAACCGCCATACCTACAGTTAAGACAATTCCCGCAATACCAGGTAAAGTCAGTGAAGCTTGAATTAGAGATAAGAGTGCAACTATAAATATTAAATTTGAGAACAAAGCAATGTTAGCAATCACACCAAACCATCTGTAATAGATTGCCATAAATACTATTACAGCCAGAAATCCAATCGTAACTGCAGCAAAGCCTCTGTCAATATTATCTTGACCTAAGCTTGGTCCTATCGTTCTTTCTTCAATCTTAAAGACTGGTGCAGCTAATGCGCCTGCTCTCAATAAAAGGGCAAGCTCTCTTGCCTCAAAGGGAGTTAATCCAGTAATTTGAAAACGATCTTTAAAAACTCCTCTGATAGTAGCTGTACTGATGATCTCTTCTGTTTTTATGATTCTTGAAGAGGTTCTTCCATTTGTTTCTTCAGTAACCCTTCTTGTCTCGATAAAAACAGTAGACATAGGTTTATTTAGATTTTCTCTAGTAGTTTTTAACATACTTTCACCACCCGCAGCATCTAGAGTTATAAATACAGCTGGTTGCCCTTGACTGAATCCTGATTCAGCGTCAATTATTTGATCGCCAGAAGCAATAATCTCTCTCCTCAAAACCTGAGAAGGAACTCCCGGCCTTCCAGTGTATCTTCTTGAGCCAGGATTATTCCCACCATTATCAACCAAATGAAATTCCAATGTAGCAGTGGCCGTAAGAATGTCATCTAGGCGATTGGGGTCCTGAACTCCAGGTAACTGAACAACAATTCTATCAAGCCCTTGCCTCTGCACTAATGGCTCTGCAACACCAAGCTGATTTACACGATTTCTTAAGGTTGTTATATTCTGTTCGATTGCAAAATCTTGACGAGCTTTTATTTGATCCTCAGTCATACGAACTCGAAATGACATATCATTTCCATCAAGAATTAAAAGTTCAGGATCCATTTCTGAAACAATATTTTTAGCCATAGAGAGATCTTCTTGACTGCGAACACGTATCTGAACGTCCATTCCATTTATTTCTATTCGACTTCTTATTTTCGCCTCTCTTAAGAGATCATTGAAGCTTTGTTGATATAGTGTGAGTCTTGTATTTATTGCTGTATCCATATCAACTTCCAGAAGAAAGTACACGCCTCCTCTTAAATCAAGGCCGAGGCTCATTGGTTTAATGCCAAAATTTCTAAACCAAGCTGGAATATCAGGAGTTAACGTATATGCAACACTCCTTTGATCGGAGTATCTATTTCGAAATCGCTCACCAGCTATCAATTGATCCTCAGAGTCATCAAATAAGATCACCGCTCTTCCATCTTCAATATATTTACTTGAAGGTTTTAATTTTATGTCACTGAGGAGATTTTCAATTTCTTGAATTTGCTTATCATTGATATCAGATCCATCAGTATTAGCGATTTGAACAGATGGAAGACTTTTATATATATTTGGTAAGGCAAGTAAAATACCCATGGCAAAAACAAAAACCACTAATATATTCAGCCAAGAGGGGTATCTATTCATAATTAATTTAATGCTCTATGCAGCTTCAATAGTACCTTTTGGAACCACCGATGAAACTGATGCTTTTTGTATTTTAATATTAACATCTTTACTCAGCTGTATCGTCGCATAGTGCTCGTTCACCGAGACCACCTTAGCCAAAAGGCCACCTGAGGTCATTATTTCGTCTCCAGGTGATAACGACTTTACCAATTCTGCATGCGCTTTTTGTCTTTTCTGTTGAGGTCTGATGAGTAAAAAATAAAAACCCACAAAAATCACAATCATTGGAATTAAAAAGCCAAAAGGATCGGAATTAACGGGCGCTCCTTGTGCGTGTGCGTCACTAATTATAAAGCTCATAAATTTATCTTCTTATACGATTTTGAGAACCATATTATTACATAACATAATCAACTGTTGTTCATGATATGTAATTTTTTGTCTATTTATTATTAAATATTGACTCTAACTCTCGCAAATACAAAGGAAGCGTATTCTGCGAAATATGTGATCTAATGTTACTCATTAATTTTTGATAATAATGAATATTATGAATTGTGTTTAATCTAGATCCAAGCATTTCATTGATTTTATGCAAATGCTTTAGATAAGAGCGTGAATAATTTCGGCAAGTATAACACTCACAACTTGAATCAAGTGGACTTGTATCATTAGTATACTTTGCATTTCTGATATTTATCACACCATGATTTGTAATTAAATGCCCATTTCTGGCATGTCTTGTTGGAATTACGCAATCAAACATATCTATTCCAAGTAAGACTGATTTGACTATATCTGTTGGAAGCCCAACACCCATTAAGTAACGAGGTTTATCATATTCCATATTTGGGATAATTTTCTCAATCACAGAAATTCTTTCTTCCTCTTTCTCACCAACAGCGAGTCCTCCAAGAGCGTAACCGTCAAATTCGATTTCTCTCAAACCATGGAGAGATTGCTCTCGCAAATCATGATGCATACCTCCTTGAACAATTCCGAATAGTGCCTCTCCTTTATCGGGCTCGATCTTCTTTAATTCTAAAAATTTTTGTTTTGATCTTTTTGCCCAGCCTAAAGATAATTCCATTGATTTTTTTGCAACCTCTCTTGAAGCAGGATATTTTGTGCATTCGTCAAAAACCATAGCGATATCAGAATTAAGGTAATGTTGAACTTCTATTGAAATTTCAGGCGATAAAAAAATTGAACTTCCATCAATTGGCGATCTAAAGTAAACACCTTCTTCAGTTATCTTTCTTGACTGCTCAAGAGAAAACACCTGGAAACCACCAGAATCAGTTAATATAGGAGAAGACCAATTCATAAATTCATGCAAACCACCGTGCTTTTTTATTACTTCAATACCGGGTCTTAACATCAAATGAAATGTGTTACTAAGAATAATTTCTGCAGATGAATCCCTGAGATCATCGGGCGTTAGGCTTTTAACTGCGCCATAAGTACCAACCGGCATAAATGTTGGTGTATTAATAACTCCTTTTTCTAGTTCAATTTTTCCAATTCTTGCCGAATCTTCCTTTGAAATTACATTAAATCTCATTTAAATCCTTTTGGTAAAATCAGCATTGCGTCTCCGTAACTATAAAAACGATATTTTTTCTCAATAGCATGATTGTATGCTTTCATGATGAATTTTCTTCCTGCCATAGCTGAAACCAGCATCAACAAGGATGACATTGGTAAATGAAAATTTGTTAATAATGCATCAACCACTCTAAATTTATATCCAGGTTTAATAAATATACTAGTTTCTCCCTGATAAGGTAAAACAACATTATCTTTTGAGGCCGATTCAAGTGCTCTAGTTGAAGTGGTTCCAATAGCAATGACTCTTCCATTATTTTTTTTTGCTCTAGCAATTGAATCCGAGGCGCTTTTACTCACTTCGATATACTCACTATGAAGTTTATTTTCATCAATATTCTTATTTTTTAAGGGAAGAAAAGTTCCAGCCCCAATATGTAAAGTGATGAATGCATGCGATACATTCGATGATAAACTCTGATTAATCATATCCTCATCAAAATGTAATCCTGCTGTAGGTGCGGCTACTGCTCCTGAATTTTTTGCATAAATAGTCTGATATCTGTCAATATCAGAATCATTCGATAGACGATTAAAGTATGGTGGAATCGGGATCTGACCTGATTTCTCTATTTGTTTTGCCACTGGTATTGAAAATTTAATTCGAAAGATTTCCTCACTTCTTGAAAGAATGATTGCGTGCTTATCAGGCTCGAATAAAATTTTTGCTCCAACTGATAAAGATTTGTTTGCTTTTATAAGCACGTCAGCAGTCCATTTATCAATGACACGCTCAATTAAAATTTCAACTTTTCCTCCAGTTGGCTTGTTACCAGATATTCGTGCTTTAATCACCTTTGTATCATTGAATACCAGTAAATCATTTGGGGCGGTGAATCTGCATAAGCTCTTAAATTCTGAATCAATTATCTTTTTTTCATAACAATCAAGTACCATCAATCTACTATCTCGTCTGTTTTTCAGTGGGAACCTAGCAATTAGATCGTCAGGTAAACTAAAGTTATAATCAGATAGTGACATTTTTACATTTTATTTTAGAAATCAACTTAGATTATAGCTTCTTTGAATGAATTTAAGCCTGAATATTAAATTATAAACAGTAGCGAACTTACTAGATTTAAGTCAAAATATATAACATATTCATCATTAATAAAACTAGCCGGGATGGCGGAACTGGTAGACGCGCCGGATTCAAAATCCGGTTCTGGAAACAGAGTGCGAGTTCGATTCTCGCTCCCGGCACCAAAAAGAAATAATAACTTATGAATTATTGTCCTGAATGTGGCGCTAACGTCAAAACAAAAATACCTCATGGAGATAATCGCGAGCGATATGTCTGCACTAAATGTGAATTAGTGCATTATCAGAATCCTAAAATTGTTGTTGGTTGTATACCAGAAATAGATAATAAAATACTGTTGTGCAAAAGAGCAATTGAACCCAGATATGGATTTTGGACAATACCAGCAGGTTTTATGGAGTTGGGAGAAACATTAATCCAAGGGGCAAAAAGAGAAACTTTTGAAGAAGCTTGCGCTGAAGTAGAAATTGGTAATTTATTTTGTATTGTTGATGTAATTGGTGCAGGACAAGTACATGCATTCTTTAAGGCAAAACTAATTGGTAATTTTTCTCCAGGCGAGGAAAGCTTAGATACACAACTATACAAAAACGACGAAATACCCTGGGATGAAATGGCATTCGAGAGTGGTGTTTTTGCCCTTAAAATGCTTCTTCAAGATAAAGGGAGAGATAATGGTATTCATTACCATAAAATTGACAGGAGAAAGAGGTCTTAACCTGAGTTCAGTTAGATTCTATAATCTTTGATAGCTCAAGCGCGCTCACGTAACCATTCACCATGCTTCCATCCTCCAGGATTATAGCTGGAGTACCCTGCAAGCCGACACTTTGACCCATTAAATAATGACTGCTAATAGCAGCACTGTTGCACTGACTGTAATCAAAATTCTGATCAATCTTAGCTAAAGTTAAAGCATCATTTCTGTCAGCTGAACACCAAATTTGCTCGGCGATAACCCATGAAGCACTTTGAGGTCCACTTCGAGGATACATGAGATATCTTATTTCTATTCCCTCGTTAAGATACTCATCAATCTGGTTATGAAGCCTTCTACAAAAAGTGCAATCCACATCTGTAAAAACCGTTACATGATGAGATTTAGATTCAGGTGAAAATACGATCATATCCTTTTTGGGGTATGACTCTATAACATTTTTTCTGGATTCATTTCTAATAGTTTCAGTGAGATTAACTTGCGTCTCGATATCATACATATCCCCTTGAATTAGATGGCGTCCATCACTGGATATATATGCAACATAAGCTCCTTTAGTTATTGTATACCACCCATTTACTGGACTCTTCTTTATGTTTTCAGCTTTTATATCTGAACTCATTGTTGAGACGATATTTTGAATAGTTTTCAACTCCTCATCACTACCGTATCCAATATTGGTTACAATAATAATTGAAATTGCTAGAAATATTGTTGCGACTTTTTTCATAGCTTTACCTAATTAACTAACTTCAATGATCAACTTAATTGATCTTAAAATCAACCTCTTGGATGATGTTGTCCATGCAAATCTTTTAGTCTCTCTTTTGCGATATGCGTATATATCTGTGTAGTCGACAAATCACTATGACCCAAAAGCAATTGCACAACTCTTAAATCAGCTCCATGATTAAGAAGATGAGTTGCAAATGCATGCCTTAAGCCATGCGGAGAAATGACTTTACTGATACCTGCTTTTTTGGAGTAACGTTTAATTACATACCAAAATGACTGCCTTGTCATGGTTGCACCTCTTTTTGTTGGGAATAAATAATCAGTTTTTTTATGATTTAGTATCTTATCCCGAGAATTTTCTATAAAACTTTTCAAACATTCCGATGCTTGCTCACCAATTGGAACAAGCCTTTCTTTATTTCCTTTCCCTGTTACTCTCAATACGCCTTGACTAAAATTTACTTGAGGAATTTTTAATGATATCAACTCAGAAACTCTCAAACCTGACGCGTACATAAGCTCTAACATTGCCTTATCACGATGACCAATAACATCGTTAGTGTTTGGTGCATCAAGCAGATCAGTAATTTCTTCTTCAGTTAGTGATTTTGGAAGAGATCTCCCTATTCGGGGCATTTCTATGTCCAAAGAAGGATCTATTTTGATGCTATTTATGCGCAAATGATATTGAAAGAAGGCTCTATAACTTGATATTTGTCTTGCTGTTGTTCTTGCCTTTATACCCGACTGAACTCTTTTTGAAATAAAGCCTAATAAATCAGATTTTCTTGTTTGCGTAATAATTAAATTAGATTTGGCTAACTCTATTGCCAGTAGCTTTAGATCAATCCTATAAGAATTGAGTGTATTCTTAGACAAACCTCGCTCAGACCATATTGCATCTAAAAATTTTTCGATATCAATGCTTGATATTTTAAATGCATTCGTCTGCTCAATGTGTTTATTTTGAGTGATATTAACTACCTCAAATTTTATATATTAAGATAGATTATAATACTTTAAAGTTTGATATTGCTTTAATAATGTAGATGGGTTACCTGAAAATGAAATTTCATTCTAAATTACTTTCAAAAATTTATGGTATATACATCATTATTGTTTTTTTGGTTTGCTCTATATTTTCATTAGTTGGTGCATTTGTTTTACCGACTTTAAAGCTCCGCAGAATATGGGTTAGAAAGATGGCGAATTCTGTGTTCTTTCTTTCCAGAATAAAATTAGAAATTGAAGGTCTTAATAACATACCGAATGAACATACAATTATTGTAGCGAACCATGCTAGTTATATTGACGGTATTATTCTCCATGCTGTACTACCTGTTAAATTCACATTCGTCATTAAGAGTGAAATGAAAAATGTCCCATTGGCTAATTTTTTATTCAAACGTGTTGGTTCACGTTATGTTGAGCGTTTCAAACCAAAAGGGACATATAGAGATGCTCGAAAACTCATAAAAGCTGGCGCAGAAGGAGAATCATTAGCTATTTTTCCAGAGGGTACTTTTACAGAAAAAAAGGGCCTCGATAAATTTAGAACAGGAGCTTTTCTTACCGCAATAAAATCAAATATGCCTATTGTGCCTCTTGTAATTCAGGGCTCAAGAGAAATTTTGCCTGCTAATAAATATCTTCCAGTTAAAGGTGCGCTCAAAATAAAAGTACTTAAATCAATTAACACAAAAGATGGTACAAAAATGTCAAGTAAAGAACTTAAGGATATCGTACGAAAAAAAATATTGGATACCCTGGATGAGCCGGATCTTTTAGTTAAATAGAATAATCATATTAAAGAGGATATAAACAATGGATATAAAACAATCGAAAGCAATCATCTCAGGGGGTGCATCTGGTTTAGGTTTTGCAACAGCAGAAAATATTATCAATAAAGGGGGTAAAGTTGCCCTTCTTGACATCAATAAAGATGGAGAAAAAAGTGCAAAATCACTGGGTAATTCCGCTACGTATATTCAAGTTGATATCTCTGCTGAAGATGAGGTAAAAGCCGCTATTAAAGAAGCGAATAACTTTCTTGACGGTATAAATTTAGCGGTAAATTGTGCAGGAGTGATTGGTGCAGCAAGAGCATTAGGAAGAGATGGAACAATGGATGCAAATTTCTTCGAAAGAACAATTAAGATTAATTTAATTGGGTCTTTCATACTCGCAAAAGAGTCAGCGAACATAATGCAAAATAATAATCCCAATAATGATGGAGAAAGAGGTGTCATAGTAAATACAGCCTCAGTAGCAGCATATGAAGGACAAATTGGGCAAGCAGCTTACTCGTCATCTAAAGCTGGTATCGTAGGAATGACACTACCTTTAGCAAGAGAATTTGCAAGAATTGGAATCAGAGTGAATACAATTGCACCTGGAATATTTAAAACCCCAATGGTTTCTGGTATGACTGAAACTCTTCAAGAGTCACTTGGAAAGCAAGTTCCTTTTCCTCCCAGACTGGGCAAACCAGATGAATTTGCTGATCTAGTGGAGTCGATCTTTAGGAACGCTATGATTAATGGAGAAACAATTAGATTGGATGGTGCGATCAGAATGCAGCCGAAATAATTACATTCCTGAATAATTCGGCCCACCTCCACCTTCGGGGACAGTCCACACTATATTTTGAGTCGGATCTTTGATATCGCATGTTTTGCAATGAACGCAATTTTGAGCGTTGATCTGAAATTTAGGATTATCATCTTCCATAACAACCTCATATACACCTGCAGGGCAATATTTCTGAGCAGGTTCATTATAATTTGGAAGATTAAATTTTATAGGAGTTTCGTGATCCTTGAGCTTTAGATGAGAAGGCTGGTCCTCTTCGTGATTTGTACTAGATAAAAAAACAGAAGAAAGGCGATCAAAACTTATAATTCCATCTGGTTTTGGATATTCAATTTCATGTACATCTTTTGAGAATTTAATAGCTTTATGATCAGGCTCATGATTATGCCAGGTAAATGGAAACTTTCCCTGCATTATATTTTGGTCAAAAAATGCAAAAGCTCCACCGATAATTGTTCCATATTTATTTAATGCTGGGCCAAAATTTCTTGATTTATATAATTCTTTATGAAGCCATGAAGACTGAAATTTTTTCTGATAGGATTCCAAATCACCAATACTTTCATGAGAAAGCGCCTCAAAGATGCTCTCTGCAGCCAGTGTTCCACTCTTTATAGCAGTATGCGTACCTTTAATTTTAGCTCCATTTAGAAATCCGGCATCACAACCTACAAGCAATCCTCCTGGGAAAGTTAATTTAGGTAAAGACTGAAATCCACCTTTATTAACTGCTCTCGCACCATAAGATATTCTTTTTCCATTTTTGAGGTATTGAGAGATTTTTGGATGATGCTTCCATCTCTGGAATTCATTGAATGGTGACAAGTGGGGATTTGAGTAATTCAAAGCGATTATAAAACCAAGGAATATTTGATTGTTTTCCGCGTGATATAGGAACCCTCCACCCTCGGTATGATTGTCAAGAGGCCAGCCAGTTGTATGAACAACAAGACCTTCTTCATGAACCTCAGAATCAACTTCCCATATTTCTTTTAACCCAATTCCATAATGTTGAGGATCGGAATTTTCTCTTAATTGATATTTATCAATTATTTCCTCTCCAAGATTACCCCTACATCCCTCAGCTAGAACTGTGTATTTTCCTCTGAGTTCATAACCCGGCTGATAACTCGCTTTCTTTTGGCCATCTGAGCCAATCCCCATATCACTTGTAGCAACCCCAGCAACTGAACCATCTTCATTGTATAAAATCTCAGAAGCAGCAAATCCTGGAAAAATATTGACCTCTAAATCTTCAGCTTTAGTTGCCATCCATTGGCAAAGCTTCCCCAAACTTATTATGAAGTTTCCTTTATTGTGCATTGTTTTAGGAACGAATAGATTTGGAATTTTAAGAGAATACTTATTGCTTGAGAAATAATGAATAATATCTCGAGTGACTGAAGTTTTTATTGGTGCCCCCTGCGCTGACCAGTCAGGAAATAGTTCATTTAAAGCAGAAGTTTCAAAGACATTTCCGGAAAGAATATGTGAGCCTATTTCTGAGCCTTTTTCTACCACTACAACAGAAATTTCTTTCTGACTTTTCTTTGAAAGTTGCATTAAACGGCACGCAGTAGCCAAGCCAGAAGGCCCTCCACCCACAATAACAACATCAAAATCCATCGACTCTCTTTCAGTGTGTTCGTTCATTTTTGGACTCTGTAACCTTATATTTTCTCGATAGTTTTAATAATAGTGGTTTTCATTTCGTGAAAATTTATTCTGAGTATTTTACAATGATTCTCAATATTTAAATAACTATTTAAAGAATAATTTTATAGATTAGAGAGTCGCATCTTTGAATACCCTCAAAAACTACCAATCAATAAAAAACCTCACAGAAGATTCTGAACAACTAAGAGTTATTGAAAGTTTCTCCGCACTGGAATCAAAACTATCATCCTCAAAAAAAACGACTTTTTTGAACAATCTTCTAAAAAAACAAAAAAAACTAAAAGGAATATATTTATGGGGCAGTGTTGGAAGAGGTAAAACTTTCATTATGGATACGTTTTTTTCCAGTTTAGTATTTAAAGAAAAAATACGACTTCATTATCACCATTTAATGAGGAAAGTGCATAAAGACTTAAAAACTCACAAAAATAAAAAAAATCCAATTAGATTAATCACAAAATCTATAAGCAAAGGAGCTAAAGTAATTTGTATTGATGAGTTTTTTGTTGAAGATATTGCAGATGCCATGATTTTGAGTGAATTACTTGCTGGATTAATTGACGAAAATGTTACTTTAGTGATTACGTCCAACAGTCACCCTCAGGAGCTATACAAAAAAGGATTACAAAGAGAAAGATTCATGAAAGCAATTGATCTTTTAGTCGATAATACGGCAATTTTAAATATTGGGAATGGCCCAGATTATCGATTAAAAGACAGTCTCATGGATATTAAATTTAATTCAATCCATAACGAAGAAAGTGATCACTTATTAAAGAAGTTTTTTCACACAAAAACTCCAATAGGTGTGAGTGATAATGATTTTATTTTAATCAATGATCGAAGAATTGAAATAGTGATCAAAGCAAAAACCATAATTTGGTTTGATTTCAGTCAGATATGCGGTACTGCCAGGAGCGTTGATGATTACATAGCCATTGCTAGGGAATACCAAAGTGTGATTATCTCAAAAGTTCCGATTCTTGATGACGAAAAAGAGAATGAAGCCAGAAGATTTATATCAATTATTGATGAATTTTATGAAAGAAAAGTTAAATTAGTGTTAACTACAGATACTTGTTACAAAAAATTATACCAAGGAAAGAGACTTAATTTTGAATTTGAAAGAACAAAGAGTAGATTATCTGAAATGTCCACACTTGATTATCAAAAACTTCCTCACAAACATTAAATTGATTTATTACAAAAATTTAAAATAGTTAAATTACAAAAAATTAAATAAATATATAAAAAACATATATCTGGGAACAATATGCAGAAAAATTTAGTCTTAATTAGACACGGTCAGAGTGAATGGAATCTTAAAAACCTTTTTACAGGATGGGCTGATGTTGATCTCACTGATCAAGGGATTAGCGAAGCTCAAAATGCAGGAAAAATTATTTCTTCATTGGATTTTGAAATTGATATTGCTTTCACATCGGAATTAAAGCGTGCCCAAAATACGTTAAAAGTTATTCAAAATCACTTGGGTAATTTTGAACGGGAGGTTATTAGAGATTGGCGATTAAATGAGAGAAATTATGGAGCACTTCAAGGTCTAAATAAAAGCGAAACTGCCGCTAAATATGGAGAAGAGCAAGTACAGATATGGAGAAGAAGTTATGATATACCTCCACCACCACTTAAAAAAGATGATAAAAGACATCCATGCAATAATCCAAAATACAAAGGTATAGATAACCTACCTGATTCAGAGTCACTGGCCACAACACTGATAAGAGTGAAAGAGTGCTGGCTTGAAATGATTTACCCAGAATTACTGAATAACAAAAATATCTTGATAACGGCGCATGGAAATAGTTTGAGAGCTCTAGTGAAAATGCTGGACAAAGTATCCAATGAAGATATCACTAAATTTAATATACCTACAGGTGTGCCTTTGCTTTATCGTCTGGACGCTAATTGCAAACCCATTTCTAGAGAATTTCTTGGAGATGAAAAATCTATAAAAGATGCAATGAATCAGGTAGCAAATCAAGCGAAGAATTAATCACTTCTTTTTATTGATTATTTCTATATATGAAAATTAGGTGGACTGGTAATTTATTTTTCACGATCCGGTATTCTCATCAAACCTTCTTGAGTAACTGAAGCTAATAAGATTCCATCCTTACTAAATATTTGACCTCTCGCAAAACCCCGAGCCCCATGTGCATTTGGACTGTCTGAAGAATATAAGAACCACTCATCAACTTTACATTCTCGGTGAAACCAAATTGCGTGATCAAGGCTAGCAACCTGTAATTTACCATCTCCAAATGGTAATCCATATCCATGAGGCCTGAGTGCGGTTCCTAAAAGCTCAAAGTCAGAAACATAGGCCAGAAGACATTGATTTATGTCTAACCTTTCAGTCACAGATTCAGTTGCTTTGATCCATACGTGCTTAACTGGTGGTAAAGTCTTCATTTCCATTGGATTAATTGGATTAACGGGCCTAAATTCGAATGGCCTCTCTTTTGTGAGAAAATCTCTTAATTTTTCTGGGATTAGCTTAACAAAATCATCTGTCATCAACTGTGATAGGTTTTTTAAATTCTCAGGACCTTCTACTTCTGGCATATGGGATTGATGACTTAAGCCTAACTCACTTTTATGGAATGAAGCTGCTAGATTAAATATAGGTCGACCGTGCTGCTTAGCAACTACTCTTCTCACTGAGAAACTTCCTCCATCTCTAGAACGATCCACCTCATAATCAATGGGTTCTTCCGTATCCCCTCTTCTGAGGAAGTAAGCATGAAGTGAATGAGCTGTTCTGTCATCAACAGTTCGATAAGCAGCAGATAATGCTTGAGCAACCACCTGCCCACCAAAGACTTGAGCACTTCCGATATCTCGACTATTGCCTCTAAAAATGTTCTTTTTTATTTTTTCAAGTTGAAGCAAATCAACCAAATCGTCCAATAGAGATTTAATATTTTTCTCCTAAATTAGATTATTCTGCTGATTTGTAATCTGAAAATTGCTCACGAAGGGCTGTTTTCTTAATTTTGCCTGTAGCAGTATGAGGTATTTCATCAATAAATACGACATCATCTGGTATCCACCATTTAGCAATCTTTCCATCCATGAAAGTCATTATCTCCTCTTTGGATAATTTTTGATCTTTATTTTTCACCACAATAAGTAAAGGTCTCTCAGTCCATTTTTCACTGTAAACACCGATAACTGCGGCTTCTGCAATTGCTGGATGTCCCATAGCAGTATTCTCAATCTCTATCGAGCTTATCCATTCTCCGCCAGATTTTATAACATCCTTAGTTCTATCCGTGATTTGCATAAAGCCATCGGGATCAATTTTTGCCACATCACCTGTGTTAAACCAACCGTCATCTGTGTGAGAGCCAGCATTTCCCTCTAATTTGTAATAATCACTACAAACCCAAGGTCCTCTGACTTGTAATGCACCGAATGCCTTTCCATCCCAAGGTAAAATTTCTTGATCGTCATTTACAATTCTCATTTCAACACCAAACATTCCCCTTCCCTGTTTGGTTTGAAGTTCAACTATTGCATCATGAGTTAAATCTTGCATACCATGTTTCAATGACATCACCGTTCCAAGAGGACTCATTTCAGTCATGCCCCATGCTTGTTGTACAAATACATCATGTTTTTCATGAAATTCACGAATCATTGATTCTGGAACAGCAGCTCCACCAATGACTGTTCTCTGAAGACTTTCTAATTTCTTATTATGCTCTGCTGCGTATTGCAATAAAACCAACCAAACTGTTGGAACACCAAGGGAAACAGAAACACCTTCATCCTCCATAAGATTATACAATGTTTCACCATCTGCCATTTTTGGACCTGGATACACTATTTTCGCACCAACCATCATTGCTCCGTATGGAGAGCCCCATGAATTAACATGAAATAGTGGCACAACAGGTAATACACAATCGCGATTCGATAAATTCATCGCATCCGGCGCAATTAAAGCAAAAGCATGAAGTACCATTGCACGATGGTTGTATAAAACTCCCTTGGGATCACCGGTTGTACCGGAGGTATAACATAAGCCCATTGCTGATTTTTCATCGAGATGAGGCCATGAAAATTGATCGCTTTCATTGCCAATGAGTTTTTCATAAGAAATTACATTATCAAGGGAAGTATTTTTAATTGATTCCTCGTCTCCCATCACAATATAACCCTCAACATTTGGAATTTGGGAAGATAATTTTTCAATCAAAGGTATAAATAAAGGGTCAATCATTAGCCATTTATCTTCAGCATGATTTATCATAAAAACAATTTGTTCTGGAAATAATCTTGGATTAATTGTGTGACAAACGTAACCGGCCCCACCAATTGCATAATAAGCCTCTAGATGACGGTAATCATTCCATGCGATTGTCGCAATTCGATCTCCTTCAGATAAACCAATACTTGTTAATGCATTTGCTAATTTTCTTACTCGCTTAAAACAATCCCGATATGTGTATCGATGAATTAGATCATCACTCATTACAGAAACTATCTCACGATCTGGAAAATTTATATCGGCATGCTCCACTATTGAAGATATCAACAAAGGGTTATCCATCATTAAACCACGCATAATCATTCTCCCAACACTCAATTGAATTATTTATTCAAACCAGACGACAATAAACACAATACAGTAAAATTAAATAGATATCGTATTATTTCATTACCAATAAAACCAGCATCTCAACCACGCAAGCAGGCTTTTTACCTCCTTCAACTTCAACTGAAATTTTTGAGAGTAACTGAATCATTGACCCTCTTTTTCTTGCCTGAAGAAGTGTACCTCTCGCTCTAACTTTATCGCCTTCATTCACAGTAGAATAAAATCTAACTTTATTACATCCAAAATTTATAACTTGACTTAAGCCCGCAACTTCAATGAAATTCCTTGTCAAGGTCGGTATTAATGACAGAGTTAAATACCCATGAGCAATTGTTTTTCCATCTGGAAGTTCATTTTTTGCTCTTGAGCTGTCCACATGAATCCACTGGTCATCTCCTGTTGCATTAGCAAATTGGTTGATGCGTTCCTGATTTATTGTAATCCATTCTGATACACCAAGCTCACAGTCCTCAAGAGCTTTTGCATCCTCAATTGATTCGATCTTATACAAAATCAATCTCCTGATTAAAATTTAATTTTTGCGACCACAATTTTCGCAGTTCACCCACCCTGAATCACCATTACGATAGAATTCTTTTTTCCATATTGGAAGCCTTATCTTTACCTCATCGATAATGAAACGGCATGCAATAAAAGCGTCATTTCTATGAGCTGCTGTTACACCGACCCATACAGCGCAATCACCAATCTGAAGAAGGCCTTTTCTATGAATACAGTTCGCACCCAATATTTCATAAAGCTCCATAGCTTCATTAATAATTTTTTTTCCTTCCTTTATTGCAATTGGCTCGAATACCTCATATTCAAGTTTTTCTACCTCATGACCGTCATTATGGTCACGAATCCATCCCTCAAAACAACTATATGCACCAGCATGATTATTTCTTAATGCTTCTGAATGATGAAAAATATCTATCTGACTGTCAGTTACTAACATTTATCCTCCAGACACAGGAGGAAAAAATAAAACATTATCTCCACTTTGTATATCCGATTCCCATTCCGCTAATTCATCATTAATTGCAACTTTGCAATGGCCGAATGGTTGATTAAAGCCATGTTTTCCTTCAAGTTCCTTGAATAATTCAATGGCAGTCGATGCATCAGTTTCAATCAGCTCAGAACTTTTACCAACCTTTTCACGAAATAATGCAAAATAACTTACTTTTATCGATTTAACCATGACCTAACTCTCGTTTTTGCAAATGCAAATCCTCAGGTGTATTAAAATTCTCTAGCGCACTGGGATTTGGTTGGGTGAGGAGTTTTGCATTTGAATTAATTAGTATCTTTCTGGGACAAATAACTTTTCTATTCATACTTTCATCTAAAAGAGGCTTAGCTGATGCACTGTATATTGCACACAAAGGTTCTGGTAAACCATTATATTCACTCTTATATGCAATGATATTATCATTGGGATGATAATTCTCGATTAAATAATCGATAGTTTTATCATCTAGATTCATTAAGTCACAAGCAACTACTAACCAATCAACTTCGGGATGCTCGTGCATTGCAGATAAAATCCCTGCCAAGGGGCCGATATTGTTATATAAATCATAAATTTGATTGTATTTTTTTCTCTCATTATCTGTTGATTGATCTGCTCTACTTGATACAAATACCTCAGGAAGATGATTCTGCAGAAGAGTATAAGTCTTATTTAATTGAGTATTACCATCAATCTCAATCAATGCTTTATCTTGACCCATTCTCTTGCTCATCCCTCCGCTTAATACTAAACCCCATATATTTCTTTTATTTTTTAGCATTGAAGTTCTCTTTACCGCCAGATTTTGATATCAGCCTAGTCGATTCTATTGAAATTTCATGGGAGACTGCTTTTAACATGTCATAGACTGTCAGAGCTGCCATACTTGCACCAACCATTGCTTCCATTTCTATCCCAGTTCGATGAATAATTTTACACACACAATCGATTTTTGCATTTCCATTTTTGTCCATTTCTATAGTTATCTGGCAATCATCCATACCTATAGGATGACAAAATGGAATCAGCTCGTGTGTTTTTTTTGCCGCCATTACTCCAGCAATGATTGCAGTAGAAAAAACGGGTCCTTTTTTTGTTTTTATGTCACCATCCTTAAACCTATCGGCTAGATCTTTAGGAAATATTACTATGGATTGAGCATGAGCAATTCTATTTGATTTATTTTTAGCGCTTACATCAACCATTTGTGGTTTATTTTCTTCATCAATGTGACTTAATTTTTTCAATGTGACAGTTCCTTTTTGATTATCCGCCCATTCGGTACATTTCAATTTTTTGTTCTTGAATTTTATTTTTATTTAGGCCTCGAAGTTCACTGTACCTATCGCTTCTTTCTAGCCATGTCCTTGAGAATACATTTTGTATCTCTTGGTTATCAGCACCTTCTCTTATTAGTTTTCTCAGATCGGTTCCAACAGTTGCAAAAAGACAGGTATATAACATTCCGTTTGCTGCAATTCTTGCTCTGCTGCAATCACCACAAAATGGATTAGAAACAGAAGTAATGAAACCAATCTCACCCATTCCATCTGCATATGAATACCTTTTGGCTACTTCACCAACATATGATTCCTTTCTTGGAATTAATTTCCAATATTGACTTATACGTTCAATCAATTCTTTCGCAGAAATAACTGATGCAAGATTCCAGTTATTCTTGTTACCAACGTCCATAAACTCAATCAGTCTTACGACATGACCTGTCCCTCTAAAATGAGATAAGAGATCAATAATTGAATTCTCATTCACATTTCTTTGAACAACTGTATTGATTTTAATTTCTTTAAAACCGGATTCTTCAGCCGCTAAAATCCCGTCCAACACATCTCTTAGATTACCTTTATTTCCGTTTAGTTTATAAAATATATCTGGGTCTAAACTGTCTAAACTCACAGTAATTCGATGCAACCCTGCTTTTTTAAGATCATCAGCGTACTTCCTCAAAAGCGTGCCATTTGTTGTAAGTGCTAGATCAGTAATGCCATCTATCTTGCTGATTTTATTGACTAAACTCACTATGTTTTTATCGAGTAAGGGTTCACCGCCTGTTAAGCGAATCTTTGTTACACCCAAATCAACAGCAATATTGATCAGCCTAAGAATCTCATCATGAGTTAGTCTTTCTTGTTTTGTTAAAAATTTAAAATTCTGATGAAATTTTTTTTCAGGCATACAATATGTGCATCTAAAATTACATTGATCAAGAAGTGAAATCCTTAAATCAGAAATGGGTCTTTTAAACCTATCTCTTGGACCAATTTTTTTATCGCTAGTGATATTCATATAAAATATTGAAAAATTAAAATTTAATCTTACTTAGTATAATTGAAATTAAAAAAAATGAATCATTTTAGTATCAATCAAAAGTAAATTTAAAAAAAAATAATGTATCATTGTAATCAATTTGAACAGTAAGACGGACAAAGAATATGCATGTAAATTTCACTGAAGAAGAACTCAAATTTAAAGATGAAGTTAGATCATTCTTTAAAGATAAATATCCAAGTGACATCAAAGAAAAACAAAACAAAGCCATCCCACTCGAAAGAGATGACTTTGTTCGATGGCAAAAAACACTCTATAAACAAGGATGGGCCGCACCAAATTGGCCAGTTGAGTTTGGGGGAACAGGATGGACTGCTGTGCAAAAATATATTTTCGCCAACGAAAATGCCAAGGCGAATGCACCAGCTATTGTTCCATTTGGTCTGGGTATGGTTGGCCCTGTTATCTATACCTATGGTAATGACGAGCAAAAAAAGAGATTCCTTCCAGGTATTCTCTCAAGTGATGTATGGTGGTGCCAGGGTTACTCAGAGCCTGGTTCCGGTTCGGATCTCGCTTCACTAAAAACTAAGGCCGAACGCGATGGTGATAGTTATATTCTGAATGGAACAAAAACATGGACGACGCTAGGTCATATGGCAGATTGGATTTTCTGCTTAGTCAGAACGAGTAGTGACGTCGCCAGAAGACAGGAAGGAATAAGCTTTGTCCTCGTTGACATGAATACACCGGGAGTCAGCGTCAAACCCATAATTACTATTGAGGGTGACCGTGAAGTCAATGAAGTACATTTTGAAAACGTTAAAGTCCCTATAGAAAATTTGATTGGTGAAGAAGGAAAAGGATGGACTTACGGCAAAGTTCTATTGCAACACGAACGCACAAGTATTGCTGGAGTTGCACGTTCGCAATATCGCCTAAATAGGTTAAAAAATAAAATAAAAAATTCTGATGATACACAACCATCACTCACTGGTGATGTGGATTTTATGAGGAAAATAGGAGAACTGGAGATTGAGTTAAAAGCACTAGAATATACTGAGCTTAGAACACTTGCTGCGGTAACTGTAGGTAAGGCGCCTGGGCCTGAATCATCACTTCTTAAAATTCGGGGTACTGAAATACAGCAACGCCTGGATGAATTATTTATGGAAGCGGCAGGTTACTTCTCTTTACCTTATGTTCCAAATCAATACACACTGGACAGTGACCCCGAAGATCATGTTGGCTTCGGAGGTGATAGTGTGAGCTCATTAATTTACTTCAACAATCGTAAAGCATCGATCTATGGCGGTTCAAATGAAATACAAAAAAACATCATTGCCAAACATGTCTTAGGATTATAAATAACTCAAATCGGATAAAACTATGGATTTCTCTATTACAGAAGAACAATCAGCCATCAAAGACGTAATTGCGCGTTTCATTGAAAATGAGTATGACTTTGAAAAACGAATGAAAATTGCGGAGAGTGATTCAGCATATGATAAAGAGGTTTATAATTTTTTTGTTGAACAAGGCTTTACGGCAATCCCATTTTCTGAAGAGGATGGCGGATTAAATGGTGGTCCAGTTGAGACAATGTTAATAATGAAAGAAATTGGACGGGGGCTGGTACTTGAACCATTTCTAGAGAACATTATTCTGGCTGGAGGCATACTAAAAAGATTAGCTAACCAACATCAAAAAGATGAATGGCTTAATAAGATAATCAATGGTGAAATGCAGTCCACGCTTGCATTCACAGAGCCGCAATCTCGCTTCCAATTGAACGATGTAGCAACTACAGCTAACAAAAAAGAGGGTAACTTTATACTAAATGGCAAGAAATCATTCGTCCTCAATGGAAGCGAATCAGATTTAATAATAGTACCGGCACGCACTTCTGGATCTCAAACTGATTTGAAAGGAATCACCTTATTTGCAGTAAAAAAAGACAGCGCAGGAATTGAGATGAATTCATACAAATCTGTTGATGGGCGTTCAGCTGCAGAAATAAAATTAAATAATGTATCTGTTTCATCTGATTCAATCATTGGCGAAATAGACAACGGATATGATGCTCTCGAAGCGACCGTAGATGAAGCGACTCTAGCTATTTGTGCAGAAGCGACTGGTATCATGAAATCCTTACATGATAAAACCGTAGAGTATTCTAAAAATAGAGTGCAATTTGGAATTCCAATAGGGGGTTTTCAAGCATTACAGCATAGAATGGTCGATACTCTGATGGCTTGCGAGGAGACTGAATCTATTCTTCTGTGGGCAATAACAACTGAGCAAGATGATAAATCTGCTCTAAAAAAAGCGATTAGTGGTTTGAAATATCAAATAGGAACCGCAGGAAAACACGTAGGTCAAGAAGCCGTCCAACTTCATGGTGGAATGGGGATATCCTGGGAACTTGATATAGCTCATTTATTTAAACGCTTATCCGCAATTGAGATTTTATTTGGAAACGCTGATTTTCATATGAAGAGATTCATAGAATTATCGAATGTATAACTTTATCTTTTGATAACAAATAACCTTTCATCATTCCTTGTCCTAAACCAAGAAATTCTCTGGTTAGGAAGTCTTTTTTTATATCTCTTTGCAACTATATTACTCCATCGATTATTCAAAAAAACAGGATTAGTAGTTTCTATTGTTCTCAGTATTCTTCTTGCCAATCTATTTGGACCAAAATTAATAACTTTTTTTGGTTATGAGATCAGTCTGGGTTTATTGTTTTATGCGAGTATATTTTTCGCAACGGACGTTCTTGGCGAAAATTATGGAAAAAGGGAGGCAATACAAGCAGTAAAGATAGGATTTTTGGTCAGCATCATGATGATTATAATTATGGGCTTATCACTTCTTTTTAAGCCAACAATATCAAATGAAACATCTCAATTTTCATCAGATATTCATAACGCATTTCTTTTAATTTTTGACTTTACACCAAGATTCATTCTCGGCTCGCTTTTAGCTTATTATATAAGTCAGCGATTTGATGTATGGGCATTCCATGCCATTAAACAAAAAACAGGGGGCAAACGTCTTTGGCTAAGGAATAATCTCTCTACTATGAGTTCACAATTAATTGATACATCGATCTATACATTAGTTGTGTGGTGGAGCATTGTTGATATTAAAACTGCAATCCAAATCGGACTTATGGAATACTTACTGAAATTAGTTATATCGATCGTTGACACACTTTTCGTTTATTGGGCAACATCCCAGAAAAATAACTAACCAGATAATGCAGCTTTTTCGATTTTAGCCCAAGTATCTCTTAAAGTTACAACTCGATTATAGACCCTTTTCCCAGTCTTGCTCAGCTTTGCATCAAGACAAAAATATCCATTTCTTTCTAACTGAAAACTATTGGGAGCATTTTCTTCACCAAGAGATTCCTCTAATTTTGCTTTAGAAATTTTTAGTGACTTCGGGTTTATTGATGATTGGATATCTTCTGAGGATCCAGGGTTATGATCATGAAATAATCTGTCATAAAGCCTTACTTCTGAAGTTATAGCGTGCTTCTTTGAAACCCAATGTATTGTGCCTTTGACTTTTTTTTCGCTTTTTCCGGATCCGCTTTTTGTATCAGGGTCATAAGTGCAGATTAATTCCTTTATTTCTCCGTTAGAATCCTTAATAACCTCTTCGCAACAAATTATGTAAGCATATCTTAATCTTACTTCACCTCCAGGTTTCAATCTAAAGAATTTCTTTGGTGCATCTTCTAAGAAATCGCTTCTTTCGATAAATATTTCATTTGTAAATGGAATTTTTCTTGATCCAAATTCAGGAATTTTGGGATGATTTTGTGCTTCTAGATATTCAATATTATCTTTGTCGTAATTTTTTATAGTCACTTTAATTGGATCTAAAACTCCCATCCTTCTTTGAGTGCTATTTCCGAGTTCCTCACGAACACAATTTTCCAGAAGAGCCATTTCAATAATATTATCCTTTTTTGTCACGCCCACTCTCTGACAAAAATCAATAATTGACTCTGGCGGATAACCCCTTCTCCTCATACCAGATATTGTTACTAATCTTGGGTCATCCCACCCATCAACAATATTTTTTTCAATCAAATCATTTAGTTTTCTTTTGCTTGTGAGTGAATAGGCTAAATTCAAACGAGAGAATTCGATTTGGCGAGGGCGATGATCAGTCTCTAATTGCTCTATAAACCAGTTATAAAGAGGGCGATGATCCTGAAACTCTAATGTACACAGAGAATATGTTATTCCTTCAAACGCATCTGATAACGCATGCGCGAAATCATACATAGGATAAATACACCATTTATCTTTTGTTCTTTGATGATTATATTTTCGAATTCTATAGATCACTGGATCTCTTAAATTCATATTAGGAGAAGACATATCTATTTTCGCTCTGAGCACCATCTCACCATCATCAAAATCACCACTCTTCATTTTTTTGAAAAGGTCAAGATTCTCATTAATAGCTCTGTCTCTAAATTCACTATTTTTCCCAGGCTCAGTCAGAGTACCTCTATTGTTTTTCATTTCTTCTGCATTTTGATTGTCTACATAAGCCAACCCTTTTTTAATTAACGTAATAGCAGCTTGATATAAATCCCCAAAATAATCAGAAGCAAAAGTTAATCTATCTTCCCAGTTATAACCAAGCCAAGAAACGTCCTCTTTTATAGATTCAGCATAGATTTCATCCTCTTTGACAGGGTTAGTATCATCAAACCTAAGAAATGTTTTGCCTTTTTTTTCTTCAGCAACACTAAAATTTAAGCAAATAGATTTAGCATGTCCAAGATGGAGGTAACCGTTGGGTTCAGGAGGAAATCGGGTGATTACTTCACGAGAAGAATTATTTTCAATATCCTCATCTATGATCTGCCGAATAAAGTCTTTTGCTAACTCTGTTTTCATTGCTTTAGATTTTTTACTTTAATTTAGTTATTTGCACTGATTGCATTGGCCTTCAATCTCAAGCATCTGTTGAGTTGCGGAGAAGCCGTTATTTGTCGCTTTTGAATTAATCAATTCTATAATCTCATTATCATTCATTTCCGACACGCTCTTGCAATCTCGGCATATTAAAAATTGACCTTGATGAGAAGTTTCTGGATTAACGCACCCTATGAAAGCATTCAATGTATCTAATCGATGAGCTAATTCAGCTTCGATCAAAAACCCAAGAGCCCTGTATACTGTTGGTGGCTCAGCTTTGATCCCTTCTTTTCGAAGGCAATCTAAAATATCATAAGCTCCGAGTGGTTTATGACTAGAGCATATCAATTGCAAAACTTTTCTTCGTATCTTGGTAAATCTCAAACCCTTGTTTTTGCATAGAATTTCTGCCTTTGAGATCGCATCTTCGATACAAGCACTATGATCATGATAGTCATGTGAATCAGCTTGATTGTTTTTACTCTTATTCATCTTATGCACCGATTGGAATCAATATTATTGTACCTTAAAAAAATCATATCTTACTTAGCGGAGTGTTTTTTTTCGGGTACAATGATTATATAACTTACTTTAAATGATTTTATATAATTCGAGAATATAAAATGCTGACTATTAAACTTCCAGACGGCTCTGAAAAGCATTTCGAAAAGCCAACAAATGGTATCGAGATTGCAGAATCTATAGGTGAAAACCTAGCTAAAGCGGCCGTTGCTATTGAAATAGATGGAAAACAGCACGATCTATCTGATGAAATTTCAAATGATGCGATGGTCTCGATTATTACGCTTAATAGTGATGCAGGACTCGAAATAATGCGTCACACGCTTACCGCTCAGGTCTTAGCAAGAGCAGTAAAAAATTTATATCCAAATAGTAAATTAGCAATCGGCCCTACTGTCACTGATGGTTTCTATTATGACTTTGAAATCGATAAACAATTATCAATTGATGATCTGCCAAAAATAGAAGAAGAAATGAAAAAAATCATCAAACAAGAATCAAAAATAATAAAATCGTTTCATTCAAAAAAGGATGCTATATCCTTATTCAAAAAAAAATCTGAAAATTATAAAATTGAGATTATAAAAAATTCAGATCAAGAAGGTAATTTCCAAATATATCAGCAAGGTGATTCTGATTTTATAGACTTATGTAGAGGGCCTCACCTAAGATCTCTTAAACAAATAGGTTCATTTAAATTAACGAAAATTTCTGGAGCATACTGGAAAGGAAATGCAGAAAATCAAATGCTTCAAAGAATATATGGTACGGCATGGCTAAATAATAAAGACTTAAGAAAGCATCTCACTAAGCTTGAAGAAGCAGAAAAGAGAGATCACAGAAAATTAGCAAAACAAATGGATTTATTCCACTTTCAAGAAGAAGCTCCTGGAGCAGTGTTCTGGCACCCAAAAGGATGGAACTTATTCCAGAAACTCATCGATTACATGAGAAAAAAACAAACTGATGCTGGTTATCATGAAGTCAATACACCTGAACTCATGGATAGATCGTTATGGGAAGCCTCAGGACACTGGGAATCATTTGGCGAGAATATGTTTACATCTGATAGTGGAGATGGAAGAAAATATGCCATTAAACCTATGAACTGCCCTGGTCATGTGCAAGTTTTTAAACAAGGAATAACGAGTTATCGTGATCTCCCATATAGACTCTGTGAGTTTGGAAAAGTTCATCGATATGAGCCCTCGGGTTCCCTGCATGGAATGTTAAGAGTTCGTGCTTTTACTCAAGATGATGCTCATATATTTTGTACGCCCGAACAAATAACTGATGAGACAATTTCTGTATGTAATTTAATCCTAGATATATACAAAGATTTCGGTTTCAAAGAAATTATTATCAAATATGCTGACCGACCAAAAGTAAGAGTCGGTGAGGATCATATATGGGACGAGGCTGAAAATGCTCTTATATCAGCTTTAGAAAAAACTGGACTCGATTATGTCCACAATCCTGGTGAAGGTGCTTTCTACGGACCAAAATTAGAGTTCGTCTTAAGGGACGCAATCGGAAGAGATTGGCAATGTGGTACACACCAAGTTGATCTTAACTTACCTGCAAGATTGGATGCTACGTATGTTGGTGAGGATGGACAAAAACATACCCCAGTTTTACTGCATCGAGCTATGTTTGGCTCTCTTGAGCGTTTTATTGGTATATTGATAGAACACCACGCAGGAAATCTTCCATTATGGTTATCCCCATTACCTGTGAAAGTTCTTACAATTACCTCAAAAGCAGATAACTATGCTAAAGAGGTCATAAAGCAGTTAAATAACGCTGGTATTCAGGCAGAGTGTGACCTCAGAAATGAAAAAATATCATACAAAGTCAGGGAGCACAGTCTCAGCAAAGTACCTGTTTTATTTGCTGTCGGTCACAAAGAAATTGAAGAGGAAACAGTAGCAATTAGAAGGCTGGGCTCAAAAGAACAAATTACGGTAAAACTTAATGAAGCAATACAAGACCTTCAAAAAGAGATAAAAGCACCTTCAGCTAAATAATTGGCATAGAAAATTCTGCGCCCGACCTAATTCCTGTTGGCCATCTGGATGTTACAGTTTTTAACCGGGTATAGAATCTAATACCCTCCATCCCATAAACTCCATTACAACCAAAAAGAGAACGCTTCCATCCTCCAAATGTATGAAAGGCCAATGGTACTGGAATAGGAACGTTAATACCCACCATCCCAACTTCTATTTTATTTGAAAACTCTCTAGCCGCATCACCATCTCTTGTAAATATAGCGGTTCCATTACCAAACTCATGCTCATTTATCAATTGAACTGCCTCGTCAAATGAATCCACTCTCATCATAGTAAGAACTGGACCAAATATTTCCTCTTTATAAACTCGCATCTCTTTAGAAGTAAAATCAAAGAGTGTAGGCCCTAAAAAAAATCCATCCGAATTACAAATTTCATGAGTCCTTCCATCCACTAACAATTTGGCGCCTTCCTTTTCTCCAAGATCTATATATGACCTAACTTTTTCTTTATGTTCTGCGGTTATTAGAGGACCCATATGATTTGAAATGTCATTTCCAGGCCCTATCTTTATGGATGCAATCTTGGGAATTAATTTTTCCAGCAAAGGTTCTGCAGAGTCTCCTACAGTGACAACAGCAGAAATCGCCATACATCTCTCACCTGCAGAGCCATATCCAGCTCCAATTAAGGCATCAGCAACTTGCTCCATATCAGCATCAGGCATAACTACTAGATGATTTTTGGCACCCCCAAGCGCCTGAACACGCTTACCGTATTCAGATGAGGTTTTGTATACATGCTCTGCAACGGGAGTCGAACCCACAAAACTTGATGCGGCTACACTTTCGTTCTCCAAAAGTGTGTTTACTGCAACATGATCTCCTTGAATTACATTAAATACTCCATCAGGAAGTCCAGCTTCTTTTAGAAGCTCTGCCCAAATAATTGAACAGGTTGGATCTTTTTCCGAAGGTTTAAGTATAAAAGTGTTACCGCAAGCTATAGCTAATGGGAACATCCACAATGGAACCATAGCAGGAAAGTTAAATGGGGTAATCCCAACACAAATGCCGAGCGGTTGCCTCATTGAAAATGTGTCAACTCCTGTTCCTACTTGGTCATTGAACTCACCTTTTATTAGGTGAGGGATTCCACAAGCAAACTCTACTACTTCCAAGCCTCTTTGAATGGAACCTTCTGCGTCGTCTAGAACTTTTCCATGCTCTTGTGTAATGATTGCTGCAATTTTCTTTTTATCTCGCTCAATTAATTCCTTGAATTTGAACATGACTCTAGCACGCTTAAGAACCGGTGTTTTTGACCATGACTCAAATGCTTTCTTTGATGATTCTATCGCTACGAGAACATCTTCTTTCGAGGACATTAATACAGAAGCACACTCTTTCCCTGTTGCTGAGTCAGTCACAATTTCAAAACGATCTGATTTGGATTTTATAATGCCTCCATCCACCCAATTTTCTATCGTTCTTTTTGGTTTTATATCATAAAAATTACTCATATTGCCCTCAAAGACGCTCTTATTGTTTCAACCGTTTCCTCAATTTGAGTTTCTTTTACAATCAATGGCGGTGAAAACGCGACTGTATCACCTGTTGTTCTTATGATTAAGCCTTTATCAAAGCAATCTCTAAATATTCCCATTGCTCTTGCTGTAGGTTGACCTTCAATTGGGGTTAATTCAACCGCACCTATTAAGCCAAAATTTCTTATATCAATCACATAAGGTTCATCCTTAAGTGAATGAAGCGCATCTGCAAACATATCCTCGAGCGAACGAGCACGATTGAATAAATCATCTTCAGCATAAACATCTAAAGTTGCACATCCAGCGGCTGCTGCCAGTGGATGCCCTGAATATGTGTATCCATGAAAAAACTCAATAGCACTCTCGGGACCAGTCATAAAGGTGTCATAAATATCACCTCTTGTAAGCACACCACCCATGGGAACAGTTCCACTGGTTAAACCTTTCGCTACAGTAATAATATCTGGAGTAACATCGAATCTTGTTGCAGCAAATGCGTCACCTGTTCTTCCAAAACCACAAATAACTTCATCAAAAATCAACATGATTTCGTGTTTCGTGCAAATTTCTCTAATTTTTTTCAAGTAACCCTTTGGTGGCAGGAGTACTCCTGCTGAACCAGAAATTGGTTCCATTATCACCCCAGCAATAGTTGATGGATCATGAAGTGCAATAATATTCTCTAACTCATCTGCTAAATGATCTCCCCAGTTTGGAAGCCCTCTTGAAAAAGCATTATGTTCAAGATTATGAGTATGCGGTAGATGATCAACTCCTGGTAACATAGACCCAAACATTTTCCTATTTGGGGACATCCCGCCAACAGATATGCCCGCAAATCCAACGCCATGGTACCCTCTTTCCCTGCCAATAAATCTTGTTCTTTCTCCTTGACCACGAATTCGATGGTACGCTAGAGTCATTTTCATAGCAGTTTCAACTGCCTCAGAACCTGAATTTACAAAAAAAGCATGATCTATACCATCCGGTGCAATGTCAGTCAATTTTGAGGCAAGCTCGAAAGCTTTTGGGTGACCAAGTTGAAATGCCATCGCATAATCCAAATCTGCTGCTTGGTCTTGAATCGCTTTGACAATTCTTGGGTCACAATGGCCGGCATTGCAGCACCATAATCCAGCGACCATATCCAATAATTTTCGTCCGTCATGCGACCAACAATACATCCCTTCCGCACGATGAATAACGCGAGGATTTTCTTTAAAATAACGATTTCCTGTAAATGGCATCCAATATGCATCCATTTCTGGAAGGTCTATACTCATATTTTCATCTAACACTGTAATCTCCTTGAGACATCTTCTTTTTATTTTTTATTCTTTGCTATCGCCGTAATATATTGCCCATATTTTACTGTAACCGTCTGTATCCCATTTTCCTGTCCATTCTTTAGGAATAGAGGCACCTTCCCCTGCTTCAATAGTTAACACACTCCCATCTTTTGAGGTTAAAGTAATGCTCCCCTGTATTACAAAGAAAAATTCATCAACTCCCCATGGTTCATTTACATTTATATGAGAGGCTGCTGATCGATACATTCCAGTTTCATATTTACCATCGGTACTTAAAAAGCTTGTTACATCCAGCGCAATAGATCCATCTTCATGCGTTGTCTTTGTCATGCTCGGTCTGACATACATTGCACCGGCAACATCAGATTTGCTTATCTCTTCCGGTTTAACAATGTGATCATCAGCCAATATAAAAGTACTAGAAAGTAATAGGCTTATTAATATAATTATTGTATTTTTCATTGTTTTCTCCTGTTCAATTTCTATTATTTTTTTAATTGCTCATTTACTGCTCTGTCAGCAGCATCAATAGCCCCATCAACATAAGCGTAGGCTGATGCATCAGAATTAGCAATTGAAATTCTACCAATTTTTTTACGTCCCTCAATATGTGGACCATTATATGGGGTATATTCAACAGGATCGGAATAATCATTATACTCCCATGAATATCCGTGAGGCCATCTATTTACAGTTATACCTGAAATATCTTTTTCAACATCAAAACCTCCCGTACCCAACGATTCATCCAACTGCTCATATATCAAGTTTTCGATATTTTCAAAACTCATTTCATATAATTTCCTTCTTCCGTTAATTGCTTGTTCTTTTGGACTCAATCCAATATCAGGGTCAGTTGGTACAAAAGTCCCATGCAAAACGGTAGCTTGACTCGGTTTAGAGGTGTAATTATATCCTCCCATGCTCACGGGAAAGTCCATTCCAAATGAATGCATTAATTTAGATTGGGGAATATAAAAGCTATGGTAGCCAAGATCATTGAATGCATGCCAATTTCTCACAGCAACACTGATGTAAACAAGCGGTATCTTAGTAGCATACTTTATGGCTGTGTTTTGTTTTTCTGTAAGTTCTGGACACAAATACGGCAACATATTATTGTAGCATGCCATAACTACATGGCGCCCTCTTACACGATATGCTGTTCCCCTGTTGATGTATTTTATGTCTACATTATTACCTTCAGATGTATTTTGAACATTCACTGCTGTAGAATTTAATCGTAACCTTACAGTTGAGTTTTTTTCATCCAGGAGGTCATAATCAACCTTTGCCTTGACTATGTCCTCCATTGTTCTTCCTGGGATAGCTCTTGGTATAAGCTTCCTAACCAAGCATCGAGGAATGCTTGCATTACCGTCTGGAAAATGAAATATATAAGGCTCGTCACGACCATTCACTTTCTCAGAAGCGCTGTCAAATGTATTACTTGGATCATCATCAGATAACACAAAATCAAGATATTCAGTCCCTGGCATATCATAATTAAAAGCTTCCATAGTGGATAATGCATCCCAACCAACACCCCATAAACCCTTAATTTGATCGCGGAATGTTTTTGTAATCTCTTGAGGAATATTGAGATGTTTATTAAGGAAATCACTATAACTCGTCTTTCTTAAAAAACGGATTTTTTCAGATTGAGATTCTATGTGTTGCAGATGATCTGTTTCGTCTTTGAGTAGAGAGATGAGAGCTTTTTTTGATTCATTTTTAATGGGATAACTGTCTATAATCTGAAGATTATGCTCATTGTTACTGGAAAGTCTTTGCCTAAGAATATCATCTGCAACAACACTTTTAGCATAGGCATGACGACTAAAATGAATTCCTCTCTTGAGATTATTTCGATCAAAAAATTCTCGATCATAGTATTCATAGAATCTGTCAGTATAAATATCCAAATCTTTTAGTAATTGTTTTGAAACACTGGAATAACCACTGGGTGTATCTATTGACTGACTCCCGCCATAACAAATCAATTCTTCGCCATCAACATTAAATTCATTTCGTCTAGCATGGCCACCAAAATCATCATGATTATCAAGGATTAAAATCTTCGCATCATTGCCATAGCGCTGTTGGAAAAAATACGCTGCTGACAAACCGGAAATACCTCCGCCGACAACAACTAAATCATAATCATCATCAGTTTGATGTTTTGGATTGTTAAATTTAGCACCACCCCAAGCTAGAGCATGTGCAACTTCAAAAGAGCCTGGATTGCTCCCTCTCATTCCCATCAATGCGGGAGGATAATGACTGGTATTTAAACCGTTTTTTTGATTCGCTAATATTTCAAGAGGAGAGAGGCTGCTACCGGCAGCAATACTTAATGCAAACCCATTGATAAAATCACGTCTGTTGATATCTCTTATTTTCTTCAACTAGATAACTTTCCTTTTCTACGCCAATAGTTCTTTTAATCGATACCACATCATACCTAATGCCAGTGTGGGATTTGCAAACCAAAGCCCGCCAGGCAATTTTAGGTGCCAAACTTTATCAAAAACATCAAAACGTTCGGAATCTCCTGCAATAGCATCTGCTATTACGTTACCAGCTATGTGCGATGGACATAATCCATGACCCGAATAACCTTGAACATAGTAAGTATTGTCTTGAATTCTCCCCAT
>QOPG01000001.1 GCA_003331585.1 Gammaproteobacteria bacterium | reverse complement strand
TTTAAGAGTGTTTTCGAGTTTCCGGGTTTTGCTACAATTTTTCAGACATCAAAAACAACATTTATAACCGTCGTTAATGATAATGGGAGGGGAATGCACTCTTCAGATGAACCAAAGACAATTGCGATTGCCTTAATAACGGATCAACTCGATGAATGGTATCAGTATGCATTATCACAAAATTTGAATATCAAAAATCCACCAAAACCACTTGCAGATAACCCTCACAATGGTTTTTTAGTGACAGATCCAGGTGGATATATTCTCGAATTTGAACATTTTGCAGAGCATCCTGAGAATCAGAATTTTATTCCCTTGCTTAATAACAGTGAAAATTTATATGGGAAAAAAGGATCAAGCCGACCTGAAAATTTAGGATTTAAAGCAAGTATTTATTGGCTTTATCACAGTGATGAATTAGAAGCAGAGAAGTTTTATACAGATGTAATGGGTTTGGATATCATCGTTGAGCAATCATTTTCTGATATTTTAACTTCGAGTGAAACTGGTTACATTGGTCTTGTTGAGGATGGAATAGGCATACATAATGCCACGCATGAAAAAGCAGTAAATGTAGGTTTCATGACAAATAATGCTCAATCGTGGTTCGATTATCTAAAAAACCAATCCTCATTTGAGCTTCGCACAAAAGAGCTTTATCACGAGCAAGATGGTCAAGGAAATAATCTAATTGATATTGTCATTGGGTATGATCCAGACAATTATTTTATCGAAATTGATGAATTTTTGGATTTAGAATTTAATAACGATATTCGTCATGCTCTCGATATGAAATAGAGATTTAATCTTTAAAAATATTTAAGCCAAGCAATATCTTTGTTGGCTTGTTTGTATTCTGCAAACCGTTTTGTTGGAAAATAAAACGCAATTGAGAGAACAAGTCTGGACTGGTAACAAATACATCTACTGGATCGGATACCTGTAAATGAAGATAGAAAGTTTCACGAATGTGGTCGATGAGCATAACCACCATCACGAAACCTCTAAGAGCATCAATAGAGACCAGTCTGTTCATAAGAAATTTATCTTTTAAATTTTTATAATAGTTATCTTATAACAATATAAATATATGAACTGTCAATTTTTGTAAATTACCAGTCGTTCCAGGAAATATCTCTACCTGGAAATGCTACTGCATTTAGATTCCAGTATCCCAGCAACCATTTTTTTATTTCCTGAAACAATTTTTGATCCAGTGCACTTCTGCTGTCTTTCACCCACAAATAAACTTCACAATCAAAATCGTTTTTTATTGTTGGGTTTATATACACGCACCCAATGTACTCGTCTTTATTTGTTGTAAAAACAGAATACGCAAAAGCCTTTTTTTGCCTGAATTCTGATTCATGTCTAATCAAGTCTTGTGTATTTTCTTCAATGGTCATGCTTTCTGATGGCCATGCGTCATTGGCAGAAAATATTTTTCTTAGATTTTTCCGACTTGACATGACAGCTTGATAGTCAATTTCAGTAATAGATGGTTCCAAAACAGCGAAGTAAAATTCATCCGTTTTAAAATTTTCAGGAGCATTAAAGTTGCTAGGCAGATTGATCTTGCCTTTTTTCAATGAGTTTAATCCTCTTTAAGAAAGCTTTTAAGCTGATCTGATCTTGTTGGGTGACGAAGTTTTCTTAGGGCCTTAGCTTCAATTTGACGAATTCGTTCTCGTGTCACATCAAATTGCTTGCCTACCTCTTCCAGTGTGTGATCAGTATTCATGTCAATACCAAATCTCATTCTTAGTACTTTTGCTTCTCTGGGAGTAAGCCCAGATAGAACTGTATGCGTACTTTCTTTTAAACCTTGACCAGTCGCCGAATCTTGCGGGGAGTGAATTGTATGATCCTCAATAAAATCGCCAAGATTTGAATCCTCGTCATCACCTATAGGTGTTTCAGTTGATATCGGTTCTTTAGCGATTTTAAGCACTTTTCTGACTTTATCTTCAGGCATATCCATTCTTTCTGCAAGTTCTTCAGGATGAGGATCTCTGCCCATTTCCTGTAACATTTGCCTTGAAATACGATTGAGTTTATTTATAGTTTCAATCATATGAACAGGAATACGAATAGTTCTGGCTTGGTCAGCGATGGAACGAGTAATTGCCTGTCTGATCCACCATGTTGCATAGGTGGAAAATTTGTATCCACGGCGATACTCAAATTTATCAACCGCTTTCATTAACCCAATATTGCCTTCTTGGATAAGATCAAGGAATTGAAGTCCTCGATTAGTGTATTTTTTAGCAATTGAGATTACTAAACGTAGATTCGCTTCAACCATTTCTTTTTTTGCTCGTCTCGCTTTGGCTTCACCAAGAGTCATTCGACGATTAATTTCTTTTATCTCAGGAATAAAATAAATAGTTTTATTTTCAATAGCTATCAATTTCCTTTGAGCCCGAAGTACATCACTCTTTAGTTTCGAGAGTGTTGATGAATGCTTCCGCTTAGCGCGAATATGTTTTTCGATCCATTCAAGATCGGTTTGGCTTTTATCGAAACTAGAGATGAAGTCTTTTCTTGGCATCCCAGACTTTACGACAGCTATCTGCAAGACATTTCTTTCTTGCGTTCTTATTGTGCGAATGTCTGCTTTTAGTTGCCCCACCATTAATTCAGTAAGTTTGGGAGAGAGTTTTAACTCCATTACTTTATCAATGATATCTTGATTAACTTTTTTGCTTTTTTCGTTCTGGCCGCCATTGGCTTGAAGTAGTTTTGTGTGTTTCTTTTGCAGTCGAATTATCACTTTCATTCTGGCTTTGACTTCATCTGGATCTGGTCCAGTATCTACAGGTTCATCTTCTTCATCAGAATCCTTGTCATTAACTTCACCTGGTTTATTCATTGGTGATTGAATTTCATCCGGTGCATTTGGGTCAATAAAGTCTACGACAAAATCTTGCATTCTTGTTTCACCTTCGGCAACTCTTGCGTAGACTTCGATTAATTTTTCCAGTGAAGGTGGGTATCTGACTGCTTCTATTTTTACTTGATTTAACCCCTCTTCAATTCTCTTGGCAATTTCAATCTCACCTTCTCGAGTCAGCAGTTCTACCGTTCCCATTTCTCGCATATACATTCTGACTGGATCTGTCGTTCTTCCAAATTCAGCATCCACACTGGCCAATGCCTCTTCAGCTTCCTGAGCTGCATCATCGTCACTTGATAAGGTTTCATCATTTAATATCAGAGATTCGCTATCCGGTGCTTGTTCAGATACAGTGATCCCCATATCATTAATCATATTAACAATACCTTCTATTTGCTCAGGATCAACGATGTCGTTAGGCAAATGATCATTAACTTCGCTGTAAGTTAAATAGCCTTGCTCTTTCCCTCTAGCAATAAGGTCTTTTAATTGCTGAGCTTGTTTACTGACAACTTTAGAGACTTGAGGATCGTTTTCAGGTGATTTTTTTTCGGATTTTTCAGCCAAAGTGATTCTGCCTTTCAATTAAGTTAACTATACATTTTAACATATTCGGTTACTTGAATAGTAGTTTTATTATAGCGATTTGTTCCTGATAATCATGCGACTCAACTCATTTTTATCCTTTTCCGATAACTCATTTTTTGATTGCTTTTCAATTAGAAAATTTATTCTTTCACTGTAGAAGTTTTTAGTTATTTGAACGAGACTATCATTTAGTTCTTTTGATGCATCGAATTCGGGGTTATCAGGAAATAAATTGATTGCCAGTTTTGCTAAATGCCTCCCTTCGTCATCATCTCTCCATCTCTCTATTAAGGAAGCTGCATTTATGTTTGCCTCTTCTTGGGTTGTCTTTATTAATTTCAAAAGGATCTTGATACCTGGTTTTTTGTAATCCTTAAAATCATGAGTTTTGATGCTCTTTGCCGCTTCTGGGTAGTTAAGTATGAGCATTATTGATTTTTTAATAATTGATGGTTGTGCTTTTGATGATTTATGACTCATCATTTTTGTAAATGACCTTGTTTTTGGCCTCATTGATTCTTTTCTGTTCACTTTGGAGATCAAAGCAGTTAATTTTTTTGATGATATGTTGACGGATATAGATAACTTTTCAATGATAAGTTCTTTAAATATTCCGTCTGGGATTTTACTTATAAGTGGTTTTGCTCTTTCGGCCAATCTTGCTTTTCCATCAATAGACTTGAGATCAATATTTTCAGAAATTTTATCAATTAAAAAATCCGATAAATCCTTCCCAGAATCAAGCTGCTCCTCAAATTTACTTGTTCCATTATTTTTTATGTATGAATCAGGGTCTTCTCCATCAGGTAAAAAAACAAATTTAATTTGCCTTCCATCTCTGAGATGGATCAAAGAGTTTTCAAGTGCTCTCCAGGCGGCTTTTAGACCAGCATCATCTCCATCAAAACAAAAAAAGATGGAGTCAGTTAATCTAAATAATCGATTGAAATGATCATTCGTAGTGGCTGTACCCATTGAGGCTACAGCATATTCAACCCCGTTCTGAGAGAGGCCAATCACATCCATATAGCCTTCAACCACAACCAATCTATCGATATCTCTCATTGATTGTTGGCATTCATACAAACCATAAAGTTCTTTTCCTTTATGGAATAGCGAGGTTTCTGGTGAATTAAGATATTTAGGTTGTTCGTCATTAAAAACGCGACCGCCGAAACCAATAAATCTTCCCCGAGCATCTCTAATTGGGAAAATAATTCTATCTCGAAATCTATCGTAATAATTATCATCACTTTTTTTAATGATCAAACCTAGGGAGGTTAATAGATTAATTTTTTTCTCGTTCTTACCGAACTCATCTAAAATATTTCTCCACCCTTTTTTTGCGTAACCAATTCCAAACTTTTTCGCTGTTCTGCCATCTATACCTCTCTCCTTGAGATATTTGATAGCTTTTAACTCATCTTTGAGATTATCTTGAAATTTCTTTTGTAATTTTTCCATCATTGAGAAAAGATCATTGTTCTGTTTTATTGGTTTGCTACTTTTCTCGTAAGGAACTTCTAAACCCAGATCTGATGCGAGACTTTCGATTGCCTCAACAAAACTCAGATGTTCATACTCCATAAGGAAACCAAGGGCAGTTCCATGAGCACCACAACTAAAACAATGATAAAAACCCTTGGATGGGCTTATGGTGAGAGATGGGTTTTTGTCATTGTGGAATGGACAAACCGCTTTAAATTCTTTTCCTGCTTTTTTGAGATCAATTCGTTTAGATAAAACATCGACTATGTCTACCCTAGAAACGAGATCATTAATGAAGTGTTGTGGTATTAATCCGCTCATATCATAAATATATTATTTCTCTACTCTACATTATATTACCTAAGTAAGAACACAAGTTTGAGAGAATGAACGTTTTTACTATTAAGATTAAGAATTATTTTGTTAGAGATGCCTTAACTTTTTGGCTGACTACAGCCATATCAGCCTGACCTTTTACTTTTTCTTTTACGATTGACATAACCATACCCATTTTCGTTATATCTGCTGCTCCATTTTCTTTTATTGTTTCTTGCACTATCGAATCTATTTCACTTTCATTGAGTTGCTCTGGTAGATATTGAGTTAGAATTTCAATTTCTGCATTTTCAATATCTGCCAAATCTTTTCTTCCACCTTGTTCAAATTGAGAGATCGAATCTCTTCTTTGTTTCATCATTTTATTCAGAATATCGAGAACTTGATTGTCATCTTCAATAGAAATGCGACTATCAACTTCGATTTGTTTTATTGCTGAAAGAATAAGTCGGATAACTTTTAGTTCATCCTGGGCGCCAGAACGCATTGCATTCTTCATGTCTTCTTGAATGCGAGTTTTCAGCTTCATGGGTATTTATAGGTTGAGAGATTTAAGTTTAATAAAGACGTTTTCTTTTTGTAATATCTCTAGAATTCTTTTTTAGTGCACGTTTGACTGCTGCTGCTTTTTTACGTTTGCGCTCCATCGTAGGTTTTTCATAGAATTCACGCTTACGGAGTTCTGTTAAAATACCAGCTTTTTCACAAGCGCGCTTAAAGCGTCGCATTGCTGAGTCAAAGTATTCATTTTCTTTTAGTTGTACACTTGGCATATTAAATTTTTGTATATAAATTTCAGAGCGAGGAATGATACTGCTTGTGAGTCTCTTTTGCAAAAATAAATTATCACAATTCTTAAGTAAATTTGATTCTTCGTGCAATGAAATATTGTATTATCACAACCATATGTTAATTCTTGGAATAGAAACAAGTTGTGATGAGACTGCAGTCGCCCTTTATGATACCGATAAAGGATTGTTAGCGCATGTCTTAAATAGCCAAATATCATTGCATGCGCCTTATGGAGGAGTAGTTCCCGAAATTGCTTCAAGAGATCATCTTCGCTGTTTACTCCCACTAATCAAAAAAGTATTGAGTGAGGCAAATATAAAAAAACCAGATGTTATTGCATATACTGCTGGTCCTGGATTAGTTGGTGCATTGATGGTGGGCAGTGCTGTGGCAAATGGACTTGCGCTAACTTGGAATTGTGAAGTTATTCCAATTCATCATATGGAAGGCCATCTTTTGGCTCCAATGTTAGAGAATGAAAAACCAACTTATCCATTTTTAGCTCTACTTGTTTCGGGAGGCCATTCTTTACTTGTCGATGTTAAGGCCGTCGGCAATTATAAGATTCTTGGAACTACTCTTGATGATGCGATTGGGGAGGCTTTTGATAAAGTTGCAAAGCTTCTCGATCTTGGATATCCAGGTGGCCCAGAAATTTCTCGATTGGCTGAGAAAGGCATAGATGATTCTTATAATTTTCCTAGACCAATGCTAAAAAAACCTGGATTTGATTTTAGTTTCAGCGGTTTGAAAACTGCAGTAATGCTCGCGGTAAAGGATTTAAAAAAACAGGGTAAGCTTGAAAAGGAAAAAGCTAATATTGCCGCTTCTTTTCAAAAAGCTGCGGTTGATTCCCTGATAGGAAGAACGTTGAAGGCGGCTAGAGAAAAAAATTTAAAAAGAGTTATAGTCTCAGGTGGTGTTGGAGCAAATAAAATGCTTAGAAAAAATCTGAAGAAGTGTTTTGAGGGTGAAGTGTATTACCCAAGACTTGAGTTTTGTACAGACAATGCAGCAATGATTGCAATAGCAGCAGCTCACCGATTAAACGATAAAATAAAACCAAGTCAAATAGAGGCAAAAGCACGATGGCCCATGGAGCAGATTAATTACCAAATGAGATCAAAAAATGGATAGAATTTTTCTTAGTGAAATGAAAATAGAGACTACCGTTGGGATATGGGAGTGGGAAAAAAGGATCAAGCAACAAGTAATAATTGATATAGAGATGAGTGCTGACATAAAAAAAGCCGCGGCAACTGATCAAATAGAAGATACATTGAATTATAAAGCTGTTGCAAAAAGTGTTAGAAAACTCGTAGAAGAAAGTAGTTTTCAGTTAGTAGAGACAATGGCTGAAAAAATTTCTGAATTAGTAATTGGCGAACACAATGTTTCTTGGGTAAGGGTTAAAGTGAACAAACCCGGAGCAATAAGGGGTTCCAAGGGTGTTGGTATTATCATAGAACGAGACGATAAGAGTTGAAATGGCTAAGATTTTTTTTGGCATAGGAAGTAATATCAATCCTAGGGAAAATATTTTTCTTGCACTCAATGAGATCAAGAGCAAGTTCACAAAAATAAAAATATCACCTGTTTACCAAAATAAGTCTGCAGGCTTTGAAGGTGAAGATTTTCTTAATTTAGTCGTATCTTGCACAACAGAAATGGATGTTTATGAAGTTCAGGATTTTATTGAGTATGTTCATGATTTAAGTGGCAGAAAAAGAGGCTCAGATAAATTTTTATCAAGGACATTGGATGTGGATTTATTGATCTATGATCAAAAAGTGATTAACAACAATAGACTTAAAATCCCTAGAGACGATATCTTGAAATACAGCTTTGTTCTTAAGCCGCTCATGGATATTGATCCAGAGCTAATACATCCAGTTACACAATGTAGCGTTAGAGAGCACTGGAAATTAATGGATAAAAGCGGCCATCCTCTGACTTTAATTGATTTAAATTTAAGTTAGATTAGATGCTCTTTCCCCCATCAATAGAAATGATCTGCCCGGTAATATAATTAGATGTCTTGACCAAAAATAAAATGCAGTCCGCAATATCTTGTGGAGAACCTTTTCTTTTTAATGGAATAGTATTCAGGATGCCTTCTTTTGTTTTATTATCCATATTCTTTTCTGGCCAAAGGATTGCTCCAGGAGATATACCATTTACCCTGACATCCGGTGCTAAATCTCTTGCTAATGATCGAGTTACTATTTCTAGGCCTGCTTTAGCTGCTATATATACAGAATGATCTTTTGGCGGACTTTTTATATAAATGTCTATCAAATTAATAATCGAACCTTGTTGCTTTTTTAGATCGTTATGTGCCGCCTGGCAGAGAAAAAGCGGTCCTTTTAAATTTGTACCGATTAGATCATCCCAATTTTCATCATTTATTTCTCCTAGGGGAGTAGGGTAAAAACTCGATGCATTATTGACAAGTAAATCTATTTTCCCGCTCCATTTGAAGAACTCTTTGTACAGAAGATTAATACCTTCACTTTTAGTAATATTGCCCTGAAATATTTTTGCAGAATTTTTTCTTAAGGCGTTTAGCCTATTGCATAAATTTTCCGCATCTTTGGAAGATGAGTTAAAGTGAATGCCAACATCAAAACCATTCGTATGGAGATTTTCAGTAATTGATGCCCCAATTCTTTTTGCAGCACCGGTAATTAAGGCGTATTTTTTTTCTGTATTGTTTTTGTTATTCATTGATAAATTTTAATAGTATTGCGAATATTTTAATAATACTAAACAATGAACTGCAGATAAATGTAATTGGATTGATTGTTATGACTTTGGATATTAGACAACCATCTGGCCTTCCAAAACCAAATAAAAAAGAAAATCAGAGAAGCGCAAAAGTCACAGAATATATTTCAGAAAAAATAAAAGGATCTGGAAATGAGATTGCTTTTAGTGAATTCATGGATTACGCACTATATGCAGAGGATATAGGTTATTACGATGGCGATTTGAAAAAATTTGGTGAAGATGGAGATTTTATTACGGCACCTGAAGAGACTGATTTAATGGGCAAAGCTATTGCTAAAGAATGCTATAAAGCATCTGACGAATTGAAAAATTTGTCTTTGTTGGAATTTGGTGCTGGGAGTGGATCTATGGCGGTTTCTGTTCTGAAGAAATTAGATGAAATGAAGGTAAAAATACAAAATTATTATATTGTTGACATATCCAAAGATCTTATTAAACGCCAAAAAGAGAAAATATCACAAGAATTACCTAGCATGTATTCACGCGTATCTTGGATTACAGATATCCCAAAAAATTTTAATGGCATCATTATTGCAAACGAGGTGGTCGATTCTATGCCGTTTGAGAGATTTAAAAAATTTAATGACAAGCTTTTTCAAGTTAATGTTGGCACAGATAAGAAAAAACTAGTTTATAAGCTAAAAGAAGCAGATAAAGAATTTTATAACTACATTAAATTTATTGAAAAACAAACAGGGAGCATATTACCAAATAATTATATTTCCGAAGTTTCTTTTAAGGCAAAAACCTGGATAAAAAATATTGCTGAAAATATGAATAAAGGAATGCTATTGATTATTGATTATGGAGTTTCTCGGAATGAATATTATTCTCAAATGAAGAATCGAGGATGGCTTCAATGCTATTTTAAACATCACATGCATGATGAGCCTCTTATATTTCCGGGTATACAAGATATAACAACGTGGGTGGATTTTTCATTATTGGCCGAAACTGCTCTGAATAATGGTATGGAAGTTAATGCATACTTGAATCAAGCGCAATTTATTATGAATAATGGGATTGAAGAGGAGTTTGAAGATTTTGAAAATCTTAATATCAAGGATCAAATCACACTAACAAAACAAGTTAAACTACTCACAATGCCTGATAAGATGGGGTATACATTTAAGTGCCTCTTATTAACTAAGAACTTTTCATCCAAACATGAAATTCATCATAATGGTGATAGATCATATGCACTTTAGATATAGTATTTATGATGGAGTATAGATAGTGGCAACAATACAAATTATAGTTCTTGGAATCATTCAAGGCCTGACTGAATTTTTACCGATATCAAGTTCAGGTCATTTAATTCTTGTTCCACAGATAATTGGATTTCCAGATCAGGGAATGATATTTGATGTAGCTGTTCATTTAGGCTCTCTTATTGCCGTCACTATTTATTTTAGACATGATTTATTCGCTTTATTTTCAGCTACTTTTTTCTCTAGAACAAAAAAAAGTAATACTGATAATTCAAATCTCTTATTTTATATACTATTGGCTACAATACCGGCGGCTGCTGCCGGATATCTTCTATCTGGTTGGATTGAAGAAACCTTAAGAAATCCTTTAGTAATTGCAATTACACTGTCTTTTTATGGCCTACTCATGTGGTATGCAGATGGAAAAGGTGCCCAAAGAATTGAAATGAAAGACATGAGGCTTTCTCATATTATTTTAATTGGTATTTCGCAATCATTAGCTTTAGTGCCAGGAACATCAAGATCCGGAGTAACTATGACGACCGCTTTATTATTGGGTCTCAAGAGAGTGGATGCCGCAAAGTTTTCTTTTCTTTTGTCAATTCCAGTTATAACAATAGCATCTGTTTATAAATTTCTTAATATCATAATTAATGATATTCATGTTGATTGGAGTGAATTATTCTTGGGTATGTTAGTAGCCATGATCGTGGCGTATTTAAGTATCGGCTTTTTCATGAGAATTATAAGAAAAGTTGGATTAGCGCCTTTCGCAATTTATAGAGTTATTCTCTCTGCCATTATTTTGTATTTATTTTACTTTTAATTGCTTCTATTCTCGATTTTCTTACCTTCTCTTTTATAATTTTTGGATTACTCTCATCGCCAATCACTTTTTTCATTGGTATTGCATCACAAGCTTCAATAATATTTTTAATTAAGATTATCGAGGAGGAGCATTTGTTTTTTTTGGATATTATTCTGTGAGCATCTAAGAATTCTTCAAAACGTTTTTTTCGCCTGAAAGCATCTGCATTTTCTAAAAACATTAAGATAGAATCTGGACTTAGTGAAACAGTATTTTCAATAAGCTCTGTAAATTGAATCAATAATGATGAAACATCGATAAAATTTGATGGTATTGGAAGTCTATTTTTTAATTCTCTAGCAAGAGTTTTATGTGCTTTTTGCATTGCATTCGAGCTTTTATGCCTGCTCTTTAATATGTCAAAAACTAGAATTGAGAAGTTAATAGCTGGGTTATTTGTGTTATTAGATGAATGTTCTAGGATTTCAAAAGTATATTTTTCTTGAATTTTCGTTGAATTCGATTTTGAAGAGCTATCTAATTCATAAAATTCTGGGAAAATAATCCTTAACGCATCGCAATCCTGTAGGGCTCTAAAAAATATATGTGAGTCACCAGAACTTAATGCTTCTTCAGTCTCTTTCCAAACACGATCACCAACTAAATTTTGAATTTCACCTTGTTTGGACATTGATTTCATCATTTTTAATGTCTCAGGATGAATTATGAAACCTTTTTTATGAAATCGAGCTGAAAATTTTGCAACTCTTAATACTCTGACTGGGTCTTCTCTGAATGAATTGGATACGTGTCTTAATATTTTATTTTCCAGATCATTTAAACCATGATGCGGATCAATTAAGTTTCCTTCATTATCTATGGCCATTGCATTTATCGTAAGATCTCTTCTCTTTAAGTCATCTTGAAGAGAGACTTCTTTGGAAGTGAGGAATGAAAATCCATGATAGCCAGGACCTATTTTTTTTTCGATTCTGGCCAGCGCGTATTCTTCTTTGGTTTCAGGGTGAAGAAAAACAGGGAAGTCTTTTCCAACAGCTTTAAAACCCATTTCTATGAGATCATTTGAAGATGATCCCACAACACACCAGTCTTTCTCCTTGATTGGTATATTGAGATACTTATCTCGGACTGCACCGCCAACCAGGTATATTTGCATCATTGTGATTACTGAATTCTCAAAATCAACGTTCGGTCATCTCTCTCAAACATGAGGTAGAGGATGTTATTTTTTTTAGCGATACTTTCTAGTTGTTGAATATTCTCTACTCTCAGTCGATTCACTGCTACGATTAAATCACCCTTTTCGAGGCCTCTCTGAGCTGCCGGCGATCCAGGTTCAACTTCTATGACTTCAATGCCTGATCTGTTTGTTGAAGATGAAAATTGAGCGCCAACCAAACCTGGATGAATATCTGAACCGATTTGCTTATTTATTTTTTGCTGACCCAGAATTGCATTTGCTAGTAAGATATTTTCTTCCCTAATATATTCAATTTCAACGTTCTCGCCCGATCCTTTCAAACCTATTGCGTTCTGAAGATCTCTGGCATTTGTAATTTTTTCATCATTAACCTTAGTGATAATATCTTCTACTTTGAGTCCTGCTTTTTCAGCAGCAGAGCCTGGTTCTATTGCAGTTATCATGGCTCCACTATCAGCATTCACGCCAAGTATCTCTGCAGTCTCCTCATCAATTGTATGGATAGAAACACCAAGAAGACCTCTTCTAACTTCGCCAAAATCCAGTATTTGACTCATTATCGACTTAGCAATTTCTGATGGAACTGCAAAGCCGATACCAACGTTACCTCCAGATTGACTGATGATAGCAGAATTAATACCTACCAATTCACCTTGCATATTTACTAATGCACCACCAGAATTTCCTGGATTAATTGATGCGTCTGTTTGAATAAAATCTTCATATCCACTTGTGCTTATCCCGGTCCTTCCAAGTGCGCTGACTATTCCTGAAGTGACAGTATTTCCAAGACCAAATGGATTTCCAATTGCGATAACAAAGTCACCCACTTCTATTTCATTGGAGTCTCCAATATTTATATCAACTAATTCGTTTGCTTCAACTTTTAGTAAAGCTATATCTGTAGCAGGATCAGAGCCAATGATTTCTGCATCAAGTGTATTCTCATTGATTAATGAAATTTGTATTTTATTTGCCCCCGAAACAACATGATGATTTGTTAAAATATATCCATTTTCGGCATCTACAATCACTCCAGATCCAGCACTTTGGACTTCTCTCGAATTATTAGGAACGTTAGGTGCCCCAAAAAAACGACGGAACATTTCATCATCATATGGAGATCTTGACTTAACTGTTTGACTTACCCTTATGTTTACAACGGCCGGTGCAACAGTTTTTACCAGTGGTGCTAAGCTTGTAATTAGTTGACCTTGATCATTTTTAGGTATTGCAGCATAGCTCTGTGAGGCTAGAAATAAAAAAGTTATTGCATAACAGAAAATTCTAAATTTCTTCATCTTTTCATCCTTCAAATTTTTTTTTGGCAAATTATTCCAGTTAATTAAATATTAGAAACACAAATTAATAAATACAGTTCCCATAATGGATAAAAGTATGATCATTTATCTAAAATTCAAGTTTATCTAAATATTCTCATCATTTCGTAAAAAATTTATAATATTCTTGATTTTATATAACACTATATCTTGTTATTAATTAAAAATTATTTATTTTTTTTCAAAAAAAATTTTACTATAAAATTTAATAACTTATTGATTACATATTTGATAAGTTATTGATTATATTGAATATTATAAATATTAAAAAAAACGAAAATATCTTATTTCGGTATTGCGTATGAAATCAACTTGAGTTAAGTTAGACACAACATATTGTGTTTTGTATTTTACGTATTTTTTTACAAAAAAATCACATTTCAAGTCATTTTCTGTTGATAAATCAAGGAGCAAATATTTAAAGATGGGTTCAGTAGCTAAAAATAAAGAAAATCAAAACCATTCTTCAGTAGTGGATTTGCAACCAACATCATTAGATATTTGGCAGACAAAGTATCAATTGAAGGCTAAAGATGGCTCAAAAGTCGATAAAAATATCGACGAAACATACATCCGTTTAGCTCGTGCTTTATCAGAAGTAGAAGCAAAAAATGAGAGAGAAAAGTATTTTGAAGAATTTTTGTGGGCGCTCAGGTCAGGAGCAATCCCAGCGGGAAGAATTGTATCAAATGCCGGTTCTGAACATCACAAACCCGCAACTTCAACTATTAATTGCACAGTATCTGGCACGGTTTCTGACTCAATGGACAATATTCTTGACAAAGTGCATGAGGCTGGCCTCACGCTTAAAGCAGGTTGTGGTATTGGTTATGAATTTTCAACACTTCGACCAAAAGGTGCCTATGTTTCTGGAGCAGGAGCGTATACGTCGGGTCCTCTCTCTTTTATGGATATCTACGATAAAATGTGTTTTACAGTTTCATCGGCGGGAGGTAGAAGAGGAGCTCAAATGGGTACCTTTGATATCAGTCATCCCGATATTGTTGAGTTTATTCGGGCGAAGCGTGAAGATGGAAGATTAAGGCAATTTAATTTATCTCTTTTGATAACCGAAGAGTTTATGGAGGCTGTTAAAAAGAATAATGATTGGGACCTTGCGTTCCCTATAACCCAAAAAGAAATTGATGAGGATGGGCTGGATATTAATGATGAATCCTTGTTTGTTTGGCGCGAATGGCCAGAAATGAAAAATTACATTACAAGTAAGGATGGATTGGTAGCCTGCAAAGTATACAAGAAAATGCCAGCCCAACGCGTTTGGGATATCATTATGACTTCTACATACGATTATGCAGAGCCGGGGTTTGTCTTAATAGATAAAGTTAATGAAATGAACAATAATTGGTTCGCTGAAAATATAAGAGCAACAAACCCTTGCGGTGAGCAACCACTTCCACCGTATGGCTCCTGCCTTCTCGGTTCAGTTAACCTAACTAAATTTGTGCAAGATCCATTTACTGATCAAGCAGAGTTTGATTGGTCTGAATTTAAAAAAGTTGTAAAGCTCTTCACTAGAATGCTTGATAATGTGGTCGAAATAAATGGATTGCCCCTCTCTCAACAGCGCGATGAAATACTCAGAAAACGCAGACATGGAATGGGGTTTTTAGGATTGGGTTCAGCTATTACTATGCTTTGTATGAAATATGGTAGCAAAGAATCTGTTGATTTTACTACTGAAATTTCAAAACAACTTGCGATGTCAGGTTGGGAGGCATCTTTGGAACTGTCTGAAGAGAAAGGACCTGCCCCTATAATGTTGGAAGAATTTGAGGTAACTCAAGAGATGTTGACGAAACGTCCAGAGATGGCGGTTGATGGATACAAAGTCGGAGACAAGGTTAAAGGAAGCATTCTTCACAGTCGATACAGTAATTACATGAAGCGGATTGCTGAAGAAAATCCAGAGCTAGTCAATCAGTTAGCTGAAAAAGGATCGCGATTTACACATCACAGTTCAATTGCTCCTACTGGTACAATCGCACTTTCTCTCGCTAATAATGCGAGTAACGGGATTGAGCCGACATTTGCCCATCATTATTTCAGAAATGTTATACGGGAAGGTAAAAAAACAAAAGAAAAAGTTGATGTGTTTTCATATGAACTATTAGCGTACAGAGAGTTCGTAAACAAAGATGCTATGCCAAATGCTATTGATGATGGAAGTGAAAATTCACTCCCAGATTATTTTATGACTGCTGACAGTATTACTCCAAAAGAACATGTTGATATTCAGGCTGCCGCACAATATTGGATCGACTCGTCTATCTCCAAAACAGCAAATGTCCCTACAGACTTTCCATATGAAGACTTCAAGGATATTTATCTATATGCCTATGAGCAGGGTTTAAAAGGCTGTACAACTTTTAGATTTAATCCTGAAGCATTCCAAGGTGTTCTCGTGAAGGAAGATGACCTAAAGAACACTTCTTATACCTTCACTTTAGAAGATGGTAGCGAAATTGAGGTAAAAGGAGATGAAATGATTGAATATGATGGTGAAACACATTCCGCTGCAAACCTTTTTGATGCTCTTAAAGAAGGTTATTACGGAAAATTCTAGGCTAATTTATATTTATAGAAACTGATTTTTACAGAGGCAGGTTTAAATTTTAATGAAAAAAATAGATAAAAAAATTGTTGGCTACGCAGTAAATCAGTCATCAAAAAATTCTGAAAAGAAAAAGTCCTCTCCCATAAATCTTTCTAAAGATGATCGTGCAGAAGTGATACGCATGCATGAAAAATTGGAGCGACCAGAAATTCTTGTCGGGTCTACTTATAAAGTTAAAACTCCAATCTCAGATCACGCTATGTATGTAACTATTAATGATATTGTGCTAAATCAAAATACTGATGATGAAAAAAGAAGACCTTTTGAGATTTTTATAAATTCAAAGAATCTAGATCATTATCAATGGATTGTTGCACTCACTAGAGTGATATCAGCAGTTTTTAGGAAGGGTGGTGATGTTACTTTCTTGGTTGATGAGCTTAAGGCTGTTTTCGATCCAAGAGGAGGTTATTGGCAGCCAGGTGGAAAATTTATGCCATCGATCATTGCTGAGCTTGGTTATATAGTAGAAAAACACTTGATTTCGATTGGCTTGTTAACAACAACGGAACTTGACGAGCATCAAAAGGAATTGCTCGAAAAAAAGAGAGAAGAATATGAGAATGCAAAAAAACAACAAGATGCATTTTCAAAATCGGAATATCCAGAAGGCGCCCAATTGTGCGCAAAATGTAATGAAACAGCAGTAATTATGTTGGACGGATGCATGACATGTTTGGCTTGTGGAGATTCTAAGTGTGGCTAAATCGAATGAATTTTGATTACAAAGAAAACGTCCCGTCTATCCCTTAATTGTGTTTTTTGGTTTTATGAAGGTTGAATTATGAGTGCTTTCATGATTATTGCTTGTAAAATGCATGACCGTGATAAATTCATAAATGATTATGGAAAAATTGTCCCTGATTTAGTAGAAGAATTTGGCGGAGAATACATAATTGTAGCTCCTGGGGCAGAGTTACTTGAAGGTAGCTTAAAAGGTTATGAGTCTGTTGCTATATCAAAATGGCCAACAAAGGATTCCGCTTTAAGATTCTGGCAATCAGATAAATACAAAAAATTAAAAGAATTGCGACAAGGTCTTGCAGATGTCGAAGTTATTCTTGTTGAAACGCCTAGTTAAGTTCAAGAATAAAAATAATGTCACAAGATATCTTTATACCATTATCAAAAACAGCGGATGCTGTAGTTGGCCCTTTAGATACAGTTACGTGGGTAACGAATAATTCTCATGATCTTGAAGATATTTTAATTAATGGATATTTTCAATCTAAAGATGGATGGTATCGTCCCGAAAAAAAAGAGCTGAATCGGTTGAATAGATATTTGGGATTCAATAATGAACTGACCTGGAAAATAGCAAAATTTTTTATGAAAGGGGAGGGAAAAAATATCAACGTTCGCGTGATTGCTGTAGATCAATCATTGCCATGTATTCGCTCATCATATGACGGTCTATATGAAGGTGGTGCAACAATAAGTAGTCCGATTATCGATTTATCTTCTCATGAAATTATTATGAAAAAAATGGGTATTAATTCTACAATCGGTATTAAGAATATGGAGTTTCAGAGCCCAACCGGTGAAACCTATGTTTCATCTGAAATAGTATATGAGGGCCCTGATAATATTTTCATTCTTGGGGTAACAAGACCTGAAATTTTTATCCCCATTGGCCCAATCAATAATAATAGAGGAATTGGAGGTATCGCATATTCTGCGAGATGTACAGCAAATACGGATGAAACTATCTCATTTTTTAAAAATATCCTTGGTTACGAGATTAGACGCGATGTTGAGTTTCAAATAGACAATAATTCCGCAATAAATATTTCTGAAGGCGTAAAAGAGAGATTTATACAGGGATTTTCCCCGGGCACTTCTTCAGGTTATATCGTCTTAATGGACCATGGTGAATATACAAAACAGAACAAAATAGAACCAAATAAAATGCCTGGACGAGGTATTACGATGTGGTCTTTCATGACAACAAATTTAGATCATATTTATGATCAAGCTAAATCAAATAATATAGAAATCTTAAGTAGTTTTGATCGTGAAATCGAATGCAAATATTTTCACTCAAAAAGCTTGATATTAAAAGATCCAGATGGTTTTTCAATTGAGATTTTTGAGAATTGATACCTTCTATTCTCACTGGAAAATACTTAAGGTATTAAACACGATAATTTTAGATACTTAAAGATAGTGCTATTGTTATGGGTTATTTATCAAGAGTCATGGTGTAAGATATCTGAATGTTAAATATTCCAGATTATTCAAAACTTAAAATTTCTGTTTTAGGTGATGTGATGCTTGATCGTTATCTTTTTGGCGATACAGAACGAATTTCACCAGAAGCACCCGTCCCTGTCATTAACGTAAAAAAAACAGATGAACGTCCTGGTGGAGCTGCAAATGTAGCAATCAACTTAAGCAAGTTAGGTATACAAGTTTCATTATTTGGAATCGTAGGAGAAGATAATGAAGGTACGATATTAGAGAGCTTAATTGAGAATAATAATATTGATTGTAATTTAAAGAAAATAAAAGATACCAGCACCACAATAAAGACTAGAATTCAAAGTCGTGGCCAGCAGATTCTTAGATTTGACAAAGATTCATCTTTTAACCAGAAGGTATTGTCAGATGATCGGTTAAGCCAGTGTCTATCTGATATAGATGCTTTGATCATCTCGGATTATGCAAAAGGTGCTACTACAAATATTGACGAAATTATAAGCAGTTGCCGCGATAAAAATATTTTGACATTCGTTGATCCTAAAGGGTCTTCTTTTGATAAATATAAATATGCTGATGTTTTGACTCCAAATGAATCTGAGTTTTTGGCAGTCGTAGGTTCATGTAGGACAGATAAAGAGTTGATCGAAAAAGCCAAAAAGCTGATTAAGCGTCTAGATTTAAAAGCTCTACTCATCACAAGAAGTCAAAAAGGTATGCTTCTTGTTTCCAATAAAAATGAATCGAATTTTCTGAAGACAAAGGCACAAGATGTGTTTGATGTTACTGGTGCTGGCGATACCGTAATCTCTGTCTTTGCTGCATCTTATGCTGCAGGAGAATCACTTGTTAATGCGGCTAAATTGGCAAATTCAGCAGCCGGTATTGTTGTTGGAAGAATTGGCGTTGATTCTGTTATTGTTGAGGAGCTTCAAAACAAAATTCATAAGAAAAGATCAAGTGGGATTTGTTCTTTAGGTGATATAACAACTATTGTTGAAGATTACAGAAAAAGTGGCGAGAAGATAGTTATGACAAATGGTTGTTTTGATATATTACATGCTGGCCATATTGCATATCTTGAAGAAGCTAAGGCACTGGGCGATAGGTTAATTATTGCAATTAATAATGATGAATCAGTATCTAGATTGAAGGGTAAAAAACGTCCAATTAATTCACTAGAAGAACGTATGAAAGTTCTCAATGGTTTAATCTCAACAGATTGGATTGTTCCTTTTGAGGAAGACACACCCATCAATATTATTGAGAATATTAAGCCTGATATTCTAGTTAAAGGTGGAGATTATAATTTATCTGAGGTTGTTGGCGCTAAAATAGTTAATGAGTATGGAGGAGAAGTTAAGATATTGAGTTACATTGAAGGGTTTTCGTCCAGTAATATTATCGAAAAACTAAAAGATTAGCGATCGCGCAATTTTAAATATGAAATCTTTGCTGAGAAATTTTATTCGTTTCAGTTATGCAATATTAACTTATGCTCTGTTTCCAGTTTTGATTTTTTTTTGGATTCTTAAAGGTATATTCAATAATGTTTATCTAGATCGGATGACTCAAAGATTTGGATTTAACTATCCTAACTTGAAAGCTGGCTCAGTTTGGATCCACGCAGTATCAGTAGGCGAAGTCCAAGCAACAATTCCTCTTGTCAATCAGATCAAATCTCGTTATCCAGATAAAGATATCATTATAACAACCGTCACTCCAACCGGTGCATTGCAAGTAAAAAATATATTCCATGACACAGTTCATCACTCATATATACCATTCGAAACACCTTTCGCAGTAAAAAATTTTTTCAATTCAATTAAGCCATGTATCGCACTTATTATGGAAACGGAGATCTGGCCAAATCTCTATAATGAATGCGGACTAAGAAAAATCCCGTTGATTCTTGTTAGTGCTCGTATATCACTTAAATCTCTAGCAAATTACAAACGTTTCTTACCGTTATTTCGAGAAACTTTGTCTCATGGGATACTGATCGCGGCACAAAGTAAGATTGATGCAGAGCGTTTTATTTCTCTTGGGGCTGATCCAAATAGAACTTGGGTGATGGGGAATATTAAATTTGATTTCTCATTACCGAAAGGCACGATTAAGCAGGGAGAAATTCTAAAAGAAAATTCATTTAATAATAGACCAATATGGATTGCAGCAAGTACTCATGAGGGCGAAGAGGATATTATCTTAGATGCACATAAAGAAATTTTAAAAAATATTAATAATATGATCTTGATTTTAGCTCCTAGACATCCTGAGAGATTTCAGAAAATAAAACAGAAACTTAGTAGTGATAATTGGGAATATAAAAGTCGATCTGATTACGAAAAAACACATCATAAATGCGAAGTTTTTTTGATTGATACTATTGGTGAATTATTATTATTTTACGCGGCAAGTGACATTGCATTCGTAGGTGGAAGTTTGTTACCGATAGGAGGTCATAATTTACTTGAACCGGCATCATTAGGTCTCCCAACTATTTCAGGTCCACACACCTTCAATCAAAAAGAAATGACCAATCTTCTTGAGGAGGCTAATGCATTGAAAATTATCAGTAACTCTAAAGAGCTAGCAAATAATATAATCACATTTCATTCCAATCGTTCTAAGTCAGAAGTTGTTGGTGAGAGAGCTAAGGCTATTGTCGAAAATAATAAAGGGGCTATTTCAGGTTTGATGAGACGTTTAGATGATATTTTTCCTGAAAAGCAGATTTGAATTTATTTAATAATATCTTCAGGAGCATCCCTTTCTTTGAACCATTGATCAATTTCTTCTAAATCCTGAACCCGGAGTGTCCCAGCAGCTTGTTTAAGATAAAAGACATTCGCGATATAGTCATATCTACTCTTTGAATAATTTTGTATTGCGTTTTCTAATGCGAATTGAGAGTTTAATACATCGACAATTGTTCTTGTTCCTACCTCAAATCCTGCTTGAGTAGCTTCTAATGCTGTTTCGCTAGATTTTACAGCTTGTTTAAATGCATTTACTCGACTTATTTCAGATGTAACACCAAGAAAAGCATCTCGTGTTTCTCTTTCCGTTTCTCTTGCAATTCGTTGTAATTTTTCTCTGCTGGCTCTATGGAGGTAAACAGCTTCTTGTACTTTTGACGTGGTCATTCCTCCAGAATAAATAGGCATTGATAGCTGGATATAGATAGAGTCACTTTGATTATTAGTCGTTAAATCTGGAAAGTTGATAGCATTTCTTATTTGATCTTCGTTATCTGCATCTTGAGAACTCATATTAGCTACAATATTAATTGAGGGATAATGTCCAGTTTTTTGAAATGATATTTCATGTCTTGCTATTTCTTCTTCAAATCTACTGGATATAAGATTCAAATTTTGTTGCATTGCTGATGCTATCCACTCATTTTCAATTTCAGGAATCGGAGCCAATAAAGGTAAGTCTTGATCTGGTGCATCAAGTTTTGGGAGATACGCGCCAGTGATTTCCCTGAGAAGCTCTCTTGCATTTGCTAGTAATCTTTTTGCGTTAATTTCATTTGCAACACTTTGATCATATGCTGCTTGAGATTCTTGCACATCAGTAATCGCTATTAGACCTACCTCAAAACGTTGTTTTGCTTGTTCAAGTTGACGAGATATTGCAAGTTTATTACTGTTTATTGAAATTAGATTATCTTCGGCTGCTAGTACGTCTAAATACCTTTTCACTACTCTTACAATTAAATCCTGTTGTTTTATTTCATAGTCAATTTCAGCTTTTGCCGAACGTTTTCCTGCTTGCTTCAAAGCAACCCATTTACCCCACTCAAAAACTGTTTGTGTGAGTTGAAGTTGCCATCCAGAAGAAGTGGTTTTTGATTCAGTATTAACTGATGCTACAGCACCTGATAGGTCAGATTCAATAGTAGAGCCATCATAGTTCGAAATAGTATAACGACTTCCTATTCCGAGCTCTGGTAACAATCTACTTCTCGCTTGAGTTTCACCTTCGAGAGCTGCAAGTCGTCTTGATTCTGCTTCATGAATAAGAGGGTCACTTTGCAGAGCACGTTGATATACTTCTAACAGTGATGCTGAGTAGACTGGCATCATGCAAAATATACTTGAAATTACAGCTAATATTGGGAGTTTTTTATACATACTTTTAATTATAAATGATTATTTTATTTTTTTTCTATTAACTAGTTAACCCTAGTATTCTCTAATATTGTTATCCAATGTTTTTGACCATTCATTAATTCCACCTTCAATATTTGCAATCTCTTTAAATGGATATATTGACAAGGCCTCTGCTATTTTCGCACTTCTCACCCCTGACCTACATATAATTGCGACAGGTTTTTCTTTATCAAGTTCATTTACTCTAGAGATTACTTCATCCATAGGAATAAAAATAGAATTCGGTATTCTCGATATTTCTATTTCCCATGATTCTCTGACGTCAAGAAGTTGCCATTCTTTATCTTCTTTCAGAAGTAATGAGAATTCTTCAGGTGTGATTTTTTTGTATTTGCTCATATCAATAATTTTTTTATAATCTTCCCAACTATCTTACATTTTTCTTGTGTTTTTATTAGATAAGATTTGCAAAAAAAAGCAAAGAAAAAAAAACCGCCTATTGGCGGTTTTTTTGAAAAAGAAAATTAATCAGATTAGAGGTACTATTAAAAGCGCTACAATATTAATTATCTTAATTAAAGGATTAATTGCTGGCCCAGCTGTATCTTTGTATGGATCACCAACTGTATCTCCTGTTACTGCTGCCTTATGAGCATCAGATCCTTTTCCTCCACAATTCCCATCTTCAACATATTTTTTTGCATTATCCCATGCTCCGCCACCTGTCGTCATGGAGATAGCAACAAATAAACCGGTAATTATACTTCCTAGCAAAACACCACCAAGAGCTTCAGGACCTAATATTATTCCTACAGCAATTGGAACAAGAATTGGAAGCAAGGATGGAATGATCATTTCTTTAATAGCCGCTTTTGTAAGAAGATCCACTGCTTTGTCATACTCCGGTTTTACAGTCCCTTCCATAATTCCAGGCATTTCTTTAAATTGTCTTCTTACCTCTGTTACAACTGAACTTGCAGCTCTGCCAACAGCCTCCATTGCCATTGAGCCAAATATAAATGGTACAAGGCCCCCAAGAAATAAACCGATAATGACTAAATGATCAGAGAGGTCAAAGTTAACAATGATGTTATTTGTCTCGAGTGCATTTGTATAATCTGCAAATAGAACAAGTGCCGCAAGCCCTGCTGAACCGATTGCATATCCTTTTGTAACAGCTTTAGTTGTATTTCCTACTGCATCCAATTGATCGGTGATATTCCTGACTTCTGAAGGCAGTTCTGACATTTCAGCTATTCCTCCAGCGTTGTCAGTAATTGGACCAAAAGCATCTAGAGCTACAACAACACCTGTCATTGATAGCATTGAAGTCGCTGCAATAGCAATATTATATAGTCCTGCCATTGAGTCACCCGACGGAGCTAATTCGAAAGCACCCCATATGCTCGCACAGACAGCAATTACTGGCATGGCGGTTGATTTCATTGATATACCTAGACCTGCAATTATATTGGTTGCATCACCAGATAACGAAGCTTCTGCTATATCCCTTACTGGTTTGTATTCTGTGCTCGTATAATATTCAGTAATTATTACCATTGCTGCTGTAAGCGCAAGACCAATTAATGCGGATCCAAATATTCCTGAAGCATTTCCAGTTTGACTCATCATCATATTAGTGATTGGGTAAAAAGCAATTGCTGCCAGAAGACCTGCAACGATCATACCTTTATAGAGTGCGCCCATTACTTTTCCGCCATCTGACGTTTTTACGAAAAATGTTCCTATAATTGAAGCAACTATTGAAACTGCACCAAGAACCAGGGGATATATCGCCATTGCACTCCCGTATTCTGCAGCCATCAGTGAGCCTAACAACATGGTTGCAATAATTGTTACAGCATATGTTTCAAAAAGATCGGCAGCCATACCAGCGCAATCACCAACATTATCACCGACGTTATCCGCAATTACTCCGGGGTTCCTTGGATCATCCTCTGGAATTCCTGCTTCAACTTTTCCTACAAGATCTGCTCCAACATCAGCTCCTTTTGTAAATATTCCTCCACCCAGTCTTGCAAAGATTGAAATCAATGAACCACCAAATGCCAGACCAACAAGAGAATGAATTGCATCTTCGGATGACATTCCCATATTCATGAGTATCAAATAGTAACCAGCAACACCAAAAAGACCCAGTCCAACTACCAGAAGGCCAGTTATTGCTCCACCCTTGAATGCTATATTTAGAGCCGGATTTACTCCAATTCTTGCAGCTTCTGCAGTTCTTACATTTGCTCTTACTGAGACGAACATACCAATGTAACCAGCAAGCGCTGAGAAAATCGCACCTATTGCAAAACCAATACCTGTGGCTAAGCCGAGAAAAACCGATAAAGGAACAAAAAGCACAATACCAACAATACCAATGGTTCGATATTGTCTATTCATGTATGCGTTTGCACCTTCTTGAATAAATCCTGCAATTTGTTGCATTTTTTCGTTACCAGCAGACTGATTAACTATCCATTTTGCAGAAACAACTCCATACAAAATTGCTAGAGCTCCTGCTGATATGGAAAGCCAGAGGGCGAGATCATCCGTCATTTTTAATTCTCCAAATATTTAAATTTTAGTTATGTAATGTTTTTATTACGGGAATAAATTGATTTTTTTGATGTATTGATTAATTTTTAAGGTGGCAATCATACCACAAAATTTTTATTTAACATCTTGGTTACACTAATATTTTTTAGTTTAACTATTTTTGGAACACCCTTATGGTAAGGCGGATAATCTTCACCTTGTATTAATGGCTCAAGATATGTTTTGCAAGCCTTGGTTATTGAATAACCATCCTTTGAAATATATTTCCTAGGTACCATCTTTTCTTTATTGGCCACTTTTGTAAGGCTGGTTTTACTAATTTTCCATCGATAAGGATTATTCGAGGTTCTCTCAATGATCGGCATGACAGCATTTTGACCCTTTATAGCTAGTTCAATTGCGGCTTTTCCAACCGAATACGCTTGCTTCACATCAATAGACGATGCGATGTGTCTTGCTGATCGTTGAAGGTAATCAGCTATCGCATAGTGATATTTCAAATTAAGATTTTTAGAAATCATTCCTGCAAGTACAGGTGCTACTCCTCCTAACTGTGCATGACCGAAAGCATCTTTTGCTCCAGTTTCTGCAAGGAATTTACCATTTTTATACCGTGTACCCTCACTCGCTACGATGACACAGAAGTCATATTTTTTGATTGATTCTTTTACTTTTTTTAAAAAATTATTTTTATTAAAAGCTATTTCTGGAAATAATATTATATGCGGAGCATCATTATTTTCGCTTTTAGCTAAGCCGCCCGCAGAAGCAATCCATCCAGCATGTCGACCCATAACCTCAAGAATAAATACTTTTGTGGATGTTTTTGACATTGATGCAATATCCATTGCTGCTTCTTGAGTTGATACCGCTATATACTTTGCTACTGATCCAAATCCAGGGCAATTGTCTGTGACAGGGAGATCATTGTCTACGGTTTTTGGAATACCGATACATGTCACAGGAAACCCCATTTTTTTGCTAATTAATGAGACTTTATGAGCTGTATCCATAGAGTCATTGCCACCATTATAGAAAAAGTAACCGATATTATGAGCCTCAAAAACATCAATTAATCTCTTATACTCAATTCTATTCTCTTCAATTGTTTTTAATTTATATCTTGCTGACCCAAAGATGCCTCCTGGAGAGTATTTAAGGTTTTGAATAGTTCTGATTGATTCTCGATTTGTATCAATCATATCTTCTTGGAGCGCTCCGAGTATTCCATTTCTTCCAGCATAAACATTGGAAATAATCTTTTTATGTTTTCTTGCTGTCTCAATAACACCAGATGCAGTAGCGTTTATTACAGCAGTAACACCCCCAGATTGCGCATAAAAAGCATTCATTGGTTTCATAGCTCACCAAATTAATTGTTTGTAATCGCACCACAGCATAACTCAAAGTAAGTTAATCGTCATTGGTTTGTTTTAAATGATTGATTATTATTCCAAATACCATTAATTTCTGAATCAATAATATTAAAAACATTAAATGAGGCGAAGAAGGATATGCGAATTGTATTACTAGGTGCACCCGGTTCAGGAAAGGGTACACAGGCACAAAGGCTAATGAAGGATAAGGATATATGCCATATTTCAACAGGAGATATGCTGAGATCTGCAGTTGATGAAGGAACTTCATTTGGTTTGAAGGCGAAAAAAGTCATGGAATCAGGAAAACTGGTTTCAGATGATCTTATGATAGGTCTTATAAGCGAGCGATTATCTCTCAAGGATACATTAAATGGCTTTATTCTTGATGGATTCCCAAGAACCACAAAACAAGCAAAAGATTTAAAAGAATTATTACAACAAATGCGTATCCCACTAGATTCTGCGCTTCTCATGGATATTGATTTTGAAATATTAATGAAACGTTTAGTTGGAAGAAGGACATGTTCAAAAACTGGGAAGTTATTGAATATTTATTTTTCTAGCAAAGAGGAGTTAGATGCCTGTAAAAATTTGGGTGGTGAATTGCTCAAGAGGAAAGATGATAATGAAGAAATAATTCGAAATAGACTCAAAGTTTATCGGGATCAAACAGAACCTTTAGTGGATTTTTATAAAAGTGAAAACAAATTAAAAGTGATAAATGCTGAAGGTAGCATGGATGAAGTTTATCAAAGTTTATTGGCTACTATTTAATTAAAATCTGAAAGTATTAAATTCAACCTTTTTTATTCTGTTAGCTCAAGAAATTTTTCTTCAGTCAGATTTTTTCGCCAACCTTTGATTAGCTTGGATTTATTTTTTGCCATTAAATAAAGCTTGATTTCTTTCTTTGTTGCAATGATTTCCGGAGCAATATTTAAACTTTTTGAAATTTTAGCTATAAACTTTTGCATCTCTGCCATTATTTTTTTTTGTTTTTCATTCATTTTATTTTCAGGTGGGTAATCTTCTGCAGAAATTCTAGATTTTTCTAATATTTTGATTACTTCATTTCCGTTTTTTTTAATAAATTTCTCTGAGATATTTTTAATATTAGAAAAATCATCACTAAGCTCTATCGAAGTTGATGCAATGTCAACAAGAGTTTTATCTCTGAGTATCCATTGCCTGGGGAGATTTTTTTCGATGGCTTTCTCTTCTCGCCATTTCAATAATAAATGTATAGCCTTTTTTGTTCGACCAGACAGATATTTAGCGCTTTTAATCCTATTTATTGCTTCGTTTGGGTCAAATTTATACAGATTGTAATTATTTAGAGACTTTGAATCTTCCTCTGCCCAGCTTATTCGATCCATTTTTTTGAGTTTTTCTAGAAGAATTGCATGCATCTCAAGAAGGAATTCAACATCCTCACGAGCATAACTTATCATTTCCTTGGAAAGTGGTCTTTTTTCCCAATTTGCTCGTGTTTGACTTTTTTTTAAAACTCTTCCACACAGTTTCTCCACCAGATTTGCGTAGCTTATTTGAGGTTCAAATCCAACCAACCCGGCAGCAATTTGTGTATCGAAGATTTTATTGGGAAGAAGATCGGAGTTTTGAAATATTACTTCCAGATCTTGTCTTGCCGAATGAAAAATGCACGAAGAATTAGAAATACTATTCCAAAATTCTTTCAGATTATCGTTAGAAATTGTATCAATGCAAAATATGGAAGATGGAGTAGCGATTTGAACTAAGCATAATTTTGCAAAATAGGTGCGCTCTCTCATAAATTCTGTATCAATTGCAATATATGATTGCTTCAAGATTTCACTATTTATTTTTTCGATCGATTCGCTTTTTTTTTGATTGATTTTATTCATGCGCTATCAAATTTCAGTTTTAATGGCAGGATATCATGAGAGTGTGGTTAAATTATCTATATAAGGAAAATAAAATTCATGACCAAATTAATAAAAAATTTTCTTGATATTGTAATGCTTAGGAAAGGCCCTGATATAATTCCATCTTCATGGTTAGTTTTTCTTGTATCACTTATTCTTCTGGTCATCTCATCATCAAGTGTTTTGATTCTGATTAATGATGACTCTACTCAAGAGCCATTAATAAATTTGACGGCATACGCAAGCGGGATTCTGTTTTATTGCTTTATAATTATTTTTTATGGTTATGCAAATCGCGCTCTACAATCAATTTCAGCGATTATTGCATGTGGATCTCTCATTACTATTACATTTGTGGTTGTATTTATTTTTTTTGCTCCTTTTCTTGGAGTTAACTTCGCTTCTGTCATTGCTGGATTGATAATGCTTTGGTCTATTCCAGTCGAAGGTCATATCATCGCGAGCACTATCAATAAAAAACGATTTTTTGGTATTTTGATAGCTCTATCAGCTTTATGTTTTCAATTCCTTATTCAAAACCAAATTCTGAATCAGAGTTAAAATAATGCATGTACATATATTAGGAGTTTGTGGAACTTTTATGGCTGGTTTGGCTTCAATAGCTAAATCACTTGGACATAAAGTTACAGGGAGTGATATAAATTTCTACCCACCAATGAGCGAGCAACTGAATAAACTTGGTATCAAAGTTTATGAAGATTACAGCTCATCTCAACTGAAAGATGAGCCTGACCAAGTCATCGTAGGTAATGTAATGACTCGAGGTCATGAGGTTATTGAAACTCTTCTCGAAAAAAATATTCCTTTTACATCGGGTCCGCAATGGTTATATGAGAATGTATTAAGAGAGAGATACGTAATTGCTGTTTCCGGAACTCATGGCAAGACAACCACTTCATCAATGTTATCCTGGATATTAGATGATAATGAATTAAATCCAAGCTATTTGATAGGCGGTGTTCCAGAAAATTTTGAAACGTCTTCAAGGCTTACAGAATCAAAATTTTTTGTTATTGAGGCAGATGAATATGACTCAGCTTTTTTTGATAAGAGACCTAAATTTATTCACTACCATCCAGAAATAAACATAATCAATAATTTAGAATTTGATCATATTGATATTTACAAGGATTTAGATGAGATTTTATGTCAATTCCATCAGCTTATGAGAATTATGCCAAGAAATGGAAAACTGATAATTAATGGTGATGATAAAAATATACAAGAGTTAATTAAACGAGGATATTGGTCTGAAATTGAATCTTTTGGCTATCAAGATAAATGTGATTGGAGAGCTAAACTTAAGAAAAAAAATAATTTAGAGGTATCTTACAAATCTTCGTATAACTTAAAAAAAGAATGGAAACTTGACGGTGAATATAATGTTGAAAATGCTCTTGGTGCAATTGCCGCTGCCAATATGATTGGCATTTCTCCTAATGATTCTCTTCAATCATTGACAAAATTTGCAGGGGTTAAACGTCGTTTTGAGTTAGTAGGCAATTTCTCAGATATTATTATTTACGATGATTTTGCACATCATCCAACATCAATCAATAAAACAATCAAAGATATTATAAAACTATATCCAAATAATAATATTTCTGTCTCAATTGAGATGCGATCAAATACAATGAAATCTGGAGTTCATAACCAGAGACTGTTGCAAGAATTATCAGATTTAAATTTGGATTTCATTAATTTTTTATCCAATAAAGAGGTTGGAAAAAAAATTGAAGAAAGCACATTTTTCGTAAATAAATTAATGCGAGTTTTCCATGACTCTGACGAGCTTGCGTTATCAATCGATTCAAAATTATCCGAGGGTAGCGTTCATGTATTTCTTAGCAATGGCGATTTTTTGGGCGCGAAAGAAAAGCTTTTGACTTATTTGAGCTAAAATATAATCAACGAAAACTCAATTTTTTAAGTCTTTGAAAACTTTTTCAGCAGCCGCTATCGTTATATCAATTTCATCTTCAGAATGTTCTGATGACATAAAACCAGCTTCATATGCGGATGGAGCAAAATATATATCTTCCACAAGCATCGCATGAAAAAACTTTTTAAATAATTCGGTATTCGTATTAACTATGTCATCAAAATTTTTAATTGGACCATTTTCACTGAAAGAGAAGCCAAACATCCCTCCTGCATAAGTAAATTCAAAAGGAAGGCAATTTTTTTTAGCAATACTCTTTATTTCTGTCATTAATTTCATTGATTTTTTGTCTAATTCTTCGTAGAAATCCTTTCTTTCTAAATATTCTAATGTAGTTAGACCGGCTTGCATGGCAATTGGGTTGCCGGAAAGTGTTCCTGCCTGATAAACCGGCCCTTCTGGAGAGAGGTGAGACATAATTTCCTTTCTACCTCCAAATGCAGCTGCAGGAAGTCCCCCTCCGATAATTTTACCGAGCGTGGTTAGATCTGGTTCGATATTATATATTGATTGAGCTCCTCCTTTTGCAACCCTAAACCCAGTCATTACTTCGTCAAAGATTAAAAGCGAATCATTTGCCTTGCATCTATCTTGAAGTAGCTCAAGGAATCCTGGTATCGGTTTGATCATATTCATATTGCCGGCAATTGGTTCAACGATCACTGCAGCTATTTCTCTTCCATGAGATTGAAAAGCCTGATTTACAGCGTCAATATCATTATAACGAAGCGTAAGTGTATGTTTTGCTAGTGACTTAGGGATCCCTGGTGAGCTGGGCTGACCATGAGTAAGTGCTCCAGAACCGGCCTTTATTAAAAGAGAGTCGACATGCCCATGATAACAACCTTCAAATTTTATTATGAGATCTCTTTTTGTGAAGCCGCGAGCTAATCTAATCGCACTCATGGTCGCTTCTGTTCCAGTACTAACCATTCTTAAGCGTTGCATTGAGGGTATAAATTCTCTTACTTTTTTAGCAAGTTTTGTTTCAATAATCGTTGGTGCGCCAAAACTCAATCCGTTTTGGATTGCATCTTGAATTGATTTTATTACAGGTGGATATGAGTGACCAAGTATCATGGGTCCCCATGACCCAACGTAGTCTATCATTTTTCTGTTATCTTCTGTAGTAATCCATGCACCTCTGGCAGACCGAAAAAATAACGGATCACCGCCAACACCAGAAAAAGATCTTGCTGGCGAGTTCACACCACCAGCGATTACTCTTTTTGCATCCAAAAATAGATCCACGAACATTTACCTTATATTTATCTGATCAGTATATTAAGTCTCTAACTCACATCATGAGTCTATCCAAACTACATCTGAATTAATGGTGCCATTTCTGCTTAATTCAATTCTTCGATATGCTGGTGGAAGCACATCTAATTCAAACTTCTTTTTTCTAGGTTTGAATTGCTTGCAGGTTGACGGTGTTCCATAAATACTAATGTTATTTATATTTGAATTAAATTCCTGGTGAATATGACCGAAAAATATACCTTTTATATTTTTATATTTCTCAATCATTTCAAAAAACTCTTCCTTATTCTCCAAACCAATGTCATCAATCCATTTACTGTTTATAAGCACTGGCTGATGATGAAGGCATATAATTATATTTTTTTTGCAATGTTCCTCAATATGCGTTTTTAATGTCGATAATTCATTGGAATTTAAAAATCCACTAGGATTTTCTTTTAGGGACGTATCTAAACCAATAAACACCCAATCCGAAATTATTTGCAATCTAGATGAAATATTTTGAGATAAACAGGTTATTAAATTTTCTTTACAGTCATGATTTCCTGGTATACACAGAACTGGTATTTTCAATGAGATAAATTCATTGAATGCATTGTTATAGGACTCAATGGAACCATCGTTGGATATATCTCCGGTTACGATCAATGCATCAGGTTTCCAATTAGATTTTTTTATATTGGTTAATACTTCATTATACGAATCGAATGGATTTACTTCTTTGTATAAAGATTCCTTAGATTTAGACAGGTGCATATCTGTAATATGCACCAGCTTTATTTTTTCAGAACTTTCCATTCTGTTTGCAGGATATTAAAAACTGAGGAACGAATCAGTTGATCGTATTGATTTTAATATCGATAGTATTCAGGTTTGAAAGGACCTTCCTTTTCAACACCAATATAATCTGCCTGTTCTTTTGTAAGTTTTGTCATAACACCACCAAAACCCTCGACCATATATTGAGCGACTTCTTCATCAAGATGTTTTGGCAATACCTCTACTTTAAGCATCTTATTTTGAGTTTCTGTATCTTGATTGGCGAATTCACGTTTGAAGAGCTCTATTTGAGCAAGAACTTGATTTGCAAAAGATCCATCCATTATTCGACTTGGGTGTCCCGTAGCATTGCCCAGGTTAACTAATCTACCTTCAGCGAGTAATAAAAGATGATCATTTTTTTCTTGATCGCGATAGATTTTGTGAACTTGAGGCTTAATCTCTTCCCACTCCCAGTTTTCTCTCATAAATGGAGTATCGATTTCATTATCAAAGTGACCAATGTTGCAAACAACACATCCGCTCTTAAGAGAGCTAAGTACTTCTGAGTCACAAACATTATAGTTACCTGTGCTGGTGACGAGCATATCGGTGTTGGATAATAATTCTTTATTCGCACCTTTTGATACATCACCTTCATTGTAAATTGAAACAACTTCGAAACCATCTAGGCAAGCCTGCATGGCGCAGATTGGATCAATTTCAGTCACCTTAACGATCATACCTTCTTGATGAAGAGATTGAGCTGAACCTTTCCCTACATCGCCATAGCCAACAACAATCGCTTTCTTCCCTGAAAGGAGGTGATCAGTTGCACGTTTTATAGCATCATTTAAACTATGACGGCAACCGTACTTATTATCACATTTAGATTTAGTCACTGAGTCATTTACATTTATAGCAGGAACTTTGAGCTCACCTGTCTCTAGCATCTCATAAAGTCGATGGACGCCTGTAGTTGTCTCTTCTGTTATGCCATGAACGGAATCCAAAACCTCTGGGTATTTTGTATGCAGCAATGCAGTCAAATCACCACCATCATCAAGTATCATATTGGCATTCCAGGGGATACCATCTTTGAGGACTTGTTGTTCTAGGCACCACTCATATTCTTCCTCTGTTTCTCCCTTCCATGCGAAGACAGGAGTACCATTAGCAGCGACTGCCGCCGCAGCATGATCTTGCGTTGAAAATATATTGCATGATGTCCAGCGAACTTCCGCTCCCAATGATTCTAAAGTTTCAATTAAGACTGCTGTCTGGATGGTCATATGAATACAACCAAGAATCCTGGCACCAGAGAGAGGTTGTTGAGATTTATATTTTTCCCGCAGTGATATTAATGCAGGCATTTCTGACTCAGCTATTGTAATTTCTTTTCTGCCCCAGTCAGCTAGGCTAATATCAGCCACCTTATAATCATTTTCTTTTTTTCTTATATCAACAGCTTGGTTAGCCATGCCATTCTCCTCTTATACAAAATTTAAGCATTAGTTTGAATATGTTGAGTCAAATATTGTAATTTAAAGTAGTTCTTTATTATTTATTTTAGATATTTTTTTAATGCTTGAGCCTTATCCGTTCTCTCCCAACTTAAATCAATATCAGTCCTTCCAAAATGTCCGTATGCGGCTGTTGGAAGATAGATAGGTTTTTTAAGATCTAACATCTCAATTAGATTTTTAGGTCTTAAATCAAATTTTGTTTCAACAATATTAATTATTTCATCTTTTGAAATTTTTTCACTATTAAAAGTTTCAACATGAATTGATGTAGGTTTAGCGACCCCGATAGCATATGAAACTTGAATTTCACAGTAGTCAGCTAAACCTGCAGCAACAATATTTTTTGCTACATATCTTGATGCATATGCTGCAGACCTATCAACCTTTGAGGGATCCTTTCCAGAAAATGCGCCTCCACCGTGTCTAGCCATTCCACCATAAGTATCAACAATAATCTTTCTTCCTGTTAGACCACAATCACCTACGGGCCCTCCGATAACAAATTTACCAGTTGGATTGATAAAAATGTCTGTTGAATCTAGTAACCATTCTTCTGGCACAATGGGTTTAATTATCTTACTCATAACTTCAGACTTAATTTCTTCTTGAGAGACATCTTCATCATGCTGAGTAGAGAGAACTATTGCAGATAATCCTTCTATTTTCTTGCCATTATCTGAATATATAACACTAACTTGACTTTTTGCATCAGGACGTAGCCAGTTGATTTCGCCGCTTTTCATTACATCTGCTTGTTGCTTTACAAGTCGATGTGATAGATCTATGGGTAAGGGCATTAATGAATCAGTTTCATTGCAAGCGTAGCCAAACATCAAGCCTTGATCTCCAGCTCCTTGCTCCAAATTTTCACCTTCCCCTTCAGTTACCCCTTGAGATATATCAGGAGATTGTTCCGAAATTAGATTGGTGAATTCGCAGTTATCTCCATTAAATCCATAGTCATCATTATCATAACCAATCTCTTTGATTGTTTTCCTTACAACGGATTCGAGATCAGGGCTACCCTTGGATGTTATTTCTCCCGCAATATAAACCATATTGTTTTTGATCATAGTTTCACATGCAACTCTACTATCAGCATCTAATTCAAGATATGCATCAAGTACCGCATCTGATATTTGGTCGCACACTTTATCAGGATGACCTGCAGAGACTGATTCTGATGTAAAAAGATAGGATTGACTCATAAGTACCTCATATTTATTTTTTTATTGATCACTTTAAATTTTTTATTAATTATGAATGATGAATACAAATCTTTAATCTGTATAATCTAACCAAACTAATCTATAATTAGTTAGTAAGACAAATACCATTTATATATTCTTAAGACTTAAGCTAAAAAATAATAAAAAAAGAATGATTAAGTTTATTAACCCTCTGATATTAAGTTATCAACTGTGGATTTTCCATAATTAATATGAAAAATAATAATATTAATGAACCTTATCATCGCCAATTGCTAGCTAATGCAATCAGGGCTCTCAGTATGGATGCCGTTCAAAAAGCCAATTCAGGCCATCCAGGTATGCCAATGGGAATGGCGGATATTGCAGAGGTTCTCTGGAATGATTATTTAAAGCACAATCCAAATAATCCAGGATGGGCAGATCGAGATCGATTTGTTTTATCCAATGGCCACGGCTCAATGCTTTTATATAGCTTGCTTCATTTAACTGGTTACCCTTTAAGTATTGAGCAAATAAAAAATTTTAGGCAGTTCAATCAAATTACAGCGGGTCATCCAGAAAGAGAACCTGAAATTGGAATAGAGACCACAACAGGCCCCTTAGGTCAGGGTATAACAAATGCTGTCGGTATGGCTTTATCAGAGAAAATTTTATCAGAAACCTTCAATAAACAAGATCTTGAGATTGTAGATCATAAAACTTGGGTTTTTGTGGGCGATGGGTGCCTAATGGAAGGAATTTCTCATGAAGCATGCTCGCTGGCAGGTACGTGGGGTCTTGGAAAATTGATATGTTTTTATGACGATAATGGAATTTCAATTGATGGCGAGATAAGTGGATGGTTTACTGATGATACATCTAAACGTTTTGAATCATATGGATGGCAAGTAATTGACGATATCGATGGCCATAATTCTGCAGATATCTCAAATGCAATCCAAGCTGCCATTGATGAAAAAACTAAACCATCATTAATTCGATGCAAAACTCAAATAGGATTTGGATCTCCAAACAAAGCTGGGACTGCAAGTAGTCATGGTGCCCCACTAGGAGAAGAAGAAATACAAAAAACAAAGAAAGAATTGGACTGGAATTATCCAGAATTTGAAATACCTAGTGATATTTATGATGCATGGAATGCCACTGAAGAAGGAAAACTCGTCGAACAATCCTGGCTAGAATTATTGAAGGAGTATTCAGATAAATTTCCTGATCTTTCTTTGGAGTTTAATAGGAGGATGAATGGAGATCTTCCCAATGATTGGAAGATAGCTTCTAAAGCAGCAATTGAAGAGGTAAATCAAAAGTCAATAGATCTTGCAACAAGGCAATCATCTCTTTTAGCTCTCAATAAATTGGCTCCATTTTTACCAGAAATGGTAGGCGGATCAGCTGACCTAACAGGCTCAAACTTAACCAAACATGACACTTCATCTGTCTATGATGAATCGAACAAAAGCGGTAATTATATTTATTATGGTGTTAGAGAGTTTGGAATGTCAGCTATAGGTAATGGCATGACACTTCATGGCGGAGTTATTCCTTACTCAGGAACTTTTCTAACGTTTTCTGATTATGCAAGAAATGCTCTTAGAATGGCTGCATTAATGAAAATAAAAAATATTTTTGTTTATACTCATGATTCTATTGGTCTAGGTGAGGATGGTCCAACACACCAACCAATAGAGCATGTAGCAAGCTTGAGAATAATGCCTAATATGCATGTTTGGCGACCCTGTGATGCGGTTGAAACAATTGCTTCTTGGTGCCATGCCATTGAAAATAATAGCGGACCTTCAAGCCTAGTTCTAACCCGCCAAAAACTTGAACACCAAGAGAGAACTCAAAGTCAGATTCAGGCGATCTCAAAGGGTGGTTATATATTAAAAGATTCTGAGAAGACACCAGAAATAATTCTTATTGCAACTGGATCAGAGGTCGGTATTACGATGGGGGCAGCGAGAATGCTGGAATTGGAAAATATATCAGTGAGAGTTGTTTCAATGCCTTGTGCCGAGTTATTTGATATGCAAGAAGATAATTATAAACTTTCCGTACTTCCAGAAACTGTAAAATGTCGTTTAGCGATTGAGGCCGGTGTTACCAATTATTGGTGGCAGTATGTTGGTTCATCAGGTGATGTTATTGGGATAGATACATTTGGATTATCAGCACCTGCAGACGAATTATTTGAATATTTTGGCTTCAGCTCAAATAATATTTTTGAAAGATCCAAATCTCTTATTGAAAAGAATAAGAATTAGGAACTACAAACCAACGCAAATAATTGATTAGGAGATTCTGTTGACAATAAAGGTAGCAATTAATGGTTTTGGAAGAATCGGAAGAAATGTTGTCAGAGCACTTTACGAATCGGATAAAAGATCTGAGATAGAAATTATTGCTATCAATGGGAGAGGGGAGCCTCAAGCAAAAACTCATCTCTTTAAATATGATAGTGCTCATGGAAGATTTCCTGGAGAGGTTTTCTGTGATGGCGAGTCAATTATCATTAATGGCGATAAAATAATGATGTTATATGATAGAGATCCCGCCAACTTAAGATGGGGAGACATGGAAATAGATATAGTCTTAGAATGCACAGGAGCATTTAGAGATTATGAAAGTGCATCAAAACACATTAATGCAGGCGCTAAGCAAGTCCTAATTTCTGCACCAGGAACAGAAATGGATGCCACTATTGTGTTTGGCGTAAATCATGATATTTTGGAAAAGAGTCATAAAATTGTTTCTAATGCCTCATGCACGACAAATTGTCTTGCACCGTTGGTGAAACCTCTTCATGAGAGTATCGGTATTAAACATGGTTCGATGACTACAATTCATTCTTACACTAATGATCAAGTGCTCACTGATGCTTTTCATAATGATCCTCGTCGTGCGCGATCAGCTACTATGTCCCAAGTTCCAACAAAAACAGGAGCGGCGAAAGGCTTAGGTCTTGTTTTGCCTGAATTAGATGGTCGACTAGACGGATTCTCAATGCGGGTTCCAACGGTAAATGTATCTGCTGTTGATCTGAGTTTTGTTCCTGAAAAAAATACAAATATAGATGAAATTAATCAAATTATGCTAAATGCCAGTAAAAATGAACTCAAAGATATTTTGGGTTATTGCGATGAACCATTAGTTTCTATTGATTTTAATCATCATTCTGCATCTGGAATCTATGATTCTACACTAACAAAAGTAATGCAAGGTTCTTTTGTGAAAGTGATTGCTTGGTATGATAACGAATGGGGTTTTTCTCATAGGATGCTTGATACCGCAATTGCTATGGCTAAGACACAATAGTCTTCAATGGTTATCTAGATAAAATGAAGCATGGAATGATCTCATGTTAAAAATGAATGAGATAGATCTCTCAGGAAAGCGAGTCTTAATAAGAGTTGATTTAAATGTCCCAATGTCCAATGGGATAATTGAAAATGACAGCAGAATTAAAGCTACTATACCCACCATTAAGCTAGCTCTTCAGTCAAATTGTTCAATTATTTTAATGTCACATATGGGAAGACCGAGAGAAGGGATATTTGAAGAAGATTTTTCTCTTAATTCAGTGGCAGAAAATTTATCTTCTGCTTTAAGAAGAGAAGTTCGTTTTATTTCAAATTGGGATAATAACTTTGATATTAATAACGGTGATATTGTTTTAATGGAGAATGTAAGGTTCTTGAAAGGTGAAAAAAACAATGATCCTGACCTCTCTAAAAAAATGGGAGAACTTTGTGATATTTTTGTTATGGATGCTTTTGCATCAGCGCATCGATCCCATGCTAGTACATGCGGTGTTATAGAATTTGCAAAAATTGCTTGTATTGGTCCTCTTTTTTCTTACGAATTAGAATCTCTGCAACGTATATTTAGTAATCCAAAAAGACCTCTTCTGGCTATTGTTGGAGGTTCAAAGATATCCACTAAACTTGAAGTCATTACTTCACTGGCAAAATCAGTGGATTACCTTATCCTTGGAGGCGGAATTGCTAATACTGTCTTGAAGGCCATGGGATATGAGATTGGTTCATCACTTTATGAGGAATCCATGCTTGTAACCGCAAAATTATTATCTGAAGACACCGCAAATAGTTGTGTCATTCCAGAAATTTTTGATGTTCTTGTTGCGAGGAAATTTAGTGTTGAAAGCAAAGCGATTTTAAAAAATATTGAAGATGTATCAAAGGATGATCTAATACTTGATATTGGGCCGAAAACAGTAAAAAAATACGAAGCAATAATAGAAAAAGCTGCAACCATTATTTGGAATGGGCCGGTTGGTGTATTTGAATTCGATGAATTCAGTCAAGGAACAAAAAACATTACAAATGCAATTATGTGCAGCAATGGATACTCTGCAGCTGGCGGTGGCGATACCATTGCAGCGATTGATAAATTTGATGCTGCCGATGGAATCTCTTATATTTCAACCGGTGGGGGCGCATTTCTGGAATTTATAGAGAATAAAACCTTACCTTCAGCAAAAGCGCTCGAGATTCATGGAGATAAGCTAGAAAAAGGTCCATGAATCGCTAATGTTAAACCTTTGTTTTGTACGTTAACGAAAAGTATATCTCCTTTTGGTGAAAAGCAGACACCACAAAGTTCAGAATTTGTGTATGCATTATCAGCAAAAATATACTGAGATCCATTTGGATTTATACCAATTAGTCCACAATAGTTATATGTATCCTCACATATAATAAGATCTCCCCATGGACTCATAATTATATTATCAGCGTGTTGAAGTAGGCTTTTTGAGGTTGACTCTGCTAATAATTTGATATGACCAGCAGCACCAATGAAATTTTCATTTGATTCCCTATTTATTCGATACTCAAAAACTTGACCCATTCTTTCTGAGCCGCCAATAGTTGCGGTTATGAAAACACTATTATCTGAGTAGCAAATACCTTCACCACGTGCGAATCTTGCAGCACCTTGATCAAACCCTCTTAATCTAAGATCATTCTTATCTGAATCTACGTTATCCAGATTGATCCATTTTGCTTCATGCCATTCTCCTTGATCAATTAATTGACTTGACCAATTTCTTGTATCCATTGATTTTCTTTTTGAAAAGCATAAAGCTTGAAGTTGACCACCAGCAGATAGATTGCTTTTTTCATTTGGAATAAATCGATACAAGAGACTTCGATGCTTATCTTCAGTTAAATAAATGATACCTGAGACAGGATCAACTGCTGCCGCCTCATGCTCAAATCTGCCCATATCTTTTAATGGAATTGGTTCTGAGATTTTATTACTAGAAGAATCAACTTCAAATATATACCCATGACGTTTTTCTCTTTTAATAACTGTTTCTCTTTCAAAACTTGTACCTGGATCTGTAAAACACTCTTCACAGCTGAGCCAACTTCCCCATGGAGTTGCTCCTCCAGCGCAATTATATTCGGTTCCACTCAAGCTCATATGCTGTCTAATTTTTGATCGAGTGATTGGATTATATTCAATCGTTGTCGTGCCTCCTGTGCCCGGTGTAATTTCTTTTCCTAAATCATAAACTAGATTTTTATCAATTTTGTCTAATAACTTGCTACTGTTACCGAAAGCGCTGTTACGAAAACTAGCAGGATGATTTTCATGATTACAAACAAGGTTTATATTGCCATTCTTATTCGGAAAAGCAGCCATTCCATCTGCTTGTCCTGGAGTGAGCAAACCATCGCTCATTACTTTTTTTTGCTCTGAAATAATGGTGTAATCAAACCCTTTTGGTAAGTCTAGAATTTTCTTTGGATCGGCCCTTAAAGGGCCAAATGGTGATTTACCTGCCGCATTAGATACAGAATTTTTAATCATTGTGCCAGCTAGAAAAGCTGCTTGAATAAATTGTCTTCGCTTCATAAGTTTAAATTTGAGGAATGAATTTTAAATGATCTGACATTATATATAAATATTTGATGAGATAAATATACTTATAGTGATTAATCATAGATATAATTGAGATTAAGTTAATAACACCAAAAATTGATTAGATAATATGAGCACAAATTCCTTTTTAGGCACAAAGTCATATATAGCAACTGATGATCTTAGGATCTCAGTTAACGCTGCCGTGAAATTAGAAAGACCAATTTTAGTTAAAGGTGAGCCAGGAACCGGCAAGACTCAATTAGCAATCGAAGTTGCAAAAGCATTAGAAAAACCTCTTTTTGAATGGCATATAAAATCTACTACAAAAGCTCAACAAGGTTTGTATGAGTATGATGCGGTCTCAAGACTCAGAGATTCTCAACTTGGTGATGAGAGGGTTCATGATATCTCCAATTATATCCTCAAGGGTAAAGTCTGGGACTCCTTTGATTCAGATATACAACCTGTTCTCCTTATTGATGAAATCGATAAAGCCGATATAGAATTTCCGAATGATCTTCTGAGAGAACTCGATCGCATGGAGTTTTATGTTTATGAAACTAAAGAATTGATAAAAGCAAAAAATCGCCCAATTATCATAATAACTAGTAATAATGAAAAAGAACTTCCTGATGCTTTTTTAAGGAGATGTTTTTTTCATTACATAAAATTCCCCGATAAAAATACAATGAAAAAAATTGTTGATGTGCATTTTCCAAAATTAAAAAAAATGCTACTAAAGGAGGCATTGGATACTTTTTACAGAGTTCGAGATGTTCCGGGGCTTAAGAAAAAGCCATCAACCTCAGAGCTTTTAGATTGGGTAAAATTACTATTAGCAGAGGATGTTCCTGCAGAAGCTCTGAGGAATACAGATAACAAAAAATCCATTCCTCCTTTTTATGGTGCCTTATTAAAGAATGAGCAAGATGTTCATCTTTTTGAGCAGCTTATTTTTATGGAATCAAGAAATCGTTAAATTATGCTCATAAAGTTCTTTTTTATGTTGAGGGCAGGTGGTCTTAAACCATCCATTACTGAATTACTTCATTTGTTGAGTGCAATGCAGAATAGCCTTGCAGAATTTAATGTAGAAAATTTTTATTATTTATCCAGATCAATAATGATAAAAGATGAATCTTTATACGATCGGTTTGATCAAATTTTTTCTGCACATTTTTCAGGTATTGAAAAAATTATAAATGAACTTTTTTCTGATGTTCCCGAAGAGTGGCTGAGGAAGCAGGCTGAGCTAATGTTAACTGAAGAAGAAAGAGCAAAAATTGAAGCTATGGGCGGTTTTGAAAAGCTTATTGAAACTCTAAAAAAGAGATTTGAAGAGCAAAAAGATCGTCATCAAGGAGGAAATAAATGGATAGGAACTGCAGGCACTTCTCCTTTTGGTGCATATGGTTATAATCCAGAAGGTATACGAATAGGCCAGGCTGGTTCGAGACACAGAAGTGCTATAAAAGTATGGGATAAAAGAGAATTTCGTAATCTAGATAATTCAGTTAGCTTGGGAACAAGAGGAATCAAAATAGCTCTCAGACAATTGAGAAAATTTGCTCGAGAGGGAATTGCTGATGAACTAGATGTTCAAGAAACAATTGATCAAACGGCTAAAAATGCAGGTCTTTTAGACCTTAAAATGGTTGCAGAAAAACACAATTCTATTAAAGTTTTGTTGTGTCTGGATGTTGGAGGTTCGATGGATGATCACGTCAGAGTTTGTGAGGAATTATTTTCTGCTGCAAGCAGTGAATTTAAGAATTTGGAGTATTTTTATTTTCATAATTTCCTTTACGAGAACTTATGGAAAGACAATAGAAGAAGACATAATGAGGTGATACCAGTGACTGAGATAATCAATAAATATGGATCAGAATATAAATTGATTTTTGTGGGAGATGCAACAATGAGCCCCTATGAAATCGCTTACCCAGGTGGAAGTATTGAGCACTGGAATGAAGAGCCTGGATCAGTCTGGATAAATAGGATGTTAAAATATTTTAAAAAATCAGTTTGGATCAATCCCGAACCAGAGAAAAATTGGAATTTTACACCATCTGTTAAGCTGACTTATGATCTTATGGAAGGGAGAATGTTCCCATTAACACTCGATGGGCTGTCTGGTGCAATTAAAGAGCTTCATTAGCAAAGTTAAATCAAGAAAATTGCTCCGAGACCAAGAAAAGAAATGTATCCAATAACATCTGTTATTGTTGTGAGCATTACCCCTCCTGCAAGTGCTGGATCTATCTTTAGTTTTCTGAGCATCAGTGGCAGGCTAAACCCTGCTATTGCGGCAATAACCAGATTTATTGACATCGCACCTGCAATCACTAGACCTATTAATAGTTCTTGAAACCATAAAAATGTTAGGCTTCCCACTACGATCGCCCATAGAATTCCATTAATTATTCCAACAAGTATTTCTTTTTTAAGAATACCTTTGGTGTTTGATTGATCAATATGTCCTAATGCTAGAGCACGTGTCATTATGGTAAGTGATTGTGTTCCTGCAACACCTCCCATGCTTGGCACAATTGGCATTAGAATGGCGAGTAGAACAATTTTATCAAGCGTAGTCTCAAAAATATCCACGACTGACGCTGCAAGAAATGCCGTAGCTAAATTAACTCCCAACCATATGGCTCTTTTTTTTGCGCTACTGGTGGCGGGTGAGAACAAATCTTCCTCTTCATCTAGGCCTGCTGCACTCATTAGTGAGTGTTCAGCCTCATCTCTGATGACATCTACAACATCATCAATAGTAATTCGACCAAGAAGTTTATTCTGATTATCAATAACAGGAGCAGACAGAAGATCTCTGTTCTCAAATTCCCAAACAACATTTTCTGAGGGGCTATCCACATTTATTGGATGTATTTTCTTCGACATAATTCTCGAAACAGGTGTTTCAGGATCCTCTGTAAGAAGTTTTGATAAGAGTAAAGCGCCTCTATACTCATTATTTCTGTTAACAACGAAGATTGAGTCAGTACTATTGGGAATTGAATTTTGATTTCTAAGATATTTCAATACCACTTCTACTGTTACATCTGGCCTAATAGTTAGGATATCAGTGTTCATTAGTCCACCGGCACTATTTTCATCATAAGACATTACTTGTTTAAGACGATCACGATCTTGATGATCCATCGATTTTATTACTTCCTGCATTAATGTTTCAGGAAGATCTGCTACCAGATCAGCCAGATCATCCAAAGCCATTCCTTCAACAGCAGTAATAAGTTCATTGGTATCCATTTTAGCTAAGAGACCGTCTCGCACTTCATCAGAAACCTCAACAAGAATCTCACCTTCAATTTTTTGATCTATCATTTCCCAGATAATCGCTCTTTCATTCAAAGGCATTGATTCAATTAAGCGAGCTAATTCGGATGGATGAAGGTTATTTAATATATTTTTTGAAGCAACTATTTTACCGCTTACTAATCGATTCTTTAGTTTATTAAGATTTGACATATCACCACATTAATTATCAAAGCTTAAAGTCATGCCCGAGATAAACTTCTCGAACATTAGTATCTGAAAGAATCTCCTCTGGAGAACCTGAGGCAATTAGATCTCCATCATTGAGTATATAAGCTCGTTCACATATTCCGAGCGTTTCCCGAACATTATGATCTGTAATCAAGATTCCTATATTTTGATTTTTGAGTTGCGTAATAATTCTTTGTATATCTATTACTGAAATAGGATCCACTCCTGCAAATGGTTCATCCAACAAGATAAAATTTGGATTTGCAGCTAATGCTCTAGCAATCTCAACTCTTCTTCTTTCTCCGCCTGAAAGATTTATCCCCTGACTTTTTTTAACATGGCCAATATGCAATTCTTCTAGAAGTTGATCCAATTTTTGTTGTCGCTCGATATGACTCATTTGGGTTTGATATTCTAGAATAGCAAGAATATTTTCCTCTACAGTAAGTTTACGAAAAATAGATGCTTCTTGCGGCAAGTAACCTAGACCTAAATTTGCACGTTGATGCATATTTAATTCGGTAATATTTTTATCATCAAGATAAACAGAACCTCTATCCGCCATGACTAAACCAACAATAATATAGAATGCTGTTGTTTTTCCGGCTCCATTAGGACCCAATAAACCTACAACTTCACCGCTGCTTATTTCAAATGAAATTTCCTTGATTACTTCTAGCAATTTATAGCTTTTTGAGATCTTTTTTGCTTTTAAGAGGCTCATGAATTTATTCATTCCTACTTATATTTGGGGTATAGGTGATTTTAACCTTTGGGTCACCTTTATTATCTGATTGAGCTTGAATAGACTGATTATCCAAGTTATATACAAGATAATCACTCGATATCTGATTTCCGTCCTCTTCGATTGAAACATTTCCGGAAAAATCAACTAACGATTTTTCGAAATCATAATCAATGCGATTCGCTTTTGCGATAGTCTGAGTTTTCTTTCCTTCTCTTGTCATACTGAGTGTAGCTGGAACACCTCTGATTTTTACATTTTTAATCCGATGTTTTTTGAATTCGATATAAGCATAATCAGAATTGATGCTTCCATTTTCAATTTTAATTTCTATATTGCCTTCGAATTTCCAAATGCTATTCTCAAAGTCTAATTTGCTTGATTCACCATAATCAGCATAAATACTGATATCACCTTGACTGATATTGATTTTTTCAAAAGTTAAGGTTGATTGGTCTCCAATGTAACCTGTAGATTCCGCATTAATATTGATGGGAAGTTCAGAAGAGTTAATCTGGGAAAAAATCTTTATACAAGACATCAGGCTTATAAAAATTATCAATAATTTAAATATTTTGTTAATTTCGCCTTTTTTTTTCATCGGTCCGCTCGAGATTATATTTTTCATATCTTATTTGAGATTATTGAATATTCTTTTGTAAAAATTTACCTTTAATTTTAGATTTTAATTCCAGTCTGTCCTCATTAAGAATAGCCATCATTCCTTCAGCAGAAAGATTATTACCATCTATGTTAATGGTTACCATTTTTTCAGTTTTAATTAAATATCTTTGTGGATCAACTTCTAATTGATCTGTTAGGACAATTGTTTCTTGTGACGATTCTTTCAAGGTAGAAGCTTTAACGTTACCTTCTAAAAGAAAAAAGTCTTCGTTGGCAATTTTTATTGCCTTGTCGGAAGTGATAATCCACGATATTTTTGATTGAGGTGAATAAGATATTTTTACATCATAAAAATTAATTATATTAGTTGATTCTTGTTCTGCGTATTTAGCATCCATAGTGAATAGATGTATACCGGATCTATCAGTACTGATTATTTTAGAGGATTTTAGATAGAATTTGTTTTCTATTTTGCTTTTCTCATCGATCATTATCGATTCTTTAGTTTCAAAAGATTTATTTAAAGACCATGCACTTATTGAAAGAATGATTAAAAATACGAAATTTATATTCTGTTTAACAAGGTTAATCATATTTTTATTTCTGGTTAATTATTAAATCTGTAATCTCTCTGATAGCACCATTCCCACCTGAATTTTTTGTGGTATAAGCACATATTTTTTTGATACTCTCTCTTGCATTAGAAACAGCAATCGGAAAACCTACTATCTCTAATATATCTTTATCCGACATATCGTCTCCAACGAAAGCACAATCGGAGAGAGTGAAGTTATATTCACTTACTTTTTTTTGGAAGATAGGCTTTTTTTCTCTACAACCAAGAAAAAAATCTGTGATACCTAGCTCTTGCATTCTTTTTTTTGTAGCGGTTGAGTCTCTTCCACTGATAACTAAAATTTTAATACCATGATCTATTAGCTGCCTTATGCCCTGACCATCCTGTGTATGAAAAACTTTTGATTCTTTTCCTTCTTCACTGATATAAATTTTTCCATCAGTAAATACACCATCAACATCAAAGCCGATAAGTTTAATATCTCTAATTTTATTTATCATGATAAATTCACCTCATAATCCCCGCTTCTAATAGATCGTGAATATTAAGTGCTCCTAATAAAATCTTATTATCATCTGTGATTATCATGTGAGTTATTTTGTTTTTTTTAAGTAATTTCATGGCATCAATTGCTAATGTATCTCTTGGAGAGTGGATGAAGTTCTTACTCATAACATCTTCCATTATTGTTTCGTGAACATTTACTTTTCTATCGAGAGCCCTTCGTAAATCACCATCTGTAAATATACCAAGAACTTTATTTTTCGAGTTTGTGATTGCAATCATGCCAAGGCTTTTTTTTGACATTTCCACCAAACCTTCACTGAGTGTTTTTTTTGGTTCAATTTTGGGCATTCTATCTCCAACATGCATTATTTCGTCAACTGTTAATAGCAAGCGCTTACCTAAGGAACCGCTTGGATGTGAAATTGCAAAATCTTTAGATGAGAAATTTCGACATTCAGTTAATGTTGCTGCTAATGCATCACCTATTGCCAAACTTGCCGTAGTGCTCGCAGTTGGCGCCAAATTAAGAGGACATGCCTCTTTGTGAATTTCAGCCAAAATATGTATAGCTGACGCTAGCGCCAATGAGGATTTATCATTGCCTGTTATAGAAATAATACTAACATTCATTTTCTTTAAGGATGGAAGCAGTGTAAGTAGTTCCTTTGTTTCCCCAGAATATGAGATTGCAAGCATAATATCTGACTTTGAGATCATACCCAAATCACCGTGACTGGCATCAGTTGCATTTATGTAAAATGAAGATGTGCCTGTGCTTGATAACGTGGCTGAAATTTTTCTTGCTATATGTCCAGATTTTCCAACGCCAAGTGTTATCACTTTACCTTTATTAGACAGAATCATATCGCAAGCATCGCAAAATGATTGATCCAACGAGTTAGCCACCCCTCTAATTGCGTCAGACTCGATCAGCATGACTTCTTTCGCGAATTCAATTTTTTTCTTATTATTCATTTTCTTCATTGATATATTTCTATCTGGATTGGAATGATTAATTATTATAAATAATATATCCGATATAACTTAGGAATATTAATAATAACAAAAAACCCTCTATTCTTTTGATTTGCTTGTTATTTCGAAAAGTTATAGCAGATACGATTATTGTTAGCATTAACATGAGAAAAAAATGAACTGTGAGTGTATTTTCTGGAAGGATAGCAGGACTAATTGAGGACGCGACACCAATTACAGCCAACAGATTAAATATATTTGATCCAATAATATTTCCAACAGCTAATCCATGCTGACCTTTTATTGCACTTGTGATAGATACACTAAGTTCAGGCAAGCTAGTTCCTATTGCAACTATTGTGATTCCAATGACCGTTTCAGAGATATTAAGAATTGTGGCAATTTCAATCGCATTATTAACAACCATATCCGCCCCATAAAACAAAAGAAATAGACCAAAAATTAAACAAAAAACTGAATTCGCAAAAGAATGGTGAGCCGAAGAATCTAATGATTCTTGATCCACATAATTTTTTGTTGTGTGATTATCTTTTGATAATTCCAGGCTGAATCTCAGTAGCCAAAGCATAATCATTGAAAAACCAATTAAGATAATAAATCCTTCAGATTGAGAAATTAAACTATCCAGAAACGGAATAATCATCAAAATCGTTATAATTAGGAGATTTTTTATTAATTTTTTTAAAACTAAAGAATCCATAGGTACTGCCTTAACTATAGCCATAGAACCTAGAACAAGAGCTATATTCGCGGTATTTGATCCAATGGCATTCCCAACGGCTAAATTCGACTCGTTGCTCATTGCTGCAACAATAGATACTAAGATCTCTGGTGCAGAAGTTGCAAATGCTACAATTGTTAAACCAATTACAATCATTGGGATTTTAAGGATTTTAGCAATCGAGGTTGAGCCTTCTACAAAGAAATCAGACCCAAGGATTAATAAATATATCCCAATTGAAAGTAAAATAAGAGATGTGATCATAAATTTAGTATTATTGAAATTGATTGAACATATAAGATAGTTATGAAGCATGCATATAATAGCAAAATACTAAATTTATTGCGGTTACAATAGAATTTTTTTGACCTTGTAATAGAATATCAAACCTAAAGGATAGTTTTATAAATGAAAAAAGATCAAATATTACGAATATTAGAAGAAGCTTTGGTTGACGCTAAAGTTGTTGTCAAAAGTGATGATGAAACACACTTTGAAGCGATAATTGTTAGCGATCAGTTTGAAGGAAAATCGCGTATTGCAAGACATCAACTAGTGTACGGATGTCTTGGAGACGCTGTAGGAAATGAAATACATGCTTTGTCAATCAAAGTATATACAAACAATGAGTGGAAAGATCAGAGCTAGATTATGCATAAACTCAAAATCACAGGTGGAAAAAGATTAATTGGAGAGATAAAAATATCTGGTGCCAAAAATTCAGCTCTACCAATTCTTGCAGCAAGTTTACTTTCATCAAAAAATATCACTTTAACTAATGTTCCTCAGTTGAAAGATATCTCCACTATGCTTACTTTACTCCAGAGTATGGGTGTTGAAGTAATTTTTGATGAAAAGATGCGTCTGATATTGAATGCAAAAGAAATAAAAACTTTTATTGCGCCATACGATCTTGTTAAAACTATGAGGGCTTCTATCTTGGTTTTAGGGCCGCTCCTATCGCGATTTGGAGAAGCTGAAGTTTCACTTCCTGGAGGTTGCGCCATTGGAGCGAGGCCTGTCAACCTTCATATAGAGGGATTAAGAGCTATGGGAGCAGATATACAAGTAAAGAATGGATATATCATGGCAAATGCGAAAAAGCTTTATGGCGCTGATTACTATTTTCCTGAAATTAGTGTGACAGGAACAGAAAATATAATGATGGCGGCTGTTTTTGCAGAAGGAAAGACGGTCATTGGTAACGCCGCAAAAGAACCCGAGATATCTGATCTAGCTGATTTCCTTAGATCAATGGGGGCAGAAATAGAAGGTGATGGAACCGACGAAATCATAGTTTCTGGTGTAAAAAAATTACAAGAGTCGTCTCATGAGGTGCTTCCAGATCGAATTGAAACGGGCACATATCTTGCTGCTGTAGCAATCACTGGAGGTAGGGTGTTACTTAAAAATACTTCTTCTAAATTTTTAGAAAGTGTCATAGAAAAATTCAAGCTTGCTGGCGCAGATATTCAAACAGGAAATGATTGGATATCTCTTGATATGCATGAAAAAAAACTCAAAGCCGTTAACTTCGAAACTACTCCATATCCAGGTTTTCCAACAGATATGCAGGCTCAGTTTTGTGCATTAAATACAGTAGCAGATGGAGAGGCTGAAATGAGAGAAACAATATTCGAGAATAGATTTCAACATGTGGTTGAACTCCATAGAATGGGCGCTAATATCAATATTAAAGGAAATACCGCTAGAAGCGTGGGAGTGCCAAAGCTAAAAGCAGCACCTGTTATGGCAACAGATTTAAGAGCCTCTGCAGGATTAATCATCGCCGCACTTGCAGCAGATGGCGAAACTGTAATTGACCGTATTTATCACATTGATAGAGGCTATGAAAGAATTGAGGAAAAATTAAAACAATTGGGCGCAATTATCTCTCGAGATAGCTCATAAACTTCAGATTTTTGCACAATATTGTCTAGCTTAATGCATATATCAAAGTGTATAATGTCTTCGATAACCACTATTTTATAAATACCAACTTAAAATATAAAAATAATCTTAACAATAAAAGTAATGATCCTTTCTTCTGATCTTGAAAGTTAATTTATGTGACTCAAGATATAGAACTATGATATTTGATTTTTTTGAGGAAAAAGATGTCAGAAAAAATTGATAAAAATAAAAGACATTTTTTAGGAGCAGCAACAGCAGCTACCGGTATCGTCGGATTTGGTTTTGCCGCTGTTCCATTTTTATCATCATTAAAACCAAGTGCTAGAGCACGCGCTCTAGGAGCTCCTGTAGAAGTGCCTCTCTCTTCTTTAGAGCCAGGTGAAATGATTAGAGTTGTATGGAGAGGGAAGCTTGTATATGTCTTGAGAAGAACAAATGAAATGTTATCAAGGCTTGCAGGTCTTACCGATTTACTAAGAGATCCAGATTCATTGGAGCCAGATATACAACCTGAGTTTGCAATCAATGAGCATCGATCTTTAAATCCAGAATATCTGGTTGTTGAAGGTGCATGCACTCATCTCGGTTGTGCTCCCTTACCTCAATTTGAGGTAACACCCTCTGATGATTGGTTTGGTGGATTCTTTTGTCCATGTCATGGGTCAAAATTTGATTTATCTGGGCGAGTCTATAAGGGTGTTCCTGCTCCGACTAATCTTAAAGTCCCTCCATATAGTTTTACACAGTCAGATGTAATTACCATTGGTATCAATCCTAGTGAAGTATGATGAAAGATAAAAAACAAAATGAAAACAGCGGGAAAATATTATCTTGGATAGACGCAAGATTTCCATATTCAGAAACTATGAGAGAGCATATTACTGAATATTATGCTTCGAAGAACTTTAATATCTGGTATGTTTTCGGCGTATTAGCAATGGTTGTGCTCGTTATTCAGCTATTAACTGGTATCTTTTTGACAATGAACTACAAACCATCTTCAGCAGAAGCATTTTCATCTGTTGAATACATCATGAGAGATGTTGAATGGGGGTGGCTAATCAGATACATGCACTCTACAGGTGCTTCATTTTTCTTTGTTGTGGTTTATTTGCATATGTTTCGGGCTATGTTATACGGATCTTATAAAAAGCCTCGAGAACTAATCTGGATAATAGGAATGTTAATTTTTATTGTCTTGATGGCTGAAGCATTCGCAGGCTATCTTCTCCCTTGGGGTCAAATGTCTTATTGGGGCGCTCAAGTAATTATTTCTATATTTGGTGCAATACCATTCGTCGGTGAGGCATTGGTTGAGATTATTCGAGGAGATTACTCTATCTCAGATATCACTCTCAATCGCTTCTTCGCGCTTCATGTCATTGCGCTTCCATTAGCACTGATTGCTTTAATTTTTGTGCATATCGTAGCTCTACATGAAGTTGGTTCAAATAATCCAGATGGGATTGAGATAAAAGATCATAAAAATGAAGACGGCATTCCTGTGGATGGAGTTGCTTTTCATCCCTATCATACAAGCAAAGATCTCGTAGCAATAATTGCGTTTTTAATGATATTCTCTGTTGTCGTATTTTTTGCCCCTGATATGGGTGGGTACTTTTTAGAGTACGCTAATTTTGAGAAAGCAAATCCATCGGCAACACCAGAACACATTGCACCTGTATGGTACTTTACCCCATATTATGCAATATTGAGGGCAGTCCCAGATAAGCTTGGTGGCGCAATAGCGATGGGTTTATCTGTATTGCTTCCTTTGTTCCTTCCTTGGCTCGATCGTTCAAAAGTAAAATCTATTCGTTATCGTGGTTGGATTTATAAAACTTCTCTCTCCTTATTTGTAATTAGTTTTATATCTCTAGGGGTGCTCGGCGTCCTTCCTGCTGATGGTATTTATGTATCAATGGCAAGATTTTTTGGAATTCTTTATTTTGCCTTCTTTTTATTGATGCCTTATTACTCGGCTATTGATAAAACCAAACCAGTTCCATCAAGAGTCACTTGAGATGAAAATTAATAAATATATATTAATCATACTGGCAATGATCTGTTCTTTTAACTCAGGAATTTACGCAGCAACTCAGAAAACGCTTGAAAAAGCTAACAATGATTCTGGTGATGTAAGTTCACTGCAAAGGGGTGCTAGGAATTTTATGAATTATTGTTCCGGGTGTCATTCTGCTGAATATATTCGTTATGATGTAATCGGTGAAGATCTTGGTATTACTCAGTCTCAACTAAAGAAATATCTAATGTTTAATGCTCAGCAGTCTTTCGATACGATTAATACCTCAATGGAAATGGAAGATGCTGCAGGCTGGTTTGGTCAAGCCCCTCCTGATTTATCTCTTATGGCAAGGGCAAAAAGCACAGATTACGTATACACATTCCTGAAAAGTTTCTATATAGATAGTTCTAGCCCAACAGGTGTTGATAATAGTATTTTGGCAGGCACAAGTATGCCGAACGTTTTATGGGAATTGCAGGGGCATCAAGAGTACATTAATGATGAATCTGGCTCAGAGCGTCTTGAGATAACGATACCAGGAAAAATGTCGGAAGAAGACTTTAATTCTTTCTTGCGTGATACAGTCAATTTTTTAGAGTATATTAGTGAGCCTATAAAAAACGAAAGACAGGCTCTCGGGGTGAAAGTATTAATATTCCTAGCATTCTTTTTGGTATTGGCTTACTTGCTTAAAAAAGAAATTTGGAAAGAAGTTAAATAAACTCTCTAAGCCACTCTTTAACAAATATAACAAAGGATTTTTATGTCAGTAATTGCGAACAGAAGATCTATTATGAATCTCTTTTCAGGTCCAACATGCATTCACAGTCATCGGACACGAATTGTTCTGGCGGAAAAGAATATAAATATTGATATAACGAGTGTTAAGGGTCCTGATCTTCCTGAGGATCTTATGGATGTTAATCCTTATCATAATCTTCCAACTCTTATCGACAGAGATTTAGTGCTCTATGATTCTAGGGTTATTATAGAGTACTTGGATGAACGCTTTCCTCACCCGCCTCTCATGCCCGTTGATCCAGTACTTCGTGCTCAATTTAGAATGGCCCTTCACAGAATCGAGAGTGATTGGTATTCTTTGGTAGAGAATTTCTCTTCTGAAAATGAGGCAAAACTCTCAACAAAGCCAAAAAAGTTGCTTAGAGAGGGTATTCTATCGGTAATCGACCTATTTTCTGTTAAAGATTATTTTATAAGTGATGATTTCTCGCTTGTAGATTGTTCGATCGCGCCAATACTTTGGAGATTACCAATCTATGGCATTGACTTGGGTTCTGATGCAGCTGTAATTGAAAAATATATGGATAGAGTTTTTGATCGTCCATCATTTCAATCTAGCTTAAGCGAGCTTGAGCAAGAAATGAGATTATAAATATTTGATTTTTTTATGGCAGAACAATTGATCCCCAAGAAACCATACTTTATCAGGGCAATGTTCGACTGGATAAGTGATAATAATTACACACCACATATACTTATTGATAGCTCAGTTGATAATGTTTGTGTTCCAAATGAATTTATTGAAAATGACAGAATAACCCTAAATATCAGTTATTCGGCATCAAATAATTTAGAAATAAACTCAAATTCAATATCATTTGATGCGCGATTTAACGGCAAATCTGTAAATGTAAATATTCCATGCGAAGCGGTAATGAATATATTCGCAAAAGAGACCGGAGAAGGAATGGTGTTTTCAGTTGAAAATGAGAATAGAGAAGAGATAAAAAAAGAAAAAAGATCGCATTTAAAATTAGTGGAATAGAACTTAAATTATTCTTGAATATTTTTATCCTCTATTTCAAGATTTCCGTTAACTAATTTTGCCCAAGCAAGCCTCCTCCTTATTTTTAAGTCATAATCCATAAATAGTTGACCAGTTGCGCCATTAAATTCATTCATAGAGTAATTTCTAATATTACTTAACTCTGAAATCAAAAAATAAGCATCATAACCCATGGCGTTTTGGCGGCTCTGCGTGGTATTACCAGGCCAATATTTTCTGATGATTGAGGGGAGATTTTCAAGCCAACTTTGTTGATCAATAACCCATGGAGCGTCAGTAAATGTTATCCCATTTAGGTCACTGAGGTCATCATTAAATGAGTAGATATTTGATGTTGAATACACAGGAATTGGTTCGTCACCAGAGAGATGATACTTTAATTGCGATTTAAGTAATTTTGCATTAGTTGTATCTGTGGCTAGTAAAAAGATAAAATCAATGTCTTGTCTTCTTCTTGGGTTAAATGCTAAAAATTCGTTAAGATTGGCAGAAAGTCTTCTATGTCTTTTTTCACTATTTTCTATAATTAGAACGTCTTTCAACTCTTCTGTATAATCTTGTTTCTCTGGATCATAAAACTGATCATCAATTATCATACCTCCCATTGATTCAAACGTAGTTTTGTATATTTCTTTAAGCTGAAGGCCAAGTGTATTATCAGGAACGATAATGATCCCAATTTTATTATTATCACTAATAACTTTGTTAGATGTTGAGATTACCTCATCAATTGATGATAATGAGAACTGATACAGTCCAATTATTCGATTATTTGCTTCAGTAGAATTTAAAGCCAAAACAGGGACATTAAATGCGATTTTTTGAGTTAACTGATTTACAGATTTTTGTAGTAGCGGACCCACGATAAATTTAGCGCCATCGGTCACTGCCTCGTCATACGCATCTTTAACATCTTCATATTTTTGCGTGTCATATACACTGATGTTTTCAACTTCCTGATTCTCTGGGCTTAACGAATAATGCGCTCCTAGAAATCCATTGAGAACGGACTCACCTTGTCTCTGGTAATCACCACTTAGAGGCAGAAGAATGGCAATCTTATTTGGAAATTTTTTCAAGTTCTGAGAAGCTGGTATCAGGTTCGCATCCCTCATTTTTGGAGAAATAAATACGTTTGAACCTGGCTCTTGATTTATCTGAATATTCGAGGGAGCGCATCCATTAAGTATAAACCCGAATGAAATGAGTAAAGTAAGTTGCCTTTTTGAGAAAATTTTCAAAATAACTCGTTTTTTTAAAATTACATTAATGATAGTTTATCTTTCTGGAAAGAAAAGATAAATTCGATTGAAAAAAAATTGAGATCAATCTTGAAATTTGGAAAATTATATATAGTTGCAACACCAATTGGTAATAGAGCTGATATATCAAATCGGTCACTCGAAATTCTATCAATGGTGGATTTTATTGCTGCCGAAGATACTCGCAAAACAAGGCACTTAATAAGTTCCTTTGGTATTAAACAGAAAATTATTTCATTTCATGATCACAATGAAAAATCTATCGTCAAAAAATTAATAAACAAGATTAAGGATGGTAATACAATAGCACTTGTTTCTGATGCAGGAACACCATGTATAAATGATCCTGGTTATACACTGGTTAAGTTTGCCCGCGAAGAAAATATTGACGTACTGCCGATACCTGGAGCAAGCTCAATAATTTCTGCCTTATCTGTCTCAGGTATGCCGATTGATAGTTTCTGCTATGAGGGATATCTTCCGGCAAAAAGCGAAAAAAGAAAGTCAAAATTAATGGAACTAACTGGAGAAAATAGAACAATAATCTTTCTTGTCTCAGTTCATAAAATTAAAGATTCTGTGGATGATTTGATCTTAATATTTGGCAATAATAGAGAATGCTTTATAGCAAGAGAGATGACAAAGATGCATGAACAATATGTAAAATGTGATTTACAAGAGTTATCTCTCAAAATCAAAAATCAAGTAATTCCAGTGAAAGGTGAATTTATATTAATTATTGAAGGATCAAAGAAAAAGAACTCAAGTAATGATTTACTTTTGGCCAAGAAAATTATCCCTGAACTAATTCACACGAACTCAAGTTCTGAAATTATCAATTTAATCTCAAAAACAACGACTTTAAAAAGGAATGAGATTTATAAAATAATACTTGAGATGAAAAATTAAAAAATAAAGTTGCTATCTTGAAAATAGTATATTGATTGTATTAAGTTATATTGATATGTTCTTATATCTTAATTAAATTTTTTATTAAGAGATTTTATAACAATAAAAACATCAAATTAATCTTATTATGGTCAATGGCTTAATTTTCATTGAATTAAATTTATGACAATGAAAGAAACAAATAATGGTCCACTCAAAGATATCAGAGTAATTGAGCTCGGACAGTTGATTGCTGGCCCATTCTGCGGTCAATTATTAGCTGATATGGGTGCAGATGTCATAAAAGTTGAGCCACCAGGAACTGGTGATCCAATGAGAAATTGGGGTAGAGGTGATTTTCCTTTGTGGTGGAGTGTCTGCGCCAGAAACAAAAAATGTGTCACAGCAAACCTGAGAGAAAATGAAGGTCAAGAACTAGCTAAACAACTAATTTCTCAAGCTGATATGGTGGTTGAAAACTTTCGTCCCGGGACGCTTGAGAAATGGGGAATGGACTATGAAACACTATCCAAAGATAACCCGGGTTTAATTATGATAAGAGTTTCTGGGTACGGTCAGACTGGGCCATATTCAAAAAGAGCAGGTTATGCATCTGTTGGTGAGGCAATTGGAGGTATGCGATATCTTTGTGGAGAGCCAGATCGAAAACCAAGCAGGGCCGGTCTCTCATTAGGCGATTCTCTCGCAGCAACTTATGCTTGTATGGGTGCATTAGCAGCGCTTCATCATCGAGATGCAACTGGGGAAGGCCAGATTATCGATGCCTCAATTTATGAGTCGGTTTTGACAGTTATGGAGGCAACTATTCCTGAATACACTGTTAGTAATTATATTAGAAAAAGGTCCGGTTCTTATTTGCCAAATATTGCGCCGTCTAATATTTATGAATGCAAGAATGGAAGTATTGTAATTGGGGCTAACCAAGACACAGTTTTTAAAAGATTGACTGAAGCAATGGAAATGCCAGAATTATTTGAAGACATAAGATTTAAAGATCATATCAGTAGAGGTGAAAATCAGAAAATACTTGATCAAATTATTGATGATTGGTCTTCAACAAGAGATGTAAGTGAAGTTGAAGAGATTATGCAAGAATATTCCATTCCTGCAGGAAAAGTTTATCGTGCACCCGATATGCTTGACGACCCACACTTTATTGAAAGAGAGGCGATTGTTGATGTGCCTTCTGAAAAGTGGCCTGATCTTAAAATGCAAAATGTTTTTCCTAAAATGTCAAAGTCACAAGGTGAGATTAGATGGACAGGTGTTGATAAATTAGGTGCACATAATGATGAAATATATGGGTCATTATTAAATTTATCTAAAGAAGAAATTAATGAATTAAGAGAAAAATCAATAATTTAGTTAGACTGAGGAATATAAATATGAGTTATAGGTTAGGAGTAGATGTAGGCGGAACTTTTACTGATTTGCTTTTGGTGGATGATTCCAATGGAGAAACATATACAGCGAAGGTACCCTCTACACCAGAAGATTCCTCAATAGGAGTTTTGGATGGTATTAATAGGATTTGTTCGCAATCAGATATAGATTTATCAAAAGTGTCGCAGGTAATGCATGGAACTACTGTAGCAACAAATGCTGTTCTTACCGGGAAGGGAGCCAAGGTTGGATTAATAACTACAAAAGGTTACCGTCAAGTACTTCAAGTTGCGAGATCTTTCTGTCCTGGAGGCCTTGGAGGATGGGTGAGTTATGTAAAAACACCTCTTTTGGCGCCTCTTGAGCTTACTATAGAAGCTGATGAAAGAATGGGGGCTGATGGTCAGTCAGTATCACCTCTAGATAAGGATTTATTTAAAAAGGATTTGGAGCTGCTAAATTCAAAAAATAAAATAGAAGCTTTGACCATATGCTTCATTAACTCTTATGTGAATGGACAACATGAAATTGAAGCCAAAGAAATTGCAAAGAAAGTACTTGGAGATATTCCAATATCAATAAGTAGTGAGGTAGTCCCTGAAATGCAGGAATATGAGAGAGCGGAGACTACGGTGGTTAATTCTTATGTGAGGCCACAAGTATCAAAATATGTGACGAATTTACAAAATTCACTTCAAGACAAAATGAGTGATGATGTTAATCTCGCTATTTTAAGATCTGATGGTGGACTTGCCTCAGGAAGAGCTGCAGCAGAATCTCCAGTTAACCTTCTTCTATCGGGGCCTGCTGGTGGAGTAGCCGGTGCAATGTATTTCTGCAAAAGAAGTGGGTTTGAAAATATATTAACATTTGATATGGGAGGAACATCAACAGATGTGGCCTTAATTCAGGACGGTGAAGCACGAGTCAGACGAGAAACTAGGGTCGGAGACGTGACGGTTCGAGCGCCATCGGTAGATGTGAGAACTGTAGGAGCAGGTGGAGGCTCAATCGCATTTGTACCAGAATTAACAAAAGCACTTAGAGTTGGACCTGAATCTGCTGGAGCGGAACCAGGACCAGCCGCTTATAAAAAAGGCGGTGATAAAGCTACGGTATGTGATGCCAATGTAGTTCTTGGTTATTTACCCTCTGATGTGAAGTTAGGAGGTGACATGATCATTGACCGTGAAAGTTCTGTAAAAGTTGTTCAGGAGCTCGCAGATGCCATGGGGATTGATTTAATGGCTGCTGCTGAGGGAATAATTAAAATTGTTAATGAATCAATGCTGGGCGCGCTCAGATTGGTCTCGGTTGAGCAAGGTTACGATCCACGTGATTTCGCTTTAGTAGGTTTTGGTGGCGCAGGTCCACTTCATGCAAATTCGTTGGGAATCTTGACTGGATCATGGCCTGTAATTATCCCCCCCGGACCTGGAGTACTATGTGCTTATGGGGATGCTACAACAAAAGTAAGAGATGAAGCTTCTCAGACTTATGTTAAGAAAGTAGAGGATATTAAATTAGAGGACTTCATCACTGAATTGGAAGCACTCAAGACCAGAGCCAGTGTCTCGTTTGAGAAAGACGGTATTGATTCAACCAGACAAGTTGTTAAATATCAGGCAGATATTAGATATACCGGTCAGGCGTTTCAATTATCACTGGGTATATCTATCGATGATCTCAAGAAGAATAGTCTATCCATTCTGACTGATGAATTTGATCGTCAGCATGAACAGTTGTTTACATTTGCTCACGGTAAAGATCATGAGATAGTTATGTTAAGAGCGGTTGTGGAGGCTCAAAATGAAGAGATGGCAGACCTAGATATCAATACATCAAATAGTAGCGTGGATGATGCAAAGATCCAAGATAGTCAGTTCTACTATGAAGGTAAATGGCATGATGCAGCCTTATTCGAAAGAAATAAGATTGGAGTCAATTCAACAATTCCTGGTCCAAGTATCATTCAAGAAATGGATTCGACAACAGTTATCTTGCCAGGACATTCTGCTACGGTTGATAAAATCGGTAATTTATTAATTAATCCAAATAAATAAAAGGAGTTAAAGATGACAGCAAAGATTATAGAAACAAATGACACTCCTTTTAATAGAGTGGATGTCGATACAGTAACAGTAGATATTATTGAAAATGCATTGAAAAATGTTCGTGAAGAGATGGATGCAGTATTATTCAGAACCGCAATGAGTCCAGGTATAAGAGAGCAAGGCGATTGCTTTCCTATGGTAGCTAATAGGGAAGGGAAAATGGTTGTAGGTCAATTTGGTTCTTTTATTCATGGTTTTCTTGCCGCCTATGATGATGAAATTGAAGAAGGCGATATTATTCTCACGAATGATCCATATATGTGCAATGCAGCCGTATCTCATCTGCCCGATTGGATTGTCTTAGTGCCTGTATTCAAAGATGGAAGACATCTTGCTTGGACAGCGATGTTTGGACACATGTCTGATAACGGAGGAATGGTTCCGGGTTCAATTCCAATTAAAGCAGAAACAATTTTTCAAGAGGGTATTCGTATACCACCCACCAAACTTTATAAAAAAGGAAAAATACAACAAGATATTCTCGAGTTGATTTTGCATAACGTCAGAACTTCAGAGTGGAACCGTTTTGATTTAAACGCCCTTGTCGCTTCATGCCGAACTGCATCGAAACGATGTGTTGAGATTGCAGAAAGATTTGGTGATGAAATATTCGACTCAACTATGCAAATTATGCTTGAAAGAAATTTACAAGCCATGACAGCAATTATAAATATGATCGTTCCTGAGGAACCAGCTTATTTTGAAGATTATGTTTGTGATGATGGAGTTGGAAAAGGGCCATATAAGATTGCATGTAAAATGTGGAGGGAAGGAACACCGGATAAACCATTAGCGATTTTTGATTTTGAAGGAACAGACCCTCAGGCAGAGAGTTCGATTAACTTTTATATGAACGAAGAAATGTTTAAGATGTTTTTTGGCTCATTTACGATAAATCTTGTTGATCCACAAATTCTATTTAATGATGGTTTTTATGATTTAGTGGATGTTCGTATTCCTCAGGGTAGCTTACTCAAACCCAATTTTCCTGCAGCGCTGAGTGGAAGAACCCATGCTCTTGGAAGAATATTCGATGTGATGGGGGGAGTATTAGGTCAGGGGGCACCAGATGCGATGAATGCGGCTGGCTTTTCCGACAGCCCGCATCTCTTCTTCTCGGGATATGATAAAAAAGGAGAATGGTTCCAGTTATTTCAGATTGGATTTGGAGGTATTCCAGGACGTCCAATTGGAGATGGACCAGACGGTCATTCATTATGGCCGGGATTTACTAATGTCCCCAATGAATTTATTGAAGCATACTTTCCATTAAGAATTGTTAAGTATGAACCAATTACCGATTCTGGGGGTGCTGGTCTTCATCGAGGAGGGAATGGCCTATCTGTTGCTTATGAATTTTTAGTGGATGGACAAGTCGCGCTTCATGATGATCGATGGCTGACTTATCCATGGGGTGTTAATGGAGGAGAACCTGGCATGCGATCAACCAAAAAATTGGTTCGATTTGATGGGTCAGAAGAGTGGTTACCCGCTAAATGTGAGGGAGTTGATGTAAAAGAAGGTGATGTACTTTATTTTAATACTTGGGGTGGAGGTGGATGGGGAGATCCGTTTTCCAGAGATCCAAGTTTAGTAGAATATGATTGCTTGAGAGGACTTGTTTCATCCGAAGGTGCGAAAAGATATGGAGTCGTTCTTGAAAATGGTAAAGTCAATGAAGAGGAAACAAAAAATCTTCGTGATAAGCTTAAAAATGAGCGTGGAGATATTGACTTATTTAATTTTGGAGGCACAATCGATGAAATCAAATCTAGTGCCAGAGAAGAAACTCATCTTGAACCTCCAGTTTCACCTTGATTTTAAATTTTTAAAATAAAAAAATATGAAACAACAATATCTTCAATCACTGACAAATGAATGGAATCTTAATAAAGAGAGCCCAATGAATAAAGCGCCTCTCTATCATCAACTCTATTCAATCTTAAAATCTTCTATTCTGGATGGAACCATGGGTTATAAAACTCAGATGCCAACAGAGCAGGAATTAGAATCAACATTCAGTGTTTCAAGAATTACTGCGAAAAGAGCAATGGATGAACTGGCTTCTGATAACCTCATTAAAAGACAAAGAGGGAAGGGTTCTCATGTAAAATATAGATTCAAACCAAAACCTGTTGCTGCTCCATTAGTAGAAATGTTAGAAAATTTGGTTGAAATGGGAATTCACAGCCTTGTGAATGTGATTTCAGTATCGGAAGTAATACCTCCAGCTAGGATTGGTAAATTGCTTGGCATTAATGACAACCAGGCAGTGATGAAAGTAGTACGAGTTAGAAGTAATGAACAAGGCAATGCTTTTGCGCACTACGTAAGCTGGACAGTCGGGATAAATAAAGGGTTTACAAAAGAGAGATTAGAGACCACACCAAGACTGCAGATCATCAAGGATAATAATATTAGCCTCACTAAAATAAAACAAACGCTTGGTGCGAATAATGCTTCATTCGATATTGCTCAACAATTAAACATGAAAGAAGGTGATGCATTATTATCAATTACTCGGCACTCATTGAATGAGAATAATGAAATCGTAGATGTTATTGATTGTTTGTATAATCCAGAATTATTTAATTACTCGATGGTTCTCAGTCTTGATTGAGGTCGAGGAATATCATAGAGAGTTGATATGACAATGGATTTACGTATAAATATTTTTGTTTTATTTTGAGGAATAAGATTCCATTTTAAGGAAACTCAATTCTCAAATTAATAAAATTTTTTGGTAAAATACGATTAACAATTTTGAGGGGTAATATGGTTTACCAAAATGATAATAAAATAACTGAGGCGACTGAGAAATATCTTGATTGCGTCAAATAGAGAAGAATAAAATATAATGTTAGAAGACCACAGTTTATTAATAACCACAGCCGCAGTTGTGGCATTTATCCATACAATTATTGGCCCTGATCATTATCTTGTTTTTGTGGCATTAGGCAAGGCTAGAAAATGGAGCATACTAAAAACCTTAAAATATACTACTTTATGCGGTGTAGGGCATGTTATGAGTTCAATTATAATAGGATTTATTGGTATCTATTTGGGTTTAGAGCTAATTAAATTGGTCAATATAGAAGAATCAAGGGGAGCGCTTTCAGGTTGGGCCTTGTTATTTTTCGGTCTTATGTACTTCGTTTGGGGGTTAAGGAAGATCAAAATACACAATAACCAAAAGAATCTAGCGGAATATCGCAATCAATCGAGAGTTAATTCAACCTCAACAAATTCGATGAACATAACGCCGTGGGCGTTATTTATAATTTTTATACTTGGCCCTTGTGAAGCACTGATTCCTCTGTTTATGTATCCAGCAATAGAAGCGGATATGCAGTTGGTGATGACAGTGGCTGTAGTATTTGGTGTGGTAACATTGCTAACAATGTTAGCGGCAGTTTTTTTATTAATGAAGGGTCTTCATTTCATAAAATTTAATTCATTCGAGAAGTATTCACATGCTATTGCAGGCGCATCAATTATGGTGTGTGCCATAGCAATAAATTTTATAGGGCTATAGTAATAAATATAATGGTTGCGAGAATATAGGGGGAAATAATGGCATTTAAAAATACGCACATCAATTACAAGCGTTCCAAAGAGGCAACTAAATGGCTTGAAGAGGAAATCGCTGAGCAATTGGAACGATATAAGAAAATTGTTGCTCACATGGAAGAGATAAGTGAAGAACGAGATCAATGGTATGAAGAGTTCTTCTCTAGGATAAAGAATCAAGGATTCAATGCCGATGGCGATAATAGGATAAAAATTGCCGATGATGATTTGCCTGTTAAACCAAAAACAAAACACAAAGTAGTTTACTAGTAGAACAAGATCAGATAACGGAGAAGAAAAATGTCGAGACCACATATTGAGCCATTTTGCGATCGTGATGTTAGTTTTAAAAATATGATATTGCCCGGTTTTGGGTCAGGATTCAGATACAAAACCCTCAGTTTAGATAATGAAACTGGAGCATGCTCTCTAACTGTTCAACTCGATAGCGGATATAAACAGCCTCCTGGTTTCAGTTATTCCGAACTTGAAATAGTTGTTGTTGAGGGAGTTATAAAGGTTGGTGATATGACCTGCAATAGAGGCCATTACTTTTTTGTTCCGGCTGGATATGCGCTTCCTCAAATCGAAAGTGAGCATGGTGCGTTATTGTTAATGATGTATAACACTGGAGAACCAAATTTGATCGAAAGCGATCAACACCATCAATTTTCAAGAACTGAGTTATATCATCATGTAGATTCATACAAAGACATTGTTTGGGCGCCAGGTAATGTAGTGAGCCCTTCAGTTGCGGCTGGCTGTATGATTAAACTTCTAAATTACAATCCAGATTCTCATGCCATGTCTTTTTTGTACTGCATGACTCCCCAGTTTCATCAAGATAATATTTCCTATCATGATTGCGCAGAGGAGGGTTACCATTTATGGGGCACCTCTTGGATGATGCAATTTGGTGATCTTCCCACAGGCGGATATTTCTGGCGCCCTCCCTATATTAATCACGGTGCATTTGCGAGTGAATATGGATGCATAGCTTTTGGGAGAACAGACTCTAAATTATATAATCACTTTCACTATAATCCCTGGAGTACACCTGATGAAAATCAACTAAGATCTGCTGCTAGATTAGCTAAACGTGATCCTTTTCTTTATAAATGGTGTGTCAATATGAGTCACAATCATCCTCATGGACCTGAAGATTTTGAAGATACAATGAAAAGAAAGGGGCATACTCACGCTGATGGGACGCACCATCATCACGATCACGATCACTGATTTATGAGCTAATCAGACTTTGTCTGAGTTGTTTTTTGTCAATTTTCCCTGATTCTTTTTTTGGTAAAGAATCCATTTTTATGAATTTCTCTGGGATCTTATATGGGGCAAGGTGTTCTTTACAATAGTCTAAGACTTTTTTCGGATCAAAATCATTAGTAGTTTCAACAAAAGCAATAATCGTTTCTCCAAACTTTCTATCTTTATGACCGACGACGACGACCTCTTTTATTTCATTAGCTTTAGACAGTATGGACTCAATTTCATTAGGGTAGATATTTATTCCACCTCGAATGATTACATCATCACCTCTTCCAATTAACTCTATGTGACCGGATGGCAGCATCATTGCTAGATCACCTGGAGCAAACCATCCACCATCTTTGTTTGTGGATGACTCATTGCCTTTATCATCAATGAATTTAGTAGCTACACCCGGACCCCTGTACTTGAGTTTTCCAATTACATTTTCTCCTACGATCGAATCAGTATCGTCTACGATTTTAATTTCAGTTTGATGAATTGGTGAACCTACTGTGTTAGAAAACTCTCTTAATTCTTTAGGTTTAATAAGTGAAATTCCTCCACCCTCACTCGAGGCGTAATAACCTGTTAAATTTGATGAGATCTTATTAAGGCACTCTAAAACCTCTTCGCTATGAAGAGGCTCGCCACTATATATGAGGTACTGAAGTTGGCTAAACATAGGCTTAGAAGATAGAGAAAACGGAATCAATCTTCTCAATAATGTTGGTGGAAGAAATGTAGCGCTGATGTATTTCTTCTTTAGAATTTGGATAATTTCTTCAGGTTTGAGCGGTGGCGGTGCAATTTCGACCGTACCTCCAACAACGAGCATACTCATTGCAAATGATCGTCCAGCTCCAAAAAAAAGAGGCGTGAGTAAGGCAAAATAATCGTTTCTATTAAAGCCAATCGATCTCCACTGGCTTTCAAATCTTTGATACAGGTTATCGTGACTAAGAATTGCTCCCTTAGGTTTTCCGGTTGTGCCAGATGAGAGAGAAATAAGTAACTCTTTATCATAATCTAGGTCTATATGATGAGAAGATGAGGTTTTTTCTGAGATATCAGATTCTTTGAGCGTAATTGATTCAATATTTTTTGGGCTCTCTTGATCGGTGATTATTAGTTTAATTTTGAATGTGATAGATGTATTTTGCTTCTCTTTATCGGTCCATCTATGATCAATTGGAACTATTACTCCTCCAATAGCAGCGACAGAAAAGTGAGCGATTAGATGTAAAGGATGATCTTTCATGGATAAACCAACACGATCACCTTTTGCTACTCCCTTTGAAATAAGAATTTCACATACACCTTCAATTAGAGACCAAATTTTCTTGTATGTGTATTTTGTATTTGAATGAATTATGGCAATTTTATTGCCATTGTGATTCGCATGATTTTTAACATATGCAGCGATGTTCATGTTAATCACTCAAGGGAATATATCTTTTTTGTATTTTCTCTTAAAATTTTGTCAAGGACTTCTGATTTAAAGTCTAGAGCATAGATTTCATTGACTGTCCTTTCAAAATCAAGAACAGGAAAATCTGTACCAAATATAACTTTATTCTGACCATAACTATTGATGTAGTTGTTAAAACTCTGAGGCCAATATTTTGGACTGTGTGCATCACAGCCTATATAAACATTATCATGCTTCCATGACATTGCGATCATTTCATCAGTCCAAGGAATGCCTACATGTATTCCAATTATTTTTAGTTCGGGAAAATCACATGCTATTGCGTCTAGATGAATTGGCTGGCCAACACTTTTACAAGGAAATTCCTTTGAATAGATCATTGATTGTCCAACTTGCATCTGAATGGGAATGCCCAACTCGCAGCACTTTGCGTAAAAGGGATAATATTTGGCATGATTAGGCGGTAATTCGAACCAATGTGGATAGAGGTGAGCACCGATAAAACCCATATCATTGACAGCAATTTCAAGCTCCCTCACTCCTTGCATGCCTGTGAAGGGGTCTATACCAATGATTCCAGAAAATTTATTTGGATGCTCTTTGACGGCATTAGCAACAATCTCAGGGGGCATATGATAACAGCCAGGCAATCCAGGTCTCCCTGATTTTGCCGCTATGAGGAATGCATGATCAATTCCAGCAGAATTCATTCTTAAGATCATATTTTCCAAAGATAGGCCATTCATAAGCTCTTTATTGGCTTTCATTTTTTCAACAAAAAAATCAGTTCCCCAGTCTGGTCTCACCGATAGTGCTTCTTCTGTCCATACATTGACAACAGCATCAATAATTTTTATGTCTTTTTTATCACTCATTCTTTTTCTCAGTATTTATAACCGACAGGTAAGCCTGCATCAATAGTATATCCGTATAATGGTTCATCGGGCATAGCGTCTGATAGAATATTTCTAATTGAAAATAATTTTTCTAAATCTATCCCTGTTTCATAGCCCATTGCATCTAACATGAATACAAGATCTTCTGTGACAATGTTACCACTTGCCCCAGGAGCGAAGGGACAACCACCAATCCCACTGATAGAACTATCAATTGTTGTGATTCCTTCTTCTATCGCGGCAAAAGCGTTAGCCAATCCGAGACCTCGTGTATTATGGAGATGTATGCCATTAATTTTATCTTTACCAATCGCAGATTGAAGTTTTCTTATTAATTTTTTTACTGTAGCTGGATCACCATAACCGGTTGTATCTGATAAAACTATTTCTTTACTTCCAGCTTCCATAATTTTTTCTGCTGATTTGATAACTAAATCTTCAGGAACCTCCCCAATTATTGAGCAGCCAAAAGCAGTGGCTAAAGCGACTTCAAGATGAGTCGAACAGTTATTATTATTGATGTAGTCTGATACTTTTTTAATTTCATCAAACATTTGTTCATGTGTTCTTTTTACATTTCTTATACTGTGTGTTTCGCTTGTGGAAAATGGAATTGAGATTTTATGTGCTCCAGAATCAATGGCGTTAATAGCGCCTCTTAGATTGGGTACTAATGCTGCCACTGTGAGATTCGGTATGGTGATAGCGTATTCTACGATTTCAGCTGTATCAGCTAATTGAGGGATAATTGAAGCTGGAACAAAGGAGCCAACTTCTATTTCCTGAATGCCTGCATCCACCATAGCAAGAATCCAGTTTTTTTTAATTTCTGTTGGCAGTATCGCATCAATGCTTTGAAGGCCATCCCTTGGACCAACTTCGCTGACGAGTATTTGTTTATTTGCCATAAGTATATTATGTTTGACGCATATTTTTTTTGGAAGAAATATTTAGTTTTCTTATTACTTCCAGTTTCAAGAAAAAGGTATTAAAGTTATATTAATATAACTTATTTAAAATCTATTTTCATCTTATTGATAAGCATCAACAATGTGTCTGAATTATGAATAATCTTCCACTAAAAAACATAAAAGTAATTGAGTTCTCTCATATGGTCATGGGTCCCTCTGCAGGATTAATCTTAGCTGATCTAGGAGCTGATGTTATTAAAATTGAGCCCATCGATGGAGATAAAACTAGAATATTAAAGGGATCAGGTGCAGGTTATTTCCCGATGTACAACCGCAATAAAAGAAGTATTAAAGTCAATCTTAAAACAGATGATGGAATAAAAATAGCAAAAACACTTATCTCTTCAAGTGATATTTTGATTGAAAATTTTAGATCAGGAGCGATGAAAAAATTGAATTTGGATTATGAATCTATAAAAAAACTTAATTCAAAACTCATTTACTGCTCGAATAAAGGTTTTCTCTCTGGCCCTTATGCCAATAGAACAGCTCTTGATGAAGTCGCTCAAATGATGGGTGGTTTAGCCTATATGACAGGGCCTTCAGGAAAACCTCTAAGAGCAGGTGCATCAGTAATTGATGTCATGGGAGGAATGTTTGGTGTAATAGCGATTATGGCTGCACTTCAGGAACGAAATATTTCAGGGAAAGGTCAATTTGTAATGAGTTCGCTTTATGAAAGTACAGTTTTTTTGGTTGGGCAACACATGGCTCAATTTGGTGTGACTGGTGAACCTGCACCCCCTATGCCTGAAAGGACTTCTGCTTGGGCGGTTTATGATGTTTTTGATACAAAAGATGATGAAAAAATATTCATTGCTGTGGTCAGTGACTCTCAATGGAAAACTTTTTGTCAAGATTTTGAATTCCATGAATTTATTAGAGATACTTCCTTGGAAAGAAATAACGATAGAGTAAATCAGCGAGATAGACTGATTCCAATTCTTCAGAAACGATTTTCTAAAATGTTACTCAAAGAATTATTAGAAAAGCTGGAGATAAGCGGTCTTCCGTTTGCCCCTATAAAGCGTCCAGAAGATTTAATTGAAGATAAACATATGCAAGCATCTGGTGGTTTGGTTGAGGTTGCCTTGGAAGGTAATAAAAAAATAAAGTTGCCAGCACTTCCAATTGAAATGAGTGAAAAGAAATTCTCTGTGAGAAAAGATATCCCGAGATCAGGCGAGCATACGAGTGAGATATTGGCAGAAGCAGGATTTCATCAATCAGAAATTGATGAATTTATAAAAGAAAAGATTGTTGATACGAAAAAATCATAAATATGCCCAATGCCTTTTGACTTTATCTTTTTTGATGAAGTCATTAATTTCAATTTCATGACTGATAGAACGATCAATAAAATCTTGATTCTTTAACAACATTCCCATTAGATACGGATCGACTTCAAACTTAATTTTTTTATTATCATAGGTGGTAATCATTTGTTCTTTCAGGTCAATTGTAATTAAGTTATACCCTCTACCTTTTATAACTAAGCCACCGATGTAATCTATTTTTTCATCGCTAAGCTCGATGGTCAGAAGTTGATTACGAGTGCAGTTATTTTTAAAAATTCGACCAAAAGATTTGGCAATTACCACATTTATTCCAAAATCTCTTAGCGCCCACACAGCGTGTTCTCTGGATGATCCGCAACCAAAATTTTTCCCGCTAATAAGGATTTCTGTATGCCTGAATTCGTTCTTATTAAGAATAAAGTCATTGTTGAGTCCAATCTTTTTTCCCTCTGAATAGAAATATTGCCAGTTTGCGAATAAACCACTCTTTAGTCCTTTTTTTGAAATGGTTTTCATCTCACGCGAGGGAATAATTTGATCGGTATCAATATTATCTATCATCAATGGCGCTGCAATAGTATTAAGTGGTTCTGCCCAATTCATTTCTTGCAAACCTCAATTGATGGAATTATTTTTCCTGCAATAGCTGAAGCAGCTACTGTTGCAGGACTAGCAAGATGTGATCTAACAGCAGGTCCTTGCCTGCCTCTGAAGTTTCTATTAGTACTTGTTATGACCCTTTGTTTCGGCAAAAAACCCTCACCTCCCGCATAAAAACACAAAGAACAACCAGGCTCACGCCACTGAAATCCAGAATCTTTGAATATTTGATCAATTCCTTCTCTCTCCGCATTGCGTTTTATATCTGCTGAAGCTGGGGTACAGATAGCGAGAACATCGGGTGATACTTTATTGCCTTTAAGAATTTTTGCAGCAGATCTCAAATCATCTAATCTTGCATTGGTGCATGAACCAATGAAGGCAGCATCAATAGGAAGATGCATTAATGATTGACCACTTTCTAAGCCCATATATATTAGAGAACTTTTTAGCTCTTCTTTTTTATCTGGATTAGTGATTTCATTTATATTTGGAATTGAGTCATTGATCGCAATCGATTGTTCTGGACTTAAACCCCAAGATACAGATGGATAGATTTGGGACGAATCAATTTCAATTACCTCATCAAATATAGCGTTCTTGTCACTATATAGACTATTCCAGAAATTAACGGCATCAGACCATTTATGATTGGGAGCATATGGGCGGTCTTTGAGGTAATCAATTACCTTTTGATCTGGAGCAATGATCCCTGTGAAAGCAGAAAATTCAACTGCCATGTTGCATAGTGTAAATCGATTTTCCAAAGCCATATTTTTAATTGTGTTACCAGAAAACTCAATTGCATAACCTGATCCACCTGAAACTGAATATTTCTGCATGAGATGAAGCATCATATCTTTTGAATTTACCCCTTCATTAAGTTCACCTGAAAAGATAATTTGCATTTGTTTGGGTTTTTCCCCTGTTAATGTGCTGGTCGCCAAAGCGTGTTCACAGTCACTAGACCCAACTCCCCAACCAATGGCTCCCAGAGCCCCAAGAGTGCATGTATGGCTATCAGGACAGGTTACTATGTTTCCGGGAAGAGTTATGCCTTGTTCAGCTGAGATGAGATGAGAAATTCCATGCCTGGGATCATTAATATCAAAAAGAGTTACGTCAAATTCTTTGGCTAACTCTCTCATTGTTCGAATGAATTTTTTTCCACCTGGCATGAGTGTTTCATCGCCTCTTCCTGGAAAAGTGTCTACAATATGATCCATAGTTGCAAAAACATGTTTTGGATTTTTTACCTTTAATCCTCTTTCTTTAAGACTCTTTAGAGCAAAACTACCTGTTCGTTCATGCAGGAAAATTCGATCTACATAAACAAGATCAGGGTGAACATCACCTTGAATGACGAGGTGAGATTTCCAAATTTTTTCAAAAAGAGTAGAAGGCATTTTACGATTATACAATAAAGATATAAATATATAACATTATATCAAATAAATTTTACTGTATTTACTATAATGAATTTTAACAATTATTAACATCTGATATCCTCATTGGATGAGAATATTAACTATCATTATATTGTTTTTTTTACCAATAATATCTACTACTTCTTTAGCGGATAATTTAAGCCAGGGCTTTATCAACGTTCCTGGTGGTCCAGTTTGGTATAAGATAAGTGGATCAGGAGAAGGCTTACCATTACTTACACTGCACGGTGGGCCGGGCAGTACATCATGTGGTTTTTCCTTGTTGGAGCCACTAGGAGATCAGCGATCAATTATTCGTTATGATCAACTTGGATCGGGAAGATCAGGTCGACCAGATGATCTATCACTTTGGGAGGTAGATAGGTTTATCGAAGCATTAGATATCATTCGTAATGAGTTAAAACTTGAAGAATTTCACTTGCTTGGTCATTCTTGGGGTGCAGCACTTGCTGGTGCATATATATTAGAAAAGGGAACATCGGGAGTAGCCTCCATCATTTTTTCAAGCCCACTTTTGAGTACGCCTCTTTGGATTGAGGACGCTAATTACCTTCGAAGCCAATTGCCTCAGGATATACAAGATACGTTAAAGACTCATGAAGAGGCAAATACTACTAATACAGATGAATATCGAGCTGCTAGTAGCGTGTTTTATGAGCGTCATCTAACTCGTGGTAAAGCAAAAGAAGAAGTTAATTGTGGCGGTGCTCCATGGAACCAAGTTATCTATGAGCATATGTGGGGTCCGACTGAATTTCACGCGACTGGCAATCTCATTGATTTTGATTTATCTGATCAACTTTTTAAAATTGATATACCAGTTTTATTTATAACAGGTGAGTATGATGAGGCCCGTCCTGAGACAATCTTTAAGTTTCATAAAATGATTCCTAGCTCTGAATTCATTGTGATCAAAGATGTTGCTCATGCTTCGCTTAGCAGAGCTCCTGAAGAGTATCGAAGAATACTTGAAGTATTCTTAGAAAAAATAGAAGACAAGGATGAATCGTAAACGCCAGATTTAATTTTTTTATCTAAATTAATAGAGCTGTAAGTAATCTCATCTCACTTAAATTAATTTAGATGGAGTATTTAACCCTTTATTAAGCCATTTATGGCGCTGGTTATGAAAGAAACAAAATTTCTTTTTGCTGCTCTTAATGCTGATATTGCATTATGATCATGATATTCAATAATCTCTTTTCCTTCTAGTTTTTGTTCTATTTTATTTAAACCTACTAGACCATGAAGAAATGCCCATATTTTTATACATTTTTTATCATAATCACTATCATTTTCTAATTTAATATATCCTTTTAACGATCTTTTTAGTGCTCCATAACACTTCATTGCTGCCTGATGTAAATCAGGGTATGTTTCAAAATCATTAATTACAGTACCGAACATAATTTCGTATATGTTGTTATTTTTTTCCGCAAATTTTAGGTATGCCAACATACCATTTACGAGGGTTTTTTCTGAGATCTTTTCCGATTTTCCAGAGTTTATTATTTTGTTAATCGATGTTTCCATTTCATTGAATCCATTGGTAGCGATGGCTGCAAGAAGACACTCTTTTGTTTTAAAATGACGATAGGGGGCAGTTTGAGAGACATTTGCTTCTTTAGCAATACTTCTCAAGCTCAGTTTTTCATAACCATACTGATGGCATAAATTGCTTGCACTCTTGATAAGTTCTTCGCGTAGATTTCCATGATGATATTTCATATTAATGTTGACACCGTTAACATTTAGTATTATGTTTACGCTGTAAACATTATGTTGCCATCAAAGATTTGTCAAATTTATGAAAAAATATATAAAAAAAAATCAAATATTTTTTGCGTTTATAGGATCTTTAACATCATTGAATTTATTTTTAATAGTGATGTTCCAGTTCTCAAAAGTAGGTTAGAGTTATGAAACTTAAATCTTTATTATTAATATTATTTTTTTTGTATTCTTCCTCTTCCTTCTCTCAGCAATCGTTTGAGCTCCAGGAAGTAAAAATACTTGATAGTTACATTGAGATAAAATTGATCCCTGGCAAGATACTACCAGCAAAAATTTCTCGTCTTGCATTCGAAATACCCGGTATTGTAAAAAAAATTGATGCTGATATAGGTGATGCCTTTATTAAAGGTGATCTTCTTGCTGAGCTTGATGACAGAGAGGCCTCTGCTAATCTTCTTCGCGCTGATGCCAAATATAAACTTTCAAAACTTGCATTAGATAGATTAGAGGATCTTAAAAAAGATGGCTTTGCGTCTGCACAAGAACTTGATAAAGCAGGTGCTGAATATGATGTTGCAAAATCCGAACTTGAGTTATCCAAGATAAAATTATCTCAAACAAAAATAATTGCACCGTATGATGGTTTTATACAAAATAGAATGATTGATCATGGAACAATTATCAGTCCTGGTCATAGTATCTTTGAGTTTGTGGATTCATCGTCTGTTGAGGCTCATATATCAATCCCAGACAAAATTATCGATAATCTCGTTATTGGAAACAAATACACATTTACTATCAAAGATAAGAAAATAAATTCAGCCCTATCAAGAATTGCGCCAATGAGAATTGGAGGATCTTCCAATAGATTAGCCATCTTCAGATTTGACGAATTCATAAGTCCAGGATCTATTGGCTATCTTAATTATGAGAATTCTGTATCTGCGAAGGGTCTCTGGGTTCCAATCAGCGCTCTTTCTGAATCCGATCAGGGGTTATGGAGCTTGTATGTTCTTACAGTAAATGACCAAGAGTCAAAAGTATCTCGTGAATTGGTTGAGTTAATCCATATTGAAGATAATTATGCTTATGTGACTGGAACTTTATCATCCGGGGAGCAAATTATCGTTGGGGGCGCGTCAAAAGTGATCGAAGGTAAAATTTATAATTAGAGTTATATGTGATGAAAGTCATAGAGTTATTCCTCGAAAAACCAAGAGTATTTGTACTCACGATATTATTCATTCTTATATCAGGATTTTTTGCTTTAAATTCTGTACCAAGACAAGAAAATCCCGAGCTTGCTCAGAGATGGGCCAATGTTCAGGTTGTTTACCCCGGTGCATCTCCAGAAAGGATTGAAACTCAGATACTCGAACCTCTGGAAGCTAAATTGAGAGAAGTCTATGAGATAAGACGTCTTGTTTCATCAGCATCAGATGGTTTTAGTATTACGCTCATTGAATTAAAAGATGATGTTGACCCGTCACTAATAGAAGATACATGGTCAGAAGTACAAGACAAGATTGATCAAGCGAGAGCCGATCTTCCCAGTGAGATAAAAACAGAACTTATCAGAAGCAGTGGACCTCCAGCAACATTGCTTTACGCTGTCAAATGGCTCGGCGATGGGTCGCCACCAAAGATTTTAATGACAAGAGTTGCGAATGATCTGAGACTAGAATTAGCCTATGGAGGAGGAACAGATAAGGCATTGTTGTTCGGCGGGTCAGAAGAGGAAGTCTTGATAGAAATAGATAATGCCAAAATATCAAGCATGGGCCTATCATTTCAAGAAATTTCAAAACGCATCAAATCGATGGACAATAAGAGACCCATCGGTGTATTCAATGATGAGAATAAAGAAATACTGATTAAATCAAAGGATAATTTAAGAACAATTCATGAGATTGAGGATCTTCCTATTCAAATTTTTTCTGGTTCCGATATTATCAGATTAGGCGATATTGCGGATATTCGGAAAACACCACGCATACCCTCCGAAGAGATAGTTTATGTTGATGGGTACCCAGCAATACTGATTCAAGTAAATGCTGCTTTTAAACAGAGGATAGATGTTTACGCAAAAAAACTTGAGGAGATAGCAAAAGCATATGATTCAGATTTGCCAAGCGAGTTATCTATAATCAAATTGTATGACGAGTCATTCTATCTGACAGAAAAATTCGATAATTTATCTTGGAGTATTTTTCTTGCAACGAATACTGTGATTTTGCTTAGCTATTTTTTACTTGGGTTAAGATCAGCTTTAATTGTCGGAATAACGATACCTCTGACTGTATGTATTGTATTATTTGGCTGCAGGCTACTTGGGTTACCTTTGCATCAAACATCGATGACTGGAATTATCATCGCATTGGGATTACTCATAGATAATGCCATTATTATGGTGGAAGATTATAAGTACAGAAGAAGAGTGGGCCATTCGCCTAAAAATTCAGCTTTAATATCATTTAAAAACTTATGGATACCATTAGCTGCAGCAACAGCTACGACCGCACTCGCTTTTCTGCCCGTGGCAACTGGAAAAGGACCTAGTGTCGAATTTGTTGGCGGAATGGCAATAACTGTAATCCTATCAGTTTGTGGGTCCCTTTTTCTTGCCTTATTTGTAACTCCAGTTTTCCTTAACTATATGGAAAAATTATCAATTTTTAAAAATAAAGAGCTTGCAACAGAAGGGTATTCAAATACTAATTTAGCTATTGTTTACCGAAAATTTTTATTGTGGAATTTTGATAAGCCAAAACGAGGAATTCTCATCGCTCTTATTTTACCTATAATTGGATTTATTTTATTTTCTTTTTTGAAGCAGGATTTTTTTCCTGAATTAGACAGAAATATGTTTAGAGTGAGTGTTGAGTTGCCACCAAATTCTTCTATTGAAGTTACTGAGTCAGAAACAATGAAACTCAGAGAGTCAATATATAGAAACGCAAAATTTGATATCCGATCAGATGTTTGGTTCATAGGGAGGAAGCTACCGAGAATACTCTACAATGTGATTGGTGGTGATTCTCCTTTGGGGAATAACAATGTTGCTGATGCATTTTTTATATCAGAGGATTACTCAAGTATGATTGAAAATCTGCCAGATCTGGCAAAATTGATAGTTGAACAAAATCCCAACCTAAGAATCATAATAGATAAATTTGATTCTGGGCCACCTGTGTTTTCTGCAGTTGAATATCGAATTCTTGGCGATGATCCAGAAATACTAAAAATTTTGGGTCAAAAGTTAGAGCTTATAATAAGTGATGCCCCGGATATTTTTCTTACAAGGGCTGATTTATCACAGGTAAGTACTAAATTTGAATTGGATTTCAATAATTCAAATATGCTTTTATCAGGATTGAACTTACAAATTTTGCTCGATGAAATATCAATTGCTACACAGGGTGTTAAAGTTGGAACCATGCTCGATGGAAACAAGGAGATTCCGATAAGAGTCAGAGGTTTAAAATATCAAGATTTTAATGATTCAATTCAATATATTTCTGTACCTGGAGATAATTCTTTGAATTACTCTTCTAGTTTTGGAGAATTAAACCTCACGTCAAAACCAACCTCATTGGGACGCTTTGAAGGGTCAAAAGTCAATACTGTCCAAGGCTGGATATGGCCAGATAAGTACGCATCTGAGACAGAGAATCACATTAAAGACGCTATAGATTTATTTCAAAAATCTTTACCGCCCGGATACACTCTTAATTTATCTGGAGAGGCTGAATCTAGGTCCGAATCTCAAGCCCAGCTTTTTTCTTCTGCAGCTATTTTCTTTGTTTTAATTGTTATAGCTCTAATTTCTGCTCTCAATTCCTTTAGAGAGGCTAGTATTATTTTGAGTGTTGCTATTTTATGTACTGGATTAGCTTTTTTTGGACTTTTTGTTGGAAATGCAAATTTTGGATTTATTGGCTTAGTTGGTGCAGTTGGTCTCATAGGGTTATCAATCAATGACGCAATTGTAGTCTTATCTCATATAAAAGAGGCGAATGAAAATAATGATCTAAATAAGGAAAGCTTGACCGATGTTGTGATGCGCTCAACAAGACATATAATTACAACCTCAGTTACGACAGTGGGTGGATTTCTCCCATTGTTATTATCAAGTATATTTTTTAAACCACTTGCTTGGGCTATGACTGTAGGGGTTATAGGAGCTACTATTATTGCTCTTTTATATATACCCAGCTTATATATAATTAAGGAGAAAATTATATAGCTCAGTTAATATGAGTCGATATTTAGTGAATATATGAGTTCATTTTTAAATACTTTATTGAATAAACTAAAGATGCTGTTTGATAAAATAAATTACTTAATTTTCCAGATAATCATATTAATAGTTCTTTTATCTGCTTGTGAGTCATCTGGCAATCGAAATGAACTGACGCGTCAGAAATTATTTACTTCACAAGTATCAATAGAGAGACCTATTTCGAATAGATATTTCATGCCTTTTGGAGCGCATTACAATACATTACATAAATTTTCAGGTGCTATTCTAATCCCAGAGCACTCGATGATAAGTGATCCAAAAGAAATATTGCCAATTGATATACAAGGAAAGAAAACTCAACTTTTTCCTCGAGTTTCTTTGGAATTTATTTCAAATCAAGGGAACCTGATTCCAATAGAGCGCGATATAATAATACCTGAGAATACTGATAGTTATTGGCAAATCCAAGTCTCACCTGGGCGTGTTTGGTCAGAGGTCGCCGATGGTGATATGTCACGCGCTTCTTTTCCATTTTTATTAACGAGTATTATTGAGAACGAGTCATATAATGGTATCGCTACTTTCTTGTATGACGAGGAATCGATTTCTTCCCTTCGCTATCAAATTGTTAGTCAGCTTTCCCCTTTTGTAATTCAAACCCATTTTGTTGCCACTGGGCAAACGGAAGTAACTTACCAACATAAAAGATTTGATAATATAAATGTGACTCAAGATTTTGAGAGAGAATTAGGATCAAAATTACCATGGCGTGATTGGACCGAAATTCAAGGGAAGTTTGGCAAACAAGTATTTGAAAATTTCGACTCAGGAATTGATCCGGCAATGACATTGACCAGTGGGCTTGTCATCGATGGAGAAATTTATGTGCGCTCCATGAATACACCCTTTGGCCCGTACCCTTATCCTCATGAAATGCGACATGGAGTTTGGTCGGTAACCAAAACCATGGCTGGCATGCTAACTTTAATGAGAATGGCTCAGAAGTATGGTTATGAAATTCTCGATTACAAGATTGTAGATTACCTCAATATCAATGCAGATCATGACGGATGGAAAGATGTGACATTCCGAAATGTGTTTAGTATGGCTACCGGAATTGGAACTGGATCACACAATGTCACCCCAAACTATATTGGTGTCGGAGACGCAAGTCGCCCCGCAAATAACGCCGGTTTTGATGATTATATGGCGTGGTATTTTGCACCTACTTTGGAAGATAAGCTTAATGAAATTTATAAAATTCCTAGTTATCCCTGGGGACCAGGAGAGCATGTTCGTTATAGAGATCGCGATATTTTTATTGGTGCAGCGGCATTAGAGGCGTTGTTTCGCGACAAAGAGGGTGATGATGCCGATTTATGGCAAATGATGGTCAAAGAAGTCTATCGACCCATTGGCATTCATCATATCTCGATGACACATACTCGGGAATCCAATGAGCGCGGCACACCTATATTGGCATGGGGGATTTATGTCTCCATTGACGACATAGCAAAAATTTCAATGCTAATTCAGAATGGGGGTCAACACAATGGGATGCAATTATTGAGTGAAGAAGGTATTTCTGAGTCGCTTTATGAAACAGAGATAAGAGGTTTACCAACGGCTGAATCGAATGTATATGGGGACAAAACATACCATTTAACTCTTTGGCATGAGAATTTTATTACAAAGAGCGGAAGCACATATCAAGCACCTCGCATGTCGGGTTACGGTGGAAACATTGTGCAATTGATGCCTAATGGCATGATTGGTTTTCGCATCGGTAATGGTGGAGATGTAGCGCTCGAACAAATGACCATTATTGCAGATCAGATAAAAGCTTTTGATCAGCATAACAGGCGTTAATCGCCCTCAATAATTTCTAACTCTGTAAGTTCATAATGCGTCATCATGTAACCTGTCACGGATGCTTTCAGCATTATGAATTCACCATCAGCCGAAACCCAAGCTTCGTATGGAGGATGTTCACCAGTTTCGTTTGAGCCGGGCCGATCGCTGTTTCTCTCGCCATAACAAAAGTGCAATGCATCGAATGTACCCGCTTCGACGGTAACTCTGTCCTCACCAACATATTCAATTTTTAGAGGATCTTTCCAAGTCACCAATGAAGGTCCGGTGGCACCTCGATGATCAAGTGAACTCATGAGGAAATTTTTATATATTTCCACTTTCGGACCTTGACTGCGATCGATCATATGAAGATGCATTGCATCACCCTGAATTGGATGAGTGCCAAACAATGGTGAAGGTTTGTCGTACTCAATTCTTTCCGAGATCCTTTCTTTGCCATTTAGAAGTCCTTCACACTCAGCATAAGTGTCTTCGAATCGAAACCAGCTGCTCCCAACCGTTTTGTCTCCAACTGAAATTCTCACAAAAGCATCACGCGTGATCCAGTCTTTATCCATGGTAAGGACCACATCTCGCAAAACATTGGGAGCATCATCAATCTCGCAATGTGCTCTCAGTGTTCTTCTACCATCTTGATGGACGGTGATTGCGAAGTGTTCACGGCCTCTTTCTATACCTTCTCGATCGAGTTTTTTGCTTGTGTATAGAAGTTTCCCTCTGATTGTTTTATGCGGCCTCATAGTTACTCCAAGTAGATAAATTTAGTCGTTAATTTTAATGATCGTCTTTCCAGTATTAAAACCGCGCATTAGTTTTGAGAATGCTAATGGTGCGTTAGCGAGGCCCTCGGTAATATCCTCGAGGTAGTGAATACGTTCCTCCTTGATCCATTTGCTGACATCATCCACAAAATTCTCCCTCATATCTTCATGATCATAAACTACCATTCCCTTAACGATTGCTCTTGCTTTAATAATCCATGCTGGATTTGGTCCTGCTGGCATGGAATCGCTGTTGTATTGTGCCATTAGACCGCACAAGACGACTCTTGAATTCATTGCCAATTGTTCCATCGCAACTTGCAATATTTCAGCCCCAACATTATCAAAATAAATATCAATTCCTTTTGGGCAATATTCTTTGATTTTTTCAGTTATATTTTCTTTTTTATAATTAATGCATTCATCTATGGAAGTTGTATCGGTAACCCAGGAGCATTTTTCATCTGATCCCGCGATTCCCACAACGTGACAATTCTTTATCTTGGCTATTTGTCCAACCATTGAACCAACTGCACCTGATGCAGCAGAAACGAGAACAACATCATTTTCTTCTGGTTCTGCCAGCCTCAATAATCCCGCATAAGCTGTCAAGCCTGGCATTCCGAGAATTCCTAAATAAGTTGAAATGGGTATCCCATGATCAATAATTTTTGAAGCATCATTGATATTAATTACTGGATGAGATTGCCATCCACTATGAGAAATTATGAGATCGCCTTTTTTAAATGCAGGGTCCGCAGAAGTAGTTACACGACTAATTGCCTCGCCAGCCATAAGGTCTCCTGGAAAAATTGCGCCGGAAATATGTCGGCCGTTTATTTTCCCTCTAAGATAGGGATCCAATGACAAATAAAGCGATTCGCATCCAATTTGTCCTTCCTTTGGCTCAATAATTTCTTCTTCGATTTTTTCAAAATCACTTTCTTTAGGAAGACCTTCACATTTTGTTTTTAATAATATTTTTGTATTGGATGTCATTTTATGTAATCCCTCATCATAAAAGATGTATAGACTGATATAATAAACTAATATTCAATAATCTTAAATTTAGCTGGTTATTTTATGACTGAAGAGATTAATAAAAACAAGAAAACCATAGAACAGTTGATAAAAATCCATGGAGTTGAAAATGTTCTTGTCGATAAAGAGAGCTGCATTCTTTATGCGCAAGATATTCATTCTAAAACAATACCAGCCTTTGCAATCATTCGGCCAAAAAATAAAGATGAGTTAACCGAATCTGTAAAAATAGCAAATAAATTAGGTCATGCAATAATTCCTAGGGGAGGAGGTATGTCCTACTCCAAAGGTTATGTCCCCTTACAAGAAGGAAGCATTATCGTCGACTTTTCACGAATGAATAATATTATAGAGATTAATGAAGAAGACATGTATGTCAGGGTTGAAAGTGGATGTACTTGGGAAACTCTGTATCGAGAGTTAGAAAGTACAAATCTAAGAACCCCTTTTTGGGGAACACTCTCCGGAATATCAGCAACAGTCGGCGGGACGCTTTCTCAAAATGGAATATTTTGGGGTTCCACCAAATACGGCTCAGCAGTGGATTCGGTAGTTGCTTTGGAAGTCGTAGTGGGGGATGGTACTTTAATCAAAACAGGTTCTGACATCCAGAAAAATTCTGCACCATTTTTTCGACATTACGGGCCAGATCTAACCGGATTATTCATGTGCGATAATGGAGCTTTGGGATTCAAAGTCTCGGCAACTCTCAAATTGATCCCCAAAAAAGAATTTCGTGAACACGTTTCATATGATTTTAGTGATGCCAATTCTTTGTTCGATGCGTTGAGTAAAATATCGAAACAGGAACTTGTTGATGCATGTGTTGGATTTGACCCTTACCTTCAAAAGGTAAGAATGCAAAGGGAAAGTATTGCTAGCGATCTAAAAAAACTCGCAGGAGTAATGAAAGACAACAATAGTATTATTGGAGCATTAAAAGATTCGGCAAAAATTGCGGTTTCAGGAAGGCGTTATATGGATGATGTTAAATATTCTGGCCACTTTGTCATCGAGGAAAGAACCAAAGAAGCTGCGATCTTTGCATGTGATGAAGTGAATAGAATATGTGATCATTATGGAGGCTCTAAAATTGAGTCGAGTATTCCAAAAATACTGCGCTCAAATCCCTTTACTCCATTGAATAATGTTATTGGGCCCAAGGGAGAAAGATGGATGCCAATTCATACTATCGTACCACATTCAAAGTCTCACGAAGCGATGAAAAAAATCGCTAAATTACTGGAAAATAACCAGTTAGAATTGGATGAAAATAAAATTGGAGTTGGATTCTTGTATACAGTCATTTCAAATAATGGTTTTGTTATTGAACCAGTTTTCTTTACCCCTGATTCCATTGATGATATTCATCGTGAAATAGTGGAGGACAATGTTCTAAAGAATATTGAGTGCTTTGAAGACAACCTTGATGCAAGAGAGCTTACACTTCGCTTAAGAGCTGAGCTACTCAGACTCTTTGAGGATATTGGGGGTGTGCATATGCAGATAGGAAAATCTTATGATTTTAAACGAGGATTAAGAGGTGAAGCATGGAGCCTAATCAAAAATATAAAAGATATCATGGATCCAAAAAAAGTAATCAATCCAGGTGTACTGAGCTTAAATGTGAATGATGAAAGAGATTAGTTAAGTTTCAATTATCTCAATCAGTTCTCCGACGGGACCTCTAATCACCGCACTTTTTCTTTTATTATATGGCAGTTCTTTGTTTACAGTTACTGGCGATATAAATGACAGGTTATTTGGGATCATGTCTACATAAAAGCTGACCATTGCGATACCGGGTGGCAATTCATTTGTCATGTTTTCTCTATATACTGAAGTTTTTGGGTATTCGTCTATTTCAATTAGAGATTTTTCTGAGAGTGTTGCTATTGAAAGTGGAAATTTAGTTTCAATCGGCAAACCGTGTTCATTGGATAGAGTTCTAATTCTAAATGGCGCTGGGTCCGAAGTAACAATATAGAATTTTTCTGAGTAATATCGCCTCAGTGATTCGATATTATCAACGCCTAATATCATGATAAAGATTCGATCAATTTCCGTGCTTGCCCCCTCAATCGTTAAGCCCATTTTTTCTGGTTTTTCAATGCTAGTAAAGTAAATCAGTTCATTGGATGGCCCTAAAACCTGCATAGCTTTGATGCTTTTTTCATCGCTAATATAGACTGGTTCTCCAACAATTCTGAAGTATTGACTGTCTTTCAGTTTAAGAAATATCTGCTCTGTATCTTGAACGAGAATTTCAATCGCATTCCAGCCATATGTTTTTAATGATCTAAAATGTTTATCAAATTTTTCTGATTCAATGAATCTAAGATACACAGCTTCGTTGTTAGCCGGGCCCATCAGTATGAATGGTCTTCCAGCAACATTTTTTGCACACCAGCCAGAAGCCATATCGTCCGATACAATTCCTTTATGAATGAGCTTGTAGCAGAGTTCATTCTGATAGACCAGCTCTGTGATCTCAAGACTTTCAACCACAACAGTAACAATGGCAATATTTTTCAGCATGAATTATTTGGATTTGAGAATTTTTTGAAGATTATCCAATACAACCTTTTGAGTATTTGAAAAATGTTTACGCTCCGGAATAAAAAAATCACCTGTTTTTTTATCTATTAGAGAATTTGGGGGATAAATCGATATTGAATTGTACGTATTTTGGAAAAGCTCTAATCTCTGTCTTGAGAGCATGTTACTCATCCCGGGTCTATTCCTATATCTTCTCAGCGCTGGTAGATCTATTTCAGCATTAGTCGCCATTGTCTCTCCAATGCTACTCGATGCGAGGACAGTTCCTCTAAAGTCAATAATTTTTGACATTCCATCCACAGAATTTGTTGGTATAGGTGAATCTATGATGCCACCGCTGTTGCACGAGACAAGGTAAACAAGATTTTCTATGGCCCTAGCTCTCTTCGCTACGTCTTTGGGCGTCAAATCACTACTGGCCACTTCACTGCTTGAGTGCAAGATAATTTCAGCACCTCGCAATGTATGTGCTCTGCATATCTCTGGGTATAGTATTTCTTCTGATGCACAACAGGCTAATTTACCTATTTCTGTGTCCACAACAGGAAATATCGACTCCTCACCATAGACTTCCAAATATTTATCCCATACATCATGAGGGGTCGGAGCATAAAGAGATATCAATCTCCTGTATCTTAATATTATCTCTCCACTCGGACTAATAATAAAACTCGTTTGAAAATAAAGACCAGGAAATTCTTCGTCTTTTTCGTATGCATTTCCAGAGAGAAAAATATTATTTTCTTGCGCTATTGATGAGAGAGCATTGTATTCAGCACCGTCTATTTCAATAGCAGCCTTTTCTGTCCATTCTTGAATGGATTCTCCAAGAGGATATCCTGTCATAAAATATTCTGGCAAGACCACCAGTTTAGTGTCATTGCCAATAAGAGCTTTGCTGCCATTAACATGGAATCCGGTTTTTTCAATCGTCCTCATCATGCTATTTCTTGAATCTTCTATGGATAATCCATTTATTGTAGGGCAATTTAATTGGAGGGACAGCGCCATATAATGTTGGGTTTCTTTTGTCATTGAATTTCTCTAGTTCTTTTCAATTATGTAAACATTAATTGTTGCAGCATCTTTTCTAAGCTTCTTGATTTCTTGATATTCATGAGAATGCCAAAATTTTCTCGCAGCGTCCATTGATGGCCACTCAGAAATAACAATCTTCCGGTTATCATTTTCACCTTCGAGTTGTTCGCTCTCGGTTCTGATGCATACATATTTTCCACCAAATTGCTGAACAACACTCGGCGCCTTTGCACTGTATGCTTTGAATTTTTCTAGATCTGTGATTGATGCTTGTATAATCATTAGTGCTTTCATGTTTATTAGTTTTCCTTTATTAAATTAAATGCAGTCCCAATACCGTATTGAATAGGAGGCAAACCCATATCAATATTACAAAAGGTCTAGAACTGGCTATGCTCATTTTTAACATTTGGTTAGATTCGGCAGTATCTTTGCCTTCAATAAGAGAAACAAAGGCAGGCTCAAATGATCTAAGTTTTTTTCTGATTATCAATCCACAAATAACGGTTAACGTGAAAGCTAAAATCTTTTTACCTGCCCATATGTATTCTGGCTGATTAATCACTATGTATAGAAATGCATACGACATTCCCAAAACAAAAATGATTCTCATCCAATAATCAAATAGGGCTAATTTTTTTACAGCCTGACCTTTGATATGCAAAACACAGACCAGTATTAACCATGCTAATGCAATTAGCCAAATACTTATTACCATTGAATATGTGATATTTAAATAACCCAAAATTTTTGCTAAATGTATCCCAGATGGAAAAATTAATATCATTGAAATTCTCGGCGCCTGATCCAGAAAGAATAAGATTTTAGAGACATTAATTCTTGTGTCTCTTGAAAGTTTTTCATTGACTAGGTAATAGCTGGAATAGAACACGCCCAAATCTGCACCTAGCCAATACACAAGACAAAGGATATGTATTAGTTTTAAAATTCCAACTTCAATTGGCATTCAATATTTCCAGAACATGTTTAGCTATAATTTCAGCACCTTCCTCAAACACATTCGAGGTGATATCCTCAATATCTCTAATTTCAGAATTACTCAAGATAGCTGAGGCCGCATGAGTTGCATCAAGCAATCCAGATCTGGTAGCCAAGATATTTATATGCTTCGAATGGGATTTAAATTGTTCTTCGCATGCATAAGTAAAAGCGGCATGAAAAGCAAAATGATCTCTATTTCCTGGCCTCAGACTCTCAACCAATAAATCAAATGAACGTTCAATATTGACCTTGCCCATTCTGTTTTTAATATTAAAATCCCAAGATTTTCTGAGAGACTCCAAGTCTTCATCCAAATCAAACGGTTTGACCATTTGTGCAAGCAATCCTTTTTGAGCTTCACCAGTAAAGTAGGGAATATCAATCATAATGATTTGACCAACATTGTCTGGAATTAAGCAGCACAATTCATTTGCTACCAAACAGCCTGTATGGAATCCAATTAAATCGAATTGTTCGTAATTTCCAACTTGATTAAGAACCTCACTGATTGAGACAGCATAGTCATTGATTGAGGGTGGGCTTTCAATTGAAGAGGAGCTACCATATCCCAAGTAATCAGGCGCAATAATTTTTCGATTCTTATTAATCATTGGCATGATAGTTTCAAAAAATAATCCGCTGTATGGTGATGGATGCAGGCATAAAATAGGATTACCGTTTTCATTGCCTGATGGTTCAAGTTCTCGGATATGAATCTGTTTTTCTCCATACTGCAAATAACGTTTTTTCATGTTTATTCCTCTTGTTCGATTTTGCTTAGTTCTTGGTTATACGACCGAATTGCAAACTTGGCTAGAGGTAAAATAAGAATTCCATAAATTAATGGTACAGCTGCACATGCGTAGTTGAGGTTTTCGTTTCCGAAGACATTGTCCGATAACCAACCAACAGTAAATGGACCAAGAAGAAGGCCAGATATACTGATCACCATGTAATACAATGCGACAGTTTGTGCGCGTATCACTCCCGGAGTTATATTTAATAGTGCTGTCACTGATGTGGCAGACGTAGCTGCAATACCGAATGTATTTAATGCAATAACCGCCATCGCCAATTCAGCCGTTGGCATTAATGGAGCAGCGACTCCAGTTGGGACCAGTATGAAAGCACCAAAAATTACAATCAATAATGGTGCATCTTTTCTGTTTTTCTCTGAATACATCTTATCACTCAACCAACCCGCAATATTCACAGTTAATGGTCCTACAGCCAATAAAACAACTGCATTCCATATCGCATACTTTTCTGCCTCCCAACCCCATGTTCTTTGGAACATAGGCGCATAGAATCCCTGACTGTATGCACAGATAATCATCAGGCATACAAAGGCAATAAAACTTCCATAAATCTTCCATCTTTTTTTAACATGTACGAATGTCTCTCCAAAAGTGATGCTTTCGTCATCAGCCGCATTCTTTCCAATTCGTTTAGGCTCGCGCATAAATAAGAAAAGAACAGCCAAAAGAAGACCTGGCAGACCTACCACAAGAAAAGTGAATTGCCATGGTGCAACTTCACCAACAAGAGGGAAGGAGAGGTTTGGTTCTGATTTTGCCCAATTAATTACTCCTGCACTGATAAGTGATGCAATGCCAGCTCCTAGTGACAAAGCTGCAGTATAAAATGCGATGGGTTTACCTCTTTTTTCAGGTGGGAAACTATCCGAGATCATAGACATTGCACACGGACTCAATGTTGCTTCACCTGCTCCAACAGTCATTCTTGCAATAAAAAGTTGTGCAAAATTCTTCACCAAGCCAGAAGCTGCCGTAGCTGCGGACCAAACTGCAATTCCTGCTGCAACCAACCATGTCCTCTTTTTTCTGTCTGCCAAATATCCCAATGGTAATCCCATGGTGGCGTAAAATATGGCGAACGCGAATCCAAGAAGCAAGCCAATTTGAGTATCAGTAAGACCCAAATCTGCTTTAATTGGTTCAATTAATAGACCAAGAATATAACGGTCAACGAAGGATAATATGTATGCGATGGTTAACATCACGACCATGTACCATGCATATTTACTGTTCGGATAATTTTTATTTTCTTTGTTCAATACGGTCCCCTTAAATACTAATTTTTATTTTCTGGAATATTATAAATAACGACTAGATTGCCATCGAAATCAACGATTCCAACCTCTCTTCCAACACGCCCATCATGAGTTACAAGTTTATCTTCGTGATGTATTTTGCATCCCAGATCGCCAGCCCCTTTTACGATACGATCAATATTCCCAACATCGACCACAATAGCGCAACGCCTTGGTAAAGGCGCAGCTGGAAGATCGGCATCATGTATTTCTGTTAAAGCCATAACTCTCAATTGATTTTCTGTTCCGAGAACAGCCCATCTAACTTTTTTTGAATGATCGATTTCAAACACATCGTAGGAATACGAGTCGTTTGGAGCATCAGACTCGTATTGATTTATAAAACCAAGTACATCACAGTATAATTCTAAGGATTTTTTTAAATCTGAAACGATGTAATTCGCTCTTTGAAATCTCACGTATTCTTTTGCATCTTCACTCATTATTTTTCCTTTAATTTTTAATTTTCGTATGGACCTTTTCGTATCCGGCACATTGCTACACCAGAGTTTTTTCCATCATAAATCGAAGCAAGTGCTTTAGGCATATTTTGAAAGCCATCAAACATATGCTCTATCGGCTTAATTTTTTTCTCTTGAATCCATCTTGCTAGATTCTTCTCGGCAACATGGAATTGATCTTCGTAGTTGTATACAAAAAATCCCTGCATCAATGAATTTGTTTTTCTAAGTTTTGTGTAATTGGTTGGACCGAAAGGCTTATCATTGAGATATTCAGATATTGATCCACAAAGCACCACCCTAGATTTTTTGGCTAAATTATCTAAACAAATAGTTAAGATCTCACCTCCCACGTTATCAAAATAAATGTCAATTCCATCCGCACAAAGAGCTTCTATTGAATTTCTTACATTTTCTTTTTTGTAATTAATTACTCCATCACATCCCAATGCTTCGATTAATTCACACTTCTGATCGCTACCAGCAATACCTATCACTCTGCACCCATATATCTTCGCCAATTGAACCACATTTGTGCCGACGCCACCTGCGGCACCTGAGATAACAACCGTCTCATTTTTTTTTGGCTTACCACAATCTATGAAACCAAAATAGGCGGAAAACCCAGTCATACCTAGAGTGCTAAGTCCGATAGAGTATGGAAGTTTATAATCTTTTATTTTTCTAAATTTTTCAGCTGTTGTGACCTTACTTTTTTTGAAGGTTTGCCATCCAATCTGACCTTGATGAATTTCTCCGACATGATAGCTTGGATGTTTCGACTTTATGACTTCTGCCACACCGCGACCATGAATTACGTCACCAATATTGAGAGATGCTTCATTAGCCACCGATTCTCCTGACATATACATCCTCATAACAGGAGCAATATTAAGATACAAAGTTTTGAGAAGGATTTCACCGTTCTCGATAGTTGGGATTTCAGTTTCATCGTAAAGAAAATCGCTTTCCTTAACGTTCCCATTCGGTCTCTTAGCTATTCTCCATTGACAGTTTTTTTGTTCATTAAAAGCAATCAAAATCTTGCTACTCTTCTCTCACCAATTGATTGATTTCATAAAAATAACCGTCTGGATCGAAAATAAATAAACCAAGAAAGTGTTTCATTTTTCCATTCTGACCGCGAATAGACCACTCAGTCGGTCCAGCATGTATGTGTGTTCCATGCTCAGATGCTTTTTTAGCGATTTCTTCAACATCGTCCGATGAAAGTACAAAAGTCGGATTTCCATATGTCACGGTCTTAGGGATTTCATCTGGTGCAGGCAATTCTGGGTCAACCCACTGAAGCAAACCAATCATGCCTATTGCTGGATCTTCGGCTTGCATGATGATTAATCTGACTTTGTCTCCGGCTCCACCTGCCGGCATTCCTGTGCCTGATAATGTAACGATGTCATCCATCCAAACTGTTAAACCCAGTACATCCTCATACCATGATTTTGATATTTCCATATCTCTTACAAAGAGCGTTGTTCTTTTAATAATATTTTTCATTTTTTTCTCGCTTAATTTTCTGTTGCTAGTCGTTTCTTAAATACAGTCCAAGATGTCTCATTTGGTCTATCGTCATTTAGGGGAGGAGGCTCAAGATAGCTTGGATATCTATTCTCCAAAATATCGATTAATTTTTCTGATACTTTTTCCAGTTCAAAAGTATTAAATACACTCGCATTAAATATCATTAAGCCCGGTTTATCTCCCATTTCCATCCATGGAAGCCATTGTGCGACCCTTGTCCAGCCTCCATGAGATTCACCAATGTCTGTAACAGAGTTATTGATTAGTTTTTCTGCGTTATAGAAACTATTAAATATTTCCATTGCATGATACATGCCCCCAACATATTTCTGATATTCACCACCCAAAGCATTGTTATAGAAGAGTGGAATTTCAGTTGGAGAAGCGATGACATCATTGTATCTTCTAGCTTTCATCTTTCTTGATGAATTACCTTCGCTGTCAAATTCATAGCTTATTGCTCGCATATTCACCGGATCATTAGCGACATGCAATACCTCAATATTTTTTTCGGTCCAAGGATTTTTCCAGGTATCAATAATTTCATTCGTGGTTGGATCAAGATACATTTGTATTTCTCTAGAAACGCTTCTGAAACCTCTCCCTTGTATATCATCATTGGTTTTCATGCATTGTCTAACGTTTATACCAATTACATTGAAAATATGTCTGTCTTTTTCTCCTGGCACTCGACTGTAGGCTCTTCCTTCCCATGTCCCATATCGTGTAACCCCTTCTTCAGTTGTTCCGCAAATCATTTTTTGATATGCAAGAAATGCGGTTTCGCCAGTCATCTCAATCTCATTTGCATTTAAGTTATTTAATAAAATCATAGACAGTGAGCTCAGTATTAAAATAATCTTCATTTTTATTTCCTTGGATTGTTAGGTTTAAAAATATCTTCAATCGAAAAAACATCACCCTTGTTTAAAAATAATGCTTTTTTTCTAAAAAATCTTGTGAATCCCTCAGGCCCATTCCGTGATGGACCCATTCCGGAATTTTTATAAGTATTCTTTTCTTCCTCAAAAATCATTGAAGTAAGTCCTGCGTCATTGATACTGATTCCACCGCAGTTTATTTTTTTTGCAATCTCAGTAATTTCATCATAATTCTTACCAAAAACGGCAGCGGATAAGCCGTAACGAGAATCATTTGCTAGATCAATTGCTTCTTGAGTTGATTTGAATGACATTATTGGCATTATCGGACCAAAAGTTTCGTCTGTCATAATCTTCATATCATGTGTAACGTGACTCATTACAGTTGGTTTTATCCATAACCCACCATGATGATTTTCAATTTCACCGCCACAATGAATTTTCGCGCCTTTATTTTTTGCGTCTTTTATATGTTCAGATATGATTTCAGCTTGCTTTTCAAAAATCAATGGACCAATCATTCCACCGTCACCATCTTTGAGACTGAGCTCTATTTTTTTTGATTTTTCGGTAAGCAGATTCGTAAATTCATCATAAATTACAGCATCAACATAAATTCTTTCAAGTGACTGACACGCCTGACCCGTTGCAATTATTGATGCTCTGAGTATCGAAGTTGTAGCTCTCTCAATATCACTATCCTTCATCACAATAGCGGGATCTTTTCCACCAAGTTCAAGACATACCGGTATAAATGCTTTTGCAGCAGCGGCAGCGACCTTTTTTCCTGTTGATACACTTCCAGTGAAAGCTACGATGTCAACGTATTGAATCAAATTGGCACCCGTTGAACCGTCACCATGAGCAAAAGAAATTATATTTTCTAGCTCATCAACCTCATTTATTGCCGTCATAAGAGGCTCTACAAATCTGGGTGTTATTTCACTGGGTTTTATAATTACAGTGCATCCAGCCAGTAACGCTGGCACAGCATCAATAAATGAGAGAAGCAATGGAAAGTTCCAAGGGCTTATCACACCAAGAACAGGATATGGATCACGGTGTTTTTTTATTGCAATACTTGGAATGACTTTTGATTGTCGCTCACTATCATCAATGCAGCGGATGGCGTCTTCACACCATCTATCGATACTTCCGCAAAGTCCGTCCAACTCTCTTTTTGAAATCGTCGTTCTGCCCGTATCAATGCTCAAGGCTTGAACGATAACCTCACCATTTTTTATTAAACTGTTTTTTAGCTCTTGTAGGACCGAGATTCTCTCATCTAGCGTTTTATCCGACCATTTTTGCTGAGCTACTCTGCTTTTATTGACCTGCTCAGATAATCTATCGCTGTCAGTTATATTTATTTCAAAATCACAGTCACCTGTTCGAGGATTACGAATCTTCATATCGAATTTATCCTTCCACCTTATGATGAAATTTTTTTATCTCGTGAGCAACTTTATCTGGATAAGCACTCAAAAAACCATGACCCCATTGTGGATAATCAATTCGTTCACCGTTATTTAGTATGGGATCAATTCGTTTGGTATGCTCATAAGTATCATCATTCACATTCATAACAAAGACTGGCTGTTCTATTTTTGTAAGGTATGAGATGTATTCTTTTGCATAAGCAAAGGCTGCTTCATGCCCCCATTCATAATCATCTCCAGCTCTTAGATTCTCTGCCATAGAGTCAGCACACATCTGAAGTGTCATCCCCGGACCACGGTGGAACATTATTCTTTCCCACATGATCCTAAAGCGATTTCCCTCTTTATCTATAGGTATTGGTTTGAACATGTTACAAAATTCAGCCAATTCCTCATCAGTGAATAATGGTGCAGCAATATTTATCAGGCTCAGAACACGATCTGTTTTTTGCTCTGTCATCTTAACAGAAACCATCGATCCAGTATGATGCCCAATTAGATGCATAGGAACCTCTCCAATCAAATCATCTACAACACACCATATTGCTTCAGAAAAATCCTCTATTGTTACATGAGGATCAGATGGTGGGAGGGAAGACTCACCATGTCCAGGATAATCAGGCGCGATAACAATTCTCTCTTTATTGGATAAATAGGGAAGTATTTCATGATAAGAACGTCCTGACTTCGGACTCATATGAAGGCAGACGATAGGTGGTTTGCATGGATTTGAGGGAAATACTCCTCTGCAATGAAGTTGTCCATATTTCCAGGTTGTATAGCTCTTCTTTATCAATAGCGTCTCCGGTGCGATCAAGAAAAACACCAAATAAAATTATTATTGTAGTTTTATATTAAATAGTATTTTGTTATAACATTATGCCATCTTTAAAAAATTTTGGAACTCAGATATCAATATGGCAAAATTTGCACCGTCAATAGAAAAATTATCAGAAAAAGTCTACCTTGTTTTGGCTTATGATGATGAGAGCAATAGGGCAGTCAGAGAGTCACATCTTGATGAGCATCTAAAGTTTATTGAAATGAACTACAAACGATATCTGACATGCGGACCACTTCGACTGCCTGAAGAAAAAAAAATAATTGGAAGCTTTTTTATGGTTTGTGCTGAAAATGAGCAAGTATTGAATGCATTTCTTAGCCAGGATCCATATTTTAAAAACGAACTATATGAGAAAATTAGAATATTGAACGCAACTCCTGCCGCTGGTTCTTGGATGGGTGGAGTAATATGGAACAATGTTGAGGAGATCAGACCAAATGCATCTTAGATATATACTTATAATTATATCTTTTTTTTTCTCATTCGCGATTAAGGCAAATGAACTAGAAACACATCCTATCTTTGCTGGAGGATATCAGGAAGCGGTTTTCAGTGTTTCAGATATCGAAGCTCAGGTTAAATTTTATACTGAAGTTGCAGGGTGGGAGATCCTGAGCGAGGGAAATGTTTCTCAACGATTAATCGAAGCTTATTCTTTGCCCAAAAATACGAATGCTAGAGAAGTGGTCATGGGTAACTCAGGAACAAAGAGAGGCTTCATTCGTCTGATTGAATTTGTTGATGTTGATCAGGTGCAGATTAGGTCCAGTGCTCAAAGCTGGGATACGGGGGGCATCTTCGATGTGAATTTTCGTGTCCTGAGCATGCAAGAAAAATTTAAAGAGATGCAAAAATACGACTGGCAATCAGCAAGTGACCCAGTTGAATTCAGTTTTGGTCCTTTCGTTGTTAAAGAGTGGCTACCTCGGGGACCTGACGGAATAGTATTTGCAATGATTGAGCGAGTTCAACCTCCCCTCGAAGGATGGCCGAACTTAAGAGAAATGAGCAGACTATTCAATGCTACTCAAGTTGTCGCCGATATCGAAGAGGCAAAAGATTTTTATATAGATAAATTAGGCTTTAAAATTTATCTCGAACACAAAGGTGCAAGTAGTAAGGAGGGGCCGAATGTTCTTGGGCTTCCGCATAACCTAACAACCAAAATTGACCGAGAGGTATATATCCTCCATCCTACTGGTGTTAATGAGGGCTCAGTTGAAATATTAAGTTTTGATGGAGCGGTAGGAAGAGACTTTTCTGCATTGGCTGTGCCACCAAATTTAGGGATTCTAATGCTAAGATTTCCAGTTTATGATATTGATGATATCCATCAATTATCAATTGATAAAAATATTGAAGTCATCTTTCCTCCAATGAAAGTCGGGCTTGATCCTTATGGTGAAATTGATTTGATGGCTGTTAAGGGGCCAGGAGGAGTTTGGTTAGAATTTTATGAAAATAATGATTGAGGGGATCTGAATGGATACATATCTTTTTTTGAAATGGGCGCATATTCTGGCGATGGCGTATTGGCTTGGCGGGGAGTGGGGAGTATTTAATGCCTCCAGACCTGTTACTAACATAAATCTAAGTCTAGAGGAGAGACGTCGCCATATGGAAACAGCTTATCTAATTGATATTCTACCTAGATCTGCAATTATATTACTCTTACCATTAGGTCTTCATATGGGAAGCATTATGACTTATCACCCACTTGGTTCAAATTGGGTGCTGCCGATGTGGATCTTTGTGGCATTTTGGCTATCAATTACTTTTACTGCTTTTAGGCATAGAGGCACAGATAAAGGATTATTTTACACACGAATAGACGAATCATTTCGATATGTAATTATTCCACTTTTGATTGGTTTTGGTGTGTATTCCCTTATTACTGGTTGGCCTTTCACAACATCTTGGTATGCAGCCAAAGCAATTATATACGCCTTACTTCTCGTTATTGGTTTACTTCTTAGGTTTATTATGAAGGAGTGGGTAATTTTATTTAGGATACTGGATACAGAAGGATCAAATACACAGGTTGAAAACAAACTTTCCAAATCATTAGCTTTTGGAAGGCTCTTAGCTTATTTCTATTGGATTGGAATTGCTTCGGTTGCTTGGTTTGGCGTATTTAAACCAATTTTTTAATGATGCATTTAAGGAGTAGTTCATGACAGTAGGATACGGCGAATTTCGTTTAGGATGGAAATCTGTTTTTGCATCCGCTTTGGGTATTGGTTTTGGTTTGTCACCTCTTCCTTTCTATACAATAGGCGTATTTGTTGCTCCTTTTATGCAGGAGTTTGGATGGACTGTTGAGCAAATTATGAGGGGTTTACCTATATTAATATTAGGAGCTCTAATTATGAGTCCAGTAGCAGGATTCTTAGCAGATAAATACGGTGTAAGAAAAGTTGTTCTAACATCTATACCTCTCTTTTCGTTAGCCATGATGAGTTTTTCTCTGAATGATGGATCTATGAGTATCTATCTTTTTTGCTGGATATCTATCGCAGTAACAGGTGCAGGAACACTCCCTGTAACATGGACACGAGCAGTAAATAGCTGGTTTATGAAAAGAAGAGGGTTGGCATTAGGAATGTCTTTAATTGGTACTGGGTTATTTGGACCTCTAGCAAAAATATTTGCGGCTACATTAATAGAGCAATTTGGGTGGCGGTTTGCTTATATTGGCGTTGGTTTATTACCATTATTAATTGCATTTCCTGTTGCTTGGTTTCTGCTCTATGAGGCGACAGATGATGACTTAGCTTTTGACAATGACAAAAAAGATAAAAGTGAAATCAACGCTCTTGGAGGCATGACCGCTTCACAGGCATTAACTGATTGGCGTTTTTGGTTAATAGGATTTTGTTTTCTTCCGGTTTCTTTTGCAGTTGGAGGGCCCATACCCAACCTGGAAGCTATGTTTAGCTCAAAGGGGTTCTTAACAACAGAAGCCATAGCTCTTGCAAGCTTTGTTGGATTTCCATCTGTTATTGTGGGTAGAGTTTTAGGCGGTTATTTGCTGGATTATTTTTGGGCGCCAGCAGTCGCTGCAATAATTCTTAGTTTGCCAGCATTGTCATTATTTCTGATAGTACAACCCGATTTGTCTCTGACGATAGCTTTTTTTTCAATGTTCTTATTAGGTCTAGCTGCTGGAGTTGAGTATGATTTGATGGCATATCTTGTGTCCCGGTATTTTGGACAACTAAACTATTCATCTATTTATGGATTGATTTATGGATTTTTTGCAATTGGTTCAGGTTTTGGCCCTTGGGTTTTTGCTAGATCCTATTCTGCGACAGGAAGTTACGATACCATGTTAAAAATCTCAGCAGTATTATTTATTATTGGCGCTCTTCCTTTGCTTTTTCTTGGAAAATATAGGGACTTTGCAAAAAATTAATTAGCATTAAATTAAATATAATTTATCTAAAATATTTAATTATTTTTTTCTAGAAAACAAGAAAATAACAGAACATGACAAGATGAATGGCGCTAATCTTTCAAATGGGTCACCAGGAAGATTGCCCAAATAAGACAAAGATTCATATATCGAATTGTTACTTGTTCCTGGCTTGATATTTCCAAAGGTATAGAATATCACCGTACTGAAGAAACCTGTTAAGATGCTCCATACCCTTGCTTTATATGATGGTTCAAAGCCGAATACCCTGGCTATAACTATCGCTCCAAATGCGGCACCTAATGCACTCCATGCAAACAGTACTCTATTGAAAATACTGTCCGGGATCATCCAAGCAAGCATTGTTGAGAGACAAACAATAGCAGTCATTACAATTCTTGAGATTATTAATTTTTCTATTTTAAAAAATTTATATAACTGCAGATCATGAGAAATTGCTGAGGAAGATGCGAGAAGTAGCGAATCCACAGTTGACATTACAGCAGATAATATAGAAGCGATAACAATTCCCGCTAAAATAGGCGGAAGTAAATTCTCTGCCATTATATAAAACACCTGTTCACCTGAATTAATCTCAGTGATAATACTTCTTGCTGAAAGACCTAAAATTGCCATAGCGCAATAAATAATAATTACCCAAAAAAAAGCAATTTTAAATCCTGTTATTAGTTCTTTTTCACCTTTAACAGCCATTAACCTTGCCAGAAGGTGAGGTTGGCCAAATGTTCCACTCCCTATTCCAATTAAACCAGCGAGAAATCCAATCAAGGTGAAACCTGCATATCCACCAAACCAATCCGTGTAATTCTTATCATATGATTTTAATGATTTTATTATAATTTCATAACCACCAGCTTCAATGTAAGTAACTGTAGATACAGAAATTGCTGCACAGACCATGACGATTGCTTGCATTGTATCGGTTAAGCTAGCCGCCCAGAAACCACCTAACAAACAATAAATTAAAATAATTAATGCACCCAAAAGCAAACTTGATCCAAGAGAAATATCAAAATTACTAGAGAAAGCACTCGCTGCCGCATCGAATTGAGCGGCGATATAAAATATAAAGCAAAATGTGATTAAAAAAGCAGCGAGAATAGCGATATTTTTTTTCTTACTTGAATCAACGTTCGCACTAATGAAATCTGTTGGCGTTACCCATTGATTTTTACTAGATTGAATCCGAATAGTAGGTCCAAGATTTAACCACATTATGACGTAACCAATCCAAATACCCGGCATCATCCATAATGCTGAATATCCATAAGAAAAAACAAAGCCGCTAAAACCAAGAAGTACCCATGCCGAAGATGTGCTTGCTGCATATGATAAACCAGCAACCCATGCTCCGAGTTGCCTGCCTCCCAGAAGAAAATCTGTATTATTTTTTATTTTTTTTGATGCCCAAATACCAATTGAAATCAAAAGTACTTGATAAAAAATAAGTGTAATCGCTATAACTTCTGATTGACCCATAATATTTATGCTACAAGAAATCGGATATTAGTAATTTAAAAATATCTACTTGAGATTATTTTTGTGTATTTAGAATATATTAAAGTAATATCAATGTCGTTTATTGAAATCAATTTTAATAATTTAGAATATCTGAATATATAACTTAAAAGTAAAAATGAATAAAGACTTAGATCAAAATTATAAAGCTGTCTTCAATAAGAGGCTCGGTTTTGGAAAAAATCCTGCAATAATATTGGTTGATTTTGTTGCAGCATATTTTGATGAAAATTCTCCATTGTATGCAGATGTCGAAAAAGCCCTCTTATCTGCAATTCGAATTCGTAACAAAGGAAGAGAAAAAAATATTCCAATCATTTACACCAATGTCAGTTATCAAAAAGATGGCAAAAATGGAGGGGTATTCTTTGAAAAGCTTCCTGTTTTGAGTTGCTTTATCGAGGGTGCCAAGACCGCTGGCTGGCCATCCAAATTAGATATTGATCCGAATGAAATCGTAATAACAAAACAATATCCAAGCGCTTTTTTTGAAACTTGTCTTTCAAAGAAACTAAATAATTTAGAAATTGATACTCTTATAATTACAGGTTTAACAACAAGTGGCTGTATTAGGGCGACATGCGTAGATGCTATTTCATATGGTTTTAGACCGATAGTCGTGAAAGATGCATGTGGTGATAGACATGAGAAACCTCATATTGCTAATTTATTTGATATGAATGCAAAATATGCTGATGTTGTGTCAGAGAATGAGGTATTTAATTTTTTATGCAAACAAAAATAAAAACTCGATCATTTGGTGCATTAAAAATGTATATATTTCCTAAAATAAAATGTAATCTTTGGTTGGTAAGAGTTGAACAGGCAATCGCTGGTAATAATGAGATTATCAGAGGAAAGTCCGGGCTCCATCGGATAGAGTGCCAGGTAACACCTGGAGGGTGCGAACCCATGGAAAGTGCAACAGAAAATATACCGCCAAATTACTTATGTAATGGCAAGGTTGAAATGGTGCGGTAAGAGCGCACCGCATAAATGGCAACATTTATGGCTTGGTAAACCCCGCTGGGAGCAAGACCAAATAGAGAAGTATTTGATTAATTTCATATCGTCTTTTCCGAACGAACTTCTGGGTAGGTTGCAAGAGGTAATTGGTGACAATTATCCTAGATGAATGATTGCTTAAACAGAACCCGGCTTATGTTCAACTCTTACTTTATAATTGATCTTTATAAATAAAAACATATTTATCAATACTTTATTGAATATTTTTAATAAATTATTTACTATTTTAGCGCGAAAAACTGAAAAAACTATTCTCCAGTGTATTTTATAAAAAATATTTTTTTTCAACAAAATCAATTAAATATTATGCTTTAGATATAATCTTTAAGTGATTGATTTTTAGTTTCAAATCTATCTAAATATTCGATTTTATTTTTCGTAAAATCATCCTAAGTTACTGAGCTTAAAGGAAATATACTTTTTTTATTGTTGACGCTAATTATAGGCATCAATATAGTGTCATTATGTGGATAAATGTGGGTTTTATTGGTTAATAGATGCAACTATACCAACAAATAATAAAAGAAAATGATGTTTCGTGGAGCAACAAAAGTAACTTTAGACGCAAAAGGGAGGCTCGCTATTCCCACAAGGTATCGAGATCGAATTCTCTCGCGTTCCAATGGGGAGGTAGTAGTAACTGTTGATCGGGATTACTGTCTATTAATTTATCCTTATCCTGACTGGGAGGAAATTGAAAGAAAATTAATACGATTACCTACAATGAATAAACAAGCGAGACGTCTTCAAAGACTTATGGTGGGATATGCTACCGAGATGGAATTAGATGGCAATGGGAGAATTCTAATATCTAAAGAGTTAAGAGAATTTGCAAATCTTGATCGCCAAGCAATTTTACTCGGTCAAGGAAAAAAGTTTGAACTATGGAATGACAAATCATGGAGCGATAAACGTGATTCTTGGCTTAACATGGAAGATGAAATCGGGCTGTCGGGAGAGCTCGATACTCTCTCGTTGTAATTATTTTGATAGACAAAAAAAACATAAATGGTCATATGCCCGTATTACTTAAAGAGGCAATTGATGCACTAGATGTAAAAAAAGATGGTCTCTATATCGATGGGACATTCGGCAGAGGAGGTCACAGTAGAGAAATTCTTGAAAGACTAGGAGAGAAAGGGAGACTTGTCGCAATTGATAGAGATCCCGAGGCAATTAGTGATTCAAAAAAAATATTTGATGGGGATATTCGCTTCAATCTAGATAAAGATGAGATGAAAAATATAAAATTAGTTTCACAAAAAAATTACGATTCGTCAAAAATTCACGGAATTCTTCTTGATTTAGGTGTTTCGTCACCCCAATTGGATTGCGCTTCTCGAGGATTTAGTTTTCAGAAAGATGGTCCGCTAGATATGAGAATGGACCCCATAAATGGATTAAGTGCTGCAGATTGGTTGGCAAGAGTCAGTGAAAAGAAACTAAGAGAAGTATTATTTAAATATGGAGAAGAGCGATTTTCGTCAAGGATTGCGAGATCGATAATCAAATCTAGGGCCGAAAAGCCAATTTTAACCACATTAGAACTTGCTGAGATAGTAAAAAAAGTTTATCCAAATACTCATCAAAAAAAACACCCAGCAACTAAAACATTTCAAGCAATTCGTATCTTTATTAATGATGAGTTAAAACAACTTGAGAATGCTCTTGATTCGAGTCTTGAGATACTAAAAAAAGGTGGAAGACTCTGTGTGATAAGTTTTCATTCACTCGAAGATCGAATTGTAAAAAGATTTATTAGAAATTTTTCGAATGAGTCTGAACAATACAGAGGGATGCCTGATGTACCAGATGAGTTTAAACCAAAATTAAAAAAAATTGGTAAGGCAATTAAAGCGTCAGTAGATGAGATACAAGATAACGTAAGAAGTAGAAGTGCTGTATTAAGAATAGCTGAAAGAATTTAATTATTAAATGAACAAATAAACGGAGGATTATCGATGTTTGAATTAATGGATGCACATAGTCAAAGCGCGGTCATAAAGGTAATTGGAGTTGGAGGCGGCGGAGGAAATGCTGTCTCACATATGGTTAATACTGGTATTGAGGGCGTTGATTTTGTTTGTGCCAATACTGATGCACAGGCACTCAATACTGCAAGAGTTAAAACGGCGCTTCAAATAGGCTGCAATATAACAAAAGGTCTAGGAGCTGGCGCTGATCCTGATATTGGTCGACAGGCTGCAATGGAAGATCGAGATAGAATTGTTGAGGTAATTGAAGGTGCTGACATGTTATTTATTACTGCTGGAATGGGAGGAGGAACAGGAACAGGAGCAGCTCCTGTAGTTGCTCAAGTTGCCAAAGAACTCGGAATTTTAACAGTTGCCGTCGTTACTAAACCTTTTGAGTTGGAAGGATCCAAACGAATGACAATTGCTGATCATGGGATAGCTGAACTTGGAAAATATGTTGACTCTTTAATAACCATTCCGAATGAGAAACTTCTTGCTGTTCTCGGTTCAGATACAACATTAATTGATGCATTTCAATCTGCAAATGAAGTACTTCAGGGTGCAGTTCAAGGTATAGCCGAGTTGATAACAACTCCTGGTACGATGAATGTAGATTTTGCTGATGTCAGAACAGTCATGTCTGAAATGGGGATGGCAATGATGGGTTCCGGAGTATCATCTGGTGAAGGAAGAGCAAGAGAAGCAGCTGAAGCTGCAATTTCAAGCCCTCTATTGGAAGATGTTAATCTCTCAGGGGCTAATGGTATTCTCGTAAATGTTACTTCTGATCTCAATCTAACAATTGGAGAATTTTCAGAAATTGGTGACACAATAAAAGAGTTTGCAGCATCAGATGCCACTGTAATTATTGGATCTGCACTTGACCAATCAATGCAAGATGAGGTGAGAGTCACTGTCGTCGCAACGGGTTTGGGTAAAAATGTTTCTCAATCATCTCCAATGAGAATAATTAAGAAAAATGATGATAAATCTAATGAAGCACCCGATTATGACACTTTAAGTAAACCTATAACACAAAGAAACAAGGCAGTAGGAGATGACATTGAAGATGACGACTCTTCTGAAGATTTGTTAAATGTTCCTGCCTTTCTCAGAAGGCAAGCTGATTAAGAGAATAGTCATTTAAAGTTAAAAAACTGTTTTCCATAAAAATGGGAGTTTCTCAGATATTCCAAATCAGGGCGATATTTAAAAATGAGTTCATTTAAGTTGTTTTTGATTATTTTGATTTGTGGGAGTTCAGCGATAGGCTTGATTTTCATCAAGCATGAATCACGAGAACTTTTTATTGAACTCGAGGCACATAAAAAACATAGAGATCAATTAAATATTGAATGGAACGAACTCAAATCAGAAGAAATTCGATTAGGTAATCCAGCTAGAATTGAGCAACAAGCAATAGAAGCTCTTGAATTGAAAAAACCAGCTGTAGATGAAATGAGAATATATAAAAAATAATGAGAAGAGGGGCAGAAACTAGAGAAGATATCTCAAAAAGATTTATTGTGAGGTCATTCTGGATATTTGGTTTTTTTGTATTTTTCTCGATTATTTTGATATTAAGATCCAGTTATCTCCAAGTGCTAAACAAAGATTTTCTAATTCATCAAGGAAATCTAAGACAACTTAAGACAGTTGATATTGCCGCTTACCGAGGGACTATAACAGACAGGAATAATAAAACTCTGGCAATAAGCATACCAGTGGATCATATAAAGATTTATCCTAAAAAATTTGATAAAAATACTGAAGAGTTCAATGAATTAGCCATTCTTATAGAAAAAGATCCTAATGAGTTAAGAAAATCAATTCAAAATGCTTTAAATGGGAATAAAACTTTTCTTTATATAAAAAAAAATGTTGAGACGAGTATTTCTAATAAGATCAAGATTCTAGAGATACCTAATTTAGAACTAGAGAGAAATTACAAACGTTCATATCCGGCCGGTAAGATTGTCTCTCAATTACTGGGTTTGACATCAGATGAAAAAGGTTTAGAGGGTATTGAGCGTCAAAAAGGTTTAGAGGGTATTGAGCGTCAATACGATGGTTCATTAAAGGGGGTAAGTGGTAAGAAGACTGTTTTGAGAGATCGGTACAAGAGGCAGATAGAAAATATAGAAATTATAAAATCTCCACAAGCTGGCATGGATTTAACCTTAAGTATAGATCTGAGACTTCAACATATTGCATACAAAGCACTTGAATCAGCAGTTATCAAGAATCAAGCAATATCGGGAAGCGCAATTCTTGTTGATGTTTTAAATAGCGAAATCTTGGCAATTGCAAATCATCCTACTTATGACAATAACAAAAGACGCTCGATGATTCCGGCCTTAATGAGGAATCGAGCCATTATTGATATGTATGAGCCCGGCTCAAGTATAAAGCCATTTATAATTGCAAGAGCGATTGAAACTGGTGATTATGATAACTCTAGTATTATAGATACTTCTCCTGTCAGAATAGGCTCAAGAAATATAAGTGACGCTAGCGATCTAGGTTTTGTGGATCTTCCCACTGTTTTAATGCGATCATCAAATGCAGGAATGAGTAGAATTGCTCTAAGCCTAGAGTCAGATAAACTCTGGGGTTTGATGAGTGATTTTGGGTTTGGTTCATATGCCACAGACGGATTTCCTGGTGAGTCAAGAGGTCAACTTCATCATCATTCAGAATGGGGGGAAATTGGAAAAGCTACTATGTCTTATGGTTATGGGATAAGTGTAACCCCAATTCAGTTAGCTCAGGCATATGCTGCAATAGCAAACAAAGGGGTTAACAAACCACTATCTTTAAGAAAAAACAATCAAAATGAAGGCAAAAGAATAATCAAAGAGGAAACAGCATCAAAAATTCTCAAGATGTTAGAGAAAGTAGTAGTTGATGGAACATCAAAAAAAGCTAAAGTTGAAGGTTATAGAGTAGGTGGAAAATCAGGTACCGTTTGGAAGATTTCTGGCACTGGCGGATACAGCAATGATAGATACAGAGCAATATTTGCCGGCGTTGCTCCAATAGAAAACCCCAGACTTGTTGCAGTAGTTCTCATAGATGAACCAACAGGAGAGTTTTACTATGGAGGTGATGTTGCAGCACCAGTTTTTTCTGAAATTATTTCAGAATCACTTCAATTATTAGCTATACCTCCAAACGAGAATGTAATTGAATCAGTTTTGCTGGCAGAGTCGAGTAACTGATCGATTCAAGAGTATGAGCAATCAACATAAATTAAATTTAAAAGACCTTTTATCGGGGATAATCGATGCACCTCCTATTGCTTTTAATGATATCTGTGATGACAGTAGGTTAGTGAATAAAGGGGATGTTTTTTTTGCTCTTAAAGGCATCGAGTCTCATGGATGTGATTTCATAGATTCGGTAATTGATTCAAATGCTGCAGCTATCATCTATGAACCACCATATGAGCTAGCTTACTCAGAAAATAGGATTCCAATTATACCAGTTGATAATTTGCGATGCCTTTTAGGCGAAATTGCAAATAGACATTATGATTACCCTTCAAAGTCCATGAATATAGTTGGGATAACTGGAACAAATGGAAAAACAACAGTTGCATGGCTTATCAAGAGTTGTCTGAATAATATGGGATACACATGCGGCTATGTTGGAACATTAGGCTACGGTATAGAAAGTTTAAAAAAGATATCACTTACAACACCATCTTGCATAAGTTTGCATAAAATATTATTCAATCTATCTAAATCTGGAGCAAAATATTCTGCCATTGAGGTTTCATCTCATGCAATTGAGCAAAATAGAATTGCTGGTATTGAATTTGATTCTGTAATCTTTACCAATCTTTCCAGAGATCATATCGATTACCATAATTCAATGGAAGAATACGGTGCAATCAAGGCGAGACTGTTCACAAAAATTAAATCAAAAGTCAAAATAATTAATATAAGTGATTCATTTGGAAAATCTTTAAGTAATCAGATAAAAGAGGATGTTATTGCTTCATCCATAAAAAATATAGAATCTTCAAATTATGAAAAATTTATCTCACTAGAAGAAAAAAAGTTAGAGGAGTTTGGCTATACAATCAGAATAAATAGTTCATGGGGTAATAAAGAAATTTTTTTACCATTCATTGGTGAATTTAATATCGAGAATTCAATTCAAGCAACTGCTTTACTGCTCAGTTATAATTTTTCTCTTAATGAGGTATCTGATGCAATCAAAAAATGCAATCCACCACCAGGAAGAATGCAATTAATACAATTAAATAAAAATTATGATCTTCCAAAAGTGATTGTTGATTTTTCTCATACACCAAGTTCATTAAATTTAGCAATTAATGCAATTCGTGATCATTTTCATAATAGAAAAATATGGTGTGTTTTTGGTTGCGGAGGAAATCGCGATAGAGGAAAAAGAAAACTAATGGGAAAAATAGCTGAAGAAAATGCTGATTATATTGTGGTTACAAGTGATAACCCAAGGAATGAAGATCCTGATACTATTATTTTGAACATACTAGAAGGGATTAGCACAGACGTTCGAACCATTAAAAATAGATCAGAAGCAATTGAGTATGCGGTAATGTCAGCTGACGAGAAAGATATAATTTTAATTGCTGGTAAAGGGCATGAAAACTTCCAAATTACTAAAAATAAAACGATAGAATTTTCAGATCAAGATATATCATCAGAAGCGCTGAAGAAAAAACTGGATAATATTCAAAATGATTAGCATGAAATTGACAGAAATAGCTAAATCTTTGAATGGAGAGTTCAATGGATCTGATCAAATAATTAAAGGCGTATCTATTGATACAAGAAGTATTAAAAAAGATGAATTATTTTTTGCCGTTAAAGGTCCTAACTTTGATGGAAATGATTATGCTAGTGAAGCACTAAATAAGGGTGCTTCCGCAGCAATTATTGATAATCCTGATATTAGTAATAAACAGAAAATTCTAGTTTCAAATGCAAAGTCAGCTCTGGGGGAATTGGCTAGATTATGGAAACATAAGCTTTCTTCTCAGATTATTGCTGTCACAGGAAGTAATGGTAAAACAACATTAAAAGAGATCCTGGGTAATTGTTTATCAATCAATCATAAAACATTTAGTACTAAAGGTAATTTTAACAATGATATTGGATTGCCACTGATGATCTTAGAAATAAATAATTCTTATGAATTTGCTGTTCTCGAAATGGGTGCAAATAAAGAACATGAGATTGAACATCTTGTTGAAATTGCAAGCCCAGATATTGTTGTAATAAATAATGCGGCGTTAGCTCATCTAGATGGATTTATAAATATTGATGGAGTAGCCAGAGCCAAAGGAGAGATATTACAGGGAAGTAAGAGTCCAAATTTTGCAATTTTAAATCGCGATGATAATTATTTTGATTTATGGAGTAATATGGGCAAGCAATCCGAAATTATCTCATTTGGAAGTGACTCAAAGGCAATGGTTTATCCAAAAAATATTGTTCTGGAAAAGAATCATTGTTCTTTTGACTTAAATTGCCCTCATGGTTCAGAAACTATAAATCTAAATTTGCCAGGTATGCATAATATTATAAATGCATGCGCTGCTTCAGCGGTAATGTATTCTTTATCAAAAGATATATCAGAGATTAAAAAAGGATTAGAGTCTGTAACTCCTGTCACTGGTCGCCTTGAATTCATTTCATTGGCATCAGGTCATGAAATAATTAATGACACATATAATGCAAATCCAAAAAGTACCCTAGCCGCAATTGATTACTTAAAAGTAAACAGTAATACCAAGGTATTTGTTTTTGGCGATATGCTGGAATTGGGCATAAATAAGGAACAAATGCATAATATGATTGGAGAAAAATTAAACGAAGCTGACATTGATTATCTTTTTGGATTTGGTGGGATGGCTAAATACACTGTTAATCAATTTGATAATCACGGATTATGGTATGAAGATATAAATTTATTGATAAAGGATTTGAAAGAGTTAATGCTTGAGGGAAATGATATGACTATATTAGTAAAGGGATCTCGATCTATGAGAATGGAAAGAGTGATACAAGAAATTATAAAATAAAAAAGGACTAAAGCAATGTTGCTATATCTAACTGAATATCTAGCAAAATTTGATTCTGGTTTTTTTGTTTTCAATTATATAACAATTAGGGCGATCCTCGGCGCGTTAACAGCTTTGATAGTTTCTCTTGTGCTCGGACCGAAAATGATAGCTAAATTTCATGCTATTCAACTCAATCAGCCAGTAAGAGATGACGGTCCGGAAACTCACAAAAGTAAAGTTGGTACTCCCACCATGGGAGGTGCTTTAATTTTAATGTCAGTTTCATTAAGCACTCTTCTCTGGGCTGAGCTGTCAAATTATTTTATTTGGGTAATTTTATTTGTAACCGTAAGTTTTGGCATACTTGGTTATATTGATGATTATCGGAAAATTATCAAAAATAATTCTGCTGGAATCTCAGCAAAAACAAAAATATTTTGGCAATCAGTAATAGCCTTAGTTGCTGTAATTTGGATTTATAAATCCAATACAGATATTCATGCTACATCATTGCTTATTCCTTATCTTAAAAATACATTCATAGAGATAGGTATATTACATCTAGTGATTTCATTCTTTTTTATTATTGGTTTTAGTAATGCAGTTAACTTAACAGACGGATTGGATGGCTTAGCAATTATGCCAACCGTTCTTGTTGGCGGAGCTCTTGGTATATTTGCATACGTTACCGGAAATATTAATTTTTCCTCCTATCTAGAAATACCATATGTCGAGGGAGCCGGTGAAATTTTTGTATTTTGTGCCTCCATAGCCGGCGCTGGTTTGGGTTTTCTTTGGTTCAATACTTATCCAGCACAAGTATTTATGGGGGATGTCGGATCACTTTCATTGGGAGCAGCTCTTGGGGTGGTAGCTGTTATTATTAAGCAAGAAATTGTTCTTGCAATTATGGGCGGAGTATTTGTTGTCGAAACATTGTCGGTCATGATTCAAGTAATATCATTTAAACTCACCGGTAAGAGAATTTTTAGAATGGCGCCTCTTCATCATCACTATGAGCTAAAAGGTTGGAAAGAACCAAAAATTATAGTTCGTTTTTGGATTGTAACTGTGGTATTGGTGTTAATCGGCCTGGCTAGTCTCAAAATCAGATAAATTAAGTGGTATCCTTGGACATAAGCGATGAAATCAATTCCAAATATTTAGTATTTGGTTTAGGGAAGACAGGATTATCTATTGCTCGTCATCTCTTTAAAGAAAATATAGATGCTATCTATTATGATTCAAGAAGCGAACCACCTGAAAAAGAATTGTTCGAAGAGCTTTTTGGAAAAGAAAACATATTCTTAGCTGATTACGAAGAGAGTATTCTAGAAAATGTAACTGCTATTGTGGTATCTCCGGGTATCAGTGATCAAAATAAACTTCTTAAACTGGGGTTAAAGAAAAATATAAAAATTATCTCTGATATTGATTTATATGTGGAGAGCTCTTCTAGAGATTTTGTTACCGTCACGGGCACCAATGGGAAAAGTACTGTTACGGAGCTAATCAGTTATATCTGTAATAAATCTAAAATAAAAGCATCAGCTGGAGGTAACCTTGGTATACCAGCTCTTGACCTTTTGTCAGATGATGCTGAACTTCATATACTCGAGCTATCTAGTTTTCATCTGCATAGATGTGACTATCTTCCATCCAAAGTTGCAGTGCTTTTAAATATTTCAAGGGATCACTTGGACTGGCATAGGAATGAAGATCACTATAAGAAATGTAAATTTCGCATTCTTAGAGATGCTAATTCATCAGTCTATAATCATGGTATCAATGATATTGGTAAATATTTAAATTCAAATATTAATGTAGGTTTTGGTGCAGAGGTTAAGGAAAAAAGTTTTGGTATTTTAGAAGAAAATAATTCATTTTATCTTTGTTATGGCAAAGAGAAATTAATAAATTGCAATAAATTAAAGCTTAATGGAAACCACAACTATGAAAATATATTGGCAGCACTTGCAGCATCTCGATTAATCGGGATAGATTTATCTGATGCTCTTGATGCAATATGCAGTTTTCAGGGCTTACCCCATCGGATGCAATCAATAAGTAATCATAATTCAATTGAATATATAAATGACTCAAAAGGAACCAATGTAGATGCCGCCATTGCATCAATTAGCTCTCTTAAAAAGAAAGTAATATTATTAGCTGGAGGTCAATCAAAAGGTGGTAATTTTGAGCAATTTGCTGAAGCTATAAAGAATAAGGTCAAAAGAGCATATTTATTCGGAGAGGATGCTAAGATTATTGGTAATGAGCTTAATAAGTTTGTACCAGTGGTTTTTGTTGATAATCTTGAAGATGCAGTTATCTTAGCAAAAAAATCAAGCTCACCAGGTGACGTAATCCTACTATCACCTGCTTGCGCTAGTTTTGATCAGTTTGACAGTTTCATTCACCGTGGCAAGGAATTTGAGAGAATAGTTGGTGAAATAACAAAATGAATATATATCATTATTTTCAAAATATAAAAGAAACAATCCAAAAACCTGTAAGCTTCGATTTCACTTTTTTAACAATAGTATTAATGTTGTTGATGATTGGCTTAATAGCCCTCTCTTCAGCTTCAAGCTCGATATCTGAGAGTATTTCAGGTTCTCCATTTTTTTATCTTAATAGGCAAATTTTTGCGGTTGTTTTAGGGTTTTTTTCGGGCTTATTCTGTTTTTTTGTACCTATTGATTATTGGAAGAATATTGGGCCATTGCTTTTAATCTTTGGTATTACTTTATTAATTTTAGTTTTGATACCAGGAATAGGTAATGAGGTGAATGGATCAACTCGATGGATCAAGTTTGGAGGAATACTTAATGTTCAAGTATCTGATCCAGCCAGATTATGTATTATGATTTATGTTGCTGGGTATCTTGTTAGGAGAAATAAACAATTAAGAGAGGGTTTTGTTGGTTTTCTTAGACCGATGCTTGTGTTAGGTTTTGCGGCATTATTATTGCTCATGGAAACAGATTTTGGTGCCACAGCTGTTTTATTGGCAACAGTATTGTCGATGCTTCTAGTTGCCGGAGCTAGAATTAGAGATTTCTTTTCATTTTTGCTTGCTATTTCTTTGTCTCTAGCCACTCTGATGCAATTTTTCCCCTATGCGATGAGAAGATTTACAGGATTCCTTGATCCGTGGGATAAAGATGTGGTTTTTGGATCAGGATATCAATTAACGCAATCGCTCATTGCCATTGGAAGAGGTGAATGGTTTGGTGTTGGAATGGGTAACAGTATCCAGAAGCTATTTTATCTGCCAGAAGCTCATACGGATTTTATTTTTGCTGTTTTTTCCGAAGAGTTTGGTTTATTGGGATCTGGAGTATTGATAACATTATTTGTGTTACTAGTATGGAGAATTTTTCGATTAGCAATTAGATCAGCTAAAGCAGATCGTTTTTTTGAGGCATATTTTTGTATCGGTGCAGGAACATGGCTAGCTCTGCAGGTTATAATAAATCTTGGTGTCAGTATGGGAATTCTTCCAACAAAAGGATTAACGTTACCTCTTATTAGTTATGGTAGAAGTAGTTTAATTCTAACCATGATTACAATTAGTATTCTTATGAGGATTTATCATGAAGTGCATTCAAATTATAATTATAAATCACAAATAAAGACTAAAAAGAGAAACCCATGAGTCGAGCAAAAGTGATGATAATGGCAGGTGGTACTGGTGGGCATGTAATCCCTGGACTTACTATTGCCAAGGCATTAGAAGACTCTGGTTGTACTGTTGTTTGGCTTGGAGTAAGAGGAGGAATTGAGGAAAAATTAGTTCCTAAAGCAAATATAAAAATTGAGTATATAACTGTAGCGGGTCTTCGAGGAAAGAATTTGAAGAATATAATCACCTCATTAAAAAAATTATTTAAGGCCTTGTTTCAGTGTTTTTCTATTTTAAAAGAGCAACGTCCAGATGTAATACTTGGTATGGGAGGCTATGTTAGTGGACCAGGGGGTATTGCGGGATTCTTAATGAGGTATCCTTTGATAATTCATGAGCAGAACTCAATTCCTGGTACGACCAATAAACTTCTATCAAAAATAGCTTCATCTGTTTTGGAGGCTTTTCCCAATAGTTTTGAAAAAAAAGTTAACGCAAAGACGGTTGGTAATCCAATAAGAAATGAGATCATTTCCATAGAGCAACCAAAAGAAAGATTAGATGGGCGTGATTTCCCAATAAGAATTTTGATTCTTGGGGGGAGTCAGGGATCTCTTGTTCTTAACAAGTCTGTACCCAATTCAATAAAAGAAATTGCATCTATTGCAAAATTAGAAGTCCTCCACCAAGCTGGATCTAAAACTATCAAAGAAGCTCAAAAGTCATATGAAAATGTTCCTGTTGGATTATATTTAGTCGAATTTATTGATGAAATTGCCGACGCTTATCAGTGGGCTGATATCGTAATATGCAGAGCTGGAGCAATGACTGTGAGTGAACTATTAGCCGCAGGATTACCTGCTATTTTTATACCTTTTTCTTTGGCCACAGATGACCACCAAACTGAGAATGCAAAATTTATGAAAGAAATTGGTGCGGCTGAGATTGTAAGTGAAAACGAAATTGAAAAAGGTGCTTTGTCCTTGATTTTAAGGGACTGGATTCAGGATAGAGCTATCCTTAAAAGGAGATCTTGCTTAGCCAGATCTAGTTCCAAATCTGAGGCGACAAATGCAATCGTTGAAACCTGTTTGAATTATGTGGATCAAAATGAATAGAAAAATGAAAAGATTGAAAAATGTACATTTTGTAGGCATTGGCGGATCTGGTATGTCAGGGATTGCAGAGGTCATGATTGGTCTTGGTTATAAAGTTCAAGGTTCAGATATAAAGATGAGTGATCAATTAGAAAGGTTAAGATCCCTTGGAGCAAAAATATATATATCACACTCACCTTTAAATATAAAAAATGCAGATGCCCTAGTAGTTTCAAGCGCTATAAGCGAAAAAAATAGTGAAGTTATAGAGGCTAAGAAAAAAATGTTACCTGTTGTTGCCCGAGCTGAGATGCTTGCCGAGTTGATGCGTTTTTATTATTCAATTGCTATATCAGGTACACACGGAAAAACAACCACAACAAGTCTTGTTGCTACTCTTTTAGCTGAAGGCAACTTAGATCCAACTTATATAATAGGTGGATGTCTTAAAAGCTCCAATTCTCATGCAAAGCTTGGCGCAGGTGAATATCTTGTTGCAGAAGCAGATGAAAGCGATGCATCTTTTGCTCATTTAAAGCCAATGATTTCTGTTGTAACAAATATCGACTTAGATCACATGTCAACTTATGAAAATAATATCGAGAAATTGAATTCTGGATTTATAGAATTTTTGCATAATCTTCCATTCTATGGATTAGCAATAATTTGTATTGATGATAAAGGAGTGAAAAAAATTAAACATAGAATCGCTCGCTCGGTGATTACATATGGCATATCAGAAAAAGCTGATATTCGAGCTGAAAATATCGAATTTAAAAATACATATACAACATTTGATTTAATTAGAAAAAATAAAACAGAAAGAGTAAACATAAAGATAAATTTACCTGGATTACACAATGTACATAATGCTCTAGCCGCTATTGCTGTTGCGACTGAATTAAATGTCAGTAACACTTCCATTAAAAAAGCGCTGAAAACGTTCTCTGGTATTGATAGAAGATTTCAAGTTACAGAAAATCTACCAATAAAAAATGGCAAAGTGACTCTTATCGATGATTATGGTCATCATCCTACTGAGATTCTGGCAACACTGAATGCAATTCGATCAGGGTGGGGGGATAAAAAAATAACACTTCTATTTCAACCGCATCGATACACAAGAACTAAAGATCTGTTTACTGATTTTGTTGATGCTCTTTCTATGTCGGATCAATTAATTGTGACAAAGATCTATGCAGCAGGTGAAGCACCAATAAAAGGATTCAATGGTGAGAGTTTGGTAAAAACAATTAAAAAAGAAAAGAAAATTAACCCTATTTATATAAATTCACTTGAAGATTCAATAAATATAATAAACCAGATAGTAAATGATGGAGATATTCTCTTAATTATGGGCGCAGGGGATATTGGCTCATTCGTAAAAGATTTACCAAAATTAATTCGTGTTGCGTTGTAAATCCATGAAAAAACATAAATTATCTGTTTCATTAGAACCGCTAAAAAGTAAAATAAAATTTTTTGAGCCAATGAAAAAGCATACCTCACTCAAGGTAGGGGGGCCTGCTGAGATTTATTTTCAACCATCAGACTTGGATGAATTAGGTTTATTTTTATCAAATATCGACAATGATATCCCCATATTTTGGTTAGGAAGAGGAAGTAATATTCTTGTCAGAGATGGAGGGATTTCAGGAGTTGTAATTTCATCATCCTTGATCTCAAAAAAAATAGAAAAAATTGATAATAACTCAATCAAAGTTGGCGCAAATGTTCCTTGTACAATGCTTGCAAAGCAATGTATAAGATGGGGAATGGCTCCTTCTGAGTTTTTTTCAGGTATACCAGGTTCAATTGGAGGTGCACTAGCTATGAATGCAGGTGCATATGGGCATGAAACATGGGAAAGGGTTGATTCAGTTAAGATTGTTGATCGTTTAGGGGGATATCATACTAGAAAACCATCAGAATATAAGATTAATTATAGGAGTGTAGTAGGTCCTCCAGATGAATGGTTTATAAGCGCAAATTTGATTTTTGATCCGAATAAGTCGTCTTCTTTGGAAAAGCAAAAAGAGATGCTAAGCAAAAGGAAAAATTCTCAACCACTAGGAAAACCAAGTTGTGGTTCAGTATTTAGAAATCCTGAAGGGAATTTTGCTGCAAAACTCATCCAAGATTCTGGGCTCAAAGGATTTAGAATAGGAGGAGCTCATATATCAACAAAACATGCAAACTTTATTATTAATGATCAAAAAGCTTCAGCAGAAGATATTGAGCGATTAATCAATTATATTCAGAAGAAAATTATTGAGAAGTTTGATATTCAACTTGAATGTGAAGTAAAAATTGTTGGTAACTTATAAAGATGACATATAAAAGTGATTCACACATAAGAAATCCTGAAGACTTTGGAAAGGTTGTTGTTATTTATGGAGGAAATTCAAATGAACGTGAAATTTCCCTAGAGAGTGGACAATCTGTTCTTTCTTCACTAAAAAAAAGCGGAATTGACGCATTTGGATGGGATCCCAATCAAGAATCCATCAAATATATTCTCAATCAAGATATAGACAGAGCATTTATTGCACTTCATGGTGCAAATGGAGAGGATGGGAGGATACAAGGTTTACTGGATTTTCTTAATATTCCTTTTACTGGTAGTGGAATGTTTTCTTCTGCAATTGCCATGAGCAAGGTTCTAAGTAAAAAAATATTTTTAGAGCATAATTTACCAACTCCAAAATTTAAAGTGATAAGAACATTAAAAGATTTGAAAAAAGCTACAGATATATTTGGTTTTCCTATTGTTCTCAAACCAAATTCAGAGGGTTCCAGTCTTGGAATGAGTAAAATATCCAAATTAAATGAGTTAGAGGATGCTTACAAAGCAGCGACTGAATTTGATGATGTATTGCTTGCAGAAGAGTTTATTCAGGGAAAAGAAATCACAGTAACTATTTTAAAAAATAAAACGCTTCCGACTATAAGGGTAAAAACTAATAGAACTTTTTATGATTATTTTGCTAAATACAAATCCAATAAAACAGAATATATTTGTCCTGGAACCTCAGATATATCTGAGGAAAAAATTTATGCAGATATTGCATTAGAAGCATTTGAAGCACTTCATTGTCGTGGATGGGGGCGTGTTGATTTTATGTGCGAAAAAAATAGTATCCCTAAAATCCTTGAAATAAATACAGTTCCGGGAATGACAAAAAAAAGTCTCGTTCCAATGTCTGCTCAGTGTAAAGGTATTAATTTTGAAACGCTATGCTGGACTATTCTTGAGACTAGTTTCTAAATTTTTGAAGATTAATGTCAACATCCAGAACAAAAAATAGGAAAAAAAGAGAAAGTAACAAATGGATTTTATCCAAAAGTTTTAAAAATAGATTGTTTAAAGCTTTATTTCTCTCCGTGATATTTTGGTTAATATACACACTCATTCTTAGTGGACTTAATCAAAAAATCAAATACATTTCAATCGAGAGTTCCTTTCAAAATGTAAAAGAAAATCAGATAAAAGATGCAATTTTTACTGAAATTGAAAATGGTATTTTAAATCTTGATACTTCAAAGTTATATTCAAAGATTCTTGATATTGAGTGGATAGATAAAGTTTCAATTTCAAGGAAATGGCCAGATAGATTAGAGTTAAAAATATATGAACATCATCCTGTAGCCAGGTGGGGTGATAATGGACTATTAAATAATCGTGGCGAGTTATTTACAGAAATAACTAACCAAAATCTCATACCATCAAATCTCTCACAATTAAATGGACCTAATGACAAATCCTATGAGGTTGCGCAGCGCTATTTATCATTAAAAGAAAGATTAGTTCCTTATGGAATAAATATTACAGCCGTGGATTTAGACAAAAGAGGTGCATGGAGAATAAAATTATATAATGGAACAGTTGTAAATTTTGGGAAAAAAGATGTGAAAAAAAGATTTGATTTGTTTGTGGATATTGCGAAAAATATTATTTCTAGTGAATCCGATGAAATAGAATCAATTGATATGAGATATGATAATGGTTTTACGCTACTATTAAAAAAATGAATTTAATAAATAGATTATAGGATTTTATTCTGTGAGAAAAAATGGTGAAAAAGATTTTATCGTAGGACTCGATATAGGAACATCTAAAATTGTTGCCATTGTCGGTGAAGTGAATGAGGATAATGAAATAGAAGTTATTGGTATCGGATCTCATCCTTCTAAAGGCTTGAGCAGAGGTGTCGTTGTCAACATAGAATCTACTGTACATTCAATCCAAAAAGCTATAGAAGAAGCCGAACTCATGGCGGGGTGTGATATTAATTCGGTTTATGCAGGTATAGCCGGTAATCATATAAGAAGTCTCAACTCTCATGGAATTGTCGCAATCCAAGATAATGAGGTCAGCTCTAATGATGTGGAGAGGGTTATAGATGCAGCAAGGGCGGTTGCAATACCAGCTGATCAAAAGATTTTACATATTCTTCCTCAAGAATTTATCATTGACAGTCAGGAAGGGATTCTTGATCCAACAGGAATGTCAGGTATAAGAATGGAGGCAAAAGTTCACATGGTCACCGGCGCAGAAAGTGCGGCTCAGAATATAATCAAGTGTATAGAGCGTTGTGACTTGGAGGTAGATGATATCGTCCTTGAACAACTTGCATCTAGTTATTCTGTTTTAACAGAAGATGAAAAAGATCTAGGCTCTTGTCTAGTGGATATTGGAGGCGGAACAACTGATATTGCTGTTTTTCAAAGAGGAGCTATTCAGCACACTGCTGTTATACCTATTGCAGGTGACCAAGTAACAAATGATATTGCAGTTTCAATGAGAACTCCTACTCAGTATGCTGAAGAAATTAAAATTAAATATGCATGCGCTTTATCACAGTTGGCTAATCCTGACGAGACTATTGAAGTTCCAAGTACTGGAGATAGACCTCCGAGACGCCTCGCAAGGCAAACACTCGCTGAAATAGTCGAGCCCAGATTTGAAGAATTATTTAGCTTAATTAGAAACGAACTAAGAAGAAGTGGTTTTGAAGAATCAATACCTGCAGGGCTTGTTATAACAGGAGGAAGCTCGAAGATGGAAGGAGCTGTTGAATTAGCTGAAGAGATTTTTCATGTTCCAGTTCGTCTTGGTGCGCCTCAATATGTTGAAGGTCTTGTGAATGTTGTTCGAAACCCAATTCATGCTACTGGAGTTGGTCTGCTCCTTTATGGAAGGGAATCCCAAAATAGAGTTAACTATAATCGCCTATCGATAAAAAATGATGTGAAAGAAAAGTGGGAATCAGTAAAGAGCTGGATACAGAATCAATTTTGATCGTATTATATCTTTGTATAAATTAATATAATTGTTATAATTATATTATTGATTTCTATAGAATAATATCTGGACAATAACTTATGTTTAGACAAAGAACTATAAAAACCACAATGAAAGCAACCGGTGTTGGTTTGCATACTGGAAAGAAAGTCTTAATGACTCTGAGGCCGGCGGGTATCAACATGGGAATCATTTTCAGAAGAGTCGATATCGATCCTTTTGTAGATATACCTGCAGATGCCAAATCAGTTGGCGAAACAAATCTAGGCACAACCTTAATCAAGAATAATACCAAGGTTGCAACTATCGAGCACTTAATGTCTGCATTAGCGGGCTTGGGAATCGATAATATAATAGTAGAATTATCAGCTGCTGAAGTTCCAATTATGGATGGAAGCGCAGGACCTTTTGTCTTCTTGATTCAATCAGCAGGAATAGAAGAGCAAAATGCTCCCAAAAAATTTATCAAAATAAATAAAACAGTCAGAGTAGAGGAAGATGATAAATGGGCAGAATTATCTCCATTCAAAGGATTCAAAGTTGATTTTGAAATTGGATTTAATCATCCAGTTTTCAATAAGCAAGATCAAAAAGCATCAATTGATTTTTCATCAACATCGTTTTTAAAAGAAATCAGTCGAGCAAGAACTTTTGGGTTTCTTAGAGATATTGAAAAACTAAGAGAGAATAATTTAACATTAGGTGGAAGCATGGATAATGCCATTGTTCTTGACGATTTTAGGATAATGAATGTTGATGGTTTAAGATATTCTAATGAATTTGTAATTCATAAGATATTAGATGCTATCGGCGATTCTTATCTCTTGGGACATAGCTTGATTGGCAAATACTCTGCAAAAAAATCAGGTCATGGATTAAACAATAAATTAATGAGAGCCCTTCTTGAGGATGAAACTGCTTGGGAAGAAGTTTCTTTTGAAAACGAGAAGAAAGCGCCAATATCCTTCGTAACTGAGGCGTATGGGTAAATTATTCATTTCTTAGCTGTATTACCTGTAATTTTGATCTCACAACTTGCTGCATGAGGATATTTTTTTCTCACAATTTCTAGTATTGAATTCTTTTGATATCTCAATTTAGCTAGCCATGCACTTGAATCACAAAAAACTGTGAGATTGCCATTTTTATTTAGGCTGCAACTAACAATATGGGATGACATGTCATCATCAAGATTTTTGATAAGAAATTTATTTAAAATCTCAATATCTTTCGCTCGTTGCAAAAGATTTTCTAGGTTATCATGTCCTTTAGAATTGAGAATGTTTTTTAATTTATTGAATGACATATGTTTTGTTAGTTTGGAGAATGTGAATACATTCTATAATAGAACCTGAAATTGGTTTAGCTAAATAATCAGAAATTATGGAAATTGAACATGGCAAATTTTCTTACAAGTATATTTGGTAGTCGAAATCAGAGAATTCTGAAAAAGCTTTCAAAAAAAGTATCTGAAATAAATAATTTTGAATCTGATATTAAGACACTGTCTGATGAAGCACTTCGTTCCAAAACTAATGAGTTTCGTGAGAGACTGAAAACTGGCGAGACACTTGACGATCTTTTAGTTGAAGCATTTGCTGTAGTCAGAGAAACTTCTGTTAGAACTCTTGGTATGAGGCCGTTCGATGTCCAATTAATTGGAGGTATGGTGCTCCACCAGGGCGATATTGCTGAAATGAGAACAGGGGAAGGTAAAACGTTAGTGGCTACGTTACCTGCCTATCTAAACGCACTAAGTGACAAGGGTGTGCATGTAGTCACGGTCAATGAATATCTAGCCAAAAGGGATTCTGAATGGATGTCTCCAATTTATGAGTTCCTAGAACTTACTGTAGGTGTTACCTCAAGCAATCAGTCTCATGAAGAAAAAAAATTAGCGTATGAAGCAGACATAACATACACAACAAATAATGAATTGGGTTTTGACTATCTTAGAGATAATTTAGCTTTCTCCTCGAAGGATAAAGTTCAAAGAGAATTAAATTTTGCTATTGTGGATGAGGTTGACTCGATATTAATTGATGAGGCGAGGACTCCATTAATTATTTCTGGGCCAGTCGACGAAAATATTGATTTATACCAAAAAATTAACAAGTTAATACCGAAGTTAAAATCTGAGACTGAAGAAGATGAGGGAGATTACACGAAAGATGAAAAATCAAAACAAATTTTTATCACTGAATCTGGTCATCAACATATAGAAGAATTAATGATAAATGCAGGATTAATTCAAGAAAATGAGAGTCTTTATGATGCAGGTAACATTAGATTGTTACATCATCTAAATGCTGCTCTAAGGGCGCATGCAATGTTTAATAAAGATGTTGATTATATTGTTAAAGAAGGTGAAGTAGTCATAGTCGATGAGTTTACTGGGAGAACGATGCCTGGAAGAAGATGGTCAGATGGATTGCATCAAGCTGTTGAAGCGAAAGAGAATGTTTCAGTAAAACAAGAAAATCAAACCGTAGCATCAATAACATTTCAAAATTATTTTAGGCTCTATGAGAATCTATCCGGTATGACTGGAACTGCAGATACTGAAGCATATGAATTTCAATCAATTTACGGTTTGGAGGTAATTGTTATTCCTACTCATAAACCAATGATTCGTAATGACTTTTCAGATTTAGTCTATTTGAATGAAGAGGGTAAATTCAATGCAATTATTAAAGACATAATTGATTGTAGAGAGAAAGGTCAACCAACATTAGTCGGAACCACATCAATAGAAACATCTGAATTACTGTCCAATAAATTAAAAAAGATGAATATTAAGCATGAGGTTTTGAATGCAAAACAGCATGAGAGGGAAGCAGTCATTGTACAGCAAGCTGGTAAACCAGGTGCTATTACTATCGCAACAAATATGGCTGGCCGAGGAACTGATATAGTTTTAGGCGGAAATCTGGAAGCAGAATTGGAAAGTAGCAATCAATCTCCTGATGACATTACAGAAAACTGGAAGCAAAGACAAAAAGAAGTTATTGAAGCTGGTGGATTGCACATTATCGGAACAGAGCGTCATGAGTCCAGGAGAATAGACAACCAGTTGAGAGGAAGATCTGGGAGACAAGGAGATGCTGGCTCAAGTCGCTTCTATTTATCAATGGAAGATAATTTAATGCGTATATTTGGTGATCCAGATAGAACAAAATCATTATTATCTCGCGCTGGAATGCAAGAGGGTGAGGCCATTGAAAGTAAATTATTAAGCAGACAAATTGAAAAAGCGCAACGTAAGGTAGAGTCACACAATTTTGATATAAGAAAAAATCTACTTGAATACGATGATGTTTCTAATGATCAACGAAAAGTTGTATATCACCAAAGAAATGAACTTATGAGTGCAGATGATGTCAGAGATTCAATCAAAAGTATCAGAGAAGAAGTTGTAGAAATGACAGTTGATCAATTCATTCCAGCTGAAAGTCATGAAGAAGATTGGGATCCGGAAGGACTAATGAATGCGTTAGAGAAGGATTTTTTACTCCCATTGAAAATACCTCAATGGATTAAACAAGATTCCCAGTTAAATACTGAAATGATAAGAGATAGATGCATCGAGAAAATAGAATTAGCAAGTCAAGAAAAAGAAGAGGCGGTTGGGGCAGATCTAATGCGAATGGTTGAAAAAGAAATTATGTTAAAACAACTGGATCTTCATTGGAAAGAGCACTTAGCAGCAATGGATTACTTGCGTCAAGGTATTGGTTTGAGAGGATATGCTCAAAAAAACCCAAAACAAGAATATAAGCAAGAAGCATTTTTAATGTTCAGTGAGATGCTAGATCAAGTCAAGCATGACACAATCAGTACCCTTGCCAGAATAAGAATTCAAAGTGAGCAAGATATCGCGAGAATGGAAGAACAAAGACGTTCTGAACAATCTAAAGATATAAATCAATTGAGCAAAATCAATTCATTTAACGATGAAAAAGAAGATAATGAAAGTAAGATGTCTGCTTCTACGTTTGTCAGAAAGGACAAAAAAATAGGTAGAAATGATCCTTGCCCATGTGGCTCAGGAAAAAAATACAAACAATGTTGTGGAAAGATTAATTAGGATTATTTGACTTGAAACAAATATCTGTCTCTGCAGGGATCCTAATCAACAATGATAATCAAATTTTGCTATCACAAAGAACTGCAGATAAAAGTTTTCCAGGTCAATGGGAGTTTCCTGGTGGTAAAATCGAATCATCAGAGACGGCTCATGAGGCTCTTATAAGGGAATTAAAGGAAGAGCTTGGTATTGATATAGACAACTCATATTTATTTAAAAGAATAGAGCATTATTATGATTCCTTTACAGCCAATATAGAATTTTTCTTAGTGGATTCATGGTCTGGAGAGTTATCAGGAGAAGAAGGACAATTAGTAAGATGGTTTTCTGTCCGAGATTTAAGAGATCTTCCCATCTTGGCTGCAGACAATCCTGTAATTGAGGAACTTCAGGAATTATTGCGTTAAAAAATATTTATTAACAGATTGAGATTCTAAAAAGAACGTCATCATGAGTTTGAATTGCTCTTTGGTTAATATCGCACCACTCTAAAAATCTCACTGTAAATCTATGTTGATTGCCACTTATTTCAGGGAAAAGATGGCTTCCCTCAGACAATGTTACCCGGACAAGTTGATCATGAGAATAGGGTGGCATTTTATGTTGATACATGCCATTAATTGCTGATTTTTCTGAAGGTTCAGTACTTTCACGAATTAACCAAAGTAACTCAATAACAGCATTGCAGACCGGTTCAATCATCGATAACCATTTCTGAAAATCTTGACTCCTTCTCTCAAGCGGTTGTCTCAACCAATGACCAAATTCCGGTAAATCAAATTCACATGTACCTCCTGGAATTGTGCTCCTATGCCTTATTGCACTTAAGAACTCATTATCTCTTAGTGGTTGTATGAAATTAGTTCCAGCTGATCGAAGAGCATTTCTTCGATGCGTTAAATTTTCTACCATTTTTTCAAGTATATTGGCATCAACAGCTGGTTGACTGTGATAGCTGGTTAAGATTCCTATATGCCTATCTAATTCTTTATGAACATCACTTCTGATATCTCCTCTTGAGAGTATTGACATCATTTCAAGCAAACTTGAGACACCTGACCTCGATGACCAATCTGTATCAAGGTTTATAAAATAATTGTATTGCTGATATAGAAATTCGATTCTAAGGAAAGTTCTCATTCTCTCGCTGAGAGGTAATTCATACTCAGGTGATCTTCTTGTTGTTGGATCAAATTGCTCTATCTTGTATTTCATCGTCTCTATTCTGCACTGAGATTATTTGAACTTCAAATGAGTTTCTATTTAATGGCTTAAGTAACTTCTTTTGTTAGGTCAAGATAGTATCTATGTAAATTCATAATTTGCGTGTCTAAACTATCAAAATCATTGTCATTTAAGATAATGTCATCTGCTATTGACAATCTTTCCTTGCGATCTGATTGACTTGATATTATTTGTCTTGCAAGTTTCGTTGAAATCTCATCTCTTTTTATTAGTCTTTTTAGCTGTTTCTTTTCATCGCAATCTATTATGAGTACGCGATTTACTTGTTTCAAAATCGGAGATTTAGCTAAAAGAGGCACCACAATAATTTGATATGGTCCATTTAAGGATGTTATCTTATTTTTTACTTCATTTTGAATTTTTGGATGAAGTATTGATTCTAGTATAAGTCTTTTTTTACTGTCTTCGAAAACAATGCTTCTCATCAATTTTCTGTTCAGAGCACCATCTTTTTGAAGAACAGATTTTCCAAAATTATCAGTGATTTCTTCTAAAGCCGATCTCCCAGGTAAGACTATTTCATGAGCGATGATATCTGTATCAATAATATCTGCCCCTAATGAGCTAAACTTATCGCTTACATAAGTTTTGCCAGAAGCAATACCCCCTGAAAGTGCTATATGAAGATTCTGTGTCATATATTATTCCTTTCAATCTCAATCATTAGAAAAAAGTAACAATTTCAAGTATTTTTGTATTATAAAATAATGTTACCCATGCTGATAACGCCAAAAATGGCCCAAAAGGAATTGATTCATTTATATTAATTTTTTTGATAAACATTATTGATAAAGCATATATCAAACCAAAGACTGCCGCTAAAAATAGTACTAATGGAATTAATTTCCAACCAATCCAAGCCCCTAATGCTGCTAAAAGTTTAATATCGCCAAAACCAAGACCTTCTTTTCCAGTAAGAGTGAAATGGATTTTGTAGATTATAAAGAGGAGACAATAACCCATAAAAATACCACTTATACTATCGACAGGCTCAATAAAAAAACTCGTTACACTTTGCGATGAGAAAATGAAACTATATATGAGGCCTGAAATTAACAAAATTAATGAGAGGGAGTCAGGGATAATCTTATGATTAAAATCAATAACACTTATTACTATAAGCGCATATATGAAAATTAAAATTGCAAATAGTTCTGGACTAAAATTGAAATAAAGAAAAGCATGCACTGTATAAATTGAGGTCAATAATTCGATAAAAGGATATTGCACACTGATTATATGATTGCAATTCGAACATTTTCCTTTTAAAAAAAGATAACTAAATACCGGGATATTTTGATAAATTTTTATTGTTTTTTTGCAATTTCTGCAATGCGAGCGGGGAACAAGTAAATTGAAATCATTAATAAATGATCTTTTTTTCTCCAGCATTATCGGCATACGGTAGATAATGACATTAAGAAAACTTCCAAGAATTAGACCAATCATAATGATAAATAAAGCATCGAAAATTATCATTTTGATTTTGCCTCCAATAATTGAGTTAAATTTTCAATCAGGAGCTCTTTATTTGATTGAATGTAACGATCGATCTATTTGTATAATCGCGATATGCTGGAATTGCTATTGAAATTATAATTACTGCAATTACGATAGCTACCAGAAATTCTATTAATGTAAATGCGTCATTATTCTTATTCATTATTAAATTTTATTAGACTAGTTGATATTAGGAAAAAGCTTAATATGAACTTTTTACAAGCTCAAGAAAATAATAACAAGTAATCAGTTCCATTTATTTCTATCTTATGAAAGAATTCCCATTTTAACGAAACTAAAATCAATTAAATATCCGCGGGTGTGCACTACTAATGAATCTTCATGAATATCAATCAAAAGAACTATTTAGGGAGTATGGTATTCCTGTTCCTCAAGGATACATCGCTAGGTCAACTGATGAAGCGATGTCTGTTTCAAAGAAAATAGATGGTGAATTGTGGGTTATAAAAGCACAGATTCATAGCGGAGGAAGAGGTAAAGTAGGAGGAGTTAAAGTCGCCAAAACCATCGATGAAGTATCGAGATTTTCAAAAGAAATGCTCGGCAGAAAAATGGTTACAAATCAAACAGGACCTGACGGTCTACCAGTTAATTCAGTTTATGTTGAATCCGCCTCAGAAATTCAAAAAGAGATTTACTTAAGCATTCTCTTGGATCGAGAAAATGAGATGATTTCATTTGTTGCATCGAAAGCAGGGGGAATGAATATAGAGGAAGTTGCCGAAAAAGAACCTGAAAGCATTTTGAAGATCACAATCAATCCAGCACTTGGTTTAATGCCATTCCAGACCAGAGAGTTAATTCATGGTTTAGAACTTGATAAGAAGCAAGGCAAAGAGTTTTCTGAAATTACAAAAAAAATGTATAAACTCTTCTTGGATAAGGATGCAAGTTTAATTGAAGTTAACCCGCTGATAATAACAAAAAAAGGAGAATTGTTAGCACTGGATGCAAAAATTAATATTGATACAAATGCTCTATTTAGACAACCAGGTCTTTTGAGCTTAAGAGATTCTAGTCAAGAAGATCCATCAGAAAATGATGCGGCTGAAAAAGGTCTTAATTATATTTCTCTGGATGGAGATATTGCATGTATGGTTAATGGTGCCGGACTAGCTATGGCAACTATGGATCTGATTAAACTTCATGGGGGTGAACCAGCCAATTTTCTTGATGTCGGTGGAGGAGCTACAGCAGAAAAAGTAACATTCGCACTAAAATTAATATTATCAAATAAAAATGTAAAAGCGATTTTGGTTAATATATTTGGTGGTATTGTGAGATGTGATTTAATTGCTGAAGGGGTGATTGAGGCGGTCAAAGAAATTGATGTCAAGGTACCTGTTATAGTTCGTCTAGAGGGTACGAATGTTGAGAAAGGCAGAGTTCTACTCAAAGAAAGTGGATTAAAAATATTATCAGCATCTGATTTAACAGATGCTGCAAAAAAAGCAGTTGCTGCGGTTACAAAATGAGTATTTTAATTAACAAAGACAGTAAGATAATTTGTCAAGGCATTACTGGAAAACAAGGTTCGTTTCACACTAAACAGTGTATTGATTATGGAAGCCAAGTACTCGCTGGAGTTAAGCCGGGGTCGGGAGGTACCGAGCATCTAGGAATACCTGTTTTTGATAGTGTGAAAGAAGCAAAAATACATTCTGACGCTCAAATTAGCATGATTTATGTGCCTGCAGCGTATTCAGCCGATGCAATAATAGAAGCTGCTGAAGCGGGAATATCCTTTATTGTATGTATAACGGAAGGTATTCCGATAAATGATATGGTGCGAGTTAAGGCCGCCTTAAAAGGAAACGGATGCCGTCTGTTGGGTCCCAATTGCCCGGGAATAATAACGCCTGATGAGTGTAAGATAGGCATCATGCCAGGCTTTATTCATAAAAAAGGGAAAATTGGAGTAATATCACGTTCGGGAACTCTGACTTATGAGGCGGTATATCAAACCACTAAAAATGGACTCGGACAAACAACTTGTATCGGTATTGGTGGTGACCCGGTGAGAGGTATGAGTTTCATTGATTGTTTAAAGTTATTTCAAAACGATCCTGAAACTGAAGGAATTATTATGGTTGGAGAGATAGGTGGAACTGACGAGGAAGCTGCAGCTGAGTTTATAAAAAGCGATGTTACAAAACCTGTGGTAGGTTATATTGCAGGTGTAACAGCACCCAAGGGAAAGAGAATGGGGCATGCGGGAGCAATTGTTGCTGGAGGAAAGGGAACAGCTGATGAAAAATATAAAGCCCTTGATAAGGCAGGTGTGTCTACTGTTAAATCTCCAGCGTTACTTGGGGAAGCAATTTTAAGGTTAGTTGATTAAAATTCTTTTTTAAAACATGAAAAATAAAATTTCCATTGTATTGGCGCAGCTAGATCTAGCAGTTGGTGATATTTCCGGTAATACAAAGCTCATCATAGATTCATGTGAAAAAGCAAAAAATCAACATAATGCTGATTTAATAATTTTTCCTGAATTATCGATATCTGGGTATCCCCCAGAAGATTTATTGCTTCATTCTGGCTTCAAAAGACGAATAAATGATGCCCTTAATAGCATTAAAGATGAAGTAGCAGGAATCTCAGCCTTAATTGGTTTTCCGGATTACAGTGATGATTCCATATACAATGCTTGTGCAGTTTTTCGAGACAAAGAAGAAATTGTAAAATATCGAAAGGAAGCTTTACCAAATTACAGTGTCTTTGATGAAAAAAGGTATTTTACTTCAGATGAACAACCGACTGTTTTTGAGCTAAAAGGAAAAAAAATAGGAATCAATATATGCGAGGATATCTGGCATAAATCAGCGGCAATGAAGGCAAAAGAGTCGGGAGCTGAGATCATAATAGTCATTAATGGCTCCCCTTACGAAAAAGATGGACAATCAAAAAGGGAAAACATTGTCAAACAAAGAGCGTTGCAAACAGACTTGCCAATTGTTTATCTAAATATGATTGGAGGGCAAGATGAATTAGTTTTTGATGGCGCATCTTTTGTCATGAGTAAAAATGGAGAAATTAAATACAGAGCAACCTCTTTTGAAGAATCAATGGATCTATTTGAGTTTGATCTTATAAATAATGAATGCGTTCCTATCAAATCAAATATTTCTTCGAAATTGAGTGTAGCAGAAAGTGTTTATAAAGCTCTCGTTAGAGGAACAAAAGACTATATTGAAAAACATAAGTTCTCTGGTGTGGTAATGGGTTTATCAGGCGGTATTGATTCAGCATTAACACTCTCAATAGCGTGCGATGCAATTGGAAGCGATAAAGTTAGAGCAGTTATGATGCCTTATTTCTTTACAAGCGCCATGAGTCTGGAGGATGCTCAATGTCAAGCTGATACTTTAAATATTAAATACGATATTTTACCAATATCTTCCCTTTATGATTCAACAGTAGATCTCTTGCAACCAATTTTCTTGAATTCTGAAAAAGATTCTACCGAAGAAAACATTCAATCTCGTGCCAGAGGATTACTCCTTATGGCTATATCCAATAAAACTGGATCAATGTTACTTACAACTGGGAATAAAAGTGAAATGGCAGTTGGCTATGCAACTCTCTATGGTGATATGGCTGGTGGATTTGCACCTATTAAAGATTGCACAAAAACTATGGTCAAAAAATTGGCTAAATATAGAAATACGATTTCAGAAGTCATACCAAATAGGGTTATTGAGAGAGAACCTTCAGCTGAATTAAGGGAAAATCAGCATGATAGTGATAGCCTTCCTCCTTATGATGTATTGGATCCTATTTTAGAGGCTTTTATCGAAGAAGATCTATCTGTAGAGGAAATTGTTGAGCGAGGATTTGAAAGAGAAACGGTAACCTCAATACTAGAGATGGTAAAGCGAAACGAATACAAAAGGCGTCAAGCACCACCTGGAGTTAGAATAAGTAACAGAGCATTTGGAAGGGATTGGCGTTATCCAATTACATCTGGGTACACATTTCCTGAGTGATAATTTCTATTTATTTCTATTTAGTGTTTTTGGTAAGAGGGTTTTGATTCTTTGCCAAAATTTTGGCGCTTCTTTTTGCGGTTGGTCATTTTGTTTATTTTCTGATAACTCTCTTTCTTGAGGACTGATGAATGTATCTTGAGAGCTATTGAGTCTTTCTTGAGCACCGATGAATGTATCTTGAGAGCTATTGAGTCTTTCTTGAGCACCGATGAATGTATCTTGAGAGCTATTGAGTGTTTCTTGGTGACCGATGAATGTATCTTGAGAGCTATTGAGTCTTTCTTGAGGACTTATGAATACATCTTGAGAGCTATTGAGTCTTTCTTGAGCACCGATGAATGTATCTTGAGAGCTATTGAGTGTTTCTTGAGGACCGATGAATGTATCTTGAGAGCTATTGAATCTTTCTTGAGAACTGCCGTAATTATTGATGAGTACACTTCTCGTGTCATTTGCTAAATCAGTCATACCCAACGCTTGGTATGCTTTGAGCATAATCTGAAGGGATTCCTCATTACTTGGGACTCCATTGTATTTTTCTAATGCATCTTTTGACCTATTTAATGCGGCAACATAAGCCCCACTTCGAATATAATAATCAGCGACGATATTTTCATAGGCGGCCAACCTATTTTTTAGATATATCATCCTTAACTCAGCATCTGCAGCATAATCACTGGCTGGATATCTCGTTACCAATCTCTCGAGTATAGAGAATGATGTTTCAACATCAGATGGTGGTCTTTTATTCATATCTTTATTAAATGTTTTTTCTAGAATATCTGGCTCTTCTTCGAAGTGAGCCAGAGCTTGAATATAGAGCGCGTAATCAATATTTGGGCTTGTTGGATTCTCTCTTATAAATGCTTCGGTTTGATCAATCGTTTGTTCTTTTGCGCCACTCTTGTAATATGCATACATTAATTCAAGTTGAATCTGAGTGGATAGATCACTGAATGGAAATCTGGATTGGATATTTTCGAATAATCCAATCGCTCTTCGGTAGTTACCGGAGGTGACAGCGGTTTGTGCAGTTTCATATGCCCTGACAACATCATTTATATAGGCTTCTTCTGCTGTCTCTTCGTTATTCGCACAGCCCACTAGAAAAGATATGACCAATAAGAATGAAAAATACTTGAAATGTTTTATCATGATGAATGAATTTATTATGAAAAAATTTTAATAGCCTGATTTATAATTGTTTCAGTTTTATTAGCGAATAAGTTAATACTACCGTGAATTTAAGTCAAAAGCATTGCTCTATAATGAAACTCACTTTGGTAACAATGACTAATTATAATACAGAAAAGATTATACCCGAAGAACAAGCAGGTAAGCGCTTGGATGTGGTTTTGGCTAATATCTTTCCAGAATTCTCACGCAGTAGACTAAAAAATTGGATTATTGATGGTTTTATTTTGGTTGATGGGAAAGTATTACGACCGAGAGATTTTGTTACTGGCGGCGAGTTAGTTTCAATTGATGTCATAGTCGATGAAAGCGTAGAAAATGAAGCAGAATCTATAAAATTTAATATTGAGTATGAAGACGATGAAATAATTGTAATTAATAAACCTGTAGGCCTGGTGGTGCATCCAGGAGCAGGAAATCCAAATGGCACTCTTCTTAATGGCCTAATACACCAGTGGCCAAAATTAAGAGAGGTTCCTAGGGCAGGAATCATTCATCGCTTAGATAAAGATACTTCAGGATTAATGATTATTGCTAAAAATATTCAAGCGCATAATCATTTAGTTCAACAGTTATCAAATCGGGAAATTTCCAGAGAATACGAAGCAATTTGTTGCGGGGTTCTAACGGGTGGTGGAGTCATTGATAAACCCATAGGAAGGCATCATAAGAATCGAACCAAAATGGCAGTAAGAGAAGATGGAAAACGTGCAATCACAAATTATCGGGTAATTAAGAGATTTAGAGCACATACTCATATAAAAGTTAATTTAGAAACCGGAAGAACCCATCAAATAAGAGTGCATTTTGCTTTCAAAAAGAACGCGTTACTAGGCGATCCAACTTATGCTAGATTAAAGATTCCATCAGGCTGTACAGAAATACTTGAAAGTAAAATTAGAAGTTTTAGGAGGCAGGCTCTATGTGCAACTAAACTCGAGCTTTGTCACCCTAGAACCAGTAAAAAGATTATTATCAAAACTGACATTGCATCTGATTTCATTGACTTATTAGATGCGTTAAAAAAAGATAATATGAATAATGAGTAAAATTGAAATAATACCAGCAAGCTGGCCTGGCCTAGATAAAGTGATTGCATTTTCTACAACACGATTATCCGGATACAGTGAATTTGGATTTGGGCAATTGAATTTGGCAAAACACGTTGGTGATTTATCAAGTTCAGTAGATAAAAATCGCAAAAAACTAAAATGTGATCTTAATTTACCTAATGAACCTCTATGGCTTAATCAAATTCATGGAACTAATGTAATTATTGAGCCAAAACAAGATGAAACTCAAGAAGGCGACGCTTCAATCTCTTATAATCGAAAAACTGTCTGTGTCGTAATGACCGCTGACTGTCTACCAATTTTGTTAACAAATTCAAATCAAACTATGGTCGCAGCAATTCATGCGGGCTGGCGAGGGATGGCAGACGGTGTAATAGAAAAAACCATCTCTTCAATTAATTGCAATTCTGGGGAAATAATGGCTTGGATGGGCCCAGCGATATCCCAATCCGCCTTTGAAGTAGGCAATGAAGTAAGAGAAATATTTATTAATATTGATAAAAAAAATAAGGGATGCTTTCAATCAAATAAAAACAAACGTTGGCAAGCCGATATTTATTCACTAGCAAGAATAAAGCTCAATTCACTGGGTATTAAGAATATTTATGGTGGTGAATATTGCACGATGGGAGATGCAGATTTGTTCTTTTCCTATAGAAGAGAAAATAAATGCGGCAGGATGGCGAGTATTATTTATATTAAATAACAAGTATTATGCAGTTTGATTTGAATAAAATTAAATCTTTGAGATTTTTGGATTAGTCGGAGTTTATTGTGCCAATTTACGAATATGAATGTATGGATTGCAACCATTATTTAGATGAGTTGCAAAAAATGAGTGACGAACCTTTAAAGGATTGCCCGAAATGTCATAAACCAAAATTAAAAAGATTGCTTTCAGCGCCAAGTTTTAGGTTAAAAGGTGGTGGCTGGTATGAAACTGATTTTAAGAAAGAGAATCAACGCAATATAGTTAAAAGTGACTCCGATAACGATAAGAAAAAAACTTCAAACAAAAAAGAAGATAGTGGCAGTAAAGTTAAAGATAATAATGTGAAAAATTCCCCAAAAACAGAATCGAAAAAAACAAAATCATCAAAATGAAAAAATTACAAAAATATCTGATTGCTGGTTTATTAGTTTGGTTACCAATAGTGGTTACGGTCTTGTTATTCCGATTCCTTATCACTTTGATGGATCAAACTCTGATATTGCTGCCATCTCAAATAAGACCTGAAGCAGTTATAGGATTCAAATTACCAGGATTAGGCTTAATACTGACATTATTGGTATTGATTGTTACAGGTATTTTTGCCGCCAACTTTGTTGGAAAATCTATGGTTAATTTTGGGGAAAAAATATTTAAAAAGATACCGATTGTGAGATCTGTTTATAGTGCTGCAAAGAATTTTGCGGATATTGTTTTCTCTGATACAGGGCAATCTTTTAAAAAGGTTCTGCTCATACAATACCCAAGAAAAGGTGTCTACAGTCTTGCTTTTCAAACATCAACGAATTTGGGGGAGGTGCAGAAGAAGACGGGTTCAGATGTGGTTTGCACGTTTGTACCTACAACACCTAATCCCACCTCCGGTTTTATCATTATTATCCCAAAAGAGGATGTTATAGAGATGGACATGGAAGTTGATGAAGCCTTTAAAATGATTGTTTCACTGGGAGTGGTGGTTCCTGAATGGAAAAAAGAGGAACTTGAGACACTCTCAAAGTAAGTTGAATAAAATATAAATTAAACAATAAAAATGAGGTAATATCTCATTTTTTTAAACGAAAGAAGGGCAACATGCGAACTAAATATTGTGGAGACATAGATATTCAAGATGAAGGTCAAGAAGTCTCGATTGCTGGATGGGTTCATCGAAGACGTGATCATGGCGGTGTAATTTTTGTTGATTTGAGAGATCGCGAAGGTTTAGTGCAAGTTGTTTTTAATCCAGAAAATAAGGATATTTTTTCTGAAGCGGAGCGTATAAGAAGTGAGTATGTTCTGGCTGTTAAAGGGAAAGTAAGATCGAGACCTGACGGTACGAAAAATCCAAATATGAAGACCGGAGAAATTGAAGTAGTTGCAACTGCATTAGACACATTAAATGATTCACTTACTCCACCTTTTCATCATGATGAGAATACGAATGAAGAAATCAGATTAAAGTATCGTTATCTCGATTTAAGACGAGATAATATGCAATTTAATCTTCGCCTGAGACATAAAGTGACTCAGGCGCTTCGAATATTTCTTGATGAAAATGGTTTTATCGATACCGAAACACCAATGTTAACTAGGGCCACTCCAGAAGGTGCTCGCGATTATATTGTTCCAAGTAGGACACATCAGGGAAAATTTTTCGCTTTACCTCAATCTCCGCAAATATTTAAACAATTATTAATGATGTCAGGATTTGATCGTTACTATCAGATAGTTCGTTGTTTTCGTGATGAAGATTTAAGAGCTGATCGCCAACCAGAGTTTACTCAACTTGATATTGAAATGAGTTTTGTGGATCAAGATTCAGTGATGAGCAAAATGGAAGCATTGATGAGGTTCGTTTTCAAGAAAGTTATGGATATTGCTCTGCCTGATGAATTTCCAAGAATGTCCTATGCCGAAGCAATGCATAGATTTGGCTCTGATAAGCCTGATTTAAGAATTCCTATGGAATTAATCGATATTTCGGATCTAATGACTAATGTCGAATTTAAAGTTTTTTCAGGACCCGCACAAGATAAAGAAGGAAGAGTTGCTGCATTAAAAATTCCACAGGGAAGCAAACTCAGTAGAAAAGAAATTGATGATTACACAAAATTTGTTGGGAGATATGGCGCAAAAGGGTTGGCTTATATAAAAGCTGAAGATATCTCCAAAAAGAAAGAAGGATTACAATCTCCAATTTTGAAATTTCTGCCAGACGCAGTTGTCGATGAGTTAATCCAAAAACTCAGTATTGAAAATGGAGATATTGTTTTCTTTGGAGCAGACAAATCTAACATTGTTAATGATTCACTTGGCGCATTAAGAGTTAAAATTGGAGAAGATTTTGGGTTTATTGAAGAGGGATGGAAGCCGCTATGGATAGTAGACTTTCCAATGTTTGAACAAGATAAAAATTCCAATAGATGGACATCGTTACATCATCCTTTTACAGCGCCATCAATAGATAGTGTGAAGGAATTAGAGAAGAATCCTGGAACGGTCCTATCTAAAGCTTATGACATGGTTTTAAATGGCTCTGAGATCGGAGGTGGATCGATAAGGATTCACAATAAAGCAATGCAAGCAGCAGTATTTAAACTTTTAGATATCAGTGATGAGGAGGCGCAGGAAAAATTTGGCTTCTTATTGCATGCTCTAGAATATGGATGCCCACCTCACGGTGGCATAGCATTTGGGTTAGATAGGATGATTATGCTGATGTCTGGAGCAGAGAGCATTAGAGATGTTATTGCATTTCCAAAAACACAGTCAGCGAGTTGCCCTTTAACTGATGCACCAGGCGAAGTTTCCCCTGAACAATTAAAAGAAACTGGCATCAGATTAAGACCAGTCATAACTGAAACAAAATGAACTAGATGTATCGTCGACCCGAATCAGTTCTCGTGGTTGTTTATACAAAAGATCTAAAGATTTTAGTTATAAAAAGAACCGATCCTTTTCCTTGTTGGCAATCGATAACCGGTAGCCTCAATAATAGTGAAAAAAAATACGATGCAGCTCTACGAGAATTGCAGGAGGAAACAGGGCTGACCAATGAAGGAACTATGATTTCCACAGGCGTCTATCGAACTTTCACCATAGATCAAAGATGGAAGCATAAATACGATAATAATACTAAAGAAAATATTGAATATGAGTTTTATTATGAATTGGAACGGCCTCTTACGATTAAATTGAACTCGAAGGAGCACAGTAATTATGAGTGGGTCAACATTGAAGATGCAATTCAAATGGTTTGGTCTTGGACAAACAAAGAATCACTTAAAAAACTTAGCTTGAATTCATAACATAAATTTACCTCAAATTTTTACTTGCTTTAATTCAATTTATATAAAATATTGATTCAATGAAGATATTACATATCGAAAATGGAAGAAATTTTTATGGCGGCCCTCAGCAGGTTCTCTATCTTTGCTCAGGGTTAGATCAAAAAGGAATTAAAAATATCGTTATATGTCACCCTGAATCATTCCTGAAAAACCAGTTAGAAAAAATAGGTATTAAAGTGATTGGACTGGCTTGCAAAAGTGATTTCGATCTTATTTTTGCTTTAAATTTATATAAAATTATTCGCCGTGAAAAACCGGATATTATTCATTGTCATAGTCGCAAGGGTGCTGACTTTTTATCAGGGTTTATCGCTAAATCAATGTCAGTTTCAAATGTGCTATCCAGAAGAGTGGACAGTTATGAGCCTAATATTATATCCAAGATAAGATGCAGCTTGTTTAAAAAAATAATTGCGATTTCTAAGAAAATATATGACGAGACCTCTGAGGTAGGCATTGATAAGAATAAGTTAACCTTAATAAAAAGTGCAGTCGATCTAAATCAGCTCAGTAAGCAAGAGAGTAAATCTGTTTTTCTAGAAAAATTTAACCTTGAAGATGATGATTTTGTGATTGCGACTGTTGGTCAACTCATTCCTCGAAAAGGACATGAGCAACTGATTGAGATTTTTTCTGAGCTAAAAAGATCGAATTCAAGAATTAAATTACTGGTATTCGGGCAGGGGAAATTAGAAGCTCATTTACGAAAAATATCAGCCGAAAACAATCTCAGTAAAAGTATAAAATTTTGTGGTTTTCTTTATGACTTAGATAATTACTTTTCACATTTTGATTTGGTAGTTCATTGTGCGGTCAGAGAAGGTCTTGGCGTCTCACTTCTCAAAGCTGCTGCTGTTGGAGTACCAATTGCGGCTTTTAGGGTAGGGGGTATTCCAGAGGTGGTTCATCACAAAGAAACAGGACTATTGTCTGAATTGGGAGACAAAGAATCTCTGCAAAAGAATATTGAATATTTTATTGTAAACAAAAAATTCAGATTAACATGCTCAATTAATGCAAAAGAATGGATAAAGAACCAATTTTCAATTGATGAGATGATTGATAAACACACAAAGTTATATGAGAATTTAATTTAATGGCAGACAATAATTCAATGCAAGACATCGCTCGAAATGTCGTAAAAAATGCAATCAATTGTAAAGTTAATTTGTCGGTTGCAGAATCATGTACTGGTGGACTTATATCTAAATTGATTACCGATATTCCAGGAAGTTCGAATTGTTTTTCTCAAGGGTTAGTGACATACAGTGACGATGCAAAGACTAAATTACTTGGAATAAATACAGAGGATCTTTTGAGGTTTGGCGCAGTAAGCGAGTTCACAGCAAAAAAAATGGCTGAGCGCGTCGCAAAAATAAATAATTCTGATTTTTCCCTTGCTGTTACAGGGATTGCAGGGCCTACGGGAGGCACTGTCGAAAAACCAGTCGGGACAGTTTGGATTGCATGGGGAGTAAAAATCCAAGATAAATTTGCTTTAGAATCTGAATTATTTGTTTTTTCGGGAGATAGAAATGAGATACGAAATCAATCAGCGATAATGGCACTTCTGGGTATAAATGAAAGAATAAAAATCTCTAAATCTGTCTAACTAATTATTTTTAAATATGAAATAATAGTGATCTAATCAAAAAAATAAACGAGTGAAAAATACTATGGATGATGAAAGAAAACGTGCGCTAGATGCAGCACTTGGCCAGATAGATAAACAGTTTGGTAAAGGCTCAGTGATGCGGTTAGGAGATAACGAGGCTGTGAAATTCTTTGAGTCCATCTCAACTGGATCCATTGGTTTGGATGTCGCGCTAGGGATTGGCGGCCTTCCCAAGGGGAGAGTAGTTGAGATATATGGGCCCGAATCTTCTGGTAAGACTACTTTGACCCTCCAGGTGATCGCCGAAGCGCAAAAAGCAGGTGGAACAGCAGCCTTTGTTGATGCTGAACATGCTCTTGATCCAAAGTATGCAGAGAAATTAGGGGTGGATGTTGATGAGTTGCTCGTTTCTCAGCCAGATACAGGCGAACAAGCACTTGAGATAACAGATATGTTAGTCAGGTCCAGTGCTGTAGACATTATTGTTGTCGATTCAGTTGCTGCGTTGACTCCCAAGGCAGAAATTGAGGGTGATATGGGCGATTCACACATGGGCCTGCAAGCCAGACTTATGTCACAAGCGCTCAGGAAACTAACAGGAAATATTAAGCGTTCTAACACCATGGTTATCTTTATTAATCAAATCAGAATGAAAATAGGCGTGATGTTTGGAAGTCCAGAGACAACAACGGGCGGTAATGCACTCAAATTTTATTCTTCAGTGAGGTTGGATATTCGTCGAATTGGAGCTATAAAAAAAGGTGACGAAATTATTGGAAACCAAACACGAGTTAAAGTTGTAAAAAATAAAGTTTCTCCTCCATTTAGAATGGCTGAGTTTGAAATATTGTATGGAGAAGGTATTTCTAGGGAAGGAGAAATAATCGATTATGGTGTAGATCAAGAGCTTATTGAAAAATCCGGTTCTTGGTACAGTTATAAAGAAGATCGGATTGGCCAAGGTAAAGAAAATGTTCGTGCATTTCTTCGATCAAATCCAGAAATAGCAAAAGAAATAGAAGATCAGATTCGTGCAAAATTACTTCCAAATGAAGATGCTGAATCTGACAAGGAATCTGAAGAAAAAGAAAACGCGGATGATAAGGCATAGTTCATATTAATGTGAGCAAATCATTTCGCGATCTTAATTCGGATCTTTTTGATTCTAAAGACAGTAAGTTTTTAGATCCTAAGTATGCTAGAAAGAAAGCTATGGATTTTCTTGCATTACGAGAATATGGGCAAAAAGAACTCATCAATAAACTGCGTTCCAAAGGCTTTTCTGATGAAGTATCGTCATCAGTCGTTGAGCGATTAACCGAAGATGGCCTCCAAAATGACAGTCGCTTCATCGAGTCATTTATAAGATCTAGAATCAAGCAAGGAAAAGGGCAGCTTAAAATAACTCAAGAACTAGAACAAAAAAACCTACCATCTCAATCAATTTTTCGCGCATTGGATAATTTGGATATGAACTGGTTAGAGTTAGCACATGAAGTAAGAATTAAAAAATTTGGGAACAATCTTCCAGCCGATTTCAATAAAAAAGCCAAACAAATACGATTTCTCCAATCGAGGGGCTTTGAGAATGAAATCATCAGAAAAATACTTAATTAATCATTAAATTTAGAGTAATAAAACTGCGGTAAATACATATTTACATTTAAAACAATGTAAAGAATAAAATTTATCTATAAAATAATTGATTATGAAATCCATGACCAGTAATGAGTTACGTCAACAGTTCCTTAATTATTTCAATGATAGAGACCATGAAATAGTAGAGAGCTCTCCATTAGTGCCTGATAATGACGCGACGTTGTTATTCACTAACGCTGGAATGGTGCAATTCAAAGACGTTTTCCTTGGGAATGAAAAAAGATCTTATAATCGAGCGGTGACGTCTCAAAGATGCCTCAGAGCCGGTGGAAAGCATAATGATCTCGAAAATGTTGGGTACACGGCAAGACATCATACTTTTTTCGAAATGCTGGGTAATTTCAGTTTTGGTGATTATTTTAAAGAGACAGCTATCATTCAGGCTTGGGACTTTTTAACGAACACCCTAGAACTCCCAAAAGAAAAATTATGGGTTACTGTTTTTGAGGAAGACGATGAGGCTGCAGATATTTGGCTTAATGAAGTTAAGGTAGATCCGGAGAGATTCTCAAGAATGGGAGAGAAGGATAATTTCTGGTCTATGGGTGATACAGGCCCCTGTGGGCCATGTAGTGAAATATTTTATGATCATGGCGCAGATATTGAAGGAGGTCCACCGGGTTCTGCGGATGAAGACGGGGATAGATTTATTGAGATCTGGAATTTAGTCTTCATGCAATTTGATCGTTCTGAGAATGGGGATATGACGCCTCTTCCAAAACCTTCAGTTGACACGGGAATGGGTCTTGAAAGGCTAGCCGCTGTGATGCAGTCTGTTCACAGTAATTATGAGATAGATCTATTTGATAATCTTATTCAATCCACCGCTAAGATCCTTGATTTAAAATCATCTTCTTCGAGTTCTCTGAATGTAATCGTAGATCATATTAGAGCTTGTTCTTTTTTAATTGTGGATGGCGTCATACCGGGAAATGAAGGAAGAAGTTACGTTCTCAGAAGAATCATGAGAAGGGCCATACGTCATGGAAAAAAATTAAAAATTAATGAACCTTTCTTTTATAAATTACTGGAACCTCTCGCGAAAGAAATGGGCGAAGCATACCCCGCATTGTTGAGTCAGAAAGAACAGATTGAAGATATCATTAAACAAGAAGAAATTCGTTTTGCTATTACTTTAGATCAAGGAATTGAGATACTAGAGGAAGCCATCAAGGTTATGAAAAATGACATTCTGCCAGGCGATATTGTTTTTAAGCTTTATGATACCTATGGATTCCCAGTTGACTTAACCAATGATATTGCCAGAGAGAGAAATTTCACAATTGATCATAAGGGTTTTGAGAAAAACATGGCATCTCAAAGAGATCGAGCGAGAAAAGCAAATAAGTTTTCAAAAACTGCAGACAATGATCTTAAGGTAAATACAATCTCAAAGTTTATTGGTTACGATCAGATAAAAAATGCGGCCCAGATAAAAGAATTATTCTTCGAAGGGAGCACAATCAAATCTCTAGCGAATGGACAAGAAGGGTTTGTGGTGACCGACGTCACTCCTTTTTATGCTGAATCAGGCGGTCAAGTCGGAGATACAGGCACCATTGAGTCGAAAGATGCAATCTTTAGGGTTAAGGACACGCAAAAACAGAATAATTCTATTATTCATCATGGTATCTTAGAGAAAGGAAAGTTAGAGATTGATAAAAAAGTAACCATGACAATCGATGATAAAAAAAGACTAAAGATCGCAGCAAATCATTCCGCGACACATCTAATGCATGCGGCATTAAGGAATATTTTAGGTAAACATGTAACCCAGAAAGGCTCATTAGTTGATGCGGATCGTCTGCGTTTTGATTTCTCGCACAATCAGCCCCTATCAAGTGAAGAGATATCTCTGATTGAGGAGCAAGTAAATAGCGAAATTAGAAAAAATAGTGCGGCCAAGATAGATCTAATGGCTTATGAGGAAGCCATTGAGTCGGGTGCAATGGCTTTGTTTGGCGAAAAATACGAAGATGAGGTGAGAGTACTTAACTTTGATGAATATTCCATTGAGCTTTGTGGAGGGACGCATGTCAACAGGACAGGTGATATTGGTCTTTTTAAGATTATCTCTGAGAGCGGTGTCGCGTCAGGTATTAGACGAATTGAGGCGCTAACGGCAGAAGCAGCTGAGAAATGGTTATCAACTTACAAAACGAATGTAGAGGAAGTAGCGGCACTCCTAAAAAGCTCTAACGATAAAATTTTTACCAAAGTTGAGCAACTACTGGTTAAAAATAAAGCATTAGAAAAGGAACTCATAGAATCAAGACAGAAAATGTTTAGCAGTTCTTCTGAAGATATCTCAGAAAAAGTCACAAAAATTAAAGACACAAGCATATTAATCCAGCGTTTAGAAGGATTTAGTGCGAATGACCTTAGAGTATCTATAGATCGTTATAAGAACAAACTAGAAAATGCCATAATCGTATTAGGTGTGGTTGAAGAAGGAAAAGCGAAAATAGCCATTGGTGTAACTAAACATAATACGGATTTAATCCATGCCGGCGACCTAATAAAAATCGTAGCTGAAATTGTCGGAGGTAAAGGCGGTGGCAGACCAGATTTTGCCCAAGCAGGTGGGCCAGAAGCAGAAAAACTAGATCAAGCCCTTGAGCATGCAAAAGAATTCATAACTTCTAAAATATAATTTTTTCTCAATTTTAAAAAGATACAAAAGAATCGTGGATATAATTCTTTGTTTTTTTTGGTATTTTATGCAAATCTTATGATTCAGATGAGATTTACGAGGGGGGGTAATGCTCATATTAACCAGAAGAGCGGGAGAATCGCTCATGATCGGTGAGGATGTATCGATCACAGTTCTTGGCGTAAAAGGGAATCAAGTTAGAATTGGTATCGATGCGCCAAAGGAAGTGGCAGTTCATAGAGAAGAAATTTATGATCGTATTCAAGGCGATGACGATCAGGAACTCGAATAAAGTAATACTTTAGCTCGAATTTTCTATATTCTTTTGCCTGTTTTACGAGTGCTTCTCTATATTCATGCATTGTATCGCAGGGATCATCAAACGCTAAAAAGTATCAATATTTAAGGCTTCATTTATTGGAGCCTTTTTTATTTGTATATATAACTGTAATATCAATCTCATAATTTAATTTTTTATTATGAATAAGAATATTTTTTCTATTGGCAGTATGACTAAACTGAATAGTTTTTTACAGACTTTAGGTGCACTAGGGATAATTGCATCACTCATCTTTGTTGGTATGGAGCTTAGGCAGACTCAAAAGATTGCACTTAACTCTCAAAACCAAGCAAGAACAGAAACATTAATTCGTACAGCAGAGTTTTTTTATGAAAATGGATTGCCATACCATGAATGGTTAAAGCAAGGCATAGAAGAGGAAGATGAGGATCTTATTGCTACCTATAAGCACATGGCTTGGTGGATATACAATAATGATTACAGTCAATATAAATCAGGTTTAATGCAAGAAGATTTATTTGAGGCGAAAAAAAATGGCCCGATGGCACGAAATGTTAATGGAAAAAATTATTTGGAATGCATCATCTCGAAAGAAGTATGGGATGTAAGGAAAAATAATTTTCAACCAGAGTTTACTCAATTAATTGATTCATTATCAGTTCCCTGCGATCAAATGGAGAAATAATCAAATGTATAAAAATTTATTACTATTAATTATATTTATCACTGGATGCACCACCACAAGTGAAGCCATTCTAACGGGGCCAAGTTCCTATGTTATTTCTTCTGAATCTTCAATAAGTATCAATGATGGCCTAGAGAAAGTTTATGAAAAAGCTAAGGAAGTGTGCTCACAACAAGAAAAGACATTCTTGCAGACTGAGATTAGCACCCGAGGCAGTGGAGGGGATGTCCCGATGACTGGTTTGATACTTGAATTTAGATGCTTGGATTCAGATCACCCCTCTCTCAATCCATCAAATTCTTTGTTTCAATCATATTAATT